>NZ_BAYD01000028.1 GCF_000685075.1 Paraburkholderia oxyphila NBRC 105797
CGAAGGTCGAACAATCGGTGCTCCTGGCGCAGCGCTGGATTCTGGCGCGCCTGCGCAACCAGCGGCTGTTCAGTCTCGAGGAAGCGAACCGCGCGATTGCCGCACTGCTCGTCGAGCTGAACAACAAGCCATTCAAGAAGCTGCCTGGCTGCCGCCGCAGCGCCTTCGAGGAACTCGACCGTCCGGCGCTGAGCCTGCTGCCCGAGCGGCCCTACCAGTACGCGCAATGGAAAGTTGCACGCGTCGGAATCGATTACCACGTTGAGATTGGCGGGCACTTCTACTCCGTACCGTACTGCCACGCGCGCGAGCAGGTCGATGTGCGCTACACAAAGACAACCGTAGAGGTCTTCCTGCGCGGCCAGCGCATTGCCGCTCATGCAAGAAGCGAGCGCCAAGGTCATCACACCACAATTGCCGCCCACATGCCGCCGAACCATCGTGCGGCGACCACGGAATGGAACCCGCAACGGCTGGTCAACTGGGCCACCGACATCGGCCCTCACACCGCGGCTGTCGTCGAACACCTACTCGCCGGGCGACAGCATCCGCAGCAGGCCTATCGCGCGTGCCTGGGCGTACTCCGTATGGGCAAGGACTTCGGCCGCGTGCGGCTCGAAGCTGCCTGCCAGCGTGCCATCGATCTTAAGGCGCCGAACTACCGGTTCATTGCGTCGACGCTCAAGAACGGTCTCGAAAGCAAGGCTGAAGTCCCTGCATCCCAGACCGAGCTTCCACTCGTGCACGCCAACGTGCGCGGACCCTCGTACTACCATTGAAAGGAGATCTATTGCATGTTGCATCATCCGACCGTCGACAAACTCCACGAACTGCATCTGTACGGCATGGCTGCCGCGCTGGCCGAACAGCAATCGCAGGGCAGTATCGAACAGCTCGGCTTCGAAGAACGCCTCGGGCTGCTGGTCGAACGTGAAGCGAGCGAGAGGCTCTCGCGTGTCATCAGCGCGCGGCTGCGCCGTGCGAAGCTGCGCTTCCCGGAGGCGGCGCCTGAAGACATCGACTACCGCAGCGCGCGAGGTCTGGACCGTGCGTTGCTCGCACGTCTGCTTACCGGTGAATGGATACGGGAGAGGCAGAACGTCATTCTCGTGGCACCGACCGGGCTGGGCAAGACATGGCTCGCGTGCGCGATGGCCAACCAGGCGTGCCGCCAGGGGTTCTCTGCAGCCTATCTGCGAATGCCGAAGTTCAGCGAGGAAATGGCACTCGCGCACGGCCGCGGGCGTTACGCGAAGTTGCTTGCACAGTGGGCGCGCACCGACATCCTCGTGCTCGACGATCTCGTCATGGCACCCATGTCCGAGCAGGCGCAGCGCGACTTGCTCGAACTGCTCGACGATCGGCACGGGACGCGCTCGACTATCGTCACCAGCCAGATCCCCGTTGAGAACTGGCACGGCGCCATCGGCGATCCAACGCTTGCCGACGCCATGCTCGACCGTCTCGTTCATAACGCGCATCGCGTGACGCTCGCCGGCGAATCGCTTCGCAAAAGCCGAAACAGTTTGACCAGCAAACAGGACCAGGAGTAAAAGACAACAGCCCCGCGTCGTCACGTCCACGTCGCTCGCAACGACGTGGAACTGCCGCTCGGTTTAGCGTGGAATGCACGCTCGCTTTACCGTGGAATGGCTGCTCGAATTGCGTGGAATACGCACCCTGATTGCGCGCCTCGGCCAGTTCTCGTAGTCGGTGGTCCTCCGCGGCATGCGATTCGGCGTCTCTCACCATCTGTTCAACCTCTCTTTCAGACAGACCCGAGTTAGCCTTGATGGTGATCCGGTTTTCCTTGCCGGTCGCCTTGTCTTTGGCCGACACATGCAGGATTCCATTCGCATCGATGTCGAACATCACCTCGATCTGCGGCATGCCGCGCGGTAGGGGAGGAATGCCCTCCAGTTTGAACTCGCCGAGCAGCTTGTTGCCGGTTGCCATCTCGCGCTCTCCCTGATAAATCTTGACGGTGACCGTCGGCTGATTGTCATCGGCGGTGGAGAAAACCTCCGAGAACCGTGTCGGAATGGTCGTGTTCTTGTCGATCATCTTTGTCATCACACCGCCGAGCGTCTCGATGCCAAGCGATAGCGGAGTCACGTCAAGCAACAGCACGTCCCTTCGGTCGCCGGACAGCACCGCCCCCTGGATCGCCGCGCCCACGGCGACCGCTTCGTCCGGGTTGACGTCCTTCCGGGGTTCACGCCTGAAGAACGCCCTGACCTTGTCCTGCACCTTAGGCATGCGCGTCATCCCGCCCACGAGGATCACGTCGTCGATCCTGTCGGTGGACAACCCCGCATCCTTGATCGCGATGCGGCAAGGTTCCATCGTGCGCTCAATGAGATCTTCGACGAGCGCTTCGAGCCTGGCCCGGGTGAGCTTCAGACTCAAGTGCTTCGGACCCGATGCGTCTGCCGTGATGTAGGGCAAATTGATCTCGGTCTGCTGGCTCGACGACAGCTCGATCTTCGCCTTTTCGGCCGCTTCCTTCAGGCGTTGCAGCGCGAGCACGTCCTTTGACAGGTCGACGCCTTGCTCCTTCCTGAACTCGCTGACAAGGTAGTCGATGATGCGCTGGTCGAAATCTTCGCCGCCGAGGAAGGTGTCCCCGTTCGTCGACAGCACTTCGAACTGTCTGTCGCCGTGGACGTCGGCGATTTCGATGATCGAGATGTCGAACGTGCCGCCGCCCAGGTCGAACACGGCGATCTTGCGGTCGCCCTTTTCGGCCTTGTCGAGACCGAACGCGAGCGCGGCTGCGGTCGGCTCGTTGATGATCCGCTTGACCTCCAGACCCGCGATGTGGCCGGCGTCCTTCGTTGCCTGACGCTGGCTGTCGTTGAAGTACGCGGGCACCGTGATCACCGCTTCGGTGACCGGCTCGCCGAGGTAGTCTTCAGCGGTCATCTTCATCTTGCGCAGGACTTCGGCCGAAACCTGCGACGGTGCGAGGTTCTGACCGTGCGCTTGAACCCACGCGTCGCCGTTATCGTGCTTGACGATCCTGTACGGCATCAGGCCGATATCCTTCTGCGCTTCCTTCTCATCGAAGCGGCGGCCGATCAGGCGCTTCACCGCGAACAGCGTATTGCTGGGATTGGTGACAGCCTGACGCCTGGCAGGCGCACCGACGAGTATCTGATCCTCGTCAAGATACGCGACGACTGACGGCGTCGTACGGGCACCCTCCGAGTTTTCAATCACCTTGACCTGCTTGCCTTCCATCAGCGCTACGCACGAATTCGTGGTGCCGAGGTCGATGCCGATGATCTTGCCCATGATGTCATTCCAGGTGCTCAAGGGTTTCAGTGCGTCGCCAGCGCATCCGGACACGCCCTGCCGTCGTGCATACGTGCTGTGGCGGCACCGTCCTTGCTGACTTTATCCATTGCGTCCGCAATGATCCTGCCGATCTCCTCGTCCGCATTGGCGGAGATCGTGCCGACCTGCGGGATCTCGCGGCTAGTCGTGACCGCAAGGGAAAGCTTCCTGAGTTCCTCGACGATCGCGGCAGTCGCCAGGTCGATGCCACGCTTGAGGTCCATCGGGTTCAGGCCCGAGGCGACATACTCCATGCCTTCCCGCACGATGGCCTGAGCAGTGGCGGTGGTCGCGCCGTCACCTGCGATGTCCGAGGTTTTGACGGCAACCTGCCTGACCATCTGCGCGCACATGTTCTCCAGCCTGTCGCGCAATTCGCCGTCCTTCGTGACCGTCGGTGCGCCGTACGATCGCTCGAGCACCACATTGCGTCCCCTGGGGCCGAGCTTGACCTTCACCGCATCGGCCAGGATGTTGACGCCCGTGAGAATCTGCCGGCGGGCGAGTTCATGGAACCTGACATCTTTGGCAGATGCGCCTCGTCGAGCATGTTGTCGATGTCATCGGCGCGATCTCGCGTCGATCTCGTCGCGGGTTTCATCGTTGGCCTCCGTCGTCACGCGGGAAATTGCAGTCTTCCCGCGATCAACCATGAACTGGCCGCGCCTGCGTTGTTTATGGGCCATCGCGTCGCGTCGCCTCGTCAAAATCCCTGGAAAGCCCGAACGCCGGCGGCAGCGTCCCCGGCACGACGTAACCCGCAGGCTCGACCGACGGCTCGGGTGTCAGTCTCAGGTCAGCGAGTCTGGCCCTGAGGAACGCGTCGGCGTGCGCAAGCCGGTCCTCAAGTTCCGGCTCGGTAATGCCCAGAACCTGCGCTGCGGCATCCGCAGGCTGCGCTTCGAGGCGGCAGAGCGTGACGGCTCGTCGCCAGGGTTCCGGCAGCTCCGCAAGCAGCGTTGACACCAGCTCGCGAAGCTCCCGGGTCATGACCGCATCCTCCGGCGAACCGTCCGGTGCCGGCACCACGTCCTCGAGGCGCAGGACTTCGTCGGGCTGCCAGTACTCGAACAGAAGCTCGTCGTCTTCGTGTGGCTCGTGCAGCTGGACGGGCAGCCTGCCTTCGAGTGAAATGCACCGTCCTTCCTCGCTCTGTCGCTGCGCCACTTCGTCGGCAAGCCGTTCAAGCGCGATCTGATAGAGCCATTGCAACGGTTCGAGCCGGCGCGGGCGCTCTGCCTGTCGCTCGCAGGCACGGGCCAGGGCCTCGTCGACGATGTCGTCGACCGTCGGGTCGCCTGCGGCTAGATCGCCCCGCGCCTGGAGATACGCGATTTCCCGCTGTACAAAGCGCTGGAGCGGTGCAAGCAGCGGACGCACGCACTCGCCGAACAACGCGGATCCGGCATCCGTCTGCCCTGCCAATGCGGCCTTGAGCTGCCGCAACCCGGCGCGCCGTTCCTTGCGACGCCACGCATCTTCGTGACGCAGATGTGCCACGTGTCTTTCCAGCTGCCGCTCCAGTTCGGCCATGGAGAGTTCGATCGCCGCCCCGGGCTCCGGCGAATCGTTCCCGCAGGCGAATGTTCCCCCTGGCAGCACCAGCTGGAGCCGGACGCGGTAGACACTGCGATGCCGGCTTCTTTCCACTGTCGCATGCAGCCGGACCAGTCCGGTCGGAAAATGCGACAGATGCGGCTTCAGGCGCCGTTCCGTGAGCCGGCCAATCAGGTCTTCCAGCTCCGGCCGGGAGAGCTTCGCAACGTGGCGGTAACTGATCGACGTTTTCATCTCAAACCTGCGCATGTCCGGGCGCGCCTCGATGGCGAACGACGCTGAGCCAGTCGGGACCGGGCGCCACGCCATGCGGGGCGGATAGCCACGCACCAACATCGACGCTGACGACCCGGCACTCCGGCAGCGAAGCCGCGCGTTGCCGGCCGTCTCCTCGCGACGCAACGCCGTGCGAACGTCTCATTCACTCGTGCCCTCCGTGCCACTGGCGTCCGATTCCTTTCTCTCCAGGCTCAGGTAGGTGGCAGCCGCCACCAGCCCGAACACGATGTGATTGAGGAAACTCACCCAGCCTCGTGCGTCGGCAAACCACGGGAACCATTGCGTCATGCCATAAAAGTTGATCACGTACAGCAGCACGCCGAATACGGCACCTACCAGCGAGGCCAATCCGACACTGGAATCCAGGCTGAACGGCGCCATGATCACCGCCAGGATGACCGCGAAGAGGATCGACAGCACGACGTGCGTGACCAGCGCGACCAGCATGACGCCCGTCGCAAACGTAGCGGGTTGTGCGAGCACGTCGCGGCCCATCAGGATGGCCGCGACCATGCGCGGCGCTGCCCATACGCTTTGTCCCATCACCCGCATGCCAAAGAGTTCGATCACCAGGAAAACGGCGCCCGCCACGCATCCGCCGATGACTGCAGCGGGCCACTCAGGCATGCGGCGAACGAAATGATGCGAATGCATGTGAAGTTCCATCATGACCTCCTCGGGACCTGCAAGGCTTTCCTCACCGGCGCCACCGCCAGACCGCCTCCGTGACATCCGGCGGCGTTCTGCGAAACGGTCGACGGTCCACAAGCCGCACGGCGTACTCCAGTGCTTCCGATTCCGCCTCCTCGCGACTGGGCCAGCGCCGGCAGAGCCGTGGCAGGTGCCAGTTCACGAAAACCTCGCCATCTCTCACGACCTGAACAAATACAAGGTATCCGTTCACCGCGGTTCGTTCCGGGCATACCACCGTGCGTACGTGCCTCACGACCAGGGTGTGCATACGGATCTCCAGGCCGTTGCGCATCTCGACTCTCACCCGTTTCATTGGTTCCCTCCCCTCGCGCGTGCGCCGGTATCGCACCGTGCGTGCGGTGCTTCTGCGAAAACCGCTCCGAACGAGGTGCTCGTCGCTTCATGGAACCGGGGCCGGCGTACGGCACGATCGACGGCATACCGTCGTCGCGGGCGGTGCCCGCAGGGCAACCGCGCTGCTAACGGCGGTGCAGGTGCGACGTGAGCTGGCAAAACGCCTGCCACACGGCGGCGATGCAGGCCGGCAGCGTGCGCAGAGCACGCTGCGCGACCGGCCGGAAAACGCCGGACAGGGCGACGATCGTACGGTGGGGGCGCTCGAACAACGTAGTCGAAGCCGGGCGGAGATGAAGGCAGCTCATCGTCTTCTCCTTCGACGCAGCAAGGAAGAGAACGGGCTTGCGCGCTCCAGTTCGCCTGCCATGCTGCGGGGCAAACAAATCGAAACACGCAGCATGCAACCGAACCATCACCGGGCACACTGCCTGAACTGAATATAAGTTAGTTTCACTGATGAAAATTTTCAAGGGGTGCGATGGACCCCGCCAAACTGGCCTGGCGAGCCGGTACCCAGTTATCCGCGGGCGGAAAACGGGCGTTGCCTGTGCGGATCCGATCGCGTCAGGATATCCGGCCGTGCCTCAAGGTGAACACCATCTTTTACGGTGGCGAGCAGTAGCACCGCCTTGATGAGGCAGTCGTCCCACTGTACCGGCCCCGGCGCCGACGGCGCCATCGCCGTATGAACAGGGATCGGGATGTGTGCCAGCGCTGGGTGCGCCCGGATCTGGCGGCCGAGTTCCCCGTCCCCCATCAGCGGCATCATTCAGTCCGTTATGATCAAATCTGGCTGCTGGCGCAGGGCGTGCTCGAGCGCCTCCCCGACGTTGTGTGAGCAGCATACGCCATACCCTTCGGCGGTGAGCATGAGGCAGTACGCATCGAGCAGATCAGGCTGGTCGTCGACAAGCAGGAAGAACACATTTTGCGACACGGGGAGCAAATAGCGTTCCGGATCGCCTTCTGGATCAATGCTGGCCCACAGGAGGTGCGAGGGAACGATAATGTCTCCTCGCATGCACGTCTTTCACAACGGTGTCACGCAATGGGTACGGATCATGACCGCTTCTCATATGGGAAATCTGCACTCCCTCGCCCGATTTCTCCGGCGGGAACAGGCGCGCCTGACGGAAAGATGGATGCAGGCCGTCGCTGCAGATGCCGACCTCGTTGAGGCCGACCGGCTGACCTGGGAGCAACTGGCCGATCATCTGCCCGCCATCCTCGACGGCATCTGCACTGCGCTCGAAGCGCAGGATCTCCAACCGGTCGAGCGGGCCATTGAACGCAATGCGAGGCAACACGGGAACGTGCGCTGGCAGCAGGGTTACCGTATCGATGAACTCGTGCGTGAACTTGAGCTGTTCCGGCAGGAAATGGACGACGCCGTCCGGGCCTTCGCGGAGTCCGACGGCGCGTTCACCCGCGACCAGGAATCCCGTGCCCGGCGCCTGATTGACGAGGCGCTCAGTTTTGTCACCCTGACATCGATCCGCGAGGTCATCGGCGAGCGTGATCGGACCATCGCGGCATACACAAGCCAGCTGGAGCGCGCCAACCAGGAGCTGCGGGAGCAGCAACACGAGGTCAGTGAGCTGCACCGCTCGCGCATGCAGATCACGCGCAGCCTCGTGCACGACCTGCGCAACTTTCTGAACGCCTTTTCGATCGACCTGCAACTGATTGCGCGCGTTCCAGCCAGGGCCGAGGCCGGACTTGCACTCGCGACCCGGCAGGCAGAAGACATGAAGCAGCTGGTCGACGAGATGGTGGAATACTCGGTTGTCGTCGGTGACAGCGGCCAGATCTGCATTGAGCCGGTTGATCTGCCCATGCTGTTTGACGAACTGGTCACGGCCGCCCGGCCAGCGCTCGAAGCGAAGGGCCTGCGCCTGTCTGCCTCTCTTGATGCCGGACTGGTCCGCGTGCAGTCGAGCCGCATCAGGCTCAAGCAGGTTGCACTGAACCTGCTGTCGAATGCGACGAAATATACCCGCGAGGGGGAAGTCGAACTGGTCATCGCGAGATGCGGTGACGACCGGTGGTCCATGCGCGTGGCCGATACCGGTGTCGGCATTGCGCCGTCAGACACGGAGCGAGTGTTCAGGGAGTTCGAGCGCGTCGCCGGCGACGACATCCCGGGCGCCGGTCTGGGTCTGGCGATTGTCAGGGAGCTGTGCCGCGCACTCGAGGGCGAGATCCACTTCGAGTCCCGCGAGGGGCAAGGCACGACCTTCGAAATCCGCTTTCCTGTCGACCTGAAGCCACAAGGCTGACGCGGCGCCCAGGGCAGACGTCGGCCAGATCACCTGGTCCCGTCGGCCGCCGCGTGGCACCGCACACGCTGTCCACCTATCGGCCGGTCGGTTTCCGGCACGAAGTATCCGTGAGACCTTTGCATGCGATCTCGACTTCGCCCGAACGATGCCGGACTCTGCAGTAGCAGGATCGTCGACGTTGTTCATTGCGCGTGGCGGGTAGCGAAGTTCCTTCCCCGAGGGTCATGATCTGGTCACGCTGGAGGCGCACCCCGGCAGCCGGCCCGACTTTCCCGTGCGCCGTCCGGATCACCGGAGCGGCGGCGCTGCGCCCGGTTTTTCGGCAAGCATCCGCTCGTACACACCAAAGTGAAAATCCCCTTCGGTCTGCGCCACCGTTGTGACCGTCAGGTTGATCGTTTAATCGTTTTACGTAATCGCTGTCCTGCCGGTTATGCGGACGTGGCGCCGGCTCCCGGAGCAGCCCCGGTATTCGAGGATTCCGCTTGCGGTCGGGCCTTTCCGGCCTACACTGGAAATCCCACCTCGCGTCCTCTCCTCGGGCATCTTCGAAGGCGACAGCCATGCGTCTGACAATTCTGATCAACGGCCCTGATCCGACCGTCAACCATGACTACGCCGTGCTGTGGCTCGATACAGACGAGCAGCGGTGGTCCAGGGAAGCCCATGCGGGCATCAATCTGCCGCAGTGGGGCGAAATTCAATCCTGCGTCTGCACGACTCTCCTCAGCGGGCCCGGGTCCACGGAGCCGCTCTGCGTTTTGCATGATTTGTACTTGACCCGGCGAGAAGAGGTCAGCCGTGCGGACGGTATTGCGACGTTGACGCACGACGCCCAGCCTGGCCAGACAGACTGGCACTGGCACCTGCAGGCAGTAGATCGCACGCGCATACATGCCGACAGCGCGCTGTTTGCCGGCGAGACATCAGCGCACCCGTCAGTCTCCGCGCGCACGTCACCCCCGACGACTGCGCTCACGGCCGTACGGCGCCACGCTTCACCTGCGTTCCCCCGGCGCTGACGCAGCCACAATCCACATTTTCGGTTGATCTGGTCCGGCAGGACGCCCAGCACGACGGCAATCGCGACTTCAAGTTGCGGCGCACAAACCTTGCCCTCGGTCAAGGTGGTTCCGATCAGGACGTCATAGCTCTTTTCCTGCCGGCAGATTACCTCGACCAGCCGGGCACGAACACTCAGTTGTTGTCGGTCGCCATGCGGATGATGTCGACCGCCGTGCGCATCGCTTCCGTCGCCCCCTGATCGAGCGCAACCACACACGGTGCCGGCCCAGGGTGAGCCAGTCGGTATCGAATTCCACGATGTCCTCAATCGCAATGTTGTTCCGCCGCGATGCCAGGGACTGGCAAAAATTTTCCAGGGCGCAACGCTGCTTTTACCCCTTGAAATCCTCGCCAGAGTACCTATCTTAGGATTCGCTCAGGCAGACGCACGGGTCCCGACGTCCCGCGCGCTGCGTGTTTCGATTTGTTTTGCCGGATGGCAGGCGAACTGGAGCGCGTAGGCCCGTTCGCCTCCATGCATCACTTGAGGAGAACAGCGTCATGAGCGATCTCTTTGGAACTGACCTTTTCAGCGAGTTCGACCGGCTGCAGCGGCAGATGGCGAACCTCTTCGGTACTTTCCCTTCCAGTCTCCGGGCGAGCCGCTTCGGCACGTTCCCGCCCGTCAATATTGGCGCCACCGACGACTCGATCGAGATCGTCGCGTTTGCACCGGGCATCAATGCGGCGGAACTCGACGTATCGATCGACAAGGGGCTGCTGACCATCAGCGGTGAGCGCAAGCCGGCCCAACCGGATACCGGCCAGGACTCACGAGTCTACGCGCAGGAGCGCTTCACTGGCGCGTTCCGGCGGGTCATCGAGCTGCCGGAGAACGCAGACCCCGACAAGGTTCAGGCGCGCTACGAGAATGGTTGCCTGTCGATCGCTATCGGCAAGCGCGAATCCTCGAAGCCTCGTGCAATCACCGTCCAGTAATCCCGGGAGCTGAAAATGAGCGATACCACCGAACTGAGCAAGCGCGACCCGTCGGCTGTCACGCGCAGCGAAAGCGGGCCGTCCGCGCGGCGGATGACGATTACCCCCGCCGTCGATATCTACGAGGACACCCAGGGCGTCACGTTGTGGGCCGACCTGCCTGGAGTCACCCGGGACAAGCTCGATGTGCGGGTCCATGACAGCAGTCTCGCCATCGAGGCTGAGGCGGTTGTACCGACACCGGCAAATCTGCGGCTGCAGCATGCCGAGGTCCGTGAGCCGCGCTTTGCGCGCACGTTCACGCTCTCCCCGGACTTCGATACGTCGAAGATCGAGGCGAGCCTCCAGGACGGCGTACTGAAGCTCACGATCCCACGCCGCGACGAGGCGCGCCCGCGGCGGATCGAAGTGCGTACGGGCTGAAGTCGGCGCGCGGGCAGCAACGGCAGGACGGACATCGGGTGGCGGCGGCCTGGCTGCCACCCTCCGACAGCGGAGGCCCGGGTGGGCCAGCCGTTCCCGACAGCCATGTCCGGGGCCAGGATTGTGTGCGATGGCCGACTCGCACCTGTACCAGCATGCACAGCGGTCGCTGAGTTGCAGAAGCGCAGCGCGACGCGCTGTCCTGCGCCGTCAGGCGAACTGGAAAGGAGCACTCGCGGGCGTGGAGCGCAAGGTGGCCGCGGCAACCGCGCCCGAGACCCAGTCTGAAAACGTCGACGACGCAAAAACGGCGGCGCGGGCGCCATGACCGGAATACGGTTCTCCTGCCAGATACCAGAGGAGGAAAAGATGAATCCCGATCCGAAAAAGTGGAATCCCTTCAAGTTCCTTCGCGGGGCTGTGCGCAAGTCCGATGCGGATAGCCCGGAGAGCCCGCCGGCGAGCGAAAACGAACCATGGCGCGCCGCCCTGCCTGACATTGCGCGACTGTTCTCACGCGAACCATGGCGCGCCGTGGAAGAGTTTTTTCACGACCCGTTTGCAGGCCGTGGCGCGCTCGAACGATGGTTCGGCGACTTCAGTTCATCGCGCTTCCAGCCGCGCATCGACGTCGTCGATGAGGGACCGGTGCTGCGCGTGACTGCAGAACTGCCCGGGATGGAGCGTGAAGACTTAAAGGTGAGCGTCGAGGACGGCGCGATCGTGCTGCGCGGTGAGAAAAAGCAGGATGTGCGCAGTGAGGAAAACGGCTGCTACCGGCTGGAGCGTGCTCATGGACGCTTCGTGCGCACGATCCCGATGCCTGAATATGCCGATCCCGGTCGCGCCCTGGCAAAGTTCGACAACGGCGTACTCACATTGACCGTGCCAAAAACGGAGCCGGCGCCATCCACGAGTCGCACGATCGATATCGGTTAGGGCGAGCATCCAAAACGATATAACGGCGGGGGGAAAAGAGGACCGGGCCGTTAGCTCAGCGGGTAGAGCAGCGGACTTTTAATCCGTTGGTCACTGGTTCGAATCCAGTACGGCCCATGAAACCAGGCATCGGACGCCACCCGGCAAGCGTGGCGCCCGATTTCGTTCGGCTGCTGCCATCAGTCCGGTGCGTGCAGCAAGACGGCCCCTGCAAATCCCGACAGGCCGTGGACAACGTTTAGTCCGCGGGGACGGAACGGTCACGACGGGAACGCGGGTTGCCGGGGAGTCTCGACGCATAGCGCACGGCGTGGTCCTTCGGGCCGGGTTGAATCGCACACCAGAATTCCTGGTGGCGGGCACCGAGACGTCGGGCGGCCTCATAGCGGTGAAAGTGACTGGCAAGCCAGAACTGGCAGCCATCAAAGAAGACCTTCATTGCCGGCTGCGCCGCGCGCATTGAACCGCTGCGAATGGCGGCCATAGCGTCCTTCAACACGGCATCGTCGAACGATCCTTCACAGGCAAGCTCATCACTCACCGAGAGCTGCAAAAACTTGAGATAGTCCAGGCCGAGCACGCCAGCGGGTAGTCTGGCCGGTGATCGGGCAGGCAGACGAGAATGTCCAGACATCGCGCTGTCGTATTATTCAGGATAACGATACGAACGAAAAACCTGGTCGACCCATATCTCCCGACCGGGACTGACCAGCCCAGTTCACTCATCCACCATGAGATGGCGAATCACAAGTGCCGGGTCAGCGATATCCAGAATGAGCCTGCGCAGGACGCGCCTGCGCATGTGCTCTTCGTCGAGGATCCAGGGTGCGCCTTTCTCGCTGAGATAGCGCTCCAGGGCTGCGTGATGATCTTCGCTGTCGGGCAGATTCAGGCGAGCGGCCAGCAGTCCCGCAACGACGTCGTCGATCTCAATATCGAGCGGCTTTGAGTCAATGCGAAGTTCAAGTTTCATGTCTGACTCCGGCAAAAAGCGGCGCCGCATGACGGAGACAGCGTGCGGCGCTGAACGGGTTGCGCCGGTCGCGACTGTAGACCGGCGCATGCAGGAAACGCTGCCGGATCAGTATTCGATCGCGGTGTCAGCGGACTGTGCCGGCTTTTCTTCCTTCGGCGCTTCGGCAACCGTGGCGTCCGTCGTCAGGATCAGGCCGGCAATCGAGGCCGCGTTCTGCAGCGCCGTGCGCGTCACCTTGGTCGGATCCACCACACCCGCCTCGACGAGATCGCCATACTCGCCGGTGGCCGCGTTGTAGCCGAAGTTGCCCTTGCCTTCGAGGACCTTCGCGATGACCACGGAAGGCTCGTCCCCCGCGTTGGCGGCGATCACGCGCAGCGGCGCTTCAAGCGCGCGCAGCACGATCTGGGCGCCTGCGTCCTGATCGCTGTTGGCGCCTTTCAGGCTGGTTATCGCCGAGCGCGCGCGCAGAAGCGCCACGCCACCGCCCGGCACGATGCCTTCCTCGACCGCCGCGCGTGTGGCGTGCAGCGCGTCGTCCACGCGGTCCTTCTTCTCCTTCATCTCCACCTCGGTTGCCGCCCCGACCTTGATGACGGCCACACCGCCTGCGAGCTTCGCTACGCGCTCCTGGAGTTTTTCGCGATCGTAGTCGCTCGTGGCATCTTCGATCTGTGCACGAATGGACTTCACGCGTTCCTCGATGCGCTTCTCATCGCCAGCGCCGTCGATGATGATCGTGTCGTCCTTGCGCACTTCGACGCGCTTCGCACGTCCGAGATCCTCCAGCGTTGCCTTCTGCAACTGCTTGCCGGTTTCCTCGGAGATGACGGTTGCACCCGTGAGGATGGCGATGTCCTCAAGCATCGCCTTGCGCCGGTCGCCGAAGCCTGGTGCCTTGACGGCCGCGACTTTGAGGATGCCTCGCATCGCGTTGACGACGAGCGTGGCCAGTGCTTCACCATCGATATCTTCCGCGACGATCAGCAGCGGCTTGCCTGCTTTCGAGGTCGCCTCGAGCACCGGCAGCAGATCCCGTATGTTCGATATCTTTTTGTCGTGCAGCAGGATCAGGGCATCGTCCAGATACGCCGCCTGCCTGTCCGGATCGTTGATGAAGTAGGGGCTCACGTAGCCGCGGTCGAACTGCATCCCTTCAACCACGTCGAGTTCGTTCTCGAGCGATTTGCCGTCCTCGACCGTGATCACGCCTTCCTTGCCGACCCGCTCCATGGCGTCGGCAATGATTCTGCCGATCGCCTCGTCGGAGTTCGCCGAGATCGAACCCACCTGCGCGATCTCCCTGTTCGTGGAAATCGGTTTCGACAGGTTGCGCACCTCATCGAGCACGGCGGTCACGGCCTTGTCGATGCCCCGTTTGAGGTCCATGGGGTTCATGCCGGCCGCGACATGCTTCATGCCTTCCTGCACGATGGCCTGCGCAAGCACCGTGGCCGTGGTGGTGCCGTCCCCGGCCACGTCGGCGGTCTTCGAGGCGACCTGCTTGACGATCTGCGCTCCCATGTTCTCGAAGCGGTCCTTCAGCTCGATTTCCTTCGCGACCGACACGCCATCCTTGGTGATGGTCGGCGCGCCGAAACTGCGCTCGATCAGCACGTTGCGACCTTTCGGTCCGAGTGTGACCTTCACGGCATCGGCCAGCACGTTCACGCCCTTGACAATACGGGCACGCGCGCTGTCGTGGAATTTGACGTCTTTTGCACTCATGTTCTTGCTCCGGGTAAAGTCGTTGACTCAACGCGTCGCGAACGACCGGCCGGGCGTCCGCGACCGTAAAGGGATTTCAGGCAGCCTTGCGGGCGGCGCCCGCGTCGACCTCGAGGACGCCCATGACGTCTTCCTCGCGCATCACGAGGAGTTCCTCGCCATCGACCTTGACGGTCTGGCCCGCGTACTTTCCGAAGAGAACCTGGTCACCGACTTTGAGCTGGAGCGCGCGCAGCGTTCCGTCCTGCAGCAGCCGGCCACTGCCGACCGCGACGACTTCGCCCTGTTCGGGCTTTTCTGCGGCTGAGTCGGGAATCACGATGCCCGAGGCCGTCGTCCGCTGCGTTTCGATTCGCTTGACGATAACCCGGTCGTAGAGGGGACGAATCTGCATTTCCATCTCCTGAGCGATTAAAGGATCACCAATAAAGGAATCCGGCTGCGGCGATTGGGACGCGTGGTGCGCCTTTCATGCAGCCGAGCCAATATCTGGCGGAAAGCGAAATAGAGGCGCCCATCGCGCCCTTCAAGGGGCGCGAAAACGGCTTTGTGTAACAAATTGTTTCAGCGCGGCAGGAGGATGCGATGGGCCGTGCCGAGGCGATAAACCGTTCGGCCGCGTCCATCCGGTCGGCGAGCCCGAGGCGGCACGGGACAGGGCGGCTGGCGTCCGCCATCGACGTCAAGGGTGTCGTCCGGCTCATTGAGCGTGCGCCACAGGCCGCCCTTGACAGGGCGGAACAGCCAGCGCACGTAACCCCTGCGCGCGGCAAGCTGCATCAGCTCGTCGCGATCGGTCCCGTCATCGAGGAGTTGCGGGTCGCGGACCATGTCCTCTCCATAGTCGCCGAACGCCTGACGGCAGGCGAGTGTCTCGGCAGGGCTGGCGCCGATTACGTTGCAGCCGCGCTGTTCGACGCGCTCAACCTCCCAGGCACCGGATTGCCAGGCGGCATCCAGCAGCATGGCGTCCACGGTCTCGAAGCTGTGCCACGGTGCGTCCAGCTGGAGCGCCGATCCCGGAACCGGCCGTGGTGGGATCTCCATGCCGGGCAGGACAAGCGGCGTCGCGCGCCGGAATCCGTGCCAGTGGAGTATGGCGATGAGCGGCGTATTCACCTGCGCCACCGCCGTGACGGTGACGGCAAAGAGCGGCAGGCGCACGGTGTCAATCTGCTCCTGAAGCCTGTCGAAAAAGTCCATGAAGCCTCCTGGGTTGACATGTTGCAGAGCCTCTTGAAATTTCCGTTCCTTGCGCTATTTTATTTATCGCTCAGGCAGTCGCGATCAAGCGCTGCGTGTTTCGATTTGTTTGTCAGAGGGGTCTCCCACCGGCAGGCGAACTGGAGCGCGTGGTCCGGTTCGTTCTTCGTGAGAGGCCCCGGTTTCAGGGAGCCAGTCATGAGCGATCTTTTCTTCAGCACCGATCTGCTGGGCGAATTCGACCGCCTGCAACGGCAGATGGCCAGCGTCTTCGCGGGCTGTCCCGCGAGCCTGCGCGCCACGCGCAGCGAAACCTTCCCTCCCGTCAACATCGGCAGCACCGACGACAGCGTCGAGATCGTCGCGTTCGCGCCAGGACTCGATCCGGCAGCAATCGACGTCTCGATTGACAAGGGGTTGCTGACGATCAGTGGCGAACGCAAGCCGCCCGGACCTGAAGCGGATGATGAGACGCGCGTCTACGCCGGGGAACGCTTCATGGGTGCGTTCCGGCGCGTGATCGAGCTGCCGCAGCACGCGGATCCCGACACGGTCAAGGCGCGCAACATGAACGGTTGCCCGACCATCAGCGTCGGACGTTCCGAGGCATCGAAGCCGCGCGCCATCGCCGTCCACTGATCACGGTGCAAATGAAATACGAGAAAGCACGGAGGACATCATGAACGACAGCACTGAACTGGCTACCCGTGAGTCACACGCCGACATTGCCTCGCGCGAGGGTGCGCAACCTGCGAAGCAGCTCACCCGGATCGCACCTGCGGTGGACGTCTTCGAGGACAGCCATGGCATCACGCTGTACGCGGACCTGCCGGGTGTGCCGCGCGAAAAGCTCGATGTGCGGGTGCAGGACGGCAGCCTGAACATCGAGGCTGAGGCGGTGATCCCGGCCCCGTCCGGACTGCCCCTGCAGCATGGCGAGGTGCGCCACCCGCACTTCTGGCGCGCCTTCACGCTCAGCCCCGATTTTGACGTCTCGCGCATCGACGCACAGCTGCGCGATGGCGTGCTGAAGCTCACCATTGCTCGTCGTGAGGAGGCAAAGCCGCGACGCATTGAGGTGAGCGTTGGTCAGGCGTCAGCACAGGGGGCATGTGGCGCGGCCCGCACGGCCCGCGCCGCGTGACCCGCCACGCGGAGGAATGTATGGACAACGTCCGCAGCCAAAGCTGGAAGGGCTACATGATCGAGACCAGCGCGTTTCCGGTTCGGCACTGCGCGCTGCCTCCCGCCGGCCGGGATACGTACGTGGCCGTCGTGCGTATCCGGCGCGCGGAGCAGACGGTCGTGGACTGGCACCTGCCACGCTACGCCCAGCACTGGGCAAGCGTGGACGAGGCGCACCGGGAAACGGTCGAGTACGCGATACGCACCATCAACGCGGGCTGTCTCAGCGACACGGGTTCGCCGGCGCGCTTCCTCGCGTGACAGCGCCGCTTTGCATGGTAGCGCGGCCCTTGTCTGGCTTGCACTATGTGTCGTTTTTCTGCAGGGGGTTTCCGGATTCGGGACCCTGTTTTACGGGAGAAGAAAATGCTCAGTCCACACGAATTTGCGACCCTGATGCTGGTTCGCCAGGCGCCGGACCAGCTCGACATGAACCGCGCCGAACTCGACGCGCTGCTGGAGCGCCAGCTGGTCATGCTGGAACATTGCGCCGACGGCGCACGCCGCGCCTACCTGACCGGGAAGGGCAGCACATTCCTCGACGCGCTCCACCCGGGCGACGCACCACGTCGAAGGCGAAACACCGCCGGCAACGACGGTGGGACAGGGGCGGAAACGCCCTCCGTGCCGGGTAGCCGCACGACGGATATTGCGGTGCCGGGACGCGCAGGCTGAATGGCTGCGTGAGCGGAACGCCAGGCGTGCCTTCCTCGCCATGAGGCGCGGTCGCGAGGTTGCCGGGGGCCTCCGGGGCCACCTCGGCGCGACACAAGTCGTCGTGGTAGCGCCCGGTCGCACCGACGGCGGCCCAGGCCTTGCGATGCGATATGGAATGCCATGTGCTGCATGAACTGATAGCGAAACGGCGCCGCCTCGGATGCGGCGCCCTGCAGGAGGTGTGATATGACAACGGACAAGGTCATCGAGTATCACGGCTGTGAGGTTCGGCCGGTGGTCACCGCCACCGGGAAGGGCCGTTACGCAGCTGCGGCCGTCGTCGCCGACCGGGCGGGCGAAACGCGCACGCTCGGCGTGGATGGGGAATTCGCCACCCCCCAGGAGGCGCGCGATGAAGCGCTGGAGCTTGCCGTCGCATGGATCCAGCAACGCTCGGTCGTTTCAGACCGGTATGTTCGACGGGCCTGGCTCCCAGTCAGCGATTGCCGAACGGAAGCGAGGTAAACACCTGCAGATTCGATGGTCGATCCGATTCCGGTTCGCCGTGCCTCCGGAACCATTTGGGCTCAAGCCACTTCGAGGAAAAGAGAATGACAGACATCGCAGTCATCAATCCCGACCAAGACGCGCTTTATGAACGCATCAGGCTCCTGCTCTTCAGCGCTGATCTGCCGGTGCAGCGTCTGAAAGCCGACATCGACGATATCGGACGTTTCACCGCGCCGGATGTGCGCTCACCGCACCTGCGCCTGGTCGAGGCCATGCCGCCGCTCACGCCCGCCGCCGAAGCGATCGTGCGCGCCATGATCCGCGCATACGGCATGGATCTGTTCGGGCGCGGCGGCGCGAATTCCGGACTGCGTGCCTTGATAAAGGCTGGACCCGTCAAGTTTGGACAAACGGCCTTGATGCTGGGGCCTGACGCGCCCGTGCCGGAGCGTGCCCGTCCACTCGTCGAGGAGTTCAACCGAATTTTCGAGCGCTATCCGGGGAGCGGTTTCGCCCAGGCCCGATGCCTTCTCTCGGGGATTGGCCTGCCCGTCGGTCGCGACGTACCTCGTCAGCCAAGTCGCTCGCTCCAACGCGAATAGCAGATTGGTCATCCAGGCAAATATCCCGCGTCGGGAACGTCGCCTCTGGTCGTAGCGGGCCGTTTTTTCGGGTCACCCTTTGAGAGGCCTCTCAACGATTATCAATCTCAAAGCTATCAGCCTGGCGCGCTTTCGGTCGTCGGCCGTGCACCCTCGCGGGCAGCGCGGTCGCAATCCGACTTCACCTGCCGATCTCGGGCAGCACGGGTCAGAGCGATGTAAGGCCAGTCCGTTTTGCGTTGTTTGGTGCCTGTCCTCGTTCACATTGCTGTGAGCGCGTGGCGGCGCCCGCATGCAGGCGTCGTTAAACCTCAAGGGGGAAAACACGGAGTGGTCCGAAGAGGTCCGAACTTCGGATGGCTGCATTCGATTTAAACGCCGGCACGCAAAGCGAATACGGGCCACTGGCTAAAAGCCAGCATCGGGTCAAAACGATGCAGATCCGCACGATGCCCGACTTCAGTCCGAAATCAGAAACCGGTTGCGGTTCTTGGCGTCCTTGATCCAGTTGGGTGCCCGTCCCTTCCCCGACCAGGTCGCGCCGCTCTTCGGATCACGATATTTTGCGGGCGCGACACTTTTCAGAGCCCGATTTCCTCCGCGGCGCCGACCAAAGATCTCCTGCTCCGTGAATCCGTACTCCGCGACCTTGGTCCGGACATCTTCGAGAACAGTCTGAAATTCCGCCTGACGGGCGGCAGTCACCTGCCCCTGAAGTTCGGCCAATTGTGCTTTGAGCTCTTTATAGGTTGGCAAGGCCAGTCTCCTCAAGTGGATACCATACGGTGATGATAGCGACATTCGGACGCCCCTGATCGGCACGTGGACGTGCTGGCTGGCGATCCGGAAGGTACCGGTTGCCCCGCTTGAATCGCCCGGCAGCGAGCGGGGGCGGGGCGGCGTCAATTATTCGAAACCGAACCGGAAGGAGAGACAACTATGACGCCGGCAAAAGCAGTTGACGCTCCACACCAGGCTGTTTGCGGTCGAAAGCGGGGTGCTTGCTCCGTGGAAGTCGCGTGAGTCAGCACCCGGGCAACTACGGAAATTCGATGCTGGGATGACGAATGAGCGCTGTTGAGCGTCGCTCATCCGTACCGTCGTCTTGCGGGAGTGACTGTCCGGGGCGGCGAATGTCCCTAGGAGGGTCTCGTCAGAAGCCGCTCTATCGTCACGAGCATGATACCCACAGGCACGGGCTTCTGCCAAAACGCGTCCCACAAAGGTTCGCTCAAGGTTGGTTTCTCGCCTGCACTGGCCAGGATGATGGGGGTTTCAGCCAGCTTCGGATTATGTTTGAGTTGGCGGCAAAATTCAATTCCGTCCATTCCAGGCATATGCCAATCTGAAACGATCAGGGCCGGGTGTAGATCGTTCGCGACGGCCAGACCCGCGTCAGCGTCTCCAGCGGTCAACACCCCGAAGTTTTTCAAGCGCAATATACGTGTCCATGCAACGATGATCGCGGGATCGTCATCCACAATAAGAATTGTCTGCATGAGCCAGAAGGGGGCAAGAAGGGGGCGACCTGAATAAGGAGATGCCTACGCCGAATCGGTGAATACAGCATAAACCCGAACGGGGCTACCCGCACGGTATTGGGCGCGCGAATCGCGACTAGACTGATAAGGCTTGTTATCGGTACATCATCAATTTATACGAAAACTGGCAAGCATGAAAACGCGTGAGACTCCTGCCGCCGCGTCCGGAAAGGACGCATCCTTCCCGGACAAAGCTGAACTCGCGGCATTGCGAAGCTGGTATGCCGGCCTCGATGCCCGCAGCGCCATTGCCCGCTATCTGGGGGAGCGGGCGCCCGGCGAGTCTTCGCGTGGCATCCTGGGGCGCATCCGTCGGCGACTTGTTGTGTTTGCGCAGGCGCGCCATCGCGAGGATCTGGCCGCCGTCTTCGTAACGCGGCCTGCAGCGGCCTCACCCGATGCTGTCGCCCTTGCAATCGAGACCTTGCGCTACCTTGCCGTGCCGGTTCCGCAGATCAGTGACGCGATCGAAACCTGGCTGCCCGCGCGCATCGTTGCGCCCCTGCAGGCGCACGGCATCCAGACGCTGGCAGACCTGACCGTGCGGATTCCCCGGCGCCGCCGGTGGTGGGTGGCCATCCCCGGGCTGGGTGTCGCCGGCGCACATCACATCGAGGCGTTCTTCGCCTCGCATCCCGCGCTGACCGAACGCGCCCGGGCCTTGATCGCCGCAACACCAGTCAATGGTATCGTTCCATGGGAACAGCTGCGCGTCCCCCACGAGGTCGACGGCTCCCAGGGACGGTTTCGCGCACCCCGGGACAGCTGCCTGCTGAAGGCGTCGAACGACCATGAAGCCATTAAGACCTGGCTCGCGCTGCACGAATCGCCGGCAACCAGGCGCACCTACCGCAAGGAAGCCGAACGCCTGATCCTCTGGGCCATCGTCGAGCGCGGCTGCGCGCTGTCGTCGCTGACAACCGACGATGCGATCGCTTACCGCAGCTTCCTGCGACGACCCACACCCCACGAGCGCTGGATCGGACCGCTGCGTCCGCGCCACAGTCCAGAGTGGCGGCCGTTTTGTGGTCCCCTGTCGGCGCGCTCCGCAGCGTGTGCGCTGACGGTGCTGTCCGCGCTGTTCCGCTGGCTTGTCGAGCAGCGCTACGTGCTCGCGAACCCGTTTTCCGGCGTGAAGGTCAAGGCCCACTCGCATCGCGCAGGACTCGATGTGTCGCGGGGATTCTCCGAAGGCGAGTGGCTGCTGGTGCGCGCGCTTGCCGACGGTCTCGAATGGTCCTACGGCTGGAGCGAGGCGGCGGCACAGCGCCTGCGTTTCCTGCTGGACTTCGGCTACGCGACCGGCCTGCGCGCCGGTGAACTGACCGGAGCGACGCTTGGCGACATCCATCCGGACGACCATGGTGTTCAGTGGCTGCACGTGCGCGGCAAGGGCGGCAAGCTGGGCAAGGTCGCACTACCGGCGCTCGCGCGCACCGCACTGGACCAGTATCTCGCGCAGCGCAAGCTGCCGGTAACCTCTGCAAGCTGGAACCCGGTAACGCCGCTCGTTGCGAGCCTCGAGGAAGACGGCACAGGCATCGAAACCACGCGGCTGGGGCGTGTGCTGCGACGATTTTTCGTGCTGGTTGCCGATACGGTCGAGGATGAGCGACCCGCGACGGCCGCAAAGCTGCGATGCGCGAGTCCGCACTGGATGAGGCACACTCACGCCAGTCACGCACTCGCGCGCGGCGCGGAGCTGATCATGGTTCGCGACAACCTTCGGCACGCGTCCATTTCCACGACGTCGACCTATCTGCATGCGGATGAAGTGCTGCGCGCACGACAGTTCGACCAGGCGTTCCGCCCGCGTGAGAAGTAACCTTACGGTCCTCGCGAAGCATCGGATTTGCGTATCGCACATCAGGCGCAACCCGGAGGCCTTCTTTCGCAATAAAATCATCGCTGTCTGTCCATCCCATCTACAGGCCTCATGTATGGCTGGCAGTTGCTCCTGAGGAAAGACAACATGGCACACGAACGTTGCGAGCAATGCGGCAACCCCACACCACCCTGGGACATCATTGACTTCAGCGAGGATGGCAGCAGCTATGCGTCGCTCTGTACTCCGTGCTTCAACGCAACGATCGCCGAATTAACCGGCTTCACCGATTTCGAAAATGCCCGCCTCGAACCGATCAGGATGACTGATTGTACCGGAGAGCCCCATCAGTTCCATTTCCAGCTCCGCCTGCAGGGCACCATGGTTATTCTGGATGCATTCGAGCTTTGCGGGGATCTTCGCTGCGGCTACCAGTTCCAGTTGACCGGCGAACCCGATGACGATGTGTTCGTGCTGCTCGGCCACCTTGTCGAAAGGATCCGTCGCACACTGTCAGTCCGGCACATCGATTTTCAGGAACGCCAGATCATCGACAGCACGGTGCGTGGTCGCATTGACCTGGACGAGGCACAGGACGGGCTTCTGCCGCTCGTCGTGGTCGACGGCAAGGAAGTGACATGGAAGGAATTCGGGCGAATGCTGACGAGCAGGGAAGGATGGCAGTTCAGGCTCGACTTCGTGGACAGCAGTGACGAGCCTTGAGCATTTCGCTCCTGCGGGATTGCTGCCTGGCCGGATAGTGTAGTGACGACCGTCCGGTTGTGCATCGGTTATCAGCCAGCCGGGCGCAATGAGCCTGGGCCCTGTCAGGCGTGCAGTCAAGGAGGTGGTCCTGCGATGGGATATTCGACCCGAACGTTTCTGATCACGCCGGGAGACAACATCCGGAAGATTGGCAGCGCACATCACTGGGACATGCTCCGGGATCCTGACGGTCATCGCCTGCCGGAGTTTGCACACCAGCGCGTCCAGCTCGCAACCCTGACCATCGAGCTGGTGGACCGCAAACCCGTGCATGTGATCGACCGGCATTTCGAGATCGTCACTTTTGATGCGCAAGGCCGCCTGGATGTCAATCAGATGATGCAGCGCGCTGGCGCGATGTTTGAACTCGCGGCTTTCAATCGTGGCCTCAACACGGAGGGTAGTCCTGCGAAGGTTGTCGACGCCACGGCTCGCTTCACCGTGCAAGGCGGCAGATGGAAACCGTCGCCCGCGTTGATCCAGGCGCTTGACGAAGCGGCGCTGGGATTGCGCCGTTGCCCAATGCTTTAGACGAAAACCACATATATCCAATCATGCATAAGCGAAGGCGTTTTGATGACGCCAAGGCTTATGATAGGAATTCACGCTCTTAGGTACCCCAAGATGGGCCTCGACGTCAGCCGCGGCTTTACTGAAGCCGAATGGCTGCTGCTCCGCACGATCGCCGATGGCCTCGAATGGTCCCACGGCTGGAGCGAGGCGGCCGCCCAGCGCCTCCGGTTCCTGCTGGATTTCGCGTACGCGACCGGCCTGAGAGCCAGTGAGCTGACAGGCGCGATGCTCGGCGACATCCGCATCGACGAGCATGGTGATCACTGGCTGCACCTTGTCGGCAAGGGCGACAAGACTGGCAAGGTTGCGCTCCCGGCACTCGCGCGCAGGGCGCCCGATCAGTGTCTGCTGCAACGCCGGTTGCCAGTCACGCGGGAAAGATGGGACCCTGCAACGGTGATCGTGGCCAGGCTCGCGGAAGATGGTGCAGGCATCGAAACCACGCGTCGGAGCCGCGTGTTGCGGCGTTTTTTCGTGCTGGTCGCCGACTCCATCAAGGATGAGCGCCCCGCGATGGCGGAGAAGCTGCGCCGGGCGAGCCCGCACTGGATGCGTCACACGCACACTTCGCATGCGCTCGCGCGCAGGGCCGAGCTGATCATGGCGCGCGACAACCTGCGCCACGCGTCGGTCTCGACCACGTCACCTACCTGCACGGCGACGAGGTCAAACGGGCGAGGCAGCTCGATCATGCTTTTGGTGTCGCCAAGCGCTAGGGACGACGGCTACATGGCCATCAACCCGCCCCCCCATGAAAGCGCCAACTTTACTTCGCAGTCGCCCTAACCAATTGATTTTGCGTAAGAATAATTCTTCAACATCGCGCAAACTCACCTGAATTCGGCGAAGGTTCAACTTTACTTCGCAAAACGCACCAACATTACTTCGGCGGACGTCAGTCGAGCCCACCCTGGCACAAGTACTTGATACTCAAATAATCCTCGAGACCGTACTTCGACCCTTCCCGACCGTAGCCCGATTCCTTGACGCCTCCGAACGGCGCCGCTTCGCTTGCCACCGCGCCCTCATTGATACCAACGATGCCTACTTCGAGCCTGCGCGCGACGCGATCGATCCGACGCACGTCGTTCGTATAGAAGTAAGCAGCAAGTCCGAACGGCGTATCGTTCGCAAGCCGGATGACTTCGCCCTCACTATCGAAGCGGAACAGCGCAGCAACCGGACCGAACGTCTCCTCGCAGCACAACACCATCTGCTCGTTCGCATCGGCCAGAACCGTGGGCGCGTAATAGTTCGGCCCCAACTCGTTGAGCCGCTTTCCGCCAGCGAGAACCCGCGCGCCATGCGCGACCGCGTCGTCGACATGCTTCGCGATCTTCTCGATTGCGCGTTCGTTAATCATCGGCCCTATCTGCGCCTTCGCGTCCGTGGCGGGGCCGACATGAAGCGCGCTGACGCGCGCGGCGAGCAGCGCGGCGAAGCGCTCGAACACCGCACGGTGAACGTAGATGCGATTCGGGCATACGCAGGTCTGGCCGCCGTTGCGGAATTTGGCCGCCATCAGACCGTCGACGGCCGCGTCAAGGTCGGCGTCTTCGAACACGATGAACGGCGCATTGCCGCCCAGCTCGAGCGACAGCTTCTTGAGCGTGCCCGCCGACGCCCTCGCGAGATGCTTGCCCACGGCGGTCGAGCCCGTGAACGTGATCTTGCGCACGCGGTCATCGGCGAGCCAGTCCGCCACGGCGGCGATGCCTTCGTCGCGTGCGGCCGAGATCATGTTGAGCACGCCATCGGGCAGGCCTGCTTCCTGAGCGAGCGCCGCGAGGGCGAGTGCCGTGAGCGGCGTGTCCTCGGCGGGCTTGGCGACCACCGTGCAGCCGGCCGCGAGCGCCGGCGCGATCTTGCGCGCGATCATCGCGAGCGGAAAATTCCACGGCGTGATCGCGGCCACGACGCCAATCGGCTCCTTGATCGCGCTCATGCGCTTGCCGCGTTGCGTCTGCGGAATAATGTCGCCGTGGATCTTCGTTGCCTCTTCGGCGAACCACGCGACGTACGACGCGCCATACGCGACCTCGCCGCGCGCCTCCGCGAGCGGCTTGCCTTGCTCCATCGACATGATGCGCGCGAGATCCTCCGCGTTCTCGATGATGAGCGCGTGCCAGCGGTTCAGCACTTGCGCGCGCTCACGGGGCAGCCTGTCACGCCATGCGGGCAGCGCCCGCGCCGCCGCGTCCGTCGCCGCGCGAGCGTCGGCCGCGCTGCTGTTGGCCACCTGCGCGAGCGTGGCCTGCGTCGCCGGATTCGTCACGGCGTAACGGTTGCCTTCGACGGCGTCCAGCCACTTGCCGCCGATGAAATTCTCATGTCGAAGCATTTCGCCTCGAGTCAACTCCAAGCTCACTGCGCTCTCCTTTCTACAAGGGATATAAATCGTCGAAATCGTCACGTGTCTGAAGCGACCCGCTCTTCCACCGGCAAGGCCTCGGTTTGCGCCCCGCTCGGCTGCCGGTCGAGCCATTGCGCGAAGTGAAGCGCCGTGCGGCCCGTCATGTTGCGGATCTGCGAGCGGCAGCTGAAGCCGTCGCTCACGATCACCGCGTCGCCTTGCAAAGCATCGATCACGGGCACGAGCTCGGACTCGGCCACTTTCTTCGCGAGGTCCGCCGTCTTCTTGTAATACCCGTACGCGCCCGCCATGCCGCAGCAACCCGTGGGCAGCACGGAGCCCCTGCTCGTCGCCTGCTTGAGCAACTGCGTTTCGGCCCTCATGCCACCGCACGCCTTCTGATGGCAATGGCCGTGCACGTGCACGTCCTCGTCGAGTTTCGGCAGCGTGACGCCATGCTCCTGCAACAGTTCGGCGAGCGTCTTCACCGCTTTCGCGAGTGCACGCGCGCGCTCGTCGTTCGGGAACAGCGCGCGCAGCTCGTCGCGAAACACCGAGAGGCAACTCGGTTCGAGCACAACCACGGGCAGCTTCGCGGCGATCACCGGCGACATCCCAGACATGATCGTTTCGAGATTGCGCTTCGCTTCCTCGAGCAGACCCGCGTCGTACATCGGTCGTCCGCAGCAGACCTGCTTGCTCAACAGACGCACCTCGAAGCCCTTCGATTCGAGCACGCGCACGGCGGCTTCCATCACGTCGGGCGTGAAGCCGTTGTTGAACGTGTCAATCCAGAGGAGCACCGGTGTGACTTTCGCGCGAGCAGCGGTATTTTGCGGTCGCGCGAGCAGGCGCTTCGCGAGCGCGCTATTGCGAAACGTCTTCGCGGCGATGGCCGGGAACTTCACGTCCTCGGCCAGCCCGAATTGCGCACTCACCTTGCGGAACGCGGGATTGCGCATTAGCAGGTTCGCGACGCCGCTCACATGCGTCGCCACAGGCAGCCAGTTGCCGATACGGCTGATCATCCCGTCCATCAACGGGCGGCGCTTGTGCTTGTGGTACTCGTAGAGGAAGTGGCTCTTGTACTTCGCGATGTCCACGTGCGTCGGGCAATCGCTGCTGCATCCCTTGCACGCGAGGCAATGATCGAGCGAATCCTTCACGGCTTCGTTCTGCCAGCCGTCCTCGATCACTTCGCCCTTGAGCAGTTCGAACAGCAAACGCGCGCGCCCGCGCGTCGAATACTTTTCCTCGCGCGAGGCGCGATAGCTCGGGCACATCGTGCCGCCGCTCAGCGAACGGCACTTGCCCATGCCGATACAACGCTCCGTCGCGCGCGCAAACGTGTCGGGCTTGCGGAGATCGCCGAACGTGAACGGGCTCGATACATCGACGCGCCGATACGACGGCCCGAGGCGCAGGTGTTCATCCACCGGCATCGCTTCAACCAGCTTGCCCGGATTCATGCGCCCGCGCGGGTCCCAGATCGCCTTGAACGCGCGAAACGCTTCCATCAGTTCCGCCGAGTACATCAGATGCAGCAGTTCGCCCTTGGCCTGACCGTCGCCGTGCGCACCTGAGAGCGAGCCTTCGTACTTCACGACGAGCTTCGCCGCGTCGAACAGAAACTCGCGCCACATACTCACGCCTTGCGCGTTGCGCAGGTCGAACGTGATGCGCGAATGAATGCAGCCATCGCCGAAGTGGCCGTACATGTTGGTCTTGTAGCCGTACGATTCGACAAGCGCCGAGAATTCGCGCAGATACGAGCCGAGATGGCGCGGCTCCACGGCGGCGTCTTCCCAGCCAACCACGGGATCGGGCTTCGACATGTCGTCGCCGATCGAAGTCGCCGAAGCCCCCGTCTCGCGCACCGACCACAGACGCTTCATGAGCGCTGCGTCATCGACCAGGCGAGCGGACGGATTGCCCGGCAGCGAAGTTGCAAGCGCCGCCGCTCGCTGCGCGAGTTCGGTCGCAACCAGCTTGTCGGTTGCGCCGAATTCGACCATCAGCCACGCATCGCCTTCGGGCAGCTCAGCGATGTCGGCCAGCGCGAGACCGCGCTCGCGCAAGCCGCCGACGATGCCCGTGTCGAGCCCTTCCATCGCAATGGGCGAAAGCGGCAACAGTTGTGGCACGCAATCGGCGGCATCGAAGATGGTCGGGAAACCGAACACCACAAGCAAACGATGCACGGGATTCGTCACGAGCATTGTCTTCGCGCGCAGTACGGAAACGCAGGTGCCTTCTGATCCCACGAGCGCGCGCGCGATGTTAAAGCCGTTCTCGGGCAAGAGCTGATCGAGGCTATAGCCCGACACGTGACGCTTGAGCCTGGGGAAACCCTCGCGTATCGCGTCGCCGTATTTTTCCACGAGGCCAAGCAGGCCCGAGACGATTTCCGCGCGGCGACCGCCCGCCGCCAGATGTTCCTTGAGCGCGGTTTCGTCGGTCGGGCCGACCCAGAACCGCTCGCCGTCGTAAGTGAGCACTTCGAGCGCTTCGATGTTCTCCGCGGTCTTGCCCGCCATCACCGAGTGCGCGCCGCACGAGTTGTTGCCGATCATGCCGCCGAGCGTGCATCGGCTGTGCGTGGCCGGATCGGGGCCGAACGTGAGAGCCTTGAGCGCGGCCGCGTCCTTGAGCTGGTCGCAGATCACGCCGGGCTGCACCGTCGCGACGCGGCCCGCCACGTCGATCTCCTCGATCGCCGTGAGATACTTCGACGCGTCGATGATCACGGCCGCGTTGACCGACTGCCCGCACATCGACGTGCCCGCGCCACGCGTGAGCACCGGCACGTCGGCTTCGCAGCAGGCGCGCATCGTTTCGATCACGTCGTCAATATTGCGCGGCACGACGATGCCGATCGGCACCTGCCGGTAGTTCGATGCTTCCGACGCATACGCTGCGCGCGTGCCAGAATCGAAACGGACCTCCGCCTGCGTATTGCGGGCGAGCCGCCGCTGGAGGGCGAGCAAGGCGTTGATATCGTGGCGGGGCAAATCTTTTGCAGAATTCATGACATCACTGGCGTGGGGCGCTTTTTACAAAGATGGCTACAACCGGTACGCTAAACCGTGGCAACGGGCGCGACCGGCGAGCCGACCGCGCGTGGCAGCCTCAGCGGCGGCGCGGTCAACAGAAAGCGGTTGCGGCCGTGCGCGTGCAGCCAGTTGGCGAGTTCGCTCAAATGCCAGAGCTCGCCGAGGTGCACACCAAGGCGGAAAAGGCACAAATCGTGCAGCGGATGCGAGGGATAGTGCTCGTCATCGCACGGCGAGGCCGGGAGCATTTCGACGGCCACGTTATCGGAGATCAGCGCGGCCACGTTCGAATCGACGATCCAGCGGCGCAGCGCTTCGTCGCGGCCATCGAGACCCGCGAAACCATCTTCGAGCGCCTTTGCGTCCTGCGTGCGGTAGACATCGAGCAAGGCCTCGTCCATGCCGGTGCGCAGGCAGAGCATGTCGCCCGCTTCGACGCTGACGTTCTGCGCCTGCATTGCCACCATCAGCTCGCGATAGCCCACTCGCAACGGCCCAGCGCCGAACTGGCGCTTGATGTCGACCATCACGGCGCGCCCTTGCACGCAGCTCGCCGCCATGTTGTCGATGCCGAGGCGATACGCGCCCGGCGCACGATCGATCGCGGGTAATGCCGCCTCACGGTAATCGAGCGGCCCGATGATGTCCTCGCCCGCGCGAAAGCCGTTGTAGAAGCACATTTCCGGCTTGCCGTCGCCGTCGGCGTCGAACCATTGGCCCATGTGCGCGAGGCTGTCCCACTGCGTCGAATACTGCAACGCGAGCGTGACCGTGTCGTCGCAGATCACGTCGGTGAGGCTCGCATTGTCGCGCGAGAGCGGGTAGGTCATGTTGGGCATCTCGCCACGCATCGTCGGTTCGACGCGCGGCGGCGGACGGCGCGGATTCAGCACGCGGTTGCCGGGACAGTCGAGCGGCAGGCTCAGACAAAACGTGCGCCCTTCGCGCACTTCACGCAGGCCTTCCAGCACCTTCGCGGGCGTAATCAGGTTCAGGCGCCCAAGCTGATCGTCGGCGCCCCAGTCGCCCCACGTGGAAGCGTCGGGGCGCCGGGTCCAGCGGCGTGCGGTGGTGTTCATCGACATGTCCCGGTGTATGTTTATTTGCTTGTTTGCCTGTTTGCTACGCGCGTTTAACGCGTTGCATTGCCCGTCGCCAGCATCGGCGCTTCGGCTTCGCTACGCACGGCATGGTCCTGGTTGTCGCCTTCGTTCGCTTCACCGCGCGGCATCCAGCGCGACGTATCGAACACGCTGAACGCGATCAGCAGCAGCGCGCCGCCCGCGATGAACGAGGCCATGCCGAACTTCAGACCGAGCGACGGCGTCACCAGCGCGATCGCATATGGCGCGACCACGCTCACCGAGGTCATCGCATAGCTGATGCCGATGCCCGTCGCGCGTCCTTCCACGGGGAAGCGTCGCGATTGATAGAGCGGCATGATGCCGAACAGACCGTTGGCGAACATGCCCATGCAGAACGCGCCGACGCCGAGCAGGAAGTGACTTTGCACCATCGTGTAGAGCACCGTCGACGGTATCACCACGCCGAGGAACATGCAGATCGTGCGACGCTCGCCGAAACGCGCGGCCGAGTAACCCGACAACGGCTTGCCGATCACCGAGCCCACCGAATACGCGAGCACGAACGGGAAAATCTGGCTCGAATCGAGATGCTGCGTCGTGAGCAGGAAGGTCGGATACAGCACCTGCACGGCCCACAGCATGAAGTTGATCGCGGCCGAAAAGAGCCACGCCTGCAACACGGCCGGATTGAAGATGAACACTTCGCGCGCGCTGCGGCGCACCCCGGCTTGCTGCTCGCGCTCCCAGTCGGGCGACTCGCCCACGTTGCGGCGCATGAAGAGCGTGAGCAGCGCCGGCAGCACGCCGAGGAAGAACATCCAGCGCCAGCCCGTGACGGGAAACAGAAAGTGGAACGCGAGCGCGGCGAGCAGATAGCCGAACTCGTAGCCGGCGACCATGATGCCCGAGGCGAGCGGACGAATCTTCGCAGGCACCGTCTCCATCAGCAGCGCGACTGACGCGGTCCATTCGCCGCCGAAGCCGATGCCGAACAGCACGCGCATCGCCATGAACGACGCGTAGCTCCAGGCGAGGCCGCTCAACCCGGCCGCACACGAGAACCACAACACCGCGGCCATGAACACGACCTTGCGGCCGAAGCGGTCGGCGGCGAAACCCCAGCCAATCGTGCCCGCGACCTTTGCGAAGCCGGTTGCGGTCACGACGAACGCCATCGCGGGCAAGCCCACGTTGAACACCTTGCCCAGATGCGGAATCAGGAACAGCAGAATGGTGAAGTCGAATGCGTCGAGCGCCCATCCGGCCGTCGCGGCGAAGATGATGCGCCAGTTTTCGCGCAGCGCCTGAATGTGCGCGCTCGCCGGGCTTTTCACTGCGAAGTCGTTCATGTCGCGTCTCCTCCTTGCTCGTTATGCGCGGTCTTTCAGTCCGCCATGCGCACGTCCGCGAAATCGCGCGCGAGCTTGCGCGCCGCGTTCGCGAACATCAGGATGTCCACGCCCGTCGCGACGAACGTGCAGCCGAGTTCCAGGTAGTGACGCGCGAGCGCCGGGTCGGACGTGAGCGTGCCCGCCGCCTTGCCCGACGCGACGATCGTGCGGATCGCGCCATCGATCGCCTGCTGCACTTCGGGATGCGTGGCCTTGCCTCGATAGCCCATTGAAGCCGCAAGATCGGCCGGACCGATGAACACGCCGTCGATGCCCTCCACCGCGCAGATCGCTTCGAGATTGCTCAACGCTGTCGTTGTTTCGGCCTGGACGAGCAGGCAGACTTCCTCATCCGAAACATCGAGATAGTCAGAGCGCAGGCTCCAGCGCGACGCACGGCCCACGGCGCTGCCCACGCCGCGCATGCCGTGCGGCGGATACCGCACCGCCGCGACGAGCGCGAGCGCTTCGTCGGCGCTATCGACCATCGGCACGAGCAGATTGCGCGCGCCGATATCAAGCAAACGCTTGAGCAGCGCCGGATCGCCGTTCACCGGACGCACCACGGGCTCGCCCGCATACGGCGCCACGGCCTGCAATTGCGCGAGGATCGTGCGCAGGTCGTTGGGCGCGTGCTCACTGTCTATAAGCAGCCAGTCGAAGCCGGCCGTCGCGCTCACTTCGGCGAGGTACGGGTCGGCCATCGAAAGCCAGAAGCCGACCTGCTTCCTGCGTGCGGCGAGTGCCGACTTGAACGGATTAAGCGCTGAAATCTGCTTGTTCATGAATGTGTGTCTCCTGTGAAGGGTCGCCGAATTGAATGGGTTCCACCTTCCCGAGGAGGAACAGATAGTTGACGATCGCAATGCCGATCAGCGCCGACGAAAACAGCAGCGCGGGCACGAACGAACCGGTCGCCCCGACGATGGCGCCCGTGATGATCGGGCCGACCACGCCGCCGAGATTCGACACCGAGTTTTGCAGGCCCGCGACCATCGAAACGGCATTGGGCGGCGCAACGTCGCCGGGCAGCGCCCAGACCTGCGAAGCCGCGACCGTGGTGCCCGACTTCGCGATGCAAAGCAGCAGCACCGCCACGAGCGCCGAATGCGCGAACGCCGCGAAGCCGATGCTCGACGCCATCACGAGCCCGATCACCAGAAAGAGCTTGCGCGTGGCGGTAAGCGAGAGCTTGCCGCTCGCGAACACGCGATCCGAGGCCCAGCCCGCGAGAATCTCGACGACGATCGACGCGAGCAGCGGCAGCGAAGCCATCCAGCCCATTTGCAGCACGCTCATGCCGCGCTCCTTCATCAGATAGGTGGGCAGCCACGTGATGAAGAAGTACGAGTTGTAGTTGATCATGAAAAAGCCGATGCACATCGCCCATACAGTGCGATGCGCAAAGAGCTTGCGCCATTGCGTACCCGCTGGGCGCTGCGTCGTTTGAGTGGCTTGATCGCTTTCGATATGCGCGAGCTCCGCCGCACTCACACGCCGATGCCTGGCAGGCGAATCGGTGAAGCTCAATTGCCACACGACAAACCACGCGACGCCCAGCAGGCCCGTGAGCGCGAAGGTCATCTTCCAGTCGAACGCGGCCAGCATCCATGCGATCAGCGGCAAGGCGATCGCGCCGCCCAGCTTCGAGCCGCTGTCGAAAATGCCGGCGACCGTCGCGCGTTCGTTGCGCGGAAACCAGCGTGTGGCGATACCGGCGTTGCTCGGGTACGCGCCCGCCTCGCCCACGCCCAGCGCCACGCGCAAGCCGACGAGCGAGCGAAAGCCGCTCGCGAGGCCCGTCATCGCGGTCGCGGCCGACCACCAGAGCACCGCGAAACCCAGCACTTTCTTCTGGCCGAAGCGATCGGCGAGCCAACCGGCCGGCAATTGCAGCAGCGCGTACGACCAGAAGAACGCCGACATGACGATGCCCATCTGTATCGCGTCGAGGTGAAACTCCGACTGAATTTTCGGAGCCGCCGCCGAGAGCACCGTTCGATCGATATAGTTGATCGCGATCGCGGCCCACATGAGGCCCGCCACCCACCAGCGCACCTTCGAGCGGCCTGGCCGCTGAGCAGATCGCAACATCTGCCGTCTCCTTATCTGTTCTATTGATGTCGATGCCACGCGCGTTCAGCTCACGATGCCCATGTGCCAGGGCACGAACTCGTTGTCGCCGAGTCCGAGCCGTTCGCTCTTCGTGCGCTCGCCCGATGCCGAGCGAACGATCAGATCGAAGATGTCTTGACCCATCTCCTCGATCGTGCGCTCGCCGTCGATCACGAGACCGCAGTTGATGTCCATGTCCTCTTCGAGACGCGCGAACATGGGCGTGTTGCTCGCGAGCTTGAGCGTCGGCGCGGGCTTCGAGCCGAACATCGAACCGCGTCCCGTCGTGAAGCAAATGAGGTTCGCGCCGCTCGCGATCTGACCCGTGACGGCGACGGGATCGTAGCCCGGCGAATCCATGAAGACGAAGCCGGCGCGATCGATGGGCTCGGCGTATTCGTACACGGCTTGCAGCGGCGTGGTGCCGCCTTTCATCGCCGAGCCGAGCGACTTTTCGAAGATGTTGGCGAGACCGCCCTGCTGGTTGCCCGGCCCGACCACGCCATTGAACTGACCGTTCTGGCCGCGTGTGTAGCGCTCCCACCACGCGAGCCGGTCGAGCAGCTTTTGCCCGACCTCGGGCGATACGGCGCGGCGCGTGAGCATGTATTCGACGCCGTGAATCTCAGGCGTCTCCGAGAGAATCGCGGTGCCGCCGTGCCGCACGAGCATGTCCATCGCGGCGCCCAGCGCGGGATTTGCGGTGATGCCCGAGAAGCCGTCCGAGCCGCCGCATTCGAGACCGATCTTCAGATGACTGACCGGCACCGGCGTGCGCACGATGTCGTTCGCGGCGGGCAGCATCTCCTGCACGGCCTTGATGCCCGCCTCGATCGTGGCGCGCGTGCCGCCCGTCTCCTGCATCACCAGCGCATGCACGGCCTTGCCCGTCTCGAGCCCCTGTGATTCGAACAGGTCGCCAACCTGGTTGCGCTCGCAACCCAGACCGACGATGAGCACGCCGCCGAGGTTCGGATGCCGCGCATAGCCCGCGAGGGTCCGGCGCAGCACGTCGAAGTGCTCGCTCGGCGAGGACATGCCGCAACCGCTCGTCTGCGCGAACGCGACCACGCCGTCGACGTTGGGATAGTCGCGCAGCCGTTCCGGCGTGAAGTAGTCGGCGATATGGCGAATGACGGTGGCCGAGCAGTTGACCGAAGCGATGATGCCGATGAAGTTGCGCGTGGCGACGCGGCCATCGGGACGCACGATGCCGTTGAACGTCGCGCGCTTTTCGGCCGCGACGTAATCGACGGGCTTCACGTCGAGGCCGAAGCCCGGATCGCGGTCGAAATCGACCAGGGTGATGTTGTGCGTGTGAACGTGGTCGCCGGGCTCGATGTCGCGTGCGGCCACGCCAATCACGGTGTCGTACTTGCGGATGGGCTCGCCCGCCGCAATGCGCCGCGCCGCGACCTTGTGGCCCGCCGCAACCTGCGCGCGCAGGCGAATCGCTTCGCCGTCGATGGAGACAAGGTGTCCGATCGTCAGCGGCTCGCGCGCGATCAGGACGTTGTCGTTCTGGTTGAGCCGGATCAACGGCCCGCTATGGATCTTGTTGGACTGGAGCATTCGCCTGTCTCCGCTGACGATCCGGAGCGGGCGTGCTGACGCTTGCTCCGGTCCCATGCGAGATGATTGCTGGCCGCACCGGGGAACGCGCGGCCATTCGTTCTGGAACCAAGTTACCGGTTACTGTAACCGGTAACATTGATGTCATCGTAGTATAGTTTTGGGATAATTGCCAACATCTTTTTGCAGCAGGAGTCCGCGCGCCCGTGACCAAGACCTCGACAGAATTCGCCCAGCCCGCCGCCGGCACCGCTTCGCGGCGCGCCCGCAAGAACACCGGCCGCGTCACGCTCAGCGATCTGGCCCGACTGACCGGTGTCACCAAGGTCACGGTTTCGCGCGCGCTCAACAACCCCGAACTCGTTTCCGCCGACACACTCGAACGCGTGCGCGAAGCCGTGCGGCAGACGGGCTACACGCCCGATCTGATCGCGGGATCGCTCGCGTCCAATCGCAGCCGCCTCGTCGTGGCGCTGATTCCCGCGATGGCGGGCAGCGTGTTCCAGGAAACCGTCGCCGCGTTGACCGCCGAACTGGAGACGGCCGGCTATCAATTGCTGCTCGGCCAGAGCGGCTACGACGAATCGCGCGAGGAGGCGCTGCTCGACGCGATCATCGGCCGGCGCCCCGCGGGCATCGTGCTCACCGGCGTGATTCACTCAGAGGCGTCGCGGCAGAAGCTGCGCGCGGCCGGCATTCCCGTGGTCGAAACATGGGATATCACACGCTCGCCGCTCGACATGCTGATCGGCTTCTCGCACACGCGCGTGGGCGAAGCGGCGGCGCGCTATCTAAGTGAGCGCGGCGCGCGCCATCCGGCCATCGTCACGCCGGGCGACCGCCGCGCGAAGCTGCGCGCCGAAGCGTTCATCGAGGCGTTCGGCAGCGAGCGCGAGATTCCCGTGGCGGCCACGCCCTCGCCCGCGCACCTCGGCGACGGACGCCGCGCGCTCGCGAAACTGCTCGACGAGTATCCGCAGATCGACGCCATTTTCTGCGGCGCCGACATCATGGCGCTCGGCGTGCTCATGGAGGCGCACGCGCGCAAACTCGACGTGCCGGGGCGCCTCAAGGTGATTGGCTACGGCGACCAGAATTTCGCTGGCGACACGGACCCACCGCTCACGACCATCCGCATCGACGGCACGAAAATCGGCAAGCTCGCGGCTTCCATGCTGATCGAGAAGATCGAGACTGGCACGAGCAAGCGTGCGAAGGTCGATGTGGGTTTCACGTTGATCGAGCGCGGCTCCGCTTGATGCTGGCGCTTCGCGGTTTCCATGCAAAAAGGCCTCGCATCCACTGCGAGGCCTCTTCGTTCATGCCGCCCTGAAGCCGGTTCAGAACTTCGTGCGAATGCCGGTGAACACGGCGACCTGCCGGTTCGTCGACGACGCGCCCCCTGCGTACGCGATCGAAGCGATATTGCTGTAGCCGGCTCCCACGCGCGTGGACGCGTCGCCGGCCGCGAGCTGATACGTGCCGGAGAGATAGACGTCGGTGCGCTTCGACAGCGCGTAGTCCACGCCCAGCGTGAACTGATGCCACTTTGGCTTGAGCGTCGCGCCACCCGTGCCCGGCAGGCCATTCGCCCTCCCGTCCGTGAAGGTGTACACGCCGATCAGCGTCACGGCCGGCGTGAGCAGATAACGCAGGTTCGCGTCGTAGTTGTTGAACTTGCGCGACGAGCCGTCGTTGTAGTTCAACTCCGTATGGCTGAACGCAAAGCCCGCGGTCGCCTTGCCAAGCTTGTAGTTGGTCCCGGCGGCCGCGATCTGCTGCCGACTCACTCCGCCGTCGAGGTTGTAGAAGAACGCTCCGCTATAGTCGTCGCCGCTCGTGCTCGATGCGCCCCCGACAGCGCCGCTCGTGTTGGTCGCCGTGTCCGGATGGTCGAGCAGCACGTAGCCGGCGCCAATGGAGAACGGCCCATTCGCATAGTTCGCGGCGACACCCCACGCGCGGTTGTTGCCGAAGCCCTGCCCGGTGCCACCCGCCTGATTGCTGAACGCGTACATGCCGTCGAGGGTGAAGCCCCCTATCGTGTCACTGCGGAATTTCACGGCGTTGTTGATGCGAAACGTCTGGTTCAGGTTGTCGTTGTCACCCACGTGCGTGGACGGCGACCAGAAGCCCGAACCCGCGTATTGCGCGACGAGATCCGCGAGCGGTTCGTACTGACGCCCGAGCGTGAACGTGCCGATGCCGTTCTTCGCGAGACCGACGAACGCGCTGCGTCCAAACAGACGACCGCCCTGCCCGGACGTGCCGTCGTTGGGCTTGAAGCCGCTTTCGAGCGTGAACACCGCGCTCAGGCCGCCGCCGAGATCCTCGTTGCCCTTCAAGCCCCAACGGCTGCCGCTCAGGCGGCCGCTCGTCTGCTGGAAGACCGACCCGCCCTTGATGTTGTTGACGTAGCCGATACCGGCATCGACGAGACCATACAGCGTGACGGAGCTTTGGGCATGCGCGACGACGGGTGCGACGGACAACAGTCCTGCCGCTGCGAAAAGTGCTTTATTCATCTATTTGACCTGTTTTTGTTTGATACGCTTAGGATGACTACTTATTAGAATCATGAAAAACTACTGAATTTCCCTGTCGATTCGGCTATCGGAAAAGCGATCGGCGCGCCAGTCGGCAAGCCATGGCGGACACCTAACTACGGAAATCAACGTTGCTATGTTCGCGCACGTTCGGCTTCGAATCGCCATCGATGCGAATCGGCTCGACCTTGCCGAGAAGGAACAGATAGTTGAGGATCGCGACGCCGATGAGCGCGGACGAGACCACGAGCGCAGGCACGAACGACCCCGTCGCACCGACGATCGCGCCCGTGACGACCGGCCCGACCACGCCGCCGATGTTCGATACCGTGTTCTGAATGCCGGCCACCATCGAAACCGCATTGGGCGGCGCGACGTCGCCGGGCAGCGCCCAGACCTGCGAAGCGGCAACGGTCGTTCCTGACTTCGCGATGCACAACAGCAGCACGGCGAGCGCGGCCGAGTCCACAAACGCCGCAAAACCAATGCTCGACGCCATCAGCAACCCGATCACCAGGAACAACTTGCGCGTGGCCGTCAGCGAAAGCTTGCCCGACGCGAACACGCGGTCGGAAGCCCAGCCAGCGAAAATCTCGACGACGATCGAAGCGAGCAACGGCAGCGACGCCATCCATCCCATTTCCATCATCGTCATGCCGCGCGCCTTGACGAGATACGTGGGCAGCCAGGTAATGAAGAAATACGAGTTGTAGTTGATCATGAAGAAGCCGATGCACATCGCCCAGACATTGCGGTGCGCGAGCAGTTTGCGCAGCGCGGGCCGCGCATCGTTCCTTTTGTCCTGCGCCACATGATCGCTCTCGATGTGCGCGAGCTCTTCGGCATTGACCCACTTGTGATCGCGCGGCGAATCGCTGAACGTGAACTGCCAGACCGCATACCAGATGAGCCCGAGCACCCCCGTCAGGGCAAACGTGAGCTTCCAGTCGAACGTGACCAGCATCGCGGCGATAAGCGGCAGCGCGATCGCGCCGCCAAGCTTCGAACCGCTGTCGAAAATGCCGGCGACCGTCGCGCGCTCGCGACGCGGAAACCATTTCGACGCGATGCCGGCATTGCTCGGATAGGCGCCCGCCTCCCCCACGCCAAGCGCCACGCGCAACGCCACGAGCGACTTGAAGCCGTTGGCGACGCCGGTCGCGGCCGTCGCCAGCGACCACCAGACGACCGCGAAACCGAGCACTTTCTTCTGGCCGAAGCGATCGGCCAGGAAGCCCGCGGGCAGTTGAAGGAGCGCATACGACCAGAAAAATGCCGACATGACCACGCCCATTTCCACAGCGCCCAGATGGAATTCAGACTGGATGCGCGGCGCGGCCGCCGACAGCACGGTACGGTCGATGTAATTGATCGCAATCGCCGCCCACATGAGGCCGGCAACCCACCAGCGCACCCTGGAACGACTGCGCACGGCGGCCTGGTTCATCTTGTGTCTCCTGTTCTAGTAATAATGTCTCGTCGCAATCGCCGGAAGCGGTGCGGGGTGCCGTCTCTGGGCGCGCCCGGGTCGCATGCCCCTCTTTCAGGCGCAACGTTACCGGTGACTGTAACCGGTAACATTCGGCGCAATAGTAGTATGGTTCGAGAATAATTGCCACCCTCTTTTTCCCTGACGCCGGGTTTTACGCAGCGGCCGCAAGCACTGCATCTCGGCGCCGCCTGAGGGGGAAAGCTGCAGGCCATCAAGCCGAGTAAACCGCCGCTTTTGGTACGTACACGTGCAGCAAACCAAAGCTTATGAAGGAGGCGCCGAACTTCAAGGTCCGGTCCATGCGCGGTCGGCGAGAGTAGATGCGCCTACTGCCAAAGAAGCGATAACGACCAAACGCACAGCCGCACGGCGGATAGTGTGACCGGTTCGCGCAAGCGCCAGCGGTCCCGCAAAGAACGATTCTGGGGACATGCGCAGCAACTGGTGCCGCTCATTCGCGCATCCGAAATCCTTAGCATGTCCTTCGCGCCCTGCTTCACGAGCTTCACCGGCAACGGAGTCATGCCCCAGTCCAGGTACCGGCAGAATCACAGCCTCGCCGAAATGGAACGCGAAAACGGGTCGCGCTCGGCCGCCGTGCACCGTCGCATGTTCGACACATGACTTTTGCCGCAGGTGCCATTTCGGCTGCAACGCATTGGACGGCCCGCCGACCAGAAACGATCGTGGCGTGGAATCCGGACTACGGACATTGGTGCAAAGGCAGCAACAGTCCGACCCGTCATGCTGAGATACACGGGTTGCTATAACTCGAGTGAGCGCAATCTTTCCGCAGAATGTGTTTCACGACGAACCCTTAAGATTAGTTTTCGTATCTTGAGTCTGGCCACAAGCGTAAAAACTTGTATTGATTCGTCATGCAAAGTAATTCGCGTATTATTTCATTGGGCCGAGGAAAACGGGCCTCAACCAGAATCGCTCGCGCGATACTGCATGTATCCAGCTGCGCCAAGGATGATCTTGATGCCCAGCACCCAAGAGTCGGCTCGCCGACAGGTTCATGGCACGCGCTGATGGCACCGCAGCCTGGCTGCGGCGTACCCCGCCTCCTGAAGTCGTTTTCGATCTCCAGCCCCACCCGGGGACATCCGAGCAGGCGAACGATTATGACCTACACTGGAAACTCATCGTTCGCGTGCTCGAGGGTCGCCTTGACGCAACGCAATGTCGCTGGTGCCCGATTGAAGCAGGCGAATGCCATGGCACGGGCAGCGCACTGTCATCTGCTGCCCGAATACATCTGGAACTGATGTTCAAGAAGGGGGCATCATGTTGCAAGCCAGTGAAATGCAAAAGCGCTTTAGTCATCTGCAGCAAACCGTCAGCGAGGCGTCACGTACCCTGCACGCCGATGCGACGATTCCAAAGGACTTGATGAAATGCGTGGATGAACTTGATAACGAATGCAAATCGGCAAAGAAGGTCATGTCCACCAAAGATGACGGTCGAATCCGGCAGTGGATTGATGATCTCGAACGGATAGGCGATCGTGCAGAGCGAGCTTGCCAAAAGGCCGGCAGTCTCGATACCAGGATCGTGAATGCGGTCAGTTCGATGCACTCTGAGCTTTCTGACCTGCAGCGGCAACTGCATTGACCTGCCTGTTGGCCCCGGTCCAACCCGCCGGGGTCATTTGCACTTTGGCGCCTTCAAGGCGCATGAGAGTGCTCCCGCCGACACGTTCAGAAGCGCCTTGCAGCCTGTCACAGGAAAATCAAGGCCGCCGTGGTCATGAACGAGCAGTTAGCCTGCGAAACACGAACTTGGATGTGAACTGCGCTGGGTACTTGCATTCAGGGCGAATGTTGTTGGACCGTTAGTTGCGTATGTCGAAATGCGGGTGCGAGTTTACGTATAGAGCAACTATCGATTTTTAAATGCCGGCTTAGCGGACTCAAAGTTGGTCGTCGTGTCTGCGAACCCGTCTCATCGAGACTCCGGCCGACTTCGCCACCGTCAAAGAGCCAGACGTTCATGGCCACCGGCCCGGGGCGCCGCGCTTTGCATGGTCCAATCGCGTCGTTCTGTATTGTTTCGGCTGCGGCAACAGTGAGTTTGTCTTTTAGGTATTTACCCTAACTACCAGACCTCCTAGACTGCTTTTAGTCCTGCGGGCAACCCCAGTTCGCAGCATAAAAATGCAAATCTGGAGGTAATTGCCATGAAGTCGCTGATTCAGGCTGTCGTTATCGCCGCCACCCTTGCTGCCCCGGTCGCAGTCTTCGCCCAGTCGAACCAGCCGTTGACCCGCGCTCAAGTCCGCGAGGAACTCATTCAGATCGAAAAGGCTGGCTATAACCCGGCGAGTGCCAACCCCTATGAATACCCAGCGAACATTCAGGCTGCTGAAGCCCGCGTCGCTGCGCAAAACAGCGCCGTGGGTGGCGTGACCAGTGGTTCGTCTCAGGAAGGGCACGCGGCGCAGTAAGCTGCCCTCCGTAACAGCCGCGATTCCCCACGGGCCCGCCAGCGCATCGTCGCGATGGCGGGCCCGCTGCGTTTCAGACGTTCGCCGCGTTCGCCACGATCGCTTTCGGTTCAGTGGAGCCTGGTCGCGTGACGACGACGCGCGGTTGCAAGCAGAGGATTGGCTTCGGCCTCCACGCCACGCGCCTTCGAGCCGGCTTCAGAGATAACGACCCGCACGTCCTGCTCGAAGGCCTCTTCGAGCCGCCGCCACGCGAGGTCGATGCAATCTTCGCCGTTGCCAGCGCTCGCTGCCGCCCCGGCGCTGGCCTTCGCGGCCAGACCGAATGCTGCAACTGCCTCGTCCCAAGTCAGGCCGCACTCCATCACCTGCTGAACAAGCTTCCCGGCCACAAGGCCAATTTTCGTCGCAAGTTCGTCGTCCATAATCTATTTTCCCTGCTAAACCGATCCAGCAAGTGCGAGAAATGCGTCACGGGTGTCCGGCCACGCCAGGCCGTCGCGCTCGGCTGCCGCTCGTAGCGTCGTCGAGCCATACGCGCCGCAGCGATTCGCCACGTCCCTGAACGTCAGCCCGCAGGCCATCAGCTCGACCGCTTCGGCATTGCGCCTGTACAGGCCGTAGTCATCGCCCGGTATCCGTTGCAGCCGAAAACCACGCAGCGCCGCCGCGATAAACAAGGTGCGATCCAGTTCGCCCAGTTCAGTGTTGCTCATTCCAGATTTCCAGTTCGTGGCCGCGCCGCGGTTCGAGCGGCTCATCCAGCACATCGGCTGAGCCCCCGTTCAGCTCGGCGGCCGCATCGCCCAACTCAAGGCAAATTCGTCGGTGGCCGCGAGGATACAAAGGACCTGACGGCGGTCGCCGATCAACTCGTGTCCCTCGATTCTGAAATCACCCTCAAAGGCGTCGTGCAGACGCTCCAGAGCTGCGCGCGCGTCGCCACCGGCTTCGTGGAAAAAGAGAACTTCCGGAATGTTGTACATGATCGCCCCAACGTTCACTCAGAATAGCGCGGCCTGTTCGTGGTGCGCCGCTTCCCCAGCCGTTGCTTCCTGCGCCGGACCACGCGCATCTGCTTTCGGACGCGCCGGCGCTGCGTAGACGGTGCCGCCAGCCTTGAGGCTCCCGACGAGCGCCTTGATCGCATCCAGGGCACTGGCGAAAGCCGTCGGCCGCCCCGGCACAAACCAGCCGGCGTTGTGTGGCACGGCATCGCTCCTGACGCATCCGAGCTCTGCCGCGAGCACGCCAAGCGCTTCTTCCACCGAGTTGACCATCGGCAACGACGGCGGCGCGGAAAGCACCGGCCGCTGAAGCGCGAGCGCTACTGGCGCCGGGGCCCTGGCCGCAAGTTCGTCGTTATCCAGCAATGGGTCGCCGATCGCGGTATCCGGCGGGGTGCCCGGTCCCACGGGCTCCATCCACTGCATCATCCGCGCAAAGTCAGTGGCGTCCGGAAACCACCGGACGTCAGATCCATCGACGATCGCCTTGCGTGTCCCGCCTTTGTGGCTGAGCGTGTAGCCGGTGATCTCGTAGCCGCAGCGCTCTATGATGCGCGCCGCTCTTGCGTGTGACACCTGCGTCACCGCGCCGAGCGCAGGGAGGACGGGCGTAGCATCCTGCATCCCTTCGGCTGCGTCATGCAGTATGGCCTCGCTGGCCTGAGCGGGCGTCGTGTCTTCCATGGGCTTCCTGGTTAAATCGATAATCCTGACTTCAGTCCTGGAGCAAGCGAAGTGGTTCGGGCACGACCACAATCATCGACCGTTCAGCTTCAGGCGATGTCCTGACGGGGCATACTTGAAGTCGACCTTGGCCGGCAAGATGAACACGTGGTGCCCCGTCGCAATCGAGAGCTGAAACTAGCGCCCGCCATATCGCTGTTCCCGTATGAATCGGGCGCGATTTTATGCGCGCCGTGTTCGATATTCAACATGTGTTCGGCATCGACCGGACGGCTCGCGATCTCTGCGGCGCCCTTTGAGCCGCACGAGGCTGCGAATGTCGCTGGTTAATACGGGAGAAGGTGCACCAAGAGCGCAGCTGCTGCGACGAGAGCAAATGGCCAGGATCGCAGGGAAAGCTGCCAGTCCACCCTCGACGGCCAGGCTGATGCCAGAATTTGTCCGAGCGACAGCCAGATGAATACGTCCCAGGATGACAACACGAACCCGTTGCGTACGCGCAGCAAGGCGACCAGCGGAGCGACGACGAAGCCCAACAGCGGAGCCAGGCTCGCCGGTGCCGCATTCCACCACTGCAGGTTCTCGAATTCCACCACGCCGAACACATAGCTTCCGTCACGCGCGCGGCGCGGCCACAACGAGAGGCGAACCGGCCGCGCACCCACGAAAAAACCGATAAAAAGGTGCAGCAGCTCATGCGCGACCGTTCCCGGGAAGGCGATCATCGCAAACGCGAAATTGGCACGCCCCCAGCGCACCAGGATCAAGGCCAGCAGGACAGCCGGCGAGAGGTAGGCGAGTACTGGCCTGAGCGGAACGCTGGCGGGAAACGGCATCATGATTATCAGGGTTGCGCGAAGACCACGCACGTTGGAGACACGGGATGCACTGCGGCGCCTTCAGCGCCAGAAGCCATGGCAACTGATCTGTCGAGAATCACGGTTTCAGAGCCAGGGTTGAATAGTATGCTATCCCCGACCAGCAACCCGTTGCTTCACGCAGGTCGGAGTGATTACGTGCGCCCCTGGTTTCAGCGAATGGAGTCATGAGCCCCATGGCTCCGGCGCTCTTTCGATCATGCTCGCGTCAAATGCTCAGGCACCTCAAGCTTTGCGCTTTCCGGCGTCACGACCCGCTCGGTGAGAGGTATACCCGAAACCCCTGCAGGACTTCATTTCGCCGCCGCCATGTCCATGCCCGTTCACGCTGTACCAATACTTAAAGTGTCTATCACTCTTGTCCAGACGTACATTTTCGGCCCATGGCGCTACTGACGCATCAAAATGCCGACATCGCCTACATCTATAATCAAAACGATACCAACGATCGCATGGAGCCCTACTTTATGAATCAAGCCCGCGGGCGATATGCGGGATCCCGGGACGGCGGCCAACGCCAACCTCGCCACCAAGGAAAATCTCCGTCCAATCGGCAGGGAAAGCCGTATGTCAAGGCGCCTCCCCGAGACTCCACGCAGACCGCCTCCATTTTCAAAACACGATCGTTTCAGTTTCTGGTCGATGCGGTAGGCGCAGAGAATATCGCGATAGCACTTGAATCCAGCATGACGCGCGTGGCCGAACTGATGAAGGGCGAGAGGTTCACGCCCGAGACCGCCTTTCACATGGAAACCACGCTTGGATTGCCACAGGGATTTTTTGACCAGCCCAATCCTGCACTCGCGGCCGAGACGATCGCTCGGCTGAAGTCACCGCTCGACTTCATTCAAAGAGACGACGGACCCGACATCGAGTCGGAAGCACTGAAGCCGGCCTCTGCCCTGGACGTCGGCCAACAACCCCTTTTTAAAGACAGTTTGTCCGAGGAAGCGCAAATGCCAAGAAAAGCAACTGGCGGGTCGCCCAGGGCCGTCAAGAAAAGTCGAAGCCGAACGGGCGAACAGACTCAACCTGATGCGCCGCCAAAAGTTTCGCCTTCGAAGGACAAGACGTCTCCTGAATCGACCGAACAGCAAACGCTGGCGCTAAACGATAGCGCCGAGGTAGAAAACATCCGCCGCGCCAACCTTCACGTTCTCACGAGTCGCAACGGATCGAAAGCAAGACTGGGTGTGGTCATGGCGATGAGTGGATCCAACATGGCCCATCGGCTACATGGCAAGAAACGGATGGACAGTGCCGAAGCAAACCGGTTCACGGAGCGACTTGGTTTGCCAACCGGCTGGCTGGACACCCCACGCTCCGAAGCCGAGATTCCCGAGTCGGTGTCCCATATGCTCGCCCCTGCCCCGCGTGGTCGCGTTTCGGCTCAACAACACGAAGCGCTCGCGACCGTCGCAAACGATGGTGAGCAGGAGAAGCCCTCCGATGCGAAGGCGCGCACGGGACGCGCGCAGGCGGGCGCCCTCGGCGAATCGGAAAATTCCTCACGTGTTTCGGCGGATGTCGCAGGAGAGAAAGAGACGATCGTCGTCAGCCCACAGGATCCGGTCAGTGATCTTCCCGGCGACCTTGCCGGTCGCTCACCTGAAGAAAGTCATGGCGAGGCCCCGGCAGCCATACCGGCCACCCTTGAGTCGTTTCCCGCCGCCGCAATACCGCAGCGAAACCCGCTCCCCTACGCGTGCGTGACCAGCCTGGACAATCTTCACGGTATTGAACCGATAGCGGAAGCATTGCTCAAGACGCTGGCAGGTAAAGCACGCACGGGTCGCCTGGACGAATTGAAAGCGCTGGAACTTTTGCAGCAAGCGGTCTTGTTGTGAGTCGGTGGTAGCGTGCCAGGCCCCTTGTGCCATGACGCATCAAGCGCGTCGAGGGGGCCTGGGCCCGGCGCGCGCAAATATCGCCCCGTTTCAGGTCGACGGTCGAGTGCGGATACCTCCCTGTACCCAGGCGAGGAAGGCGCTGTAGACTTTGCCCGATGAAGGCCCCATTTCTTACCACTCTCGCGTTAGCCTCCGGCAACACCGCCGCGTGGATCCTTGGCCTGCGCGTCGAAGCCGCGACGCGCTGGCTGCCTGCGTGGTATCGCGTCGACCACTGGGGCGATTCAACGCTCGTGGTGCTTGCGACGCTTTCCCTCTACCTCATGAGCCGCGCGCCACTGCGCGAATATTTTGCTCACTGCGTCGCGTTGTTCCTGGTGTGGGAGATTCCGACCTTTCTGGATTTCGTCGCAGAGTCACTGGGTCCGCCACTGCCCGAGCAGGTGCATACGAGCGTGGGGCCTTATCTTGGCGGGACCATGCTGGCCATCACGGCGGCGTCCGTGTTGATCGCTGCGCTCCGTGTCGCTCCGGCGCGTCGAAAACCGCGCACTGGTGGCCGTCGCGCGCCGCCTCGCCAGCGCGCCCGGCGCTCTAACTAAACCGCGGCTTCCCTGTTGTGGCGGATCGCAACGCAGCCTCATAAAAGCTGCATCGGCGCGGCAGGAACCGCCGTGGGGCCGGGCTTGCTGTTTCGCATCACGGGGATGTCCGAATGCATCTGCGCGACGTCAAGGCTCGGGGAAGTGAGGATCGGACGCGTCGCAACGTTAGCTGCCCGCGACGGCATCTGCGAACAGTCTTCGCAACTGAGCATACCTTTCCATTTTGAGCGCTGCCGATTGACCGGCATTCCCGTTGGCGATATACACTGCGTTTCAGCTATGCCGATTCAGTCGATCTGGTAGTCGATCGGCGTTGTGGCGATCTCGAAGCGAGGGGAAAACTGTCTTATGGATGACGAACTCTGGAAGAAGATCGGCCTTGTGGCTGGCAAGCTTGTTCAGCAGGTCATGGAGAATGGCCTGAGTTGGGATGAGGCAGTTGCAGCGTTCGGTCTCGCCGCGAAGGCCAGCGCCGAGTCGGCAGCGAGCGCTGCGGACGACGGCGATGAAGATTGCGTCGAGTTCGCGCGGCGCCGGCTCGAAGATGCCTTCAACCAGGATGTTCGGGTCATCGTGACGGAAGCCAGCTCGACGGAGCGTAGCGCAGAGGTTGAAGATAACCCTTTGCTTGCGACTGCACGTCGCCGTCAGACGGCCAGGTTTCACTGAGCCGGAAGACATCGTGACAAAGCCTTACTGCATTGACGTTTCCTCGAGGAGAGATACCGTTTGGGTGACGGCGCACGACGGCTCGTGCGTGGGCCGCTTCAGCAAATGCTTCGGAATCGATGTGCATCGAACCGCGACCGAGCAGCTGGCCGGAGCAGACCAATGCCTGCGTTGTACTCATGAGCCAGCCGGGGAAGCCGAATGGCGAGAGTTTTGTGAGGCTGTCCTGCTGCATCACGAGATCGAAGTCCCGTTCGGCACGATCAGTTTTGAAGAATGAAAAGCGACGCATCCCCGGCGCTCGATCCGGCACACCGCGTTGCATGGAGTTGCCATCGACACCCCGGGTGCGTCGCTCGCCCAGTGCGGCGATCATGAATGGCAACAGGATGGCAATTTGACGGAAGAGCGCGTATGAGTACGCATGCAAACGCAGACACTTTACTTGCATGGTTTCGTGCACGTCCGGATGCGACGGTTGGCGACATCGTTGCGTCTGGAATGATGAAGTCGCGCACGGCGTCCGACGCCGTGCAGTATGCGCTTCGTAACGCCGCCCTCGAGCGCCTTGTCCGTGCGAGAACATGCGCAAGGGAACGTGTGCAGTATCGCGCAACGGGAATCGCGCTTCCCGCTCCCAAAACTGCGGCTGCGAGCGCATCTTTCGACGGTCTGCTGGAAGCATGGGGCATGGCCCTTGAACCGATTCCTCTTCGGATGACCGAATCACGCAGACACCATATTTCGGATAACGAACAGTAGAACGACGCGAAACAAACGTCGATGTGGAGCATTCACGGAAGCGGGTGATTTTGACCGTTAGTTACGTCCAGGCGGCTTGCCACGCGTCGGCCTGACAGGTATCCACGCACCGTAGCGAACCAGGCAGGAGCTGTGCAACTTTGCTCGCAGCACCTCCGGTTCAGTGGAGTTTGGCCGCCTGACGACGACGCGCGGCTGAAATCCGGGGGTTGTAATGCTTCGACCTCCGCACTACTCGCGTGCGCGCTTCAATTTGGCCGACTCTGCCTGATGCCGACGCACCCACTCAGCGAACGCCTCGTCCTCGATGCGGTAGTCGCCGAGCGCGAACCGGGTAGCGATGTGCTGCGTCTGGAGTCGGCGCAGAGCATGCGCCGCTGTGTTCTTCGTTGCGCGCTTCCCGGTCAGTTCCGCTAAGCGCGCGAGCAACGTCACGACCGCCTGGTCCGCCGGGTTCATCTCTGTCCATTGCCGGAGAAAGTTCTCGTCCGAAAAGACGGAGGCCCTGGTGTGAGCCAGTGCTGCTTCGTCGCCCTGCACCTGATAGAGCATGGAGCGCTCGATGAACCGCTTGAATAACTCCGGCGTGCGATGCAGTTCCTCAAACGCGTGCATGCCCTGTTCCAGCGTCAGCCGGTTTCTGGCCATGCTGTTCAACAGCTTGATGGTGAAGGCGACCAAGTCCCTGTCGAGCAGTGGAAACGGCTCTAGCGCGGCCCAGTTATAGAACGGCTCGGACGCCCGTGCGAACATCTCGCGCAGCGTGGTCTCCGAGCTGCCCGCGAAAATGACCTTGATGCGGTCCTTACGGATATCGAGCGCCGCGCGCAGCGCGTGCACGAAATCAGTGTGGTCGGCCTGCGCAAGAACCTGGGCTTCGTGTACGCGAGCGCGGCCGGCAGGAGGTCCCGACGGAGAAACTCGGTTTTCCCCATCCGCCGACGTGCGAACAGTCCACGGGCTGACAACAGCTTCAGCTCGAATGCCTGGAGGTAAACGGATGCAAGCTCGGGGCGGGAAAAGTGCCACGGGTCCGGCTGCAAGGTTTCAAGCGTTATCATGAAACTTGAGGAGTATCAAATCAGATGATACCGATTCATACCACTGCGGGCTCCCTCCGTAGACTGGCGCGGGTCGGCAAAGCTGTGCGGCCTCCGTCAGCGGAGTGCTAAAACGCAAGTTCCATTGCAGCGACGGGCGGCGGCTAGCCAGTCACCTCACATCCCGCCCATCATGCACCAGCAAGAGTCATGGAGCCAAAATGTCAGGCCGCACGCCGCAGTATCGCCCGTGACAGAAACCAGCGAAGGCGTCCGGCGTACCAGACTTGTCGAACACAGGGACACAAAGAAGCAGGACTCGCTTGAGTAACACCGACCTGTATCTGTGGCGAGCAGCAGAAACAGGACTACCAATGGCATATAATCTATCCTGTTAGAGAAGCCTTTTCTTCTGCTTCCGTCGAGAAGACGGACTTCCATCAAGCCATCAATTGAATGGGAGTCCTTTTTCCCGGAGCAACGCGCCGTGTCCCCAGCTATTACGATATGAGGGAATTGAAATCCCATGGAAAAGACGCTGGGTGATAACGAGCTATTCTGGTGGCATACGCCTTGCATTAATTGGCAATGCAAGGCGCGCGGAGCATATCTGGATGGACGAGAGAAAGCGTGAAAGCATCGTCGCCTACCTGCGGCGACGGATGGCCGAATTCGGAATCAGGCCGGAAGACATTGCCGTCTCCATCGCAGCTGACCAGGAGCGGCTGCGAACAGCGCGATACCGCGATGCCTTTGGCCACACATGGGATGGGAAAGGTGCTGCGCCTCAATGGGTGGCGCAAGCCATCAGTGCCGGGCAGTCGCTCGAGCATTTTGCAATCAGCAAAGCGCCGGAACCGGGGGCAGACAAGCGCCCCGGCGTTGACTGGCGCGACGACCCGTTTGCTGGAACCAGACTGGCGAGAAGAACCGCCTGAGATTCATCAGACATCGAGCATAAGTACCGTTCCCCGGTATCAATAAAACGCGCTACGGCTGCTGTTCGATTAAACGGCCAACGTATTTTCGTCTGAGCGGCGCCCCCTTCGGCCAGCGCAACATTGTCGATGGACGTTGCCTGATTCAGATATCGATGGGCTCCGACTGTCGAGCGGAGAGCCCGTCAGGGATTGCCAGTAAAGGCGCGGGCCGCGTACCGCCAGGACGAAACAATGGAACCTCGGCGCGACCTGCCCTCAATGAGGCCGCGGCGCTCGGCCTCACGGAATGCCGCATTGATGGTGTTGAGATGAAACCCGAGATCGTCGGCGATATCCCGCTGCGTCGGCAGCCTGTCACCGGGCAGGAAGATTCCGGCGCGGATGGCCTGTTCGATCTGGTCCGCGATGGCGAAATAGATTTTCCCGCGAATACCGCGCGAAGTCCGGACACCATCACTGTAAATCACGTTTGTGCACCACCAGGGTGTCACTCGCGCGCGGCTGTATAGCGGTTGCCTGACACATCATCGCCGCGCATCCTGCACCGGTGCTGCACAGTTCATGAAGCGTCCTTTCCTGGCACGGCTCAGGCAGGGTCTTCAGCTGCTCTCGCGGCGTTATCGAGCCTGGCTGCGCTGCAGGACGTTCGCTCATGTTTTTCTCCCTGAAATGCAGGAAGCGCTCCCGCAGGGAGCGCCCCCCGCGGGGTTGGAGATGCACAGGGAAGTGACGGAGCTGCTTCCCTGGAATTAAAGACTGGACCTCAGGCAACGCGATCAGGTATGCTAGGGGTGATAGATATACTCGCGGTCATCTATTCGGGGGCGCCCAAGCAGGCGCCTTGCTACTGATTCGATTTCGCAATCGCTGAGGTCGAGGTTCAGCGCAGTAGCCCCTTCCAGTGCCAGTTCGATCACCGAGTCGTCATCGACGCCAAATCCGTATTTGCGCGCTGCAGTCCTTATCAAACCGACCACGGCGCCAACCACTTCGACGCGAACACCCGGGAGATTTAGCGCCCGCTCCCTCTGTTTGCGTTTGCGCTTCATGCGAACACCGCCGACCCTGGGGGCACGACATTGCGCCAACCGACTCTGCCGTTGGGCGAAAAACCTGTCCCCACGGCCGACGCATCGGCATACACCATCGGGCAGGCGACGGACACCATGGTGGTCGCCGCCCTCGCAACCAGAATCTGCCTTTTCATAAAGTTTCCTTTGTATGCATCTACGGCCAAAGCCCCCGCCTCATTGAGACACAGGAGCCTTTGATATGGATAACGCGCTTCGTGGCGTCAGAAGCAGGACTTCGGGTGACGCACCGGATCCACCAGCACGCGTCCGTCATCGCAGATACGGAAATCACCCTGCTTGCCCTTCGGCGAATGGACGACGATCAGCGACGGGTTGGGCCGTGGGTGGACCTGGGCGTGGCTGCACGGGCCGGGGAGCGCGGCACCGGTCGTTACGGCGAGCAGCATCAAAGAATTCATCATGTTTGGAGTCCAGAAAAAATGCCCCTCCTTAAGGGGCGTCACAAAGGGTCACGCGGCTAGCCGCTGCCGTACCGGATCAGTCACGGAAACCGTGACCCACCGTCCGTCAATGAGCACGTCGCGCAAGCGCGAGCCGTTCAGCATGTAGACGTGCTCGCGCCCCGCGCGCTGGGTTGCCGCGCGAGCCGCGAGCGTGATGCCGGTAACAGCGGAAAGTTGCTTCTTGAACATGGTTGCTCCCCGGAGTGAAGACGAAGAGCGCCCCTTGCGGGGATGCTCCCCACAAGGGTTAAAAGAAACATCACGCAGCCATCGCCTCGACATCGATGACGGCGTCCGCCTCGAGCACGAGGTCCGGTGTCTGCGAGATAAAGAATTCGCGTTCGTAGCCCCCCAGACGGAGAACCTCGCGTTTCATCTTCATGAATTGAACCTTGCGCGCGGGATCGAGCGGCCCATCCGATTCGTCGCTGAACAGCGTCTGGTACGGTTGCCCCGCATTGCGCGCGAGATACAGCGCAATGCCGCGGATCAGGCATTCGTTGATCCATACCTTCTGTCCGCCCGACATCACCGAAACCGTCTTGGTGCTGTCGTTGTCGGCGTCGTGGACAAGGATCTCGAAGCCTTCGCGCAGATCGCCCGAAGCGAGCTCACGCTGCGTCCGGATCTCGACAGTGAAGCGCGGGCCGTAGCAGGCCAGCAGCAGGTCGTTGACGGTCTGTGTGAGCGCGGGGCCCGCATCGTCGATCGTCAATGCCACGACACCATCGTTACCGAGGCCCTTTGCCAGCAGCTTCCAGTGCGCAATTTCGTCGGACAGGCGTACGGCCAGCTCCTGCGTCGCACCGAACCCCTCGAGTTCCGCCTCGATCGCGTCGCGCTGTGTTTCGCGCGTTGCATGCTGACGGATGAGCGCTTCGATACGCGCATCGAGAGCCGTGGTGGCCTCCCGGGTCGCGAGCAGTTGACGATCGAGATCGCCGATGGCCGCCGTGACATCGAACGCAGAGAGCCTGGAGGTCTCGGCATCGATATCGCGCAACGCCGCCTGCAGGCGGGCCGTTTCCGCCTCCCGGCGTTCCGCGACCCGCGCCACTTGCGTATCAACATCGGCCAGATCAGCCTTGGCCTGCGCGAGACCGCTTGCGGCCGCGTCGAGAAGCGGCTTGCGTGCAGCAAGGGCAGTGGCCGCCTCGAAAGCGCGACGGGCAGCAGCGAGTGCTGCGCTGGCTGAACGAAGCTCCTCGCGCCTGGGGGCAAGCTGCGCCACAACAGGCGTGAGTTCGTCGGCGAGCGCCTTCTTCGCGCGATAACTCTTGCGAAGCGACTCGACGCCGATGCGCTGTTCACCGACCTGCTTCGACGCATCACGCGCCTGGGCAAGCAGTGGACAGGTCGCATGCATGGCGTGGCCAGCACACGGAACCTGATCGACCACGGCCGCCTGCTGTTGCAGCGTCGTAAGCAGTGCAGCCTTCGTTGACCCTTGCGCCTGCAGTCCACCAAGGGCGGCATTCGCTTCGGTCAACGCCGTCTGCTTCGGCTCAAGGCCGGCGATCTCCGACTGAAGCGCCTGAATGCGCGCCTCCTGACGTCCGATCTCCAGCTGCGCCTGATCGCACTGCGCCTGCGCGCCCTCGATCTGCGCTCGTTGAGCCAGCGTCGACTCGTGTGTGGCGATACTCTTCGAGAGCGTCACACGCCGGTCATTGAACCGCCTGGTCAGGTCCGTCGCGTCCGACTCCACGGACGCGAGCGACGTTTGCGCGTCGCCGCGCTGCTTCGCCAGTTCACGCAGACGTGCCTCAGCCGTTGCCGATTCAGCCTGCTTCGCGGCGAGCGTTGCACGCTGTTGCCCGAGCGTCTGCGCGGTGGCCAGAAGGCCCTCGCGCTCGCGCCGTGCAGATGCAATCGACCCGGCGTCCGCCGTGATCGTCTGTTCCGTCTGCGCGAGCGTCTCGCGCTTCCGGGACAGTGATGCGAGCTCACACTGGATGCTGTCGAGCTTGCCGCCAAGGACCTTTGCGACTTCCGCCGCCTTCGCGGATAGCGCGCGCAGATGATCGATGTTCAGCAGCTCCGCCAGCAGCGACTTGATCTCGCCTGCGTTGTACGACGCGAGCGGCCGCCGGTTCTGCGCGGAAAATACGCTCGTGAAAAACGATTCGGGCGAGCCGCACACGGATTCGACGCAACGGTCATAGGTGTCCGCCTTGCCGTCCGAACGCGTGCCATCCGGCGCGACAAACGGCTGCCAGAGTCCGTCCTTGTCGCACCACGCGAGGAAGTACTCCGCCTTTTCGGTTTTGCCGGGCTTGCGGAACGCGAAGGTCGAGCGGTAGCGCACGTTGGCGTGCTCCCATTCGAAGATCTTCTGCGCCTGGACGCCACTGAGGTGGTCCCAGTACGAGAAGGCATCGACCGAGAGCTTCGCGGCATGCGAAGGCATGATGCGGTACGGATGCAGGTTGTCCATGAGGGTGGACTTCCCCGCGCCGTTTGCGCCCTTGAGCGCAATCAGCCCCGTTGGCATCGCCTGCAGATCGAGTGTCACGCTTTCGCGCTTCATCCCGTCGCGCACGCCGGTAAAGCCTTCCAGGGTGAGGATCAACGGTCGCATGGCATCCCCTCCCCGATCGGCGCGTCGTGCATGTAATCGGGCGGCAGCCAGGGCGCGTCATCATCGTCCGGCAACGGCGTCGCGATGACCGGATCGACCGGAGGGGGAGCAGCCGGCACGATCGTACCGTCGATGGCCCGCTCAACCGCCGAACAGGCCTCCCTGTACCAGGTGCCCGCGCAATTGAGGAGCATGTCCCAGCTATTGCAACCGGTGAGTGCCTTCAGTTCGCGGGGCGACCACTGGCTCGCGTAGCCGGAGCTATGCGACCAGAGGAGGTTTGTCAGTGCGACGTCGGGTGCCACAACGAGCTCAGGCGTATCCGCCTCGAGTTCGGCGCACATGACGACGAAATTCCGACGCACTGCGATAACTGTGCCGCGTGCGTCGCCGTAGGGTTGATGAAAAAGTCCGGCAGTAAATCCGGCGTGCTTCACGAGAAGCTGCTGGATGTTGCGTGCGGTGGACGTTGGGTCGAAATGCTGGACCCAGTCGGGACCAGCAGGATAAAGACCAAACATGGGAACACTCCAGAGAGAAAGGACGGAGTGCGCCCCCTTTGGGGGATCGCTCCCCGTCAGGGTCAAAAGGAAATGGATGCAACGGTTGCTGCGATCGATGCGCCTGTGGCGCGGGTGAACCTTGTTCCGGCAGCACGCTTGTCGACGAGCGCACTGGCGGGACACGGCTGTGTCCACGAGTGAGCGGGCCGTCCAGGCCCCGCTCACTGGATGGCGGCTAGTCAAGCCGCAAAGAGATCGCCTTCCAGCCAGTCAAGCGCTTTCCCTGTCGCGCCGTTCGCGCTGGGCGCGGGTGAGGCGACGACGGGAAAATCGTCAGGCGGGATTGCTTCAGTTGCAGACGCGTCCACGACAAGTGTCGACAGCATGACCGCAGGCGCCTGGTCGAGTTGAACCAGTACCGCATCGGCGATCGCGTTCGCGTCTCCGGTTTCGAGCAGTTGCAGACGTGCGAGCACGGAGGCTGCATTCACGTTTGCGACTTCGCACCAGCGACTGAGCTTTGCATCGACCGACGTCTCCAGGCTGATGCCCTGTGCGCGGCTGCGCACGACCGGGAGAATGCGCGGCTCGATCTTCACACCCCGTGCATTTGCGAACATCGCCTCGATTGCCGCGCGATCGACCGACTGCCGGTGCTCCTCATCGACCTGCCAGCGAACGCGCACGAACGCGTCACCGGCCTCGCCCGCAAATTGCGCGAGACGCTCCATGTCGGGCGGACCATCGAAATCGATGCACACCATGCGCCGCGTGGGCGTGGGGACCAGTTCGGCCCAGGCCGCATAGGTATCCACCTCCCATAACAGGTAACCCTTCTCGCCCTGCTCCCCAAAGTGAAACCGGCCGATCGAGCCCGCGTAGGCTACGCGCCGCCCGCCGCGCTCCCACATCTGGTGTTTGTGGACGTGGCCGAGCATGAAGGCTGAGCACTGCGCATCGAAGAGCGCCGAGAGCGAGAACTCGTGATCGAGGCCCGCCATCGTGACGCCGTGCTCCGTCTCACAGCCCACCACCGTGCCGTGTGAGATACCGACGGTTGCGATGCCCGCCTCGCGCAGCCTCGCGTTCACCTGACCTGACGCTGCCAGATACATCGCGAGCACATCGCCGAGATCCGTCGCCGCGGCGAGTGCGCCAACACTCACTGCAAACTGCCCCTTGTTGACGGTCGGCAGACAGGTGAACACGGCCTCCGGGTTCATCGCCAGCACTTGCGCGAGCTCGCCCCCGGTGAAGACAGGCCCCGCTGATGCGAGAAAGCGCCCATTCGCGAAAGCGACCTGCTGGATCCGGCTCGCGATGAACACCTCGCTGGTCGAGCCGATAAGCGCAAAGATGTCCAGCGTGCCGGGCGGCTCATGCGAAAACGTGCCCTGCAGCATGATCACAGGCATGGAGGCCGCCAGACGGTGAATCCGGCGCGCAAGCGTGACGAGTGCCGGCGAATGGGCGTCGAGCCGGTGGTCAGTCGAGTCACCGGAGACGACGGCCACGCGGGCGCCGCGCATGATCGCGTCGTGTATGGCGAACCCGAAGCAGCGGTCGGCTTCATCGAGACGCTCCGGCGAGTAATGCAGGTCAGAAAAATGTGCGATCTTCAAGACACACCTCCGTAAACGAATAATGGCCGCCCGAAGGCAGCCTCGATGGGATAGACGTCGTCCTGCGGCGAAGGGAAAGACAGCCGGCCCCGACCGGGGCCGGCCGCGGTCAGTCGGGCATCGCTGCACGAACCGCGATCCCGATCTCGCGATCCAGCTCGCCGCGATTTTCGAGTGCGGCCGCGAGGCGCGCGTTCATGCTGTCGACATCGGCCGGACGTTGCGCCCAGCCGCGGCCGTATGCTGCATGACCGAAGACCCGGAAGTCACGCTGCCGGTCCTCGGCGTTGAGTCCCAGGCGGCTGAGCAGGTCCGACATGCGCTCGCGTTTATCCTCGAGCGTCTCCTCTGTCGAGGATGCGTCGGGCTGCCCACGCGGTCCGTCGACATTGCTTGCGCGCGCATCACCTCCGGTCGGAACGTCACCCGGGTCAATCGCCGCTTCTTCTGCAGGCTTGAGGGGATACACGTTTGCCGCGCCTTCCAGCCGCATCGCAGCTTCCGATGCCGCCGCAAGCGCTGGTGGGTGATCCTCGGCTCCGTCGAGCAGCGCACTGATGTCGATGTCCGCATCGAGCACGGTGAGCATCTGCATCTGGCGCACCGGCTCGCCCTGCTCGTTGATCCGCGTAATCTCGAACTCGCGCTTCGAGATCCAGAAGCGCGTGTCGGTGAGCCTGCCGCGCGCAAGCGCCACGGTCTGCATCGCCGAATACGCCTTCTGCAGCACGTAGATCGAGTTGGTTGGCAACTCAACAAGACCGAGCCCCCTGATTTCGGGAATCGCGAAGATGAAGCGCGCCGAGAGGTTGCATTGCCGCGCCTGATACTGCGGGCACATCTGCGGATTGCATACGCCATCGGGAATGACGTCGTCCTGCCGCAGGATGATCGAACGCGGACCAAAATTGCGTTGTGCACGCTGGGCGCGTGCATCACGTGCTGGCTGCGCGTACTGCTTGCAGAAACGCGTGCCGTCGACGCCGTATTCGGAGAAGAACTTGCGTCCGGTCGTGCCCCACGTCGCCATCTCGTTCGGGATGTTGCCCATCCAGTCGTTGAAGGCAAAGACAACGGGGAAGCGATAGAGCTTCAGTCCGTCACCGCGATCCTCGCCATAGAGACGCAGGATTTCGTCGGCCACGTCGGGGTTGGTGAAGTCCGAACGACGGCAGGTGAAGTACGGGACGTTGCGCGGAGCGAGCGCGTTTCTGATCTTGCAGCGTCGCTCGATCTCGTCGCCGATCTTCTCGAACGACTCGCCGGCAGCGACCAACTGCTCGTAGAGCCTGACGGCGATTTCGTTTTGCCTGGCGGCCGACGTCAGGACCTTGATGCCGGGACGAATCCGACCGATGACGGGAGCGCGAGGTGCACGCTCCTCGACGATGCTGCGCACGGGCGCAGCGCCCAGCGGAACGACAGCGTTCATGAGGGTTTCCTTGCAAGAAAGAAGATCGCCGAGGTGCGCATCTCGCTGGCCGACTGCGCCAGGTTCGATGCCGCCGCCTCTCCGCGGCGTGTGGCGATATGGGACAGGACAACGCGGCGTTCGCTGTCGGCGAGCATCGCGATCTGGGCGACCTCACAGCGCGCGCGCCAGGCGAGCGTCGTGGTGTCGGTGTTGGCGCGCTCGCTTTCGATCGTGCTGCTGATCGTGTCGGCGATGCGCTGGTCAAGACCATTGGGAAGAAGCATGGGAGCGCCTCTGGAGAGGGGATGAAAAGCGCAGGACGAAAAAAAACGCGCTCACCTGGCAAGAGGAGCGCGTTCTGGATTCGGATGAAGATGACCCATACGCCACGTCCCTTCCGGGGACGTGGCGCACAGGGAGCCGCAAGGCTCATAACAGGGAACGCAAGGTCGTTCCCGGCGCGACATGATCACGTCGCGCGAACAGCCCTTTTCCGAAAACAGAAGTTTTCGCCGCAGGTTCACGGGTCAGTCCACTTCGATCGTTCTACCCGGATGGGTCTTGAGAGAGACACCCGAATATCCGGGCTCGAACGATGTCGCGGCGCAAATGCATGCGGCCGGCAACGAGTATTACGACTGACGAGAGGGGAGCAGGTGGCGAGCTGCTCAGCACGAGAGATATTCCACACCAGCAGCCAGCTGGTCGGAGCATGCCGTGAAGGCACGACTTGGGGCAGTAGATGGACTCCGGGCTACGGAGTCGCGGTCGATGCGTCAGAAGACGCGTGCAATGGAGTCAGTATCGCCAAAAACGCGAGGTGGTGCGCCCGGAATGGTGGCCAATATCGTGCAGCTTTTGCCGGAAATCTGCAGACGAACCAGGAACACAATGACAGGTGAGAGAGACCACACCAGAATAACTTCATGGCCGCCGTTCCTGAAACTGAGCCGAACCCGGAAGAAACACCCGACGACGACGCACAGGGCGGTGCGCCGGATGCACCCGCCTCCCTCACTGGCGCTCCTTCAGGCACGCGACTCAAACCCATCGAACGCCTGACTAGCGACACACGCTACGAGAAGATCATTCCGGATTCCGCCCAGGTGACGGTCCTGAAGTACAGCTCAATCTTCGTTCGCTCCTTTGTCCGCTCGGACTACAACTTCTGCGCAGCGAAGATTTCGGTCGCACGCGACGGCAAGCTGCGCGTGCTCGATCGGGCGATGCGTGAGACCAGTGAGTGGTTCACGAAGGCGATCACGTGGACTGAGCAGCTCGGCGCACTCAATATTCCCAGGCGTTACGAGACGATTGAGCTCGAGGTGAAGCGCCCGCTCGCAGGGCAGCTTGTCCGGTGCCTGACTCAATACGAACGCCTGTTTGCCCGCGCATGGTCTGCCCACTCTTCCCGCCTGCTGAGCGAGGAGCGCTGCACAGCCACGCTCGCGAACGCCGAAAAGAAACTCAAGCACATCGTGCAGTTGTGCATGCCTGACAACGAAGAGTACGACTTCGACGGCACGCGCCGCGAAAGCTGAGAATCCGCCCGATCGTCGGTCGCTTCCAGCTTGACTTCGACGCTGGATGGCTACGCCCGATGGTACCCAAGTGAGGAGAACTGCATGGAAATCGACCTTCGCGAGGTTCAGGCGCTGCATGCGCGCTATGCCCGCGAACACTTCGTCATTGACCTGGAAGGCCAGGTTCGGGCACTGCCGGCACCGCTCCAGCTCTCGCACGAACCCGCAGCCAGTATGTCACCTGTGCGGCGAGCGTGGAATGCCCGTTGGCAGCTCGGCCGTGGCGCGCTCATGACTGCGGGCGCCGCGACAATATGTGCAGCGCTCGGCGTGGGTGCGGCGCATTTGTGGCCGATGGTTCACAACGAACAAGCGCAAGCTCCTGGCTCGCCCAGCCTGCAGCCAGGGACCGCGACCCAGGTGCAAGCGGGCGGCCCGCCTGACGCGCCAGCACTGGCCGCGTCGGCACCGGCACTTACATCGAAGGATCTGCTCACTGATAACGGTCGTGCGAACTGGAGCGCTGCCGTTGACCCGGCCGCCCTGCTGCGCCAGGCGCCACGGACACGCGAAAGTGAACTGGCCAATCCAGCAACGCCGCCACGCACGAACGAAGAACAGAAGGCACTTGCCTCGCCATTGCGTCAGCACGTCACGCATGAAGCACAACCTGTGGCGAGCGCAACGGCAGCCGTCAAGCCCGCGCCGGATGCAGTACCGACTGCCGCCGCCGCTCCCTCCGCACCGAAGGAAGATCAACCGGCACCGCGACACGTCGTACGGCGTATGGCACGCGCCCATACCTCGCCGGCGCGCACGGAACAGCCGACGAGCACCGAAACCGCCAGGCAGCTGGCAGCTCCCGTGCAGCGCAACGGCGACGTACAACTCTTCTGAAGGACCGCAGCATGAAACCGCAAAACACGCTCAGCGTCACGCTGCTCGCGCCCGGTTCGGCAATCGAGGGCAATCTCATTCTCGACCATGGCGTGAGCCTCTTTGGGATCGTCGACGGGAACATGATCACTAACGAAGGGCTACTGCACGTCGGGCCTGGCGGTCTGGTGAAAGGCCAGGTCGAAGGCGAACACGTGCGCGTCGACGGCACGGTCGAAGGCGACGTGCATGCGCGCGGTTCGCTGGAAATCAACGGCCGCGTGAAGGGCAACATCTTCTACTGCGGCACGATCCGGCTCGGACCGTCTGCATCGCTGGAAGGCCAGCTCAAGCGCGTCGCGCGCGAACTGGTCATCGAAAACGAACCAACCGCACAGCCGGAGACGTCGAACGTGCAACCGCTGCCGCGCGGCGCTGTTGCCTCGGTGTAGAAATCTCATGTGACCTCGGGATTCACGCAGCCCCCGGAGAGGAAACGGCGATGACACGGCCGGCGCTATAGTCTCAGCAACTGGCTGGCTGATCGTGAACCCGCTGCAGCTTACGGAGACAAACTGCATCAAGGATATCTACGTCGTTGAGCCGTGGCGCCGTCGCGAGATCGGGAAAGCCTTTGTGAAGCTGACGATATCGGTTTGCCCTTATCGTCACTTCGGCCTGGTCTCGATCTCAAGACGTTGGAGTTCTGGTGCAGCGTTGCCCCCGACCCCGTTTTCGACAGGCGCTTGAATATGGGCCTGACTCCCCGCGAGTTCGAGTTTTTAGACACTTGCCAGGTTTCTTTCGACAGTCCGCGATGGGTCGCCAAGGCTGATGAAGCCAGCACCCGGGCACCTGACTGACGTTCCCTCCGCCTGGTGCCAAATGCCTCGCGCATACGGTTTTATTGCCACGTACGTTTTTCACGTACAAGCATGAGAAAACGTGCAAGCGAGCGCGGCGATCCGATCCACATCGTCCATCGCGTGTAACGCGCGTGAAAGAGCCACGTCACGCGCAGATAACTTGCGCCGCGTCGGCCACACCTAGTCTTGCGATGCGCGCGTAAGTAAAGCAGCGCTGTACCGCGCCGCTCCGGCTTGCCGCGAACAGCGCCAGGCGCCGTTGATGGGCGTCGGCACCAGCGTGCTCTGTCCCCCTATCATCCCGATCGTGTACGGTTTGTCTTTCGGTACGCTTTTAGCGTACACGCACCCGGAACGTACATGCGCTCGCGGCGACCGGCGGGAGTGCCCAGAAATCCTGGCTCGGCCAGCCGTTTGTACGTTATTTGTATTGCGTACGTTCTTAGCATACACTGACTATCTAACGTACACGAGGACTTCCCTGATGGCTGCTACCGTCCGCCTCTCCGCCTCAAAGCAGATGGCGCTTAGCCTGGCGTGCGAAGCCTTTGCAGACTCCACGCAGCGATTTCTCGCCGCGCCCCGCCTTGACGTGACCAATCACCCGGAAATGGCTGACGCGGCGATCCACTTCACCGTTTCGGGCAAGCAGTTCGATATGCCCGTGGTCATCTCCCCCAATGCACCCTCCCGGGCAGTCTACGATGCCACCGCTATCGTACGAAACCGGCCACGAGGCCGGCTCGACCCCGCAGCCGGCCGGCCGCTGATGGTGGTCACCAACCACGTGTCGTCCAGGCTCGCCGCGACTCTCATCGCCAACCGTGTACCGTTTCTGGACACAGCGGGGAACGTCTACCTCGACGAGCCGGAGGCAACGGTCATGATCACGGGCCGCCGAGCACCCAGGCTCAAGCACACCGACCTGACCTCGCGCTCGACGACCCCGAAGGGGCTGCGTGTGTCGTTTGCGCTCGCCACCCAGCCCGACCTCGTGGAGCAGCCTTACCGCACCATCGCAGACGCGTCCGGGGTAGCGCTGAACACGGTCAACCTGGCGGTCGATGATCTCGTCGCGCGCCGGCTGGTCATCAAAAAGAAGGACCGCCGGATGATCGCTGACCGGCAACAGTTCAACAAGGACTGGGCCACGCTGTACCCCACCGGGCTGCGCACAAAGCTGGCCTCGCGGCGCTACACCACCAATGTAGGGATTGACTGGTGGAAAAGCGCACCGCTGCAGGACTTCAACGCCCGCCTGGGTGGAGAGTGCGCCGCGGAAGCCCTCACACACGAGAACAAGCCCGTGTCGGTGACAATTTATGCGCACGGTGGGGCTGCACCGCCCCTTATGGCGGCAGCTCGCCTGCGCCCAGACCCTCATGGCGAGGTCGAGATACTCGAGTCATTCTGGCCAGAGCGTGCGGAACAACGCTGGGACGTCCCGCCGGGTGTCGTTCATCCCCTCCTCGTCTACGCCGACCTGATCGCCTCTGGCGACAGCCGGAACCACGCCGTTGCACAGACCATCCATGAACGCTTCCTTGATCGTTAAGGTGCCGGCCGAACGGCCGGTGGCCCCCCTCGCCATTGCCCTGCTCGCCGCCGTGAAGACCGCCTGCGAGACACTCGGCACGCGGTTCGTGCTCGCTGGCGCCACCGCCCGTGACATCCAGTTCTTGCACCTGCACGGCGTGAAGGCGCCGACCGCCACGCGGGACGTGGACGTAGCGGTGTGCGCGATCAGTTGGGAATTTCACCAGCGCCTCATCGACGAGCTACTCGCGACCGGCCAGTTCACACGCGACGCGAAGGCCCAGCAGAAGCTCATATTCCGTCGCAAGGGGGACACGTATGGCGTGCAGCTCGACCTCGTGCCGTTCGGACCGCTGGAAGCGCCGCCGGGCGCCATCGCGTGGCCGCCTGACGGCGATATCGTAATGAACGTGCTCGGCTTCCAGGAAGCCGTCGACACGGCACAGGAGGTCGATATCGGCGAAGGTGTCGTGGTCCCCGTCGTAACGATTCCCGCTTTCGTGCTGCTCAAGCTCATGGCGTGGCAAGACCGGCGGACCCAGAAGAGCACCGACGCTTCGGATCTGCTCTTCGTGCTGCGCCAGTTCTTTTCCGCCGGAAACGAAATGCGCTTGTATGACGAGGGGCTGGATCTGCTCGAAGCCTGCGACTTCAACGCCGAAATCGCGGCCGCAGGCCTGCTCGGGCGGGAGGCACGGGACGTCGCGTACCCCGAAACCAGGGAAGCCGTGCGCGCCATCCTGCAGACACAGGCGACCTATGCAACGCTTAAGGCCGACCTGCTCGCGCGCGCCGCGACGCTCGCGTTCGGTGAGTTCGTCGACGATTCCGACGACCTGCTTGATGCCTTCAGGGCGCAGTTCATGATCGAGCCGGCGGCCGACGGCGCGACCGGAGCTGCCGCTCAGGGCTAGGCTGCGTCGGCAACCTGCGCCGCGCCGACCTCCGCCATCGAACTTGCGACTGCAGGTTGCGGGTGCGGGGTGAACCACGTCGCGAATTACGCCGACATTCAGACTCCGGCCGTAACAGGCGGAATGGACCGTCAGGCCTCGGGCACCTGGGATTCGTGGATGAAACGCGTCGGCGGGTTCTTGCGGATTGAGGTGATCGTAAGTGTTTCCCGTGCACGTGTCATCGCGACGTAAAAGAGCCGCCGCTCCTCCGGCTCAGGGCTCTTCTGGTCAGGCACCACGCTCTCTTCCGAGCGCGTGATCCAGACGTGGTCCCACTCCAGCCCTTTCGAACTGTGCATCGTCGTCAGTACGAGTGCATCGGGCGCGGGCTCGTTGTTCGCCCGCTTCAGGAACTCGATGCGCTCGCTGAATGACCCATTCAATCGAGCGATCACGTCGTAGGTCGCGACGATCGCGCGCTCCGCTGATTCCTTGCGTACATACAGCATCATCCACTCGCGCACGCCCTCGAGCGCCAGCGAGTAGAACTGCCTCTCGCACAGTGCCTGCCACTCGGCGAAGCGCTTCATGAAGCCTCGATAGGCCGTTGCGTTCTCTTCGTGCAGGCCAAGCGCGACCAGATCTTTCTTCTGCTTCTGCACGAGCGTCGTGCCCATGGCGTTGTGCAGCGCCGTCAGGTCGCGCGTGCTCATGCCCGCGTAGCCAAGAACGGCGTCCAGTCCGTTGAGCTTCACGCGTTGCACGATCTGCAGCAGGTTGCACATGAGCGCACCTTCGGGCTGGTCAAGCACGGAGCGACCCGAGGCGCGGTAGTACTTCACGCCGTGCGAGCGGCACACCGACTCGATCGGATCCAGCACGCGGTTGGTACGCGAGAGGATTGCGCACGACTGCCCCGCTGCGAGCAACGGCTGCAGCGCCTCGATGGCGGCCGTCGCGTCCTCGTATTCGTCGTTGAAGCGGCGCGCCACGACGGTACCGCCCGCGCCTTTTTCCGCGTGTAGAACCTTTGCGATCCGGTCGGTGTTGTGCTGGATGAGGCGGTCGGCAGCGGCCAGGATCTCTGAGCGGCAACGGTAGTTGCTCCCGAGCACGACGCGCTGGGCGTCGAACTTCGTCGCGAAGCCCTCCATGCCGCGAAACCCCATCGCAGCACGAAAGCCGTAGATGCTCTGGTCGTCGTCACCCACCACGGTCACGTGCGCGCCGGCGGCGGCATGCAGCTCCACCCACCGGTACTGAAGCGGGTCGGTATCCTGGAACTCATCGACGAGCAGATGGGTGAACGCGTATGGTTCAATGTCACCCGACTCCATACCCGCGATCGCCAGGCGCAACATGTCCTGGAAGTCGATCTTGCCGTTGCGCGCGAGTGCGTCCTCGTATGCCGTGTACAGGATCTCCTCGGGTGACCCTTCGATCGCGTGGGTCACGCCAGTCTTGAGTTGCTCGATGACCGGCACGGCCTCCTCGACTTTCCAGTTCAGCCCCGTCTCCGCAAGCACGCGGATGAGCAGGCCGGTCCGGTCACCCTCCGATGCAATGTCACGACGCTTACCGCCCGGGCGTCCAATCTGCCGGAAGCCCAACGAGTGAAACGTGCCCGCGATCAGACGCGCTTTCGCGCCCGCGCCGGCGAGCGCGAGGATACGCTCGCGCAGTTCCATGGCCGCGTCCTTGCTGAAAGTAACCGCCCCAACCCTGCTGCCGGGAGCCGCGAGCAGCGACGCAGCCTTGGACGCGATGGTTTTCGTCTTGCCAGCGCCGGGGCACGCCACTGCCAGGCAGTGCCCCCGCGCCTGCGCGACTTCGAGTTGCCGGGGGTTCAGGCCGTCGAGCATGGCGCGTCGCTCAGAGGCCTCGAACCGTGGTCATCAGGCGAAGATGGCTCATGTAGCCGCGCACGCCGACCGGGTGGAACTTTCGAAGGAAGCGCCCGGTTTCCTCGTCGACATCGGACTGGTCACGTGCGCCATTCCAGACGAGGAAATCGAAGTTGTCCATCACACGGTCAAAGCGCATGATCACAGCAAGCAGGCGCATCGAGAAGCGGGAGTACGCCTCGACCGTGATCTCCAGGGAGGGCTTGGTGACGGCCGGACGGAACACGATGTCACCGCGCGTGGTCATCTCGCGCTCGGTCCGTCCACGAAAGCGGTCCGCGACCTGGAACTGCTCATCCACATACGCCTCAAGCGCTTCCAGCTGCTTTTCGAACCACGCGCTCACGACTTCCTTTTCCTGCTCGCCAAACGTCGTGTTGCCGAAGCGCTGGATGTTCAGGCTCATGCGGTTGAGATACGGCCACCATTGTTCGAAGAGCGGCCGCAGACGGGTATGGTTCAGACGAACCGTTGCGGGCACGATCGCCGCACCGGCAAGCTGCTTGTCGAGCAGTTGGCGCCCAATCTCACGGCGACGGCGGATGATCGCGACGCGCTCCGCAGGTGGCAGGTCACGGAAGAAGCGACGGGTGCGCTCAACCTGCTGACGCTTGTCGTCGGCTTCCGACTCGCTGATCATGCCCTCGCGTTGCAGCGTTGTCGCGTCGTTCTCCATTTGCTGGAGCTCGTTCTCCAGCTCACCGTCGTCTGCGCCATCGGTCACGTTGGCCAACCCGGCTACGGCTTCATACAGCACGTTACCCGCCTGAAGTGGCGTCGCGAGAGCGGTACCGATTGCCGCGTCGCCGATCTGGATCGTGTCTTCGTTGTTGGTGCTCATGTCGGGCTCCCGGGAAAGTTGCACGCGCACGAGCGCGCGGCATTCACCTATTGTTGCGAGGTCGGACCGACACGCGCGGGCAAAACGCGTGGAAATGAAGGGGCTTTCGGCCCGGCACCGTTCTCCCGGTCAAGAAACGCCGCGCCCGTTTAGGCGCCTAAACGCTTAAATGCAAAAAGCTCACGTTTTCGTGCGCTTTTCGGGAACAGAAACGGAAAAGGTGCGTGGTTCAGGCCGACGAACTCACGATCCAAAGGAGCAAAGGGAGGAAGATGGCGAGGATCGTCCACCACTGCGCGATAATGGGCACGGGCAGCACGAGAACGACGAACGCACTGCCGAGCACCATGAGTACGCCGTGCATCGCCAGGTGGAATGAGAGCGGGCTTGCGAAACCCGCGGCGGCCGCGCGGATCTTGCGCCGCATGGTCCCGTCAACCCACGCAGCGGTGCATAGCACGACCGTTCCAGCGAGCCAGGCCTTCATCACCACCGCGCGGTAGAGCGCGCGGTACATGAGCATCCAGAAGTGGCGGCCCCACCCCTGCGCGAAGCTGCGGGTGCCGTCCGCGTCGAATCCGTCGTCGCCCCCCGCGCTCAGGGTCGCCTGGACCGCGCCGGTCGTCACGAAAAAGCGGCGAAACAGGAGATTCGTCGTGTCGACCGCGTTCGATGCACGTTCGTCTCCGAGCGCCCGTACTGTCGACTGCGATTCCGCAGCGCTGATCTCGAACAGCCCGCGGTCCGGGATGATGGGAAGAAGGACGCTTGCGAGCAGTGGCACAACGAAGAACCACCACTTCACGTGCCGCACGAACCGGCTGCTGCTAGCCATGAAGCGACGCTCCGATACGGAAGATCAGATAGGCGGGAAATGCGATCAGGCCGGCGACGCTGATCCAGAAGCGAACCGGATTGCGTACGATCACGATGGCAAGGCCATAGGCCCGCGCGCCCCGGCCGCGTGCGAACTCGCGCGGCGCGGGCGCTGCGGCGTCATCCTGGGCCGCAGCCGTCGAGAGTGCGCGCCTCGCGGCGTCCGGGTCAAGCCCCGACAATTTCGCTATCAGGGTAGCTGTGAGCGACATCGTAGTCCTCGAAGTAAAGCCGGAATCCCTCTCCGGTGAGCGCGCGCGCGGCAAGCTGGAAAGCCGCGGTCTTGTGCGTGATGCGCTCCGGACACGCCTCGTCGACCATCTCGATGGTGCAATCGGAAAAGCGCGCCTCGAACACGGTCACGGGTTCAAACATCGGCGACCAGATGTGGAGGCGTTCGCCCTGCCGTGCCACGTAGCGCCGCGCGTACAGCAGGTGCGCGCGGCGAAAGAGGCCCTGCATGAAGGCAACGTGCGGCTCGCCGGTCTTGCGTACGCCTTTGTACCCCGCCAGTCCGTCCTCGAGCATCTCGCGCATGAGCGGTTCGCGCTCTCCGACGAACCGCTCGCCGATGAAATCGGCCAGACGCGAGCACGCGAGCTCCAGTTCGGGCGCAAGCGTGAACACCGGCACGAGGTGCCCGGAGAGCTTGTAGTCGCGAATGATTTTTTTGAACACAGTGGAAGTCATGCCTTTTTTAATCAGCCTTGCAGGATTGGAATACGGCCCTGATACACAGCGCCACCGGAGATGCGCATGAAGTACTGCAGGTTGGGCAGCCGCTGGATCAGCGCTGTCGGAATGAGCGGCGCCTTCTCCAGTTGCAGCGATCGCGTAATGCCACCGTTGAATTCGCCAATGTGACCTTCGCTGCCACGGCTCGTGGACCCGGAAATCTGGATGTTGCGGATCGCTGTCTCCCCGACCTTGTCCGAGAACCACTGGGCAGTGTCGCTGTCTTCCAATCTTAGGATGACCTGGTTATTGAGATTACCCAAAACCTGCAGCATCTTCGCGGCGTTTCCGAGTTTGGCCTCCAGGTCCGAGCGGGTCTGGAATGCGACGAACGCCTTGAAGCCCGCTCCACGCCCCTTGTTCAGGATCTGGATCACCTGCTCGTTGATCGCCTCGGCTACCTCATCGATGACCAGAACGACATCAGGGTTGGTCTTGTAGAAGTTGTAGATCGCGCCACATACGGCCGCCACGTCGGCAAGGACCAGCGACGCAATCGCCTTCTGCACGATGCTGTTCGAGAGCGAGTCGAACCCCATGTAAAGGACGGCTTTCTGCTTGATGATCCGGTCGATGTCCCAGATCTCGCGTTCGTCCTCGAAGTCCTCGACCTTCGGTGCAAGCATGAGACCCGTCTCGCCGGTGGCCAGCATCTGCAGTAGCGGCATCACCGACGCGATCACCCGTGTGTAGTGATCGCGATCGTGCGTGTGGGTCGCGATGAGCCCGTCGATCGCCTCGTGCCCGAGGTTCTCGTGCGCATACCGTTCGTTGTACAGCATCACCATGGCATCGACGTCCGACACACTGCCGGGCCTGCCGCCAATCTGCGTCCTGGTGGTCGCGACGAGCTCCTCCCAGTTCGCGAGGCCCGCGTCACGGAAGAACCGTTCGAGACTGCGCTCGAGCAGCTTCGCGACGCCGGCCTGCGCGTACTTCAGGATCGAACGCAGATTCGGTTTGTCACCGACGTACAGCTCGCCCTTCACAGCGCGATCGATGAAGAGGAACGCGAAGTCGCGGAACGGCCCCTCCTCCATCAGCTGCGCAATGCGGCCAGGAATTTCCGATGGCTGCGACCAGTTTTCGAGCGGGTTCAGCCGGATCGACTCAGAGGGCTTCGCCTGGCTAAAGTACAGGAACTTGCGGCCGGTGCGCGCGCACTCGCGCTCCACGCGCGCCTTCCAGTCCTTGTCGTTCTTCGGGTCGATGATGATCAGCACGTCACCCATATGGATGACCTGGGTGGAGAGAACCTCATAGGTGCGGGTCTTGCCCGAGCCCGTGGTGCCCCCGACTGCGGTATGGCCGCCCATCGCCTTGTAGTGGAAAGGCACGAACCCCTTGTCTGGCTCCATGCCGTGTATCCATGACGCGCCCTGCGGCATGCGGTCCCGGATGCTGTCGGCCGGCGCGAAGAGCCTCTCGATCGCCTCCTGGATTTTGCGACCCCGCCGCGTCTTGCCCAGCCACTTTGGCAAACCGGGGATGTCGGTCGTTGGCATGCGCAGGATGTCGTGCGCGATCTGACAGTGCTTCTGCGTCCATTCAAAGCCCATCCCGAGGTACATCGAATCGCTCTCCTCACGCATGTGCTTCTGGATGCGCAGCAGCCGGGGCACAGGCAGTGTCGTGAGCCACTTGGTCGAGATGGCGAGGCGAAAGCGCAGTGCCTTCCAGACCTGCAGGCCGCGAAGCAGCAACGGCACGAGCGCTGCGAGCCCGAAGACCCAGCCGTAAGGCATGCCAGTGAACGGCAGCCAAGCAAACGCGACGAACCAAAAGATCGTGGCGCGCAATTCGTAGATCGGCCGGAAATGGTTGATGTAGCTGGTCGTTGCGTTCATTCGGCGCGCTCCACGATCAACTCGCCCGCGCGAGGCGCGAGCACGATTTCCGCCTGCACGTTCGCGACGAGCAGGCCGCGCCGCCTGAGATGTTCAACGAGGGTGTCGCTCGCCACGCCATAGCTACCCACGAGACGTTTGGGCACCGCGAGTCCCTTGTCGGTCCAGTTGACCCTTGCCTTGCCAGCGGCGACGTCTTCGGCGAGCGCACGGAAGAACTCGCGGATCATGTTCGGTTGTCCCTCCAGAACCTGATCGAAGGCTGGCGGCACGGAAGCACGCGCCGGACGCCCTGCTGGACGCATGGACGCCGGATCGACGGACGCCGGTGGCGGACTCTCACCCGAAAACGGCAGTCCAAGCTGCGAATCGTCTTTCGCGCGCGTGTCTGGCGCAGTAACAGAAGGCAGTGGTGTATCAGGCGACCCGCCAGCGTCGGCCGGCGCGAGCGACGGAGCTAGTGTGAGTTTCGGGTCAGCGACGGGTCCGGCTGACGCTGCGGGAAACGCCGCCTCTGCGATCGCTTCCGGTGCGATTGTCGCGCTGGGTTGAGGAACAGGTGGTGCGACGGAGGCAGTTGCTGGCGCAGGCGGCACAGGCGTGGCCTTAGTCACGACGGGTTGGACGGCTGCAGCGACGTGAAGGGCAGGTGGCACCGGGTATTGCACGGCTTCATAGACAGCGTGTTGCGCCTTGCGGTCAAAGTCCGCCGCCACGGCCACGGCCTGCCGCACGACCTTGTGCACAAGGGACTCACCGCCTTGCGGTTGTGCAACCGGATTGATCGCGCCGAAAAGTTGCGCGAGCACCTCGGCCTCGTAGCCACCCAGCAGATCGTGGCCGATCAGGTTCTGCGCGAACAACGCCGTACGCATGCGTTCGACAGGCAGCGGTGCGGCCCTGCGCTGCAGGGCGTATACATCTCCCGCGAGCCAGGGTCCGAGCGCTCCGTGTGCAGCCGGATTCCATTCCACCCGGTCCCGATCGCGCAGTACGACGAAGTGCCGGTACGGTTCGTCGAGCCCCGAGCACACCGCGGCGAGGAAGACCGCGTGGTTGTACTGCGGTTCGACGTGCCTGCGCCTCTCCGACGACAGGTTCGTGCCGAACTTCTGCCCACCGGCGAGCCGCATCGCGTAGAACGCGGTCTCGACCGTGCACCGAAACGCCCCGCCTGGCTCACGATAGAGCATGGGCGAATACGGCAGGCTCGAAAACCACGTCGCGCAACGCACGAGCAGTGCGTTCCAGTGCAAACGGTATTCGTCCTCGCTCGCCTCGTTGGCGGCCTGCCGGATGAGCGCAACGCGGCGGTCGTGCGCGGCGAGCAGCGCGGGTGCCTCCATCGGCTGATGCAGGGCCGTGCCACTCACAGGATGCCTCCCGTCGCAATGCTGGCTGCCTTTTTCATCATCGAGCCCGATGCGTTGGCACCGCCTCCGAACATTCCTGCCATCTTCGGAATCTCAAACGAGAGCAGGAAGACGAAGAGCGAAAGGTCAAAGACGTATGACGCACCTTCCGCCGTCGAAAGACCCTTGGCAACGGCCCCTGCGATCGCGGTGTTCAGCGACGTAGCGACGAGCTTGAGCAGGATTGCTGAGACCACGCAATACATGCCTGCGCTGACCATGTAGTCGAGCCACGACCTGAAATATCCCCGCGTGTACGACGAAAAACCGAGCGCGACCGCTATCTGGCCCACCACGATGCCGACTGCGGCCTGGATGAGGCCGAGATTGTTAAAGAAGGCGAAGACGATGCTGGTGATCACCAGGACGATGTAGGCGAGAAGCATCGGGATCATCGAAATCGTCAGTGCAACGAAGTTCGTCCAGGATGTGCCTTCATACGCCTTGACCACAGCCTCCATGACCGCGCCGCCGGCCGCGGCCATCGAGGAGGCGACGCCCTGCCCCGCGCCCGCCTGGATCATGTTCGCAAGCGTCTGGAACCAGTTGTAAAAGCCCGGTGCGAAGGTCTGGTAGCTCACGTAGATTGAGGCGAAGATGCCGAGCATTCCGATCTCTTCAAACACCGTGACCCAAGCTGACACAGGATCCCGGGTGGCGGAATACCGGACATACGTCAGAACCAGCGTGATGACGCCGAGGCCTGCGGCGAACTTGTCGGCTTCGCTCTTGATACTCTGGCTGACGGTGACCGCTGCCGGGATGACCGAGGCGAAAAGCTCGGCAGCCTTTGCTGCCGCCCTGGATGCGCCCGCGGCAATCTCCCCCTGTTTCATTGTCGAGCCGAACGTGTCGTTGCCTGACGAGGAAGGGGTAACGGTCGTGCCCGACGACGGCGTAATCTGCTGCCCCTCAGCCGGAGTATCGTCAGCCCACGCGGATGCTGCGCACACGCCGAGCAATACGAAGGACACCATCAGGCCGGCGATGAACTGTCGAAAGCGCATCTCGTACCACCTCAATTGCCGCTGGGCAGCGCGTCAAATGCAGCACGCTCGGCGTCCTGCTGCGTCGTGTAAGCCTGTGCCGCAGACAGCCGGTTCTGCGCGGCGGCGGTCGTCGAAGCCTGCTGCTGTGCGTCGTTCTGCGTTTTGGCGGCCATCATCTGAAGAAGGTCGGAATTCTGGCTCGTGACAATGTCCAGGTAGTGCGTCGTCAGTTCAGCCGTCGCCTGCTGGGTCGGCGTGAGCGACAATTGCGACTGCAGTGCCGAACGGCGTTGCGCCAGCGTCTGGATATGCTGGTTGACGTCATTGCCCATCTGGAAGAGGCTCGTCGCACTCGCGCTGCCCTGCTTGTACAGCGCGTTCATGTCGGAGAGCCACTGGGTCGGTGATTTGCCTGATGTCGAGATGAGGTTCTGGACATGCGTGATGTAGGCACCGCCCTGTTGCAGCGTTCCGTACAGGCTCTGCAGATTGCTGACGTACTGGTTGACCTTCGAGATGTCGCCCGTGATCTGGTCGAACTGGGCCTTCATCGCCACCGGGTTCAGGTTTGTCGCCTGCAGCAGCTGGTTCGCCATCATCTGGTACTGGTAGACGATGTTTGTGTTCTGGTAGATCTCGCCCTTGACCGCTTCGGCCGCCGTCATGGCGTTCTTGGCGAAGTTGGTCGGATCGAACACGATCATGGTGGCGAACGTCGACTGGCATGCACCGATCGCAAGTGATGCGACCACGGCCGCCTGCAGCAGTATTTTCTTCATGGTCATCGGTTCCGTTGGGGTCAGTCAAAGGCGAGCATTTCGCGCATGTAGCCCTCGCGCCAGTTTTCGTCGCCAGAAGTGAAATGCCGGTCAAGCACGCTCTGTGCTCGACCATCCGCGCGCAGCGCCGCGAGCGTCTCCTTGTCGAAGCTCGCCTGCAGCATGCGCGTCTGCGTGGGAGTGACCCACAGATAGTCGCAATTTGGTACCGCGTTGACGATCATGTCGATCTGGCCATCGCTCAGGCCGAACACATCGCCGTAGAGCTTCAGATTGCTTCGCGCGTCGGGATTCGCGAGATAAAAGATGTTCTGCAGCTGCTCCTTGAGCACCTCGAAGTTCGCGACGCGCTCGAGCTGCTTGAGCGACTGGGTCGCGAGTGCAAGCGTGCCGTTCAGTCGCCGGATTGTCACCGCCCACAATTCGAGTCGCGCGTAGAAGCGCGGATACAGGAAGAAGAAGCCGCACTCCTCGACCTCGATGACGGTAAAGCGCTTGCCGTCCAGCCACTGCGAGATCCGGTAGAAGGCGTAGTCCGTGAAGAGCAGCGCCGCTTCCGGATTGTTCTGGAACAGGTCGCCGCATTCGATCGAGAGGTTGTCCGACAGCGAGAACGCGTCGTCCACGTGGTCGAAGAAGTTTCCGTTCTTTTCCCCCTTCGTCCAGATACGCAGACGCTCGCGCAACTCGGCCGGCAGAAGTGTGGTCAGGAACGACAGTGTCCAGTACTCGGGCGCGTAGCCCGTCGCGAGCAGCGTTACCCGCTCGAAAATTTCGCGCTCCTGCGTCGGCGTGCATTTGAAGGCGTCGTCCTCGATCGCCATCTGGACCCACGTTGCGACATACGCATAGTGTCGCGCTTCGGAGAGCAGCGACAGCGGGTTGACAGGTGTAGCCGCTTCGTATCGTCCAGTGACGTCGATGAAGCGGCCGCCCGAGAGGACCGTCGGGATGCGCGTCGATCGCTCCTTGTCGAAGCGGATGCGCCGTGCGTCGTGCCGTCCCATCTGGGAAAGCAGGAAATTCAGCAGCATCGTCTTGCCCGCGCCGTTGGGGCCGACGACCAGCAGGTGAGAACGTCCGCCCGGATGATGGAGGACGACGCGCTGCAGGGTCCGGTGGCGCGTGGGCAGGATCGTGGTGGGTCCGGTTTTCCGGCCGAACTGCTGGGTCAGCCACTCGTTGACCTCCTCACCTTCCGGCACGCCGCGCACGGGCGCCACGTCCGATACGGCAGCGGTCTCCACGAACTGCAGGCGCTTTTGCTGGTCCCAGCGTCCGGGCAGGGTTGACGCCCATGCCGCACCCAGGTTGTCCTTTTCCAGCACCAGCCCGAAGCCCGCATTGCTCAGCCGCCCGACCACGTCAGACGTGGACTGGTCGCATTCCTCGACGGTATCGCCGTAGACCAGCACTGAGATATTTGCGTAGCCGAATTGCGCGCCCTCGACAGTCAGCCGTTTGAGCGCGTCCTCCGCTTCGTCGGCCAGCGTCTCTCGCCCCTTGTCGTTCTTCTGTTCTTCCCTGGCGAAGACCTGTTTCAGGATTGCCGCGGGGTTGAATGCCGCCGCCTTGAAGAACTTGCGAACCGACTTGATGAACGCTTCCGCGCGGCTCGTGCTCAGGAAGCGGTACATCACGCAAATGTCGAGCTCAGCATCCACGTCGCAAAGCACGTCGAGCGCCGCCTCCTGGAATCCGAGCCATTCCTTGACGGCGATAACCTTTGCGAACCGCTTGCCGTGTGCCGATTCGAACAGAAGGTGCTCGGCGCCGTACGTGACAAACGATTCGGTCAGGTGCGTATCGAGCATCGTGACCGGATAACGCACGCGCCGGGGCGGCACGGACGGATTGGCACTCTGGTGCAGGTGGGCGAGCGCGTGCTGCAGTTCGAGGCGCTTCATCTTCAGCCGCCCCATGCCGCCCCGGAACGCATCGAGCAGGCCCTCGAAGCGCCGGATGTCCGCAGTCAGCTGGTCGATGTCGAATGCGAAGGCATTGCGGGTGAGCACCTGATCGCGGACGGCCTCGAAGACGGCCAGCGGCACGGGCTTGCCACCCACCTTCATGTGATAGCCCACCTTCTCGAAGAATTTGTTGAAGCCAGTCTCGGGCGTAAACGCGAGCGACAACGAGTGTGAGTTGCGGAAGAATTTGCCGCTCCCGACGTTCTCGCGGTTGATCTCGTCCAGGCGTGTGTCGAGCGCCGAAGCGAACTCGCCGTCGATCGCCCCCTTCACCCGGCGGTGTGAAAGCCGCCACCATGCGGTGACACGATGGTCGAAGTTCTTGCAGGCGTTATCGAGGTTGTTGCGCGCCGCCGTGATATCGCTGGTGTTCGGCGTATCGGCGTCAACGCCCTCGAACGTGAACGAGGTGAGCAGCGACCCGTCCTTGTCGAGGACGAGCTGCGGCGTCACCATCGTGGCCCACGGGGCAATTTCCTGAACCGGCCGGCGGGAAAGCGCGCGCAGCTTTCCGGGCTTCAGCATGGGAGATCCTGATCGAAACCGTAGGGGCGCCGAAAGCGTGCGGACCACTTTCCGCCCGGCGTCGGCTCGTGGACGTCGGGATAGCGGTTGTAGACGAGCATGACGAGTCGCCACCAGGGGTCGCGTGAACTCATCCACTTCAGGAAGAAGTGGATGCCCATTCCGAGGCCGATGAAGCCAATCGAGCTCACAAGGTCAAAACCGCATGCGTAGCAGAGCAACATTGTGAGGAAGGAATTGGCCAGCGCCAGCAACCGGTCTGCCCCACCAATCTGGCGGGGTAGCGACAGCCCGCGACTGACCTTTGCCCGGTTACGTGCAGACATAGGCGATCTTGAAATGGTCCTTGAGTACCGGGATCGCGCAGGCGGCGAGGCCGATACCCACGAACACGCTGCCGAGTACCTTGCCGATCGTGCTCTCGGAGTTCGCGATGGCGATAAATGCGACGATCATGACCACCAGACCGATACAGAAGAGCCAGGGGCCGCTGATGTAGTTCGAGATCAGGCAGATCGCGTCCGTCGCGGGACCAAGGTCGCTCAGGTCCGTCGAACTGGCAGACGCCATCGGCGCTATCGCGCTGAGCGCCGCAGCGATCAGCGTGGTACGAAGCTCGCGCCGGCCGAACAGGCGCGTGCAAGCCGAGCGCGCGTGGCGCGCGGCGCGTTTGACGAAAGGTGCGAGGTACTGCTTCATCGTTGTTCCACTCCAGTAGTTTAGAAAACGCGTTTGAGGATGTAATCCCCGTTGTCATAGCCGCGGACTTCGAGGATTTCGGAAAGGTGGCGCAACTCGCCCGTACGCTTCATGTGCACGACGTAGTTGAAGCAGCTGGCGATGTTCTGGCGCAGGTCGGAAATGTCCCAGCGGGTGCCAGATGGCACGCCGAGCATGGCGAGGCTTTCAAGCCGGCGCAGGCCGCCGCGCGCGGTGCTCGAGTGGACGGAGCCCAGTCCGCCGTCGTGACCGGTGTTCAGCGCCTGGATGAAGTCATAGGCCTCGCCGCCACGCACCTCACCGACGATGATCCGGTCAGGGCGAAAGCGCAGGCACAGCGCTACGAGCATCTGGGTCGTGACGCCTGTATCGGTGTTCGAGAGGAGCCGCAGCTTGTTCGGCACAGGCAGCTTCAATTCCATCGTGTCCTCGATGATGATGACGCGATCGTCGTCGGGAATCTCGGCGCCAATTGCGTTGAGCAGCGTCGTCTTGCCCGAAGATGTCCCGCCGGCAACGAGGATGTTTTTCTTCGCGCGCACGATCTCGCGAAGCGCCTGGCGCAGACGCCCGTTTTCGACGCCCGGTGGAAAGAATTCGACGTCGGCCTCCTCCCGTGCGCGGGCGCGCGAAAACGCACCGGCCTGCACATAGTCATCGAGCGACAGGTGCTTGTCCCGGTGTTTGCGGATGCTCAGTGCGTCGCCGTCAATGGCGGTCGGGCGCATGACCGCCGCGATACGCAGGTTTCCGTGACCCGCGTTCAGGATGCCCTGAGCCGTGCCGGCCTTCGCCGACTTCTCAACCGACGAGGCCAGCGAGTGAATTGCGCCAGCCAGCGTCGACGGGTTCAGCTCGAGCGGGACGCGCGTCAGGACCCCACGGCGTTCGATCCAGACGTCCTTCGGGTTGTTGACCATCACTTCCGCGATGTCGGGTGCGTCGAGGAACTCGCGCAGCGGCGCGAGCGACGCAAAGAACATGCGGACCGCGCTCTCTTCGAGGCGGTTGAACTTGAGCAGGGGGTTTTCGGCGGCATCGGACATACTGGTATTGTTCCGGCACACCCGGCCCGCCGATGAGGCAAAAGGGTGGCGAAATTCGGCGGCTTTCAGCGACGTCGTCGCTCGCGATACGGGAGCACGAATCCGGTCGGTTCCAATTTAGGCGCCTAAACGCTTAAAGCCGGAATGGTGCAGTTTTTGTGAAGCTTTTCGCCGGTCGCGTCCGGTTTGGTTCGTGTGCGCAACAACGTATGGACGAAAAAAAACCCGACTCAGAGAGCCGGGCTGGTTGAATGAAAACGGGCAATCAGATGATCACCTCCACCATTTCGCCAAACGGCGCCTGACGTGCCCGGCGAAGAGGCGTCGTCGACGCCCACAACACCGGATACGACGGTGGTGCCTCGGGAAAGCCACCATCCATGTCCGTCAGGTAGACGAGGAAAGCCGGATTGATGCCCTCGCCCTCCAGACGGCGGAACGGATCGGTGAATGCCGTGCCGCCCCCGCCCTTTACCGGCGCAAGCTCGACCGGGTCACCCCGCTCGAAGGCCTGCACCTGCGTGACACGCGAATCGCAGTCCATCACGATGAGCCGCGCGGGACGCACGACCTCCGCCACTTGGATGATCTCGGCCGCGAACTGCGCCTGCGTCTCATCGAAGACCGAGCCACTGCTGTCGCGCACGAACACGGCGTCACCGACCGCCGGCGAATGCAGCGACGGCAGGTAGAACCCGAGATGCAGGTAGCGCCGGTTGGGCATCGCGAAGCTGTAGTCGTCGCTGGTCACCTGCTGCGCGAAACGCATCAGGATCGCACGCCAGTCGACTGACGGCTCAGCCGTGGTTTCCACCATCGACTCCATCCCGCCAGGAAGCTTGCCGCGCATCTTCGCCGCTTTAGCGGCCTGAAGCGTTGCGACCTTCCACTCCACTTCCTTCACGGACTTGTCCAGCCCCGGAAAGGGGCGGACCTCGCCGCAGGAAGACGGAGCAGCCGGATCGGGAGCCGCTGACGGTGTGTTCACGCCGTTCGCGGGAGCCTGCTGGCCACCCGGCGTTTGCGCGCCCGGTTCGCCGCCAGACTTCTCCTTCTCCTTTTGCCTCGCCTCCTGCGTGAGGACCGCGTAAATCTCCTCGGCCGACTTGCCATGAAAGCGCACGTCGTCGAGGTGCGGAACCGGCAGGACAAAACCTGCCTGCTTCACGATCGGATTGATCGCGTAGTCACACGCGTCGTTCCATCGGTCAGCGTCGCGTGATCCCTGCCGGAAGCAGTGACCATTGGCAACATGCAGGATCTCGTGCGCGAGCACGCCGCGGCACTCCAGATCGTTCACGGTTTGAAGAAATGCAGGGTTGTAGCCCAGCGTCTCCCCGTCCACCCAGAACGTCCTGCATGCCGGATCCTCGAGTACCTTCAGACGTAGCGCCAGCGCGCCGAAGAACGGCTGGTCCAGCACGAGCGCCGAACGCTGTTTCGAGATGCGGGGATCCATGCTCACCTCACGCCGCGATGCGCAGCTGCGGTGCCTGGCCAGGCTTGGGCATCGCGGCCTGCGGCTTGCCGCCCATGAAGGCTTCCATCAGCTCCTCGATCTCGGTTGCCCTGGCGGCCACCTGCGAACGAAGCACGCCGGATTCCTTCAGGTCAACGCCGTTGTGCACGGCGAGGTGACGCTTCGCCTGATCGAGGATGTGGTTCAGCTGCGGATCGTTGCTGAAATTCAGCTTCGGCAGCAGTCCACACAGCTCGCGCACATTGTCGGCCACGTCGATCCGCACACCACCGGCCGCGTACAGCCGGTTCGCCATCGCGGAGACGGCATCGTACAGACGACGAACGATGTCCTGATTTGCGTGGTCGATCGAGCGCATGACGTGCTGGTCGATTTCCGAGCGCAGGCTCGTGAGCACATCCTCGGGCAGATCAACGCCGAACTGGCTCGCGTCCGGGAACGGGAGGACCGCCATGCGCACCCCGAACTTCTCGCCAAGCTGCGCGAGCGTCGGATAGTCCGCCTCGTTGAACAGACCGTTCATCTCCTGCCGCGCCTGTTCCTTGAGGTCCAGGTAGTCGGTGAGGAAGACCTGCACGGCGAGATCGAACTCATCCTTCGTCCTGCGCATCTGTGCCGAGAATTCCATGTAGATATCGGTCGGCAGCAGACGCACGGACAGCTGGTTGTACTCCAGCGTGTGGTCATAGAAGTAGCGGCGAATGCGGCCGCCGAGCGACACAACCTCCTTGAAGCTGGGGGCATCCTCGGGCAGCAGGCGCTTGTTAAAGCGTCCAATACCCTTGGTGTCGTGACGGCTCTCGACCTCTTCCGTGACCTTCAGGTCAAAGCGTCGTGCGACCCACGACGAGATAGTGACCGAGCAAAGCATGACGCGCGATTGAATATCCGTGATGTTCATGGAGGAACTCCAGAAAAAATAAGAAATGGGATGAATCGGGAAAGGGAACAGCGACGCGGGCGCGTGCAGGACACGGCCCGGAAAAACGAAAAAAGCGGTGAAGCGAGGCGCCGCCCTGCGGGGAAGCAGGAAGCTAACTACAGCGCCGCAGGCCGGTGTGCAGCCTCCCGGGGCGTGCCCCGAGTGGAGAAACGTCCGCTAAATGCCGTAATGACGCCGCGCCAGCCGACGTGTTTCAGCGAACGGGCGCCCCTGGGTGACATCGAGCGGAGCGATACGATGAAGATGACGTAGCGCCGCCGCGCGATAGCGTGGCGAAAAGACACCCTTTGCACGGGTGATGACGAGCAGCTCGGCCTCGGCAAGACCGTACGTTTCATGCACGAAACGGTAGAAGTAAGCACGACGCGCGTTATGCAACATGGTGATTTCCCCAGCAGATCTGGTCAGCCGTGAATCAGCTTGCCGATCCGGCTGTCGCTGCCAGTGCATTCGCGAATGAAGTCGTGCGTGCTGGCGAGCGTGGGTGTCTTGCGCACCGCGTCCGTCACGAGAAGCGCGGCAAATTCGCTGAGACCCGCATCAATCAATCGATTGGTGTAGGTCAGCACGCGTCCGAAATTGCTTTCTTTCGCGTACATCGCCAGCGCTGCGCTGATCGCATAGAGCGCCGCCGGTGCATCGGGAATCGGTGCCGCGTCGGGCGCTGCCAGAATCAGGTCCGGAGAAGGCAACTGACGATAGATCTGGATGAAACCCATCAACTCGCCCGCAGCGCCCTCACCGACCGATCCCGCGTACGAGATCAATTCCAGATCCTTCGGTACCACTCCCATCGTTTTGGCGACGAAGCCCCAGCTGCGCGGACTCGGCGTCGCCTCGATGTCACGCGAGGCTTTCTGGACGGACAGGAGCCCCGGCCGGAAACGCAGGAATGCAATGAGTTCCGGCGCAACATCATTCGCGACAGCCCATGCTGTCCATTCCTCGATCGTCGCCTCGAGTTCCACCACGGTGGCAAAGCGCGAGATCAACGGGTCGAGAATGCCGCTCACGCCTGCGTTGTCGTTCCGCCGGTTGGTGGCCGCGAGGAATGTAACGTTGTCGGGCAGCTTGTGCTCGCCGATGCGGCGGGCGAGCAGCAGCTGCATCTTCGCGGCCTGCACAGCTGGCGAGGCCTGCCCGAGATCGTCTAGAAACCAGATCAACGGGCGCTTGCGAGGCTGCAGCGCGCGTTCCAGATCGCCAAACGGCAGGAACCGTGCCGACTGCCCGTCGGACGCTGCGAAGGGCAGGCCCTTGGAGTCGGTCGGATCCTCCACGACCGGATGACTGATCAACAGATCGTGGTCGAGCGCATCGGATACCTGAGCCACGATGTCGCTCTTGCCGATGCCGGGGCGTCCCGTGATCAGCACCGGGAGACGCTTCGGAACGTAGGCGGTAAGCAGCGCGTTGAGCTGGGAAGCATTGACTTGCATGAGCGTTTCCTTGAAAGAAGAAAACCCTGTGCCAACAACGTCCCCGGTCGGGAGCGTTGTCCCGACAGGGTAGGTTTGAGGTGCCGCGTGCGCGACGATCGATGCGCCGCAGGCGCGGAAAAGCAGTTAGCGCAACGCGCCCGCGAGGGCGTCGTGCTGCATGGCGTTGAGCGTCGAGGATTCGACGCTCGGGGCGCCGCTAAAAATCAGAAGTCCATACACGTCCGCCAGTGCGCGAGCCTCGGCGCCAAGCACTGGATGCTCTTCATCGGCGGCCGGACGGCGTTCACGCCAGTGGTTAATCGCGTATTCGAGTTGCGCGATCGTCACTGCGGCGGGTTGCTGGTTCATGGGCATTTCCTTTCGGAGCCCGGCGGGTGCACGCCCCTGGGGGCTGAGCCCCCGACAGGCGGGACGGATTGCCGGCTGCGCCGGCGGTTCGATGCGTCAGGGACGCGAGAGATAACGTCAGTGTAGGCGTGCGCGCGAGGATTCTCGGGTGCAATGCTGCTGATTTCGATACGGCTTTCGGCTTGGCGCCGGGCGAACGGGCGAAAAAAAACGGCGCACGAATGCGCCGGTCTCGTTCAAGGTCTGGCGAAGCGGCGTCGCCTCACGCTGCTCGCCGTTCGAGCAACGCCCGCGCGTAAGCGAGCGTGCCATCCTTCGCACTCAGGCGTCTGCCCACGCTTTCGTTGCCGCGCACCAGCGCGTACACATACGCCGCACCGCGCCGGAAGCTCTGGATGGTCGAATAGCCGTCGCTGATCGCGCGGTCGACGTGCTCCGCGCCCGAGATCTCGCCGGTTGCCGGACCAGCATACCGTGCACGGCCGGCGCTCTCGCGCGCATCCCGCAACTCGCGCTCCGCTTCGCGAGCCGCCTTGCGATCCCCGGCCTCGCGTTCCCACTGTGCCTGCTCATCTGCACCATAGCCGCACAGCTGGAAGACGGCACTCCGGCGCGCGGCAGCACGCAACCCAAGCAGCTTCACGCCATACACGTCGCGAAACGCCTGTTTGCTCGAACGATTGTGTTCGTCCGAACTGTCGAGAACGGTCAGAAGGGCGCCCACGTCCCGGTTCGCAAACGCCCGGGCGAGCTCGTTACCATACTCGAACGTGTGGCGGCCGTGCTCGAGTAGCGCGACATCACAACGGCGGCGATGGGTTCGACGGCTGATGCGTCCCGCCTTCAGCTCGCCGTCCGCATGAGCAATCTCGCGTGCACGGACGGTATCGGCGACGACCTCGCGCACGCGTGCGGCGAGCGGCGTAACCGGCTGGCCAACGTCAAGGGGTGTATTGAACGACTCCGGCAGTGGCAGATCCTCGATGAGGCCGTGTGCGTGAAGCACATCGTCCACCTGCGGATACGTCGGATCATCGGGCAGCAGGCGCGCAAGCATCGCGAGGATGTCGGCGTTCTGCCCATCGACCGGTTTGCCCTCGCTGCGCATGATGCCCAGGATCGGCCGAAGCTTCGGCACCGGAATCACTCCACGCAGCTCCGGCACGCGTATCAGCGTCTCCGCCCATTCAAGTCCGTAGCTGAAAGCGTCCGGTTCGGAGCGGTACGCCTCCAGCACGCAGTCCGGCACCGGGAGATTGCGCGCCAGCGCGTAGGCCACCTGCACCTCGTGCCGACTGTTCGTCTCGCGCGTGCCGGGGATAACCGGACCGCAATGGCCGAAGCCAAAGAGCGATGTCACCGCCTCGGAACAAAGGTCGGACATGAAAAAGCGCGTGCTGCGTTCTTGCGCGCGCAGCGTCTCCGTTTCAATCTGGCCCGACGACAGAAGAAGCTGCGGTTTGCGGCAGGCTTCCGCGAACTGGAAAAGCGCGCGCCAGGCAGACGGCATGACCTGCCAGGATTGGCGCTGGCCACCTGACTCGTCGACGAATTCGACACGACGCAGCTCCTCGAGCATAGCCGTGAGGATCTCGTCAGCGGTGCCCGGATGGCGCAGTGCGAGCTCGCCGTTGTAGCGCGTGACCGACACGCCGGCGGGCGCGCCCGTCAGCTCGATGAGCGACGTTTCAACCGCACGCAGCCGCGCGTCGCGAAACAGCAGGAAGAGTCCGGCGAGCGAGGACGTAGTGAGAACGGCGTTGGGAATGGTGATCGTGTACATGGATGATGACTCCAGAAGCGCGGAGCATCACCCATCCGGGGCTATGCCCCGCGAGGGAAGAAATAGAAAGGGAGACTGCGATCAGTCGATATCGAGCATGCGCGACACGGCGGCCGCGACTGCCCAAGCGTCCGAGCGCGTCAGCGTCTTGATGCGCAGCAACGGCACGCTGCTCCAGTGGCCGCCGTCCCCTGCCCTATGCAGGCGGACGTGGTCGACCTGGACCAGCCAGCCTTCCGAGTGACCGATTGCCACCGACAGGCACAGCCGGGCCTCGCGACCGCTGCTTTGCGGCCAGGGGGCTTCAGCCTTCAACCCGTACATCGAGTCGTTTGTGTCGTTCACCCAGTTCGCGGCAACGACCCATTCGGGTTCGAATTCGGCCTTGCGCAAGTGCCGTCCGATGAGAGTGACGACCTCGTCGACCGTCTTGCCGACGGTGTCGAACGGCGCGGCCGCGAGCGCGACCGGAAGATCAAGTTCAGTTGTGTGCATGATGAAATTGGTACAGAAATGAAAGGGCCCCACCCGGAGGTGCAGCCCCTGATTTGAAGTTGCCGGCGGCAGGCCGGCTCTAAAGTGAATTCAGAGCGAGTGACCGCGGCGTTCGCGGTCAGCCTTGCGGCCGTTGCGGTCCAGGACCCGCCCCAAGGCGCTGAACGCGAGCACAACAGCCAGTGCGAAAAAACTCCAGCCCATCGTTATTCTCCGCTCCTAGCGGCGCTCTCCGTCGAGTCCATTGGCGAGGCGCAGCGCGCTGAGCAGCGACTCGTACCCCTCGCGAGATGAGAGCTGCTCGGTGCTCACCGAATTGTCGCCACCGCCCGACAGGTCCAGGCGGCCGCGCCGCGTGCGAAACGACACGGCCACAACCTGACGCGCCGGAGCGTCGGCAACCTCAACAATGAGGCGATCGGTATTGAGCATGACGCGGCAGCCGCGGCCACGACGCGACGGCTCGGCCGTGATGTCATGCTCGCCCGCACGCAGACGCAAATCGCCCGCAATACGGTGCAGGAAGCCGCGCGCGCGGCGTGTGAAACTGGCGTCGCGTGCCGCGCCTGCACGGCGGCGGTCGGCGTGCAACACGCGGTTGCTGTGGTTCATGAAGCCCTCAAAACGAAAGAAGCGAGGTGCCCTTTCGGGAACACCTCGCTGTGCAGGATGATGCGCCGGTCCAGGCCGGCGGCGATTATTAACGCTTCGCGACGAACCGTTCGCGATACGCGTCGAGTTGGGGACGCAGTTGCCGGTAGCGTTTGTCTGCGTCCGTTCCACCGCTGCTCAACCCCACTTCAGCGAAGTAGAACGGGCGCGCGCCGGTCGGTTCGAACGACGGATGATTCATGATCGCGCGGAATTCCTCGACTTTTCCGGCCTGCGCTGCGACCTCGACAGGACGCATGCGAAACTCGTTGAGCCCGTTCACGTCGTTGTCTGCTTCGTGCCAGCCAGTCGTCTGACCACGGTCAGCCAGTTGATAACGGTTCATTGAGATACCTCGATTAACGTAGATGAGCGGTCCCTTTCGGGACAGCGAAGATAGAGCGGAGGGGCGATTTCCACCGCCGCAGACAAGATCAGTGCGTGACACGCACACCCGAACTACTGGAGACGAGCAAAACCTGATCGCCCGGCTTGAAGCGCTGGTCGTCTGGTTGCGTCACGACGACCATCGAGCCATTGGCCTTGCGGACAACGATCTCGAGACCTGCCGTGCGCGAGAGCGCCGCGCCGACATGCTGCGCGATGAAACCGGCGCCGGCGCCCGACACCGCCGCAGCGATGTAGCGTCCATTGCCGTTGCCGATGACCTGGGAGCCGAGGAACGCGCTCGCGCCTGCGGTCACGAGACTGATGAGGCCCGAGCTGTCGCCCGAAGACTGGATCGTGATGTTGCGAACGCGCATCACGGTGACCTCTTCAATACTGCCGACGCGTTGCACGTCCGAACGCTGATAGACGTCGGGCGAGCCGAAGTCGGTCATGTTCGCGCAGCCGGAGAGCACGTAGAGAACAACAAGCGCGAAAAGAATGCGAATCATGGCGGTTGCCTCAAAGTGACGAGGGCAACCGGAGCCCCTTCGGGCAGAGGTTGCCCGAAGGGGTAAGGGGTTTGGCTTAGCACGACAGCATGCTGACGGCGAGCGAGATAGCCGGCAGGAACGTGAAGAGTGCAAGCGCCGTCACGGGGACGTCGCCTTGCGATACTTCACGTGTTTGAGAACGGATAGTGCGGATTGCGCGGTCAAACATCGACGGCTCCCGGAAAGATCAAGGGGAGCCGCTTCCCGGATGGGAGTGGACTCTCAACGGCGATAAAGGATTGACGGCAGGGCAAATGCCCGCGCCGTTACGGATTACGCGTCAGATTGTGTAGTTCAACGTGGCCGCTATGCACGAGCCGACGTTCAACAGCGAACGGCAGGTCGTAGTCCCACTGCACGGTTGCCGTGCGATCGCTCCAGACCGAGATGATCGTACCGGCGTGAAGCTGCGGGGGACTGGCCTGAACATCCTGTGCCATGATGCGCTGCTTTTCACGAAAGCCGTTGAGTTCGGGAACCTTGACGGCGGGTTGCGAGGCAACGGAAACGTTCAGCATGGTACGGCTCCTTTGAATAAGAAAGGGAGCCGTGTCCCGAAGGGACAGTTGCTCCCGGCGGGGGTAAGAATTGATGGCGGAACGAATGTCCGACCAGTGAGACAGGAAAGAAGCACAGCAGCAAGCCGCTGTGGTCAGGTCGATGCGCAGAATGCGCGAGGAATAGGGAGAGTCTACGGGGCGTACGCGGCCCGCCGAGCCGGAATGCTCGCGTAATCGCTATGTGTTTCGTCGTGCGCCCGCGACCCGGTCGCTGCACCGCGCGCCTGTTGCCACGCATTCGCCGTTGCAGCCTGGGCAGTAGTGCCGGTTGTGCACTCCTTCCGCACCCCACCCACTACCCGATGGCAGAGGCGTGCCGAACTCACGGCCTGCCTCACGCGCGAAGAAGACCGGCTCGCCCGCCCGGCCACGCCGCACGATTGCATTAATTTCATCCGCGCCGAAAGCGTCGCGCAGCGCCTCCACAAACGCGCTGATTTCGGGCATCGGTGAGTCGGGTTTGGCCATAGGCTAAAATAACTGTTCTTCTGTACAGTATTCTACTGCCGGGCGTTTCCTCATGAACACCAACGATGAAGAGCAACAGGCCCTCCAGCGTGGACGGGCGCGTTTTGAGGCTGATGTTGCCCAGACCGTGCGCATCATCGCCGAGCGTTACCGCGCAACGGGAGCCACACTGACGGGCGACGCCGCGCGCGCAATCCTCGAGGAAGCGCTCGCCGACGTTGGCCTGGCCTCGCGTTGGCCAGAGGAGTTACTCGCCGGGCTTGCCGAAAGCATCGCGATGCCTTCTGGCAGCACACCGCTCACCGCCGAAGACGCCCACTGCGCTGAACCTCTCGCCCAGCCCGTCATCGAGGCATTCTCCAATCCCACCGTCACATAACGCGCGGTCGAAAAAAAAAGCGCCGCCCGCATCTGCGGAACGGCGCTTGTTTCAAGCTATCACGAGACCCCGCAGATCCCCGGTCAGACGTGGCCACACAACCAGCTCCAGTCTATGTCGCCACGGCCGACATGGACGATTTCCACGTCATCGGCATCGCACTCTCCGCCAGCAAACTCAAAGCTACCGCCAGTACAGATCGCCTGGAGTAACGGATACGTCGCGCGGCCCAGAACGAAAACGTACCGCTCGCCTCTAGCCATGGCGAAACGCGGAAGCACAACGTCGTGCGTGAATTCGATGACAACATATTCAAGATCGAACCGGTTAAAGACTGGAAAGAACGGATCGCGCTTGCGCCGCTTCATTGGACACTCCGAATAGAGGCTGCAGCAATCCGGCGGGATTGCCACCGCCAGTGGGTAATGGATAAAGGTGGCTGACACTGCTATGCAACGCTCCTGCGCTTTCGAACGCGCTTTTTCGGCGCAGGCAATTCATAGCCAAATCGTGTCCACGCCCCGGGGTCAATCGGCACCGGATTCGTGCGCCCCGTTGCGAGGTTCACGAATACCGCCGAATAAGACAGGCCCCCATTGCGGAACAGCGACCAGAGCAGGTTGAAAGCCTGCACGGATATCGCCTGGTTGATGACGAGCGACTGCTTGCGCAGCGCGTCCGCCATCGAGCACGAGGGGGTGTCGTCGCCCTTATCGTTTTTCGGATTCAACAGGTCCGGAAACAGATCGCCCACGTGGGGCAACCGGTCATGCCGGGGCTTGCCGAATTCACCGAGAATCACCTGGCCGCGATCCGTCTCGTTGCCGCAGTCGAGGTAGTAGTGACACTTGCCCCGCTTCGCAGCCTGCACGATCGCGTGGCGCGCGCGCCGCGAATCAACGCAGCCGATCACGAGATCGGCGTGGAGATTGATTCGCGAGTCGACGCGCCGCGGCTCGGCGATCCAGCTCGTTCCCATCAGCAGGTTCAGGCGATTCACGAGAAGCGTCGCCTTGTACTGGCCGACGTCGTTCGGGTAGAACCCCTGCCTGCCGACGTTGAACTCGCTGACCGTGTCGTCGTCGTAGACCGTGCACTCGATACCGCCCGGGTGACCGAGCTCGACCATCGCGTGGTGAAGCCGTGCAAGCGACGGCAGCAGCGCACTGCCGGTACCGCCCGCGCCAACAACGACAACTTTCCACGGTCCCGTGAGCATGTGTGCCGGGGTCTTGTGAAGGATCGGTCCGCTCATGCAACCTCTCCTTCCAGCGCCGTCATCCACTTCTGCGGCACCGTCTGCGCGGGCTCGAACCTGCCCTTCGCGCACAGACGCAGTGCGACCGATGGCGTGCGATGGCAGTGCCCGAGCACAAGCGCAAACTTCACGTCGTGCTGGTCATCGCGATCGTCCGTCGTCGAGAAGTACGCACTCCCGCCACCGTGTGAATGGCAATCCATCACCAGCCATTCCCCTCGCCGCAACTCCGGTCGGTCATAGCGAAGGTGCGCGGGACCGTGAGACAACGATGGAAGCGGCACGAGGCGAAAAAGCCCCGTAATCGCGTCCCACACGATCCACGCGCCCACCTCGTTGGGCAGCGCCGAACGCGCCATGCGCGCAAACTCCGCGATGAGTTCGGCGGGCACCGAACCGCACGATAACTCGGTCAACTCCGCCGCCTCGCCATAAGGCACCGGCGTGCGCCATTCGAATGAAGCCAGCCGACGAACCAGCCGGATCCACGGGCGGGTGACCTCAAGGAACACACCATTCGACGCAATGAGCAACCGCTCGCCCGGCCCGGCCATCGGTACCACCGGCTCGCGCGTAGGCACCATTACCGAGGGGAACGAGACCTGAAGTGCGAAATCGACCGGATTCATGCCTTACCCCCAATCTTTCCCGCCACGAGCTTGCCAGCTGTCAGGCCTTTCATCGATACCAGCACGTCAAGCGGAAACGCCTCGAACTTGCCGTCCAGCATGTCGGTCCAGAATGCGTAGACACCGGGCTTGTAGCTCATACGCTTTCCGCCTGGGTTCGGGTGCGTGAAGGCTGAATTGAAGAATCCCTCCTCCCAGCCCTTGATGGCGCTGACTTCGATACGTCGCGGGACCTTGGCCGATCCAATGCAGATTTGGCCTCCATCCCACGTGTTGAAGTACGGCGGCTCGAAAAGCGCCGTTTGCTCATCGGGCCTCGCATCGCCCTTCAGTGCAAAGACACGGAAGCCGTCTGCGCCGGCCTGAAAGACCAGCCCAGGGTGAGGCACAACTGCGCTGCGCTCACCCACTTTCGTGCATTTGAAGAACACACGGCGCACCGCCGGAGGACACCACCACGTCACCGCGGCGGAGGTCACTCCGAGCACGGTCGAGGGCAGAAACTCCGCCTTCGGTGCGGCGTTGCGATCGAGCTGGACCAGCGCGTCAACAATTGAGCGCCGGTCAAGCGGACGCCCCGCACCGATGACCGGGCGGCCGGTATTACGGTCCGCCACCACGGGATGAGCCGTCGCATAGTGCGCACCGTTTTGCGCTGAATAGAGCAGCAGCGCACTCGACAGCGTTACGTCATGGCCGGTCTGGCCGATGGAAACACCATTCATGAAAAACTCCTGCTATCAAGGGCTCACCACCAGCGCCATGAGGCGGTCCAGGTGACGAAGCATTTGGAAGGCAAGGCCCCACTGCGCGTACTGCGCGCGGATGCCCTGTTTCGAGGTGGAAAACGTGAGGAAGCGACTGAACTCAGTTGTCTCGCCAGCCTGGTATTCCATGTTCATGTGATCGTCGAGAAACTCGCCGATCCGCTCGCTGGTTTCGAGCACGAACGTGCAGCCGGAATACAGGGGACGAGCGTCGTAGCCGTCGTCAAGAAGCGGCCGTTTGCCAGCCTTGCCGAGAAGCTGACGCAAGGCGACAAGCTCCCGGCAAACAGCGGAAGCCATTCCCGAGGAACGGCTGGCCAGATCACGCAGTTCGGTCGCGGATAGCTCCGCGCTTCGGATCCGGCGACCATCGACCTTTGGCGGGCACCGGATCTTATCCGGGCAAACCAGAGGCCTGAGCACTGACGGCAGATACCGCTCAATCATGTCTTCGTCGCCGCCGTACCACTCGTCGAGCCACGCGCGCGCTTCCTCGTCGGTTGCGCTTTCGTCGCCCTCCCAGTGCTGGCAGGCCATTTCACAGAGAAACCACCCGGGGGTGCGAATCATTACCGTTTTGCCAGACACCCGATCAACGGTGGCAAACAGCGTATAGAGCAGCAGCGGATGCGCTTCCCTCAGCGGCTGTGCCAGCACGCCGATCTCGTGCACCCACTCGTCGCTGAGCCGTACGCCAAGATGCAGCGGGCTCTTCGGCTCGAACTCCTGCCGGTCGTGCTGGTACTCGATACGGTCCAGCACAGCGTTCGTGTCGCAAAGCTCCAGCCCCATCGAAATGAAGCGCAGAGGTTGCGGCATGAACCGCTTGACCCAGGCGAAGAACGCCTGCTGGAACGCGTCGGCGGGACTTTTAGGGTCTTCGACGTCCGACGCGCGCAGCGGGCCGTGCCGGAACTGCTCGAGCACGATCGCATCGAGCTGCGTGTCGGCACGCCATTGAATGGTCGCCTCGCGCGGTACCTCGGACGCGAAATCCGGCAGCGTCAGAACACAAGGGGAAGCTCGATCTCGGGCAGCGGCAATGCCTGGCGATTGCCAGGCCGGACCGGCGCCCGCATCGAGCGATCGATCAACGAATGAAGGATCGAACAGCATTGGCGAACCTCGTCGTCATATAAAAAAACCGCCCTTCCGGGCGGTTCCTGGTTGAAGCCGTTCGCGGGGTCAGCGAGCGCCTTGAGCAAAGCGTCCTTACGCATGGGAGCCCTTGGCACCGGCCGCGCGGACGAACTTGTAGGTGGCGACCTCGCCAGCGACCTCGGGACCATCGACGGAAGCGGTCGTGAGTTCCGGGTATTGCGCGGCATAGAGATCGCGGACATCTTCGGGCGAGAATGCCGGGCCTGGATCCATGAACTGCATCCCGTTGTACGAGAACTCGCGGATGATCTTTGCAATGCTGATCGTCATGGAGACTCCGTCACAGAAGGTTGAAGAGATCAGTCTTGCCGTCGGCGGGTGCCGCTGGCGCAGACGTCTCGACGGCTGTCGATGGCTCCGCAATGGAAGCGTTGTCCGCCTCCGTCGATTCGTCGTCTTCGCTGTCGCTGTCGTCATTCGTCGATGCGGGCGCGGGAAGCGCCGGCCTGGAGCTCTTCGACAGCGCCTTCTGCGCCTTGCCTGCCTGCGACTTCTCGGCTGCCTGAAGGATCTCGGTCGTCGCGCTCACCTGCTCTGCGAGAGAACGGTGAGCACCTTCGAACGTCCGCAACACCTGCACGAAGCCCTCGTCGAGCTCGGCGGGTGTCGCGGTCAACACGAGCGGCTGGCGCAGCGCCGCCTCTTTCGAGTCGCCGCCGGGCACGAGGACGACCGACATCTGGTCATCTGCCATCTTCATCGTGAGTGTGACCTTGCCGGTCTCGCGCACGAACGCTTCAAGTTGCTGGAACATGAAAAACCTCTATAAAGGAAGAACGCCGCGAGAAACGCGGCGTGAGAAAGAAAAAGAGCCGGAGTACGCCCGCGGCAACTCTCAGTACCTGAGGACCTTCAGCACCTTGCCGTCGTAGTCGAAGCCCTTGACGGTGAGAAGCGCATCAATCACCTCGGGCCTGGATTTGGCGAAGACCTTTTTGAAGTCGTGGCCCATCGCTGCCCGAATACCGAGTTCGTCGGCCACGACCTTCATTTCCGACTTGGTGATGAGCTCGAGGAACGCCTTGTCGAGCTTCCAGTACTTCGTCAGATCCAGCTTGTGGTGCCTGCACATCTGGGTGAGGTACGGCACGTCCACGCCCTCGATCGCAGAAGCCAGCATTGCGACGATAAGGTTCTCCTGCGCGAGCGACGTTGCGGCCTTCGCTGCATCCGCCGCGCTTGCGAAACTGGATACAGGCGGCTTGTCATCGAGCAGGCGCTCCCACAACGCGCGGAAGGCCGTCTCGCTGATGCTGCGAGCCTGCCCGGTCGCAACGATCGCGATCAGATACTGGCGAACCAGGTCGTGACTCATGCCGATGTCGCGACGCAGCGCCTTGCGCCAGAGCGCAACGCGGTATGCCTTCACCTTTTCGGATTCGGCTACCGAAGTTGCCTCAGGCACCGCTGCAGCGGGCTTGTCGCCGTTGGCCGTACTCGACGCCTTCGAAGCGGCCGTTGACGTGGCGGCTTTCGCTGTCGAGGGCGCGGGCGTCTTCTCGCTCTTGATACGCGCTGCAACTTTCTTCATGTTGCAGACCGTGTCGAAGCACTGGCCCTTGTAGACATTGCCCAGTGAGTCGGGCAGACCGCTCACCGCCGCGCCAAAGTTCTGGCACGCGTAGCACGCCTTGGCCTGCTCGGCGCCAACGCCTTTCTGGCCTTCCGCCACGAGCTGGATGCGCGTGTGGTTGTCGCCGGGGCGAACGATGCGAACGGTCTGGTACTCGTCGCGCAGGCCTGCGGCCGTTGCTTCGAGCTGCTTTTCCGTTTTCTCGTTGTAGCAGGCGCGGTTCGTACAGCTGCCGGTGCCGATCGATTCGCCAAACATCTCTGCCTGGGCGGCCGAGTTGTGCTGACAACCGGCGCAGTCCACCTTGTCGAAGATCGCAGCTGACAGCGAGCATGCTGCGCGCTCCAGCACTTTCTTCAAATCGGCGACGCTATGCCCTTCTTTCACAACGACGGGCAGGAGCTTGTCCTGCTGCTCTTTGGTAAAGGCGGCGAAAAGTTCGGCGTGGCCGAGCTTGATCGTGCGCGTATTGAGCGCATCCAGTACGGAAGCGCTGCAGTTCATGAGGGCAAGACGTGAGTCGAGCTTCTGACGATTCCAGCCAAGCTGGCGTGCGGCTTCGTCACGATCGCCCTGGCAGAGGCCCACGATCTCTGCTGCGCCCACCGCTTCCTCGGAAGGAGCCATGTCGTCACGCTGGATGTTTTCGATCAGCGCGAGTGATCGCGCCTCGAATTCATCCATCTCCCGTATTACGACTGGCATGGCGTAGTTTTCGCCGTGAGCTTCCCTTGCTGCGCGAACGCGACGTTCGCCGGCGACGAGCTCATGGCGTCCGTCCTCGAGCGGGCGCACGAGGACTGGCTGGATGATGCCCTGATGACGCACAGACTCGACCATCTCCGCCATCTTTGCGGGATCGAAATACTTGCGCGGGTTGCGGCCAGGCTGGATGTCGCCGAGGCGCAGGGTAATGGGTTGTTGCATTGCGGGTCTCCTGGGGAGGGAACCCGCCCCCAACGGGAACATGATTCCCGAAGGGTAAGCAAAGAAAGGCCGTGAGGGCCGGTGTCGATGCGCATAAAGCGCGATGGATATGGGAACGATATCCCGGCCATGCGCCGCGCGAGACTCGAAAGATCGCGGAAACGTTACGGCTTTTAAAAAAGCGAAAGGGCCCGGAGAATATCTCCAGGCCCCGTCTTCAAAACAGCGTCAACTGGTCCACCCGATCGAAGACCGTATGAGGCACAGGTAGTGCAGCGATCGCATCGTCGAACAAGTCTGCGATGCCGACCGTGTCGACGCGCGCCTCTTCGAGTACCGCGACATCGCCATGTTCCACCATGTCGGCGTCGCTTGCAGATGACTGGGTAGCTTCGACGGGCTCGGCCGCAACGTCGGCCTCTGCCGCAGCGGGTGCGCTCCCGATCAGTTCGCGCATCGCATCTTCTGCCTTTCGGGCGCGCAAGCGGTGACTCCATCCACCGAGCACGTGTGCAGGCGTAAACCAATGTCCCCACACCTCCATCGTGAGTGCATTTCCGTGCACAACGATGGCGGGGATATGCAGCAGTGACAGTTGTAAATAGGTCATGTGCACGCAGCACGGGTCGATGTCGATGCACGTCGCGTGCATGGCTTGCTGATAATTTAGGCCGGCATCGTGAAATGCAGCAGCAGTCGCGATGACCATACCGCCCGCGCCGCACGCTGGCTCGTGTACCCGCTCGAAGCCTCGGGTGCGCGCGGAATCGATCGTGCCGCCGATAATCATCGACGCCATCAGGTACGAGACGTGATATGGAGTGAAGAACTGCCCGCTTCGCGCGTTGCCGAGTTCCAGCGTCATGTAGGTCTGGCCAAGCACGTCGGTGAGACCGCTGCCTCGAACGCCACCCTCGAGCGCCTCGCGCATGCCCTCGACGCGCCTCTCGAAAGACAGCGTGAGCTCCCCTAGCATCTTCGGGAACCGTTCCACCTCCTCGGGCTTGTACTTCCCGACGATCTCAAGGTAGCGTTTCTCACGCACCTCAAACTGTGCCCGGTCTACGCTGTTGCTAATCGCGAGTGCGGCCAGCTCAACGAAATCGCGAAACACCGTGTCGAGGTGGTGCCCGTAGGAGAACTCCTTGATAAGAGATACGAGATTACGCTGGTGGTCATCAGCGGTCTGGTTGAATTTGCGCTGCGCGCTCTTGTTGCTCATGCCCACTCCAAAATTGAAAGCGGGGCATGGCCCTGCGGGCGCATAGCCCCACAGGGAAAGAAAGGAAAGCCGGCAATGCCGGTTCAGGTCGATGCGTCGATGACGCGGGTGATCGGGCAATCCTACGCGATGTTCGCCGGCGCACGTCGGCGTAAAGACGATGGCTATACCCGGGCTTTCGGGCGCTGCTCTCGCAACGTTATCCACAGTTTCTGGTGACAAGCCTGTGGAGAACACCATGTGCAGCGCGCCAGCGCGAGCGCTATGGGGCCGATATCTTCGGGCTTTCGGGCACGTGGCGACACGGGGACCATCCGACAATGAACGTGCGCGGGCAATGAGGCACACGCGCTCCCCGGGAGGTCTCCAGATATGAAAAAGCCCTGCGTTTGGGTGCGCATGACACTTGGCGTCCCCCTCCCGGTTCCCGGCGCCTTTCACGCCGACCTGCAGCAGCGCGTGCGCCTAATCCTCAGGACACCGTCACCCGGCACGATGTCGTTTCGTCGTGCTCGGCCGGAATAGCTCCGCCCACGCCTGTTTAGGCGCCTAAACACATAAACCCGGAATGGTGCAGTTTTTGTACAGCTTTCCGGCGATCAGTTGGTCAAAACCAGTCCAAAATCAGTTCGCTTTTCCCCGTCTCTCTTGCCCGCATCGCGCGAAGATGGACTCATGTCCTCGACCGCATTCACTTCCAGTGCTGCTTCGCTTCGCCTGCGCCGTGTCCGCTACCAGACGGACGCGGCAGACCCGAGTGAAGGCGTCGTCACCCAGCACGACACTGCCAACCGTATGGTGACGGTGCTCAATACGGATGACGGTTCTTTCTGGCGCGGTCCGGAAAATCTGATCGACATCGTCGCCTGATTCCTCAGCCCCGAGCCAAACCATGAGCCCCGTGTTCGACGGTTCGTTTGCCGAAGTGCGTGTGTCCCTCGCCGAGGTGCACGCGCGTCGGCTATCCTGATCGAAGCGCCGAACAATCCATGCCTGCTGAGGCCTTCCTTGTCGGAGTTCCGAGACCACATGTAGAGCGACCGCATCGCAGAAAGTTGAAACCTGCGTTTTCGAGTAGTGGACCTTGCACCGCTCACCTTAAGGAATTGAAAACTGGCGAAGCGTGGATAATGTTGGCCAACATACAACCCACCACTACTCGCCATGTACGAGCAGCTGATCCCTTGTGACCACTGCGGCGGGCGACCGACCGTCGGTCGTTCGCAGCGCGTTACCTCAGATACGCCCAATCCCGGTTTCGATCACACTCGATGGGGACGATTCAGCGGCCCACCCCGGATCGGGGACATGATGATACGCCCGCCCGAAGCGCCAAAGACTGAGCCTGTCGTCTGCATCTACTGCGCAGAATGCGGCATGCAGACGCCCTGGGAGCCCTGCGCCGACGACGATACCGCTGCCCGCAACACCGTCGCTGAACTCTGGAACCGGCGACTGAACCGCCCCGAAGCGGCCAAGAATGACCTGCAGCGGCTTGTCGAGCGCGAAGTGGGTACGGCCGATATTCCGGCGGTGCTCGATCTCCTCTCGCGAACGCAAGGAAACTGGGGGGAGATGGGGCCGATGTTTGCGATGCTCGCCCGCCGACTCGTTGACGCCACAGTCGTAACCTTCGATTCGTGGCCGATCGACCCGGTGCTCAATGACGCCGCCCGTTATCGCAAGCTGGTCCAGCTCACGAAGTGGGTGGACATCGACGGCGAGCGCTACGTGCAGTTCCCAAAGGTTTACACCCATCCCGAGGATCGCGACCGGTTGTTCGAGGATGCCATCGCGTCGGCGGTCGACTCATTGCCCGACCGCGATCGCTGGTAGGCAACGCGCGGGCAAAAAGAGACCGGCACAAGACCGGTCGAATATTGTTCTGGCTATTCCGAGGGCCGCCAGAACCTGAGAGACGCAATCATTGTGCCGCGCGGGCTGTCCCTCGTTTCCCCCGTATCGTTGGTTCTTTTCCCCCATTCGCCGTCGCCCCCCCGGAGCAACGGCCGGCGACTGAATATTGCCGCGCCTTGCATGGGTCGAATGTGCGATTGCGCACGCTTTTGTATGATTAATATCAATGAGGCGGACTTTCCAGCAGCCGGTACAGCGCCTGCCGGGAAATGCCTAACGCCGCCGCTGCGTGCGTCTTGTTGCCTCCTGCTGCCTCCAGCGCCTTTATTGCCTCCTCGATAGCCGAGGAGGGTTTCGCGAGTCGCTTCTGTCGTGCGAACGTCGAGAGGTACGCATTTGCCTTGGTCACGCGACTATGCCCCGCCGCCTCGACGACCCGCCGAATGGCTTCCGCGTGCAACTCACGATCTGGGTGGATACCCGCCAGTTTGACCGGCGCGGGAACGCCGCTCGTCTTCTCATAGAGCTCCTGCAAGTACTGATGCCGCAGCCCGTGGCTCGTGACGCCCAGCCCCTTCTTGTTCACCCCGTGCTTTCGAAGCACCGTCTTGTACCTGTCCACCCACTGCTTCAATGTGCGGTCCGCAGGAATCGTTGAGCCGGTCAGCGGATTCGCCAGACGCGCTGCCTCCTCGAGTACCGCGATCTTTTCCTCGATCGGCACCTCGCGGTCGCGCCCGCCCTTCGTACCCCGTGTGATGCCAAGCATCTCGGCATCCTTCACCGCCTCGACCGGTCTGAGCAGGAAACTCTCCCCGATGCGCAATCCGAAAGCCGCCTGAAGCTTCAGTTGCACAGCCACGCGCGGGCAAGTCTTCGCGATCTCCGCGATCTTTTCCGCCGCATTGATGCCGTTACCTGACCACGACTTGTCCGTTTCAGCCACGTAGGAACGTACGAGCCCGTTTGCCTTGCGATCCACATAGTCCGCGAGCGTGCCGACCATGCGCTCCTTGTTCATCCACCCGGTTAGCGTGCGCAGATACGTCAGCTTGTTCTCGATCGTCCCTCCACTCTGCTTCGCATCGACCCAACGCCGGATCAGCCACTCGACATGCTTGCGGCGCAGGTTCCACGGGCTCGCCAGCGCGAAGCCGCCTTCACGCAATTCGACCAGCGCGCCGCATATCGCCCGCACCCGATGCTCCTGCGTCTTGATCGATATTGCCTTTGCGCTGATGCGTGTCCTGCTATGAACCGTTGCCACGTGCTCATCGAATAGCTCGATCAGCGCTTGCGCAATCGTGGGCGTCAGCCGGTAGCCACGCACCACGGCCCGCACGTTCAGTATCACCGCCATCCTTCCTCCGTTTCCGTTGTGCTCCGCGCGAAACCGCGCAAACCGTTTTTTGCCAGCTTGCGATGCACGATGCCCCTGCCTGACATCGTTGCGGCCGCACTCACTGACCTGTTGCTCCTTGCCGCCTGTTCGGCTTCGCCGATCCCCGGCGCGAGGTTTGCTGCCTTCCTTGCCTTTAGCGATTCCATCCGATCAGCCCGACGCACGGAAGAGATGCGTTCCGACTGTCCACCCTGCTGCGGCACGGGCCGGATTGCGCTTCGCGCAAACCCGTTCCCGCGATTACTGCCTGTGCTGCCTTGCCGCCTGCTGTGGCTACCCGACCGGCCCCGGACGCGTTTGCGCATCTGGACACCACACAGCACCTTCCGGCCTGCGGGTGCCCGGGCCAGCTGCCGGGCAATTCCTGTTGCGCACTTCTGGTGACGGCTGCGCGGACCGTTCTATCTTCCGTACAGGGAGGCGCGAAACACTGGCGTGGCCAGCGCGCAGGCTCTCCCCCGTTCCGAAGCACGTTCATCTCCACCGCAATGTATCGGGCTTCGTGAACGCACCCAGCGCTGTGGGCTGAAGGAACGTGTGTATGGCGCATGAGACGACGGGCGCGAACTGTCCAACTGTCCGCTCCCACTTTGTCTCATTGCGCCGCATCCCGGCGGACAGCCGCCGATCGTATGGATATCGCACTGTCCAGTGGTCCTCAGAGTGGGACAGGGTGGACTTGATCTGATTGAAAAAAAAACCGCGTCGCGATGGCACGCGGTCAGTCTTGGGAAGGTTGCCCTCGCGGGCGGGGGATGTTGTCCGAACAGGCCGGAATCAGGACGCACGAAGTGCCTTGCACTTTAGGTCGATGCGTCAGTGACGCGACAGGTACTGACAAGAATAGGCGTTCGATGCAACCGCACGCGAGCAAAAGATGACCTGTTCCCGCGCGCTTTTGGAAACTTGACTTCGCATCGCGCTCGATAGACTGGACTCAGCAATATGTGATTTCAAACTGGACTCCACAGCCTTGTGAGATCCCAGATGAAGTCGGACCTTGCTTTAACGGGACGCGCAAGTCGGACTTCATGTCCAACCTTGTCGTTCAACCGATCCGCTCCAACCGGGAAACATACACACCATGAAAACATCGGTCTTCGCTATCGACGTCGGCTACGGCAACACCAAATACGCATACCGCTCGGCGAGCGGTACGGTCGCGACGGGCATGTTTCCGTCGCTCGCACCGCTGGCCACAACTCACTCACTCTCTGGAGACGGTAAAGGCGTTCTAGCATCGCGCAACGTCGTCTCTATCATGATTGACCAGAACGAATATGAAGTGGGACCGGACGTGTCCCTGAGTACCGCCTACGGCACGACGGGCAGCGCTCTCGCCGACGACTATGTGATGACCGACAATTACGCCGCGTTGCTCTTCGGTGCAGTCCATTTTGCTGGCGTCACGCATATCGAACGCCTGGTACTTGGCCTGCCCGTTCACAACATGAAGAAATATTCGACGGTGCTCAAGGAACGCTTTGCTGGTAAGCACGATTTTGGGCTCGGTCGCGTGGTGATCGACAAGGTCATGGTGATTCCCCAGCCGCTGGGGTCACTCGTATTCGCATCGAGTACGCGTGGAGCCAGCTTCAATCGCGACGACGCGCATCTGGTCGTCGACGTCGGCTATTTCACGACCGACTGGGTCTATGCGAACGGTTTCACGATGGACGATACGCGCAGCGGCGGCATGCCCGGTGGCGCGTCGCAGATCTATCAGCGCATCGCACGTCTGATCTCCCTGGAACAAGATGACAACGTGACTGAGATTGAGCTTATCGACAAAGCGCTGCGAGAGCGCAGGCCGTTCCTCCTCTATGGAAAGGACATCGATCTCTCTCCTTATCTCGAGCGGGCCGATCCGGTCGTTGCCAACGTCGTGCAGCAAATGCAAAACAGCGTCGGCCATTTGAGGAATGTGCGCTCGATCATCCTCTCTGGCGGCGGCGCAGCGCTGTATGCGTCCGCGATCCGGCGTGCGTTCCCTCGAATCGTGATCGAGGTGATCGACTCGCCGTGCATCGCAAACGCCCGCGGCTTCCTGCTTGTCGGCGAAGCCGGCCTTGCACGCGATCGCCGCGCAGCATGAACAACAAAATCGAGATGACCGTGACGGTCAATCCACTTGTCTCGCCGAAGCTCTTCCAGCGACTGCGCGCATGCAGCTCGCCGCGCGAGCGCGCAATCGTGTTCCGCGCGCTCGCTGAAGCGAGGCTATGGGACGAGACCATGGGCAATGCACACCCCGTCGAGCGTGGCGCCCAGGACCGTCGAGAGGCACCCTCCGTACCGGTTCCCAACAGGCAGGATCGCCCGGTTCCGCAGGAAACGGCGTCATCGCAGACGGCCGCGACAAGGTCTGCAGCAACCGAGTCACGCAGCCCGATTGCCCCCTCTACAACGGGAAGCGAAATGGCAGTCTCGTTCGACGCCTTCCAGCCTGTGCGGTCTGCCGACTCCAAAGGCTCTGGCTCGGCGTTCGACGCGCTCAGCAATGACTTAGCTTTCGATCAGTTTGACTAAACGAGCGCAGCTCTGAACATCCCTGTCCCTTCGGTCTGCTGGCGAAACGACAAAGGCCGGAGAGACAGCAGAGGGAGCGCTCATCGCGGCGCGACTTGACTTCAGCATGGGCGTGCCATCATGAAATCAGATGCCGGAGCAACTTCCTTTACCGGCATATACCACCCGAAAGGAGCAGTCAACATGGAATACGAACGCCTCGTCGAGATCCTTCACGGACAGCGCCTGGAAGAGCCCCTCACCTGGGTGTATATCGGCGCGCTGATCGCGGTTGCGGTCGCTGGATGGAAGGTTGGCGGTGTACTGCTCGACGATGCCCCGAACGTTGGGGAAAAGTGATGGACAGGCTCGAAAACGCATGGACCACTTTCATGCACTGGCATTGGCTTGTGCGCCGTGCCGCGATCGCCCTTGCCTGCTATGTTCTTGCGATGATCGCTGTGTGGCTCTACGCCGAAGGTCTGCAGGCTGTGGGTAAGCTTTTCTTCACCGCGGGCAGTATCGGTTTCAGTTGGGCAGTAGGGTTCCTGTATACCGTGCGCACCGTGATCTCCCTGGTTTTCAGGTGCCGTCGCATGTTCATGTAGTTACTGCAACGTTTCGTACGGACGAAAAAAAAACGGCGGCCCATTGTGTGTTGGGCCGCCGTCGTTTCTGGCGTTGAAATCATTGTATCGTTTTCGCTGCCACGAGTATGAGACGTCTCGTACAGAAGTCGAAGGCCTCGTCAAAAGACTGATCGCGACAGACCGTTTTACAGCTGGTGCGGTCGAACACGTCGTAGCCAGTCGCATCCGACTTGAGCACCGGCTGATGCCCGTTCGCTGCGCCGTTGGTCGCGATGATCGTAAACTTGTTGCCGACTTTCATCTGGAAATAGCTCATTTCTGCCTCAAATGAAAAGAGCCCGACGGACCATCCCCGGCGGGGATGAATCCCCACCGGGCAGGTTCAAGAACAGGCCGGACCAGCCGGCGTCAGTCAGATGGCCAGCGCCACGCGCGATGCGTCAGGCGCCGGACGCCCCAAGGGGGCAGTTTCATGCGCTGCAATCCAGCGCGACTTCCATTGATCCGCGAAATCAGCGCCGCGCAGCTTCGGTCGACGCAGCACCACCGTGTAGCCTTCGGCGCGCAGCCGTTTCGCGAGGATCATGCCAGCGCTTACACCCGGCGATTGCCCAGTCTTCGGATCGACATGGTCAAAGTCCATGAAGATGTGAACGACCTTGATGCCGAGTCCTTCCGGGACAACAAACTTCGAAAGAAGGATACGGTTCAGGCAATTCCAGACCGGTATGCCAAACTCCATGAGTGCGCCGTAGACCGTTTCCAGCCCCTCGCCCACACCGATCTCACCGTCGACCGGAGACATCAAACGCACAGCGCCGCCCGCAAGCGGGTTGAGCGTCATGTCGTTGAGCTTCGCATCGAGGATCTCGCCGTCCGACGACACGATCGCCGCCTTCGCAGGCTTGACCGGATCGAGGAAGGTGCGATGCAGTGTGCCAAGACGCCCGTCGGGTAACTCGAAACGCGCCACGATGGCCGGCCACTGGCCGAGCACTTTCTTTTCGTGTCGGTACTCGAGCATGCCAAGACGCAGCGCCGGCGACGGCCCGACCGTCAGCCCGGGCACGCGCTCCTGCAGATAGCGCATCGTCAGATCGCCCACGGCCTGCGGCCGCGCGTTAGCCCACATGCCATCCAGACGCTTCGCTATGAACGCTGGATCGGCCTTGCGCTTCGGAGCGGGAGCCTTTGCACTGTTTGGTGCGCGCGTCGGCGGCGGTGAGCCCCCGTCGAGCTGGTGCATCAGGCGGTACAGCCCGATCCGGTTTGCACGCGAGATCAACTGAAGCCCATCGCCGGCCATCGGGTAGCCGTCGTTGCACTTGCGGCAAACCCAGTCACCCCGGCCATTCCTGTTGTCATAGGTAAAGCGGTCATCCCCACCACAGACCGGGCATGCGCACGCATTACCGGTCAACGAGTCGGCGGAAATGCCATAACTCATCAAGGTCGAAATCCACGCTTCCGGGGAGAGCGCGAATCCCTTCAGCTTGCGTTGCAGCCACTCGTACTGCTCGGGTGACAGCCCGCGTCCAGACGTACTCATTGGTCACTCTCCATTTTGGAAGTGGGTTGGTCGGTGCCAGAGACAGGCGTGAAAACGCTTGCTCAAAGGAGTGGCCCGCGCGAAGCGAGCTGCTCTTTTGAACACGTTTCAGGTGTGGGAGAAAACGAGGCCTCGCGATACGCGGCGGAGGCAGATGGGAGGCGCTAAGCAGCGCACCCGGAGGTGCGCCACGAAACGTCAGGTGAGAGTTTTCGGGAGCAAAGCGATAAGGTGAGAACTTACGGGATCAGATGGAGGCCCATGCTGCGCGTGGACAGCCATCCCGGTACGGTATGCCGTCGTCGAAAACTGCGAAGCCGCCGCCTGCATGCCCTGCCGCAGCCACAGGCGTGCGGCCGCCCGCTGCAAGTGCCGAAGCACGACCGCCACGAGCTCTTGCGCCCTGTTGCGTCGAACGCGCCGGCTGCTATGCAGGACGGGTGGCAGGCGTGCCCTGCTCAAAGCCGTCATCGTCACCAGGCTCTCGACGCTCGCCGCAGTTGCGACCGCCGAGCATCTGTATCTGGTCCGCGACGATCTCCGCCGAGCAGCCGTCGGGGCCGTCCTGCGCCTGCCACTTGCGCGTGCGGATGCGGCCTTCAATGTAGAGCGACGAGCCCTTCTTCAGATATTCGCTCACGATTTCAGCGAGACGCCCGAAGAACGACACGCGGTGCCATTCGGTCATTTCCTTGAACTCGCCCGACGCCTTGTCCTTGTAGCGGCCGGTGGAAGACGGATGTTGGCCGCAGCGTCGCCGCTGGGCAGATAACGCACTTCGGGATCCGCGCCGAGACTGCCGACGAGGATGAGCTTGTTGACTGATTCCATGGGGTAACGCTCCTGTTAACGTGTAATTGACCAGAGCCATTTGTCCCAGAGAACCTGCTGGCCGTTATTCATGATCGGGCGACCACCATCGGTGAACGCCGGTACCTTGGTCTTTTCAAGCCGACGAACCGATACGGAGTCGCCGACGCGGCAGCCGCATTGCGCGATTGCATCCTTCAGGCCTTCGCCCTGGAGCGTGCGCTCACCCCTCGCCGTTTCAATGTGCATCGCGAACGAGGTGTAGAACGGCTTGCCACCAGGCTTGCGGTTGGGAAACTTTTCCTCACCCCAGCCAAGCACTTTGCCGACCGTCGCCGCCTGGTAATCGTCACCTCGCTGCAGATGCTCGCGCGAATGGCGCCGCCGAACCGGTGTCGGCTGCGCGTCGTCGTCGTGCGTTTCCGCAACAGCCGGTATGGCCGGGTCGGCCTCGGCCGGCGCGGTTGTCAACGACATACCTTTTGCGCGGATCGCCGTCGCTATCGCCTCCTTGAGCGGCATGCGATGTTCGCGGAGAAGTGACCAGTGCGGCGCGAGCTCCGGCAGGATCTTCGTGCCGAACGGTGTGTCACTCGGCTTCTCCTCGAACGCCGGCCCGAACTGAGCAACGCAGTCGCCTTCGTCAACGAAGAGATGCGGCACGCCACTGATCGTGACGAACGTCTCGTTGGGTGCGCCCTGCCCAATCTCGCGCGGTTGCGGCGGAGATTGAGGCTCACTCCGGGTAGCGGGTGCAGGCGGCACGTGCGCTGCCTGCGCCCCGGACGGCCGGTTGGGGAACAGGTCCGCGAAGGCGCGGAACAGATAGCTCGCGGCCATTAGCTCGCCTCCTCCATCGGTTTGCGGAAGTACTTGCGACGCACTTGCTCCAGGTCGCGAGCGAGAAGCGGTCTGTCGAGGATCACCTGCTGCAGCGTCTCGGGATCGATGCCGTTCACGCGGCACACGTGCTCGTACGACAGCGCGCCGTCCCAGTAGCCCATGATCCAGCCGAGCGTCGCCTCATAGTCGTCGACGTCGAGCCGGACATTGCGCAGGCGCTCGCTCAGGAGCGTCGCGCAGTCCATCAGCGACTCGGGCATTCGGTCGCCGCGGCGGCTATCGCGGGCAAGTGAGATCAGTGCGTCGATCATCGCGTCGCGCACGGAGGCGCTCCAGAGACTCGGATGCGGAAGGGGGTCGGGTTTGGTGGGAACGACGAGTACCGGAAAGGCCTCGCCGAAGATGTCGAGCTGCCAGGCAGCGACTTCTGCTTTCATGGGATTGCTCCGGTGAAGCCGGGCAATCGCATACCCGTGGCCGGGAATGGATTCCCGGCTTGGGCAAGGGTCCGCTGCGGCCAAGCCGCGGCGGAAGGATATGACTGGACCCTAGTCTCGGGTTCCGGTCTTCTTCAGGGGGATGACAACAGCCGATTTGGCGTATTGCCTTTTCGGAGCCGTTTCTACAGCGGACGCTGCAGGTGCGGGCGCCACTGAAGCAGCGCTCGTCTGCGTTTCAGGCTGTGCCTGCTCACGCGCCTTGTCGGCGAGCTCGCGTGCCGCTTCGCGCTCGGCTGCCTCGAGAGCTTTCGCCTTCTTGTGCAGCCAGCGTGCGCCAAGGGCACCGAGAAAGAGGCAGACGAAGAACGACATCGACGCCAGATACACGACGAGACACAAGGCGAGCAGCTTGCCCGGGGACTTGATCACGTCCCTGATCAACAGATTCAGCATTTTTCTCTCCAGAAAAAATAACGCACCAGGGGATGTCCAGGCATGGCCTGGGATTTCGATGCTCGTGTCGAGCAAAGAAAACCGGCGAGTAGCGCGTTCGCCGTGACCCATGAACGGATCACCGCGGACGGACTCGCGAAGCGGTAGAGCAAAAGGAAGAGGCGGCACGAGGACCGTGCTGAGGTTCGATGCGTACGGGACGCGGGGATACGTTCAGGCTAACGGTTCGGTTGAGCATTCGCGCGCCCGAATGCTCACGATTTCCAGTGGGCTTACGTTCGGACTACCAGTTCGTTTAGGCGCCTAAACGCTTAACCCCGGAATGATGCAGTTTTTGTGGAGCTTTTCGGGCTTAAACATTCAAGTGCCTGTAGCGCGTCGGTATAACTTGACTTCACCCGTAGCCTGGCAGACTCGACTCGTCCTCATTCGAGGGAGCCCGTATGTCCGGCCTCTTAGCGTATCGCGCCCTCAGGTACATCTTTTGGAGGCTCATCCGGCGCGTCCGTCGTAACCGGCCAGCCCGCGTGTGTGGGGTCAGACAACCGTCAAAGCGCTAAGTCCAGACGGCGGTTTCCCCTCATGTGCGCGGCGAAGCCGACGAGGCGGTCTTGCGCGCCGAATTGAGCATCCTTTTCACGTCCCCATGCGATAACGACTTCTACCTGCACGAGCGCAGTGCTTCGTCACCACTGCCCGACAGGCGTTTCCGACCCTGGAGATCGGGCATATCGCGGCGACCACGTTCGGCCTGTGCAGGATCGACACAGAGAACTGAGGTGGCTCCATTGAGCCCGGTGCGCATCACGACGAGCCTGTAGGCGTGCGCTCGAACGGTGTACGCGGCGTATCGCGCACCCCTCGCCCAAACGCACGAAGACTGCGTCTCTGAACGCGAAACTTCTTCGGTGTGAACCACTGAGGGACTCGGCGCATGCATTTATTGCTGGAATAGAAATATATTCTCACCTCAATCGTATGTGCGAAAAGACTAAAGAAGTCGCAATCGATGCCGTTTCAATAAACGGCCCATCTGTTAAGAAAACGCTACATGTTTTCGTCAGCTTTCGCGAAGCCACGTCCAGAAAGGGCGCGTACGCTAAGCGTGACACTCGTGAGGCAAAAGGAACTTGCGGACATCGCGATTCCACGGCGGGATAGCCAAAAGCTCCCAATAAACACACGCAAGGAACAAGAAAATGAGCAACGACAACAAGAAGAAGAAGCCACCCCTGGACCCGTCGTTCGACCCAAGCGTCCCGGAAGACGGCGTCGCGTTGCCGGAGGACGAACGCGAACTCCGCGATCTCTATAACCGCCATTTGCCATCGGCCGCCGACATCGCAGTCACGGCCCGCGACGCATTCGGAGACAAACTACCTGAAGAGTTGCTTCAGAATGTGATGCACTGCAGTACCGAGATCAACGAATCGGTACGTCGTATCATGCACGCACACATGGAGCTCGGATTCCAGTTCGGAGTCGTTCTTCGCACCATCCACACTGCGTACATCGCGTCATACGGTGACAGCAGCATGACCCAGAAACGCGCAACCGACGACACCTACGCGTACATCGAGAAGCTTCACCGCATCTCGGGAGCGAAAATCCGCCTGCACCTTAAGGCGTATGCGAGGTTTAAGG
>NZ_BAYD01000027.1 GCF_000685075.1 Paraburkholderia oxyphila NBRC 105797
CGCCCCGCACAGGGGCAACGCTTGCGGCCCGCCGCGAAAACAAGTTACCGCGCCATCCGCCAGGATAACCACAAAAAAACCGCTTCAAACGGTCCCAGCCAGATGAAACCGCGAAGCCGGATGCCAAAGCCGCACCGAAGTGGCGACATCCTTACCAACCCAGGTGCGCCGCAGCAACAGCAAACAAGGCTCACCAATTTCCATAGCGAGATGCTGGCGCACGTGCGCGTCGGGCTTTTGCGCGTAAATACGGAACTCCGCACGCTGAATAGGCGCAAGACGCACCATATAGTGATTCGGCGTTTCGACCGTGAAATCCTGCGCGAGATATTCGGGAAACACCTCGGGATTCACATAGCGATCCTCGTACTGGATCGGCTCGCCCTCCTCGTTATGCACGATGCGCGAATGAAACACCGGCCCCGTGTCGAGCTCGAGCGCGGCCACGGCGTTCGGATCGTCGCTGGCTTCCAGCGCGAGCACGCGCGCCGTATGGCGATGCCCGCGCGCGGCAATTTCGTCGGCGATATTGCGGATCTGCAGGACCGTCGATTCGTACTGGCGCGGCGCGACATAGGTGCCCGAGCCGCGCACGCGGTTCAGCACGCCTTCGGCCATGAGCTCGCGCAGCGCGCGCGAAACAGTCATGCGCGCGACGCCGAACTCCTTGACCATCTCCGTTTCGGAAGGCACGACGTCGCCCGGCTTGAGTGCGCCGCTTTCGATCTGTGCGAGGACGTGGCGCTTGATCTGTTCGTATGCGGGCAGTGGCGTGCCGCGAGCCGGCTTGTTTTGCATGGTCGTCATCTGGAAATGGGCGGGCACCCTGCCCGGCTTTCGGCCTCGTACGAGCGTGACGCTCTGCTACCTCGGGTACGGCCGGTCAGGTACGGCCGGTCAGGTACGGCCGGTCAGGTATGGCCGGTCAGGTATGGCCGGTCAGGCGCGGCCTCTCACGCCCGGCCAGGTTAGGCTAGACAACCTGGGGCCGGCCACATTGTACCGTCCACAACGCGTTGTGCCGACAGTCTTGCCCGAAGCGCCACACACGGCCCGGCGCGAGCCGGGTCCCATGCTAAGATCGACGGCTCCCAATCAACCAATCAGCGCGCGCAGTGGCGCATGAACCGGCGCATCGCAGGGGTCGCGAGACACGCACGCTGCAGGCCATTCAACTTGAACGCTCCCACCCAACTCCTGTTCCTGCCCGGCGCCTCGGGTAATCCCGCATTCTGGCAGCCGCTCGCGGACCAGCTCGAGCATCCGGCCGAGCGTCGCTTTCTCGCTTACCCGGGTTTCGGCGACGAACCCAAGGACCCCGAAGTCGAGAATTTCGAAGATCTCGTGCGCAAGGTCGTGCAGCAGATCGACAAGCCGACCGCGCTGATCGCCCAGTCGATGGGCGGCGTGCTCGCGTTGCGCGCCGCGCTGGCCAAGCCTGCCCTCGTCACGCATCTCGTGCTGGCCGCCACCTCCGGCGGCCTCGACACGCAGGCGCTCGGCGCGCGCGACTGGCGTGAGGAATTCGTCGCACAAAATCCGCACTTGCCGGACTGGTTCGTGACGCTGCGCGAGGACCTCACGGGCGAGCTCGCGTATGTCCAGCAACCCGTCATGCTGCTGTGGGGCGACGCCGACCCGATCAGCCCGCTCAGCGTTGGCGAAAAGCTGCTCGAATTGCTGCCGAACTCGGAGCTCGACGTGGTGAGCAACGGCGGCCACGATCTCGCATGCGCGCATGCACGCGTGCTGGCACCGCTCGTCGACGAGTTCCTGCAGGCGGACGCCGTCGCGTAGTCTGCGCATGGCGGCAACGACCCGGCACGCGCTCAGCGCGCTTAATGTGCTCAGCGCGTGCTCAGTGCGCGTAGTGAAAGCCCGTTTGCTGAAGCTCGAGCACGGTCGCCACGATGCCGGGCGTCACGATGGCCTCCAGAATGACACGTCAGATCGGCGGCCAGCGCATCGATCGCGAGCTTGTCGGGGTTGCTGCCCGCTGCGTGCAGTGTCTCCGCCAGCTCCCAGATGGCGTTATGACAAGTCATGAACACCACGCCTCGCGCGAGCAGCGCGGGAACGCTGTTGTCCTGCGTCGACCAGGCGCCCGCGACGGTCCGATGATCGCCAAAATTAACCAGTAGTGCGAACTTAATGTGGAGACTGCTCCGCATTAAGCATGCAAGTTCATCCTGGAACGCAACGAACTTTCGGGGGGAGATTTCGATCAAGGAAGACGTGGCCGGCGCGCTCTACGTTTCATGAACCGTCCTGTCGTTCGCGGCGCACGCCTGTGCGCCGCGTTTTTTGGTGCGACCAGCCCGCGATGGCCCAGTCGCACCTCATGACTCCCGCCGCGCTACTTCGGCTGCGCCACAGTCCGCAGATACGGCTTGAGCGTCTTGAAGCCCTGCGGATACTTTTGCTTCGCCGCGTCGTCCGATACCGAAGTCGGGATGATCACGTCGTCGCCGGGCTCCCAGTTCACGGGCGTGGCCACCGTATGCTTCGCAGTCAACTGCAGCGAGTCGAGCAGGCGCAGCACTTCGTCGAAGTTGCGGCCCGAGCTCATCGGATAGACGAGCATGGCCTTCACTTTCTTGTCCGGCCCGACGATGAACACCGAGCGCACCGTGGCGTTGTCGACCGCCGTGCGCGGGCCGCCGCCGCTCGCGTTCGGGTGAATCATGTCGTAGAGCTTGGCGACGGTCAGGTCCGCGTCCCCGATCAGCGGATAGTTGACCGCGCTGCCCTGCGTTTCCTCGATGTCCTTGACCCACTTTTGATGGTCGCTCACCGGATCCACGCTCAGGCCGATGATGCGCGTATTGCGCTTGTCGAACTCGGGCTTGAGCCGGGCCATGTAGCCGAGTTCCGTCGTGCAGACGGGCGTGAAATCCTTCGGATGAGAGAACAGAATGGCCCAATGATCGCCGATCCATTCGTGAAACCGGATCGTGCCCTCGGTGGTTTCAGCCGTGAAATCGGGTGCATCCTCTCCTAGACGAATCGTCATCTCCAGCCTCCATGTATGTGGTTGCACTGCAGAGTCCTGCCGTTGCGTCGTACGCGGCGCACTAAATTGCTGCACGCTGTTGCATTTTAGGAAGTCCAGCGACCAGGTTTACGATTTGTTTTTCATGCCGAATGCTTTCATTTTGCATTCAACATACGGTCATTTGGTGTGAAAAATACTGCATAAGCACGATATTGCAGCTTGACATTCACGTTGCATAAAGCGACCATTGGTCGGTTCGATTAACGAAACTGTGTTCTTATTGCGAACACAAGATAACAAGAACGAGCCAGCCAGCAGACACACGTTGCGAGAGCAATAACAGCATGAAAAGAGACAGCCATCAGGACAGCCGCGCCAACACACCGGCGCGCGCTTCCAGCGGACGCGGCGTCGTTGCCGCCCTCGTCTATGTTTTTGAGCGGGTCATGCCGGACCCGTTCGTCCTCTCGATCTGCCTCACCGCCTTCGTCGCGGTGCTCGCGCTCGCGATCGCGCCGCAGGGCCATATTCCGACGCTGCTGAGCGCCTGGTACGAGGGCACCTTCGGCATCCTCGGCTTCGCGTTGCAGATGATCCTGATTCTCGCGACTGGCTACGCCATCGCCGAAGCGCCCATCGTGCAACGCGGCCTGCGCGCGCTCGCCGCCGGAGCCCAGACGCCAGCGCGCGCCGCGCTGCTGGTGTTCCCGGTCGTGGCCATCGCGGCGTGGCTGAACTGGGGGCTGGGCCTGATCGTCGGCGCCCTGCTCTCGCGCGAGATCGCACGGCGCGTGAAGGTCGATTTCGCCTGGCTCGTGGCCGGCAGCTACTCGGCGTGGTCGATCTGCAATAGCGGCCTCTCCAGCTCGATCGCACTTTCCCAGGCTTCGCACGGCAACGCGCTCAATCTGGTCGAGAAAGCCACCGGCCAGGTCGTGCCGCTCTCGCAAACCGTGTTCGCGCCGTTCGTGTTCGTGCCCACCGTGCTCGTGGTGGTCGCGATGACGTTCATCTTCATCCGCATGCACCCGAAGGCCGAGGATGTCGTGCCCTTCAACGAGGCCGCCGAAAGCGAAGACGCCGCCCCCAGCGACGACCCTCACGCGCGCGTGAGCGGCGACACCCCCACGTTCGCCACCCGGCTCGAGCAGTCGATGCTCGGCACGCTGCTGCTGCTCGTGCTGGGCGTGGGCTATCTGGCGATGGAGTGGCGCGCCAAGGGCTTCGATCTCGACATCAACACCACGATCCTGATCTTCCTGCTGATCGGGCTCGCGCTGCAGCGCACGCCCATCGCCTATGCGAACGCCATCCGCCGCGCCGCGCGCCAGACGGGATCGATGCTGCTGCAATACCCCGTGTACGGCGGCATCATGGGCATCATGAAGGGCACCGGCCTCGCCTCGATGATCGCCAAGGCCTTCGTCACGATCGCCACGGCGGCCTCGCTGCCGATCTGGAGCTACCTGAGCTCGCTCATCATCACGCTGCTGGTGCCGAGCGCGGGCGGGCACTGGGCCGTGCAAGGGCCATTCGTGCTGCCCGCCGCGCTGAGTCTGCACGCCTCGGTGCCGCGCACGGCGATGGGTGTCGCGATGGCGGAGAACGTCTCGAACATGCTGCAGCCGTTCTGGGCGGTGCCGATCGTCGCGATCGCGGGCATCCGCATCCAGCGCGTGATGGGCTATACCGCGGTGACGTTCGCAGTCTCGCTGGTCATCTACGCCGCCGCGCTCTGGCTCGTGCCCTGATTGCACCCGGCGGCGCGGCGGCCATCGCCGAGCGCCGCCTGCGCGAATCGGCGACAATGGCAGACGAGCTTGCCGGGCGCACCGCCCGGCCCCTGCGAAGGAGTCTGCCGTGACCGCAAACGTTCCGCCAGCCGCGGATACCGACCCGCGCCTCATCGAGTTCGCGCGCGAAGTCTTTGATACGGCCCGCCGTGGCGAGGCCGCGACGCTCGCGTCGCTGATCGACCAGGGCCTGCCGCCCAATCTGCGCAACGAGAAAGGCGACAGCCTCGTGATGCTGGCGAGCTATCACGGCCACGCCAATGCGGTCCGCGCCCTGATCCAGCGCGGCGCCGACCCCGACCTGCGCAACGACAACGGCCAGACGCCGCTCGCCGGCGCCGCGTTCAAGGGCTATGCCGAGGTGGTGAGCGCCTTGCTCGATAACGGCGCCGATGTGGAAGGCGCATCGCCCGACGGACGCACCGCGCTCATGGTCGCGGCCATGTTCAACCACGTGGAGATCGTCGAGCAATTGCTGGCGCGCGGCGCCAGCCCGAATGCCCGCGACGGTGCCGGCAACACGGCGTTCGACGTCGCGAACGGCATGGGCGCCACCGACTGCGCTGCGCGTCTTGCGCGCGCGAGCGGCAAGACGATATAAGGCAAGGGCCTGTTCACGCTAATGACAGGCCCTGGAGCCTTTTCCCGCCAATAACCGGCGCTAACGCACACAGGCTCAATCCCGCGCCGCGAGACAATGACTTAGATCGCGAAGGACGCACGCATGCGCCGTGAATCACGCCGCCCGCACGCTTCATTCGCGATCCGCAGCACCTCAGCGGCCATCCGTTGCCGCCCTGGTATCAGTCCTGGTTTGCATACCACCCGCCGCCAGGCGACGCTATTCCCGTAGCCCGCGTATGCGGCACATGGTTTGCTCCGGCGTGTTTATGCCACCCGTGATATTGTCTGAATACCGGAGTCGTAGCGCGCATGTGCCCGTCAATCGAACTCTGTCACCTTCGCGAGCGTCGCCATGAGTGATGTACGCCACCATCTGAGTCCACGCGACCGTGTGGAACTGCTCTGCTGGCTCACCTGCGGGAGCCTCGGAGCGTACTACCTCAACGAAACGTGGCCCAATGCGGCCTTTCACGTGCAGGCGGCTCACAAGTGGCTCGATCGTCACGCGCGCGAAGCCGACTGGCTCGCCATCGCGCGGCTCACCGCCATCGCCCAGGAAATCGCCAAGCAGCACGCATGGTTCGTCGACGCCACCTGGGCGCGCGACGCCGTCGAGGAAATCCTCGACACAGACGACCTCAACTATCAGGCCAAGCTCGTCATGCAGGTGCTGAAGGACTGCGAGCTTGCGCTCGCAGACCGTAGTTCCCCCGACTGATTTTCAGCGTCAAGACTGCGGCGCGGGCTGGGCGGCCGTGTGGGCGTCCGCTGGCGCTTGCGGCGTCCAGCCATAGCCGAGCGCCTTGTACAGGCTCACGATCTCCGAGAGCCGCTGATCCTGCAATTGCGATTGCTGAATCTGCGCCGCGAACAGGCTGCGCTCGGCGTCGAGCACTTCCAGATAACTCGTGTAGCCGCCCTCGTAGAGATCGCGCGCGAGGGACGTGTACTGCGTCAGCGCGTCCACCTGGCGCGTGGTGGCGCCGAGCTGATCGTTCGTGCGCGCGGCGCCAACGAGCGCATTCTCCACGTCCGCGAATGCCTGCTGAATGGTCTGCTCGTAGCTCAGCAGCGCCTCCTGGTGCGCCGCCTCCGCCGAATGCACGGAGCCCGCTATCGCGCCGCCTTCGAAGATCGGCTGCGAGATCGCACCCGCGAACGACCACACACGCGCCGGTCCGGTCCAGAGTCCCGAAAGCGCCGTGCTGGCCGCGCCGAACATGCCGGTGAGCGAGATCTCCGGAAAATACTGCGCACGGGCCGCGCCAATCTGGGCATTCGCCGCAATCAGCGTCTGCTCCGCTTGCTGAATGTCGGGCCGCCGCTCCAGCAACGACGACGGCAAGCCCGCCGGAATCGTGGGCACGGAGAGCTGCGAGATCGACTTGCCGCGCGGAATCGGCCCCGGGTTCTGGCCGAGCAGCAAGGAGATCGCGTCCTCCTGCTGCCCGATCTGCTGCTGGATCGAATAGACCGACGCCTGTGCGGATTCGAATTCGGAGCGCGCCTGGCTCAACTGCAGCTGCGACACCACCCCGCCCGCGAAACGCTCTTCGAACAGCTTGACGGTGCCGTCGCGGCTCTTGAGCGTCTCCTGCGCAATCGTCAGTTGATTGTCGAGGTCGCGCAGTTGCAGATAGCTCGTCGCCACATTGGCGATCAGCGCAATCCGGGTGGCCTGCTGCGCCGATTGCGTGCCGAGATAATCGGCGCGCGCGGCTTCCGTCAAGCGCCGCAGGCGTCCGAACAGGTCGAGCTCCCACGACGCAACGCCCTGGAGCTGCACCTGGTTGCCGACCAGCGGCGGAAAGCCGGGGGCGGGCACGCCGCGGCTGCGCGAGGCGCCGAAATTCACGCCGACCTGCGGGAACAGGCCCGAGCGCGCGACGACGTAGCGGCCGTAATACTCTTCGACACGCGCCGCGGCAATGCCAAGATCCTTGTTCTGCGCGAGCGCCTTCGCGACCAGATCGTCGAGAACGGGGTCGTTGAACTGCTTCCACCAGTCGAGCGACGTATCGACCACCTCTGCGTCAGGCGCCGCGAAGCGGTATGTGGACGGCGTTTCCACCGCGGGCCGGTGATAGTCGGGGCCGACCGCGCAGGCCGCGAGCCAGACCGTGCTCGCGGCAAGCACGACAGGTTTCAATGCACGCTTCATGTTCGGGCTCATGGCTTCAACCCTCCTGTGCGGGAGGCGCCGCCGGCGGCGGCAATTCCGGTTCGGCTCTGGGCTTCTTGCGCGACGAGAGCGTTTCGAGGCCCCAGAAGAACATCGGAATGAAGAAGAGCGCGATGAGCGTGGCGCCGAGCATGCCGAAGATCACGCCCGTGCCGAGCGAGCGGCGGCTCGCCGCCGACGCTCCGCTCGCGATGGCGAGCGGCACGCAGCCCAGAATGAAGGCGAGCGAGGTCATGATGATCGGCCGCAGACGCAGCTTCGCGGCATGCAGCGCCGCCTCGTACGGCGACATGCCTTCCTTCTCGCGCATTTCCACGGCGAACTCGAAGATCAGAATGGCGTTCTTCGCCGCGAGCGCGATCAGCACGGTCAAGCCGATCTGGAAGTACACATCGTCCTCCATCCCGCGTATCAGAATGCCGATGAGCGCCCCGAACACCGCGAACGGCACCGCAAGCAGCACGCCGATCGGCAGCGACCATTTTTCGTACTGGGCCGCGAGGATCAGGAACACCATCAGCAGTGCGAAGCCAAACACCAGACCCGCGGTCGAGCCGGCCGTCTTTTCCTCGTAGGCCTGGCCGCTCCACGCGTAGCTGTAGCCGTCGCCCAGCACCTCCTTCGCGATCTCCTCCATCGCCGCGATCGCTTCACCCGAGCTGTGGCCGGGCGCGGCATCGCCGGTAATCTTGGCGGCCGGGAAGTTGTTGAAGCGGTTGACGATGTCCGCGCCGTTGACGAACTTGTAGGTCGTGACGGCCTTGATGGGCACCATGTCGCCGGAACGGTTACGCACGTAGAGCTGCTGGATGTCGTCCGGCTGGGTGCGGTATTGCGGCTCGGCCTGCACGATCACCTGGAACAGGCGGCTGCCCTTCGGAAACTGGCTCACGTACGAGGAGCCGAACATCGTCTGCAGTGCCGAGTAGACGTCCTGCACCGCGACGCCCTGCGATTCGGCGCGCTCGCGGTCCACCTCCACGAGCAACTGCCGCGAGTTCGTGTCGATGGTCGAGTTGACGCCGCGCAGCGCCGGATTCTGGCGCGCCTTCGCGATGATCTCGCGCACCTTCTGTTCGAGCTGCTGGTAGCTGCCGTCGCCGGTGCTCTGCGCCCAGAATTCGAAGCCGCCCGTGGTCCCGAGGCCCGGAATCGACGGCGGGTTCAGCGGGATCACCACGCCGTCCTTGAAGCCGGCGAACGCCTTGTTGGCGGCCGTGATGAGGTCCGCGGCCGTGCCGTCCTTGCCGCGCTCGCCAAAGTCCTTGAGCGTCACGAACAGCGTGCCGGCGTTGGCCTTGTACTGCGAGTCGATCAGGCTGTAGCCGATCGGCGCGGCCACGGCCTTCACGGCGGGCTGCTTGCTGAACCAGTCTTCGGCGCGCTTCGAAAGATCTCCGGTGCGGTCGAGGCTCGCGGCATCGGGCAAGATGACGGCGCCCAGCAGATAGCCCTGGTCCTCGACCGGCACGAACGAAGTCGGGATATTCTTGAAGAGCACACCGGTGGCGAGGCACATCACGACGATCAGCATCACCGAGAGCATCACGCGGCGGATCACCGATTGCACCGCCGTACCGTAGCCGTTGGTGAGCCGCTCGAAGCGCTCGTTGAACCACGTGAAGAAGCGGTTTTTCCTGTGCTCGCCCGGCTTGAGCAGGATGGCGGCGAGCGCGGGCGAGAGCGTGAGCGCGCAGATGCCCGAGAGCACCACCGAGACCGCGATGGTCACGGCGAACTGCTTGTAGAGCTGCCCCGTGATGCCCGAGAGGAAGGCCACCGGAATGAACACGGCCAGCAGCACGAGCACGATGGCCACCACCGGTCCGCTCACTTCGTCCATGGCGCGCTTGGCGGCCTCCTTGGGCGGCAGCTTGAACTCGGTCATGTTGCGCTCGACGTTCTCGATCACGACGATCGCGTCGTCCACGACGATACCGATCGCCAGCACCATGCCGAACAGCGTGAGCATGTTCACCGAGAAACCGAACGCCAGCATGCCGATGAACGCGCCGATGATCGACACCGGCACCGCGAGAATCGGCACCAGTGTGGCGCGGAAGCTCTGCAGGAACAGGAACACCACCAGAATCACGAGGATCACGGCATCGCGCAGCGTCTTCACCACCTCGATGATCGACTCGTGCACGAACTCGGTCGTGTCGAGCGCGATTTCATATTTGAGCCCGGGCGGGAAGCTCTTGTTCAGCTCGTCGAGGGTCGCGCGCACCTGCTTGGACACCTGCAGCGCATTGGCGCCCGGCTGCTGATAGACCGCGATCAGCGTGGCCGTCTTGCCGTTGTAGCGCCCGCGCATCGAGTAGTCCTTGGCGCCCAGCTCGGTATGGCCGATGTCCTTGATGCGCACGATCGCCGCGTCGCCGGACTTCGCGCGCAGGATGATGTTGTCGAAGTCGGCGGGCTCGGTCAGGCGCCCCTTGGTCGCCACCGGGAAGGTTTGCAGCACCGGCCCGTTGGTTGGCGACTGGCCAAGCCGGCCGGCCGAAAACTGCTGGTTCTGCCCGCTGATTGCGTTCTGCACGTCGGCCACGGTGATGCCGAGCTTGGCCATGCGGTCCGGCTTGACCCACACGCGCATCGCATAGTCGGCCGAGCCGAGGATCGCCGACTGGTTCGCGCCGGGCAGGCGCTTGATCGCGTCGAGCACGTAGACGTTCGCGTAGTTCGCCACGTACTGCTGGTCGAAGGTGTTGTCCGGCGAATAGATGGCAATCACCATCATGAACGCCGACGAACGCTTCTGCACCGAGACGCCCTGCGCGGTGACCGCGTCGGGCAGCGTGGGCAGCGCGAGGTTCACGCGGTTCTGCACGTCCACCTGGGCGAGCGACGGGTCGGTGCCGATGTTGAAGTACGCGGTAAGCGTCATGTTGCCCGTCGAGGAGCTCGACGAACTCATGTACATCATGTTGTCGGCGCCGTTCACCTGCTGCTCGATCGGCGCGGCGACGTTCTGCGCGACGATGTCGGCGCTCGCGCCGGGATAGGTCGCGCTCACCGTGATCTGCGGCGGCGCGATGTCGGGAAACTGCGCGATCGGCAGATTGAACATGGCCACGAAGCCGGCCACGACAATGATGATCGACAAGACCGACGCAAAGATCGGCCGGTCGATAAAGAAGTGAGAGAACTTCATCGCTCAACCTCCCGCTGCGGGAGAGAGCGTCACGTCCACGCGGCGGGACTTTTCGGGCGGGTCGGCGGCCACGATCTTCGCGGGCTTGCGCATGTCGATGCGCGCGTTCTGCACGCCCGCGACGATCAGCGCCGCGCGCACGGTAGCAGCACGCTCGCGGGCAAGGCGCTCGTTCTGGGCGTAGGAGCCGCTCGAATCGGTATAGCCGGAAATCACGACTTGCGTGCTGGGCGATGCGCTCAGCTGTTGGGCAACCGCGGCGAGCGCCGTGGCCGATTGCGCGTCGAGGCTCGCGCTGCCCGGTGCGAAGTAAAGCGGCGTGGGCCCGGTCGCGGTGGTCGCTGGCGCCTGGGTCGCCGCGCCTGCGCCTGCTCCTGCACCGGCCTTCGCGTTTGTGGTGTTTCCGCCGCTTGCCGGCCCACCCGCGCCGGTGCCACCGTTGCCTGCGCGCTCAGCGCTTGCCCCGCCGGCATCGGCTGCGCCGCCCTGCCCGCCGACATTCACGTCATCGGAGGGCGTGGCCACCAGATTCGCCTTGACCGGCGCGCCCGGCATCAGCTTGAGCGTGTTGTCGATCACCACGTGATCGCCCGCGTGCAACCCCGAGCTGATCACCCAGTCGTTGCCGTTCCATTCGCCCGTCTCGACCGCGCGCTGCTGCGCCTTGTCGTCCTTGTCCACGGTCCACACGTACGCGCCGCGCGGCCCTTGCTGCACCGCGACTTGCGGCACCGCCACCGAGTTCGCACGTTGCGCGCCCAACAGCTTGATGCGCACGAACTGCCCCGGCCGCAAGCTGCCCTTCGGGTTCGGCACTTCGGCGCGAATCAGATAGGTGCCGGTTTCTTCGCTCAGCGAAGCATCGGCAAACTTGATATGGCCGCGGGCCGGAAAGACGCTGCCGTCGGCCAGCACGATCACCGCCTCGAGCTCGCCGATTCCCGGCACCTTGAGCGAACCGTTTTTGGTCTGCGTGCGCAGGCTCAGCATCTCGTTCTCGGAGAGCGAGAAGTTGATCCACATGGGGTCGAGCTTCGCCACGTAGGTGAGCAGGCTGTTGCTGGCGTCGATATAGGAGCCGTCCTGCTTCTTCGCAAAGCTCGAGAGGCCCGTGACGGGCGCCGTGATGGTGGTATAGCCGAGATTCAGGCTCGCGCTCGTGACATTGGCGCGGGCCTGCTCGAGCGCGGCGGCGGCGGCCTGCTGCTGGCCGATGGAGTCGTCGAGATCCTTCTGGCTCAGCGCGTTCTTGGCAGCCAGCGGGCGCACCCGGTTGAGGTTGGCCTGCGCCACGTCGAGCCGCGCCTTCTGTTGCGCATACTCGGCATGCGCGGCGTCCAGCGCGGCCTGGAACGGCTTGCGGTCCATCTGGAACATCACGTCCCCTTGATGGACCATCGAGCCTTCTTCGTAGATGCGCTTTTCAAGAAAACCGTTGACGCGGGCGCGAATCTCAACCTGCTGCGAGCTCTCGGTCTGCCCCACGTAGTCGAATACCACCGGCACGTCGCGCAGCGCGACATTGATAACGTCGACATTCACAGGTGGCCGCGCCGACGCAACAGGCGTCTTGTCGTGGCACGCAGCAGCCCCAACCACCAAACCCAAGGACAAGCACAAACGTGCCATCCGAATTCCACTTGTCATGCATTTTCTCCGTTATCGACGATCTACGCTGGACCGACGAACTCGAGGCGAATCCGGTCACGCCGGATGTGCTGCGACGCCTGGAAGTTCGGAGCAAAATCTTACAGTGATTCCCTAAAGTGCACGATCAAGTTGGCCGGCAAACCACGCATTTTTGCCGGCCATCAACACTCGATACGCATCGCGAAATAATTAGGCAGATAGTTGCGTGCACAGCAACAAATCAGAAGGATCGTATTGCAAACAGTCGATGCACTTCGATGGGCGGCTCGCACCACCCCGTGCCCTGGCTTAGCGGCTTCGTTCGAGCCGCCTGACGGTCCCGAATTCGGCGCCCGGCAGCGTGTGGATCAGCACGGCCATGGCTTCAGGCACGCGCGCGCGTTCGAGCTCGACATGGAGGCAAGCGAGGTCGCGGCGGCGGTCGATATCGATGGTGTGGATGCCCAATGCATGACCGAGCATCGCGTGCAACACACTACGCGCGAGCTGCGCGTCGCGCGTGGCGACGCGCACGATCATTTGCACGGTGACAAGGCGCGGCGTCGTGCGACGCCTGTCCATGCCGAGACGCGGCGCAATCGGCATGGATGCCGGAGAGGAAGCGGGATGATGCGGGAGGAGCGAGGCCATGTGTGCAATGCGCGCCGCTCTCAGGCACGGCGCGCGTCTTGTTGAACATGGATCGATTCTAGGGAGCGGCATGCAAACGCCGCGTAAAGATATGCGCGGCGCACGCCAAAAACCTGTAGCGCGCCGCGCGGCCGTATTGGCCTGCTACTTTGGCCGGCTACGCTGGCCTGTGAATCGGCCAGTCAAGCCTGCCTCAGTCGAGCGCCCGGCCCGCCGGTTCGCGGATCAGCGGCAAGGCCAGCAGCGACACGGCTCCGCAGCCGATCAGATACCACGCCGGCGCGAGCGGGTTGCCAAACAGTTGAATGAGCCAGGTCGCGAAGAACTGGGCGAAGCCGCCGAAGATCGAAACGCCCACGCAATAGACGATGGACATGCCCGTCACGCGGATCGACTGCGGGAACAGCTCGGGCAGCATCACGATGTTAGGCACCGCGGTGAACGCAACGATGGCGCCCAGCCCGGCCACCACGGCGAGCACGGCCGGCACCGTGGGCACGGCGTGGATCAGCACGAATGCCGGATAGATCACCACGATCAGCAGCACGCGCGAGTAGCCGAGCACCCGCTTGCGGCCCAGGCGGTCGGACAGGATGCCGGCGAACGGCGAGCAGGCGGCCGTGACGAGGGCGGCCACGAGCGCCGCGCTCATGCCCACCGACATCGGCAGGCCGAGTATCTTGATCGCGTAGGTGGACATGTAGAACAGCACGATATAGTTCGCCGCCGTGCCGCCGATGGTCGTGACGACACCCGCGACGAGCGCCGCGCGATGACGCGAAAAGATCTCGCGCAGCGGACGCGCCGTCTCGGTGACCGGCGCGGCCATGTCCACGGCTTCGGCATGCTCGAGCGTTTCGTCGAGATGGCGGCGGATGTAGACGCCCACCGGCACGACCAGCATGCCGATCACGAACGGCACGCGCCAGCCCCAGCTCTGCAGCGCCGCGGGCGTGAGCGCCGACGAGAGCGCCACGCCGAGCAGCGCGCCGCAAACCACGTTGAGCCCCTGGCTCACGAACTGCCAGCTGCCGTAGAAACCGCGCGTGCGGTTGTCGGCGTATTCGAGCAGCATCGTCGTCGAGGCGCCCACCTCGCCGCCCACCGCGAAGCCTTGCACGAGCCGCGCGAGCACGATCAGGGCCGGCGCCGCGAGGCCGATCTGCGCGTAGGTGGGTGCGAACGCGATCATCGCGGAGCCGAGCGCCATGAGCCACAGTGTGAGCGTCATGGCCGCCTTGCGGCCCGCGCGGTCAGCGAATGCACCGATCATCACGCCACCCAGCGGCCGCACGATGAAACCCACGCCGAAGCTGCCCACCGCGAGCAGCAGTTGATTCAGCGCGCCGTGCACCGGAAAGAACAGCGTGCCGATGGTCGTCGCAAAAAAGCTGTAGACCGTGAAGTCGAAAAACTCCAGGCCGTTGCCGAGCGTGATCGCGGCGATGGCTTTCGCGCGCGATGCGCGCGTGTGGCCATGCGCGTCGGCATTCGCCTGGGGTTGCAGCGGGGTGGCGTTCATTGTGGGTCTCCTCTCGACCAGACTCAGGCGCGCAAGAAGCGCTCGGCGAGCTTCACCCAGTACGCGGCGCCCGTCGCGAGACAATCGTCGTTGAAATCGTAACCGGGGTTGTGGACCATGCAGCCGCCTTCGCCGTCGCCATTGCCGATGATCAAATAACTGCCTGCGCACTGCTCGAGCAGGAACGAGAAGTCCTCGCTGCCGGTGAGCGGCGGGAGGTCCTCGATGAGGCCGTCTTCACCGAGCCAGTCGCGCGCGACGTCTTGCGCAAGCGCGGTCATCTCCGCGTCGTTCACGAGCACCGGATAGCGGCGCTGGTAGTCGATGCGCGCGGTGGCGCCGTAAGCGCTCGCCTGCGCGTGCACGAGCGTCTTGATGCGCTCTTCGAGCAGGTCGCGCACCTCGGGGCGCAGCGCGCGCACCGAGAGCCGCATCTGCGCGGTCTGCGGAATCACGTTGGGCGCCTCGCCCGCGTGAATCGCGCCCACCGTGACGATCGCCATGTCGAGCGGCGGCACGTTGCGCGACACGATGGTCTGCAGCGCGAGCACCACGTTCGCGCACACCACCACGGGGTCGATGGCCTTGTGCGGCACTGCACCATGACCGCCGCGCCCGTCGATGTCGATGATCACCGTGTCCGACGACGCCATGAACGGCCCCGGGCGGAAGCCGAGCTTGCCGGTGGGGAAGCCCGGCATGTTGTGCATGGCAAAAACGGCGTCGCAGGGGAAGCGCTCGAAAAGACCTTCGTCGAGCATGCGCTTGGCGCCGCCGAGGCCTTCTTCGGCGGGCTGGAAAATGAGATGGAGCGTGCCGTCGAACGAACGCGACTGCGCGAGGTGCTTGGCCGCCGCGAGCAACATGGCCGTGTGGCCGTCGTGGCCACACGCGTGCATCTTGCCGGGAACACGGCTCGCGTAATCGAGCCCCGTATTTTCCTGGATGGGCAGCGCATCCATGTCGGCGCGCAGGCCGAGGCGCTGCGTGCCCGTCCCCACCTTCAGCGTGCCCACGACGCCCGTCCCGCCCAGCCCGCGATGCACATCGTAGCCCCATTCGGTGAGCCGCTCCGCGACGAGATCGCTCGTCACGAACTCCTCGAAACCGAGCTCCGGGTGCGCGTGGATCGCGTGGCGCAACGCGATCATTTCCTCTTCGATATCCGCGATTGCGGTGGGGATCGCCATGGTGTTCATCCGTCGTCTCCTGCGTTCAAGCCATTGATTGCATGACGGTTCAGGATAATGACGCCGTTTTGTTCCCGACAGTCCTAAAATGGTTAGCCCGCCAACCGCAGGTTCTCATCCGGGTTTCCCCTTATGAAGTTCCACCAGTTCCGGGCGCTCGTCGCCATGGCCGACACCGGCAGCATCCGCGCGGCGGCGCGCGCGCTGGGCATTTCTCCGGCGGCCGCCACCAAGGCCGTGCGCGAGCTCGAAGCGGAGCAGCAGATCGCGCTCGTGACGCGCAACGCGAACGGCATTGCGTTCACCGACGCCGGCCAGGCGCTGCTGGTGCACGCGCGGGCGATCGTGCACCAGATGTCGCGCGCCCAGGACGAGCTCGACGCGCGGCGCGGCCACGGTGGCGGCAAGCTCTCGATCGGCGTGACGCCCTGGCTCGCGCTCTCGTTCCTGCCCGACGCCGTGACGCGCTTTCGCGAGCGCATGCCCGGGATGCAACTGGAATTTTATGAAGGACTGCTCAATATCGTGATGCCGCGCCTGCGCGACGGCACGCTCGACTTTTCGCTCGGTAAGCCCGGCCTCGCCTCGCTGCATGCCGAATTCGCGCAGACCCCGATCTTCGCCACCGAATCGGCCGTGGTCGTGCGCAAGGGCCATCCGCTCGAGCACGCTCAAACGCTCAAGGATCTGCAGGACTGCGAATGGTTGCTCAACTGGGATCCGGCCAGCAAGGAGATGGTCACCGACGACATCTTCCGCCGCCATGGCCTGCCGCTGCCGCGCACGGTGCATCTCGCGCACTCGTTCGTGGTGGCCATGGGGCTCATCATGAACACCGACATGGCGAGCATCTTTCCCTGGCCGCTCGTGGAGACACGCTTCGCGCGCGATAACCTGCGCGCGCTTGCGCTTCAGGAGGAAGTGGACCGCACCGTGGTGAGCGTGGTCGCGCGGCGCGGCGTGCCGCTCTCCGCCGCCGCCGAATGCTTTCTCGCCTGCCTCAAGGAGGCGATCCGCGCGGGCGAAGCCTCCCAGGACCCCGAGCGGCGCCGGCTCTACCACTCGCTCGAGCTGCTGATCTGAAGCGCCCGAGCGGTCGGGCTCGCAGGCCTCTCTTAGAACGACGTGCCGATCTGGAACTGGAACTTCTGGTACTGGTCGCCCGCGTGCTTGACGATCGGGAAGCCGAGGTCGAGCTTGAGCGGGCCGATCGGCGAGATCCATTCGAGGCCTGCGCCGTAGCTGTAGCGCAGCCCGTTCGCGCCGGTGCTGTTGCCTTCGGTGCCCCAGACGTTGCCGCCGTCCACGAACGTGAACACGCGCAGCGTGCGGTCGTAGCCCGTGCCCGGCAGCGGGAACGTCAGCTCGATATTGCCGACGAGCAATTTCGAGCCGCCAATCGGGTCGTTCGTGCTTGCGTCGCGCGGACCCAGCGAGCCCGACTCATAGCCCCGCACCGAGCCGATGCCGCCCGCGTAGTAATTCTTGAAGATCGGATAAGGCTTGCCGCCGAGCCCGTTGCCGTAGCCGCCCTGAAAGTTCAAGCCCAGCACGAAGCCGCGCGCAAATGAGTAGTAATACTGCATTTGTGCATCGGCCTTGTAGTACTCCGTGCCGATTGGCGTGCCGTACTCGGCGTTGGTCTGTACGTAGTAGCCGCGGCTCGGTACGAGCGCGCTGTCGCGGTTATCGCGCGACCAGCCCACCGTCAACGGCACCGTATTCGAGACGCGCCCGAAGTCAGCCACATAGTCCTTGTACGTTTGTGGCGTGTTCGCATCGATATCCAGACGATCCTGCTCGATGCCGAGACCGAAGTACACCATGTCGGTCTCGGAGAACGGAATGCCGAACTTCGTGTCCGCGCCGTACGAGATGATGCGAAAGCTCGTGTCGTTCGTGCTCGAATAGTAGAGCGGCTCGGTCGTGCGATAGTAGACGTCGGTGATGCGCTTGATCCCGTCGATCGTGAAATACGGATCGATCTGCGTGACCGAGAGCGTGCGATAAGTGGTGGCCGTATTGACGTTCAGCGAGAGGCTGGTGCCGGAGCCGAACACGTTGTCCTGCGAGATGCCCGCCGAGATGATGGGGCCCTCGCCCGAGCCGTAGCCCACGCCCAGCGAGATCGTGCCGGTGGGCTTCTCGGTGACCTTCACGTCAATATCCACTTCGTCCTGCGTGCCTTCCACCGGCACCGTCGTGACGTCGACGTCGGTGAAATAGCCGAGCCGGTTAATGCGGTCCTTCGAGAGCGCGAGGCGGTTCGAATCGAACCACGAGCTTTCGAGCTGGCGCATTTCGCGGCGCACGACTTCGTCGCGCGTGCGCGTGTTGCCGATCACGTTGATGCGGCGCACGTACACGCGGCGTCCCGGGTCGACCTGCAAGGTGAGGTTCACCGTGTGGTGCAACTGATCGATCTGCGGTTCGGCGTTGACGGTCGCGAAGGCATAACCGTACTCGCCGAGCTTGTCGACGATCGCCTTCGTCGTGTCCTTGAGCTTCTGCGCGGAAAAACGCTGCCCGGGCTTCACGCCAATCAGCTTTTTGAGCTCGGCTTCGCGGTCGAGCAGATTGCCCGCAAGACTCACGCCGGAAATCGTATAGGGCTCGCCCTCATGTATCGTCACGGTCAGATACATGTCCTTCTTGTCGGGAGAGAGCGACACCTGGGTGGAGTCGATGTTGAACTCCAGGTAGCCACGGTCGAGATAGTAGGTCCGCACGTTCTCGAGGTCGCCGGTGAGCTTCTCCTTGGAATACAGATCGTTTTTCGTGTACCACGAGAACCAGTTCGGCGTGGAGAGCTGCATTTCGTCGCGCAGCGTGCCCTCGCTGAACACCTTGTTGCCGATGAAGTTGATCTGGCGGATCTTCGCGCTCGGTCCTTCGACCACCGAAAACAGCAGGCCCACGCGGTTGCGGTCGATCGGCGTGACGGTGGTGGTGACTTCGGCGGCATAGTAGCCGCGCGTGAGGTACTGGCGCTTGAGCTCCTGCTCGGCCTTGTCGACGAGCGCCTTGTCGTAGCTGAGGCCCGGCGAGAGCCCGACCGACTTGAGCGCCTTGGTGAGGTTGTCCTTGTCGAACTCGTGAATGCCCGCAAAATCGATGGTGCCGATGGCCGGCCGCTCCTGCACCTGCACGACGACCGTATTGCCTTCGGTGGCAATGCGCACGTCGCTGAAAAAGCCCGTGGCGTAGAGCGCGCGAATCGCTTCGGAGGCCTTGTCGTCGGTGAAGGTGTCGCCCTGCTTGATCGGCAGATACGCGAACACGGTGCCGGGCTCGATGCGCGTCAGCCCGTCGATGCGGATGTCCTGGACCACGAAGGGCTCGGTGGCGTGCGCGGTGGCGGCCATGCCAAGACTGAAGCTGGCGAAAGTCAGCGCGCGGGCGTAGCGCGTAGTGGTTGATACCGTCATGCAGGAGTTCGGGAAAAGGGCCAACGGGAAACGACGCGCAGCCGTGCGCGACGCCACAAGCGACACGCGGCAAACGGCGTTCGCACTCTTTGAAGGATGGCGCGGCAAACCGCGCACGGGCTGCGCTATTGCATGCGCGCCCTGCCCGGCCACCGCGGCTTCGCGAGCCCCGTGGCGAGCGAAAGCACCTCAGTCATCTGCGCCGCCTGCGACGGGTGCAGACGAAACGAAAGTTCTGCGCCGCCTGGCAGGCGAAAGCTCATCACGAGATGCTGCACCGCGCCCGACTCGCGCCCGACTTCCCACGCCTCGCAGGGCATCGCGAACTTCACGCTCGCGGCCTTGTGGCGGATGCGCTCGGAGCGGCCAATCGCGTTGGAGAGCGCGGCCAGCAACTCGTGCATGACCGAGCAGTGCAACGCGACGCTGTCCGGCTGATTGCCGTTGACCATCAGATACTGGCCGTCCGCGCTCAACTCGAAACCGCGCAGCGAATCGATGGCAAGTGACGTAGACGTGGACATGGACGGCGCTCCGTGACGAAAAGCATCGGCGGAGTCTAGACGGCACGGCGTGGCCCACCGTTACGTGGCTGTTACGTGCATTACTTTCATCAATATTTCCGCGCCTGACATGCGCCGGGACTGTCGCGGCCGAGACGCCCTGCACCGGGCGGTTCCCGCCTTTCAGTTACCCGTTTCGGCTTGTTCGCCCTGGCGGATCTGGAAACATACGGTAAACGAGATGATTACCAAGCCTGACAGCACGCAGACAATCGTATGAACAGGAGCTCATGGGGCCATGTCGACCCGTAAGCTTCTTGTGCGCCCCATCGGCGCGATACGGATCGTTTCAGCGCGCGTTGTCGGTGGCAAACCCGTGCTCATGGAACACGCTCGCGGGTGCCTGAACGGCGATCGCGCGCAGCGCAAAGCACCGGTTGATCGCGACGGCATCGCGTGTTTCAGCGAGCCGCGTGAGCAAGGCCCGCGCTGCGTCGCGACGCAACTGGCCATGTCGGTCGAGAAATTGCCCCCAGAGAGACATCGCGCGCAGCCGGTCGACTGTTCGCGCGCTCGCAAGATAAGCGGGAGGAAAGAGGCGTTGGTACGCAGGAAGGTTATAGAGCCACGAGGTGCCATGCACGACTGGATCGCTGCCGCCCACGTGCGTGCGAACATGCTCGAACAACTGGCGCAATTCGGCCCGCCTGCGCGGCGCCTCGCGCGCAGCGAGCGGCGACACGGCCGCAGCGCCCACGCCGTGCGCATCGAAATGCAGCCGCACGCCGCCGTGCGGGTCCCGCGCCCATGCAAAACAGCCGAACGCGGCAACAATGGGCGGCGCGGCCAGGTGGGCCGGGCACTCTATATAGAAGTGCCACGTCCAGTCGCCCAACTCGCGCGAGTCCGTGCAGGCACGCACGCCCTGGAGATACGCGGCCCATAGCGGATGGGCAGCATCGAATTCACGCCCCGCCCCGAAGCGCACATAAAGATTGGTGCAGTCGAGCAAGGCCTTTTCGAGCGGCATGCCTGCGACGCGCGCGACGCCCTCGGCAAAGCGGACCTGCAAGTCGAAGAACGCTCGATCGGGTCTCACCGGTCCCCCTTTTCTCGTCCACGCTACAATGCGGCTGCCGTTCCACTGCCCCAACCGACATGCAGAATTCTAATCGGGCTTTCCTGCTCGGTCCGTTGCTCAAAGGCGTTTCCCGCTCGTTCTACCTCACGATGCGCGTGCTGCCCGCCGGGATGCGCGATCCCGTGGGGGAGGCCTACCTGCTCGCGCGCGCCGCCGACACCATTGCCGACACCTCGCTGATCCCGCCGCCCCAGCGGCTCGCGCTGCTGCTCGCGCTGCGCGAGCGCGTCAATGGCACGCCCCCCGGTGGCGCGTCCCCGGGCACGTCCCAAGCCGCGGCGCACGACGACGCCTTGCAACGCATCGCCGGCGAGGTGGCGGGTCAGCAGACGCAATCGGACGAGAAGCTGCTGCTCGAATCGCTTGGCGGCGCACTCGACGTGCTGGCGCAACTCGACGAAGCGGACCGCACGGCCGTGCGCGAGATCGTCACGACGCTCACGGAGGGCATGGAATTCGACTTGAACACCTTCCCCGACGAACGCTCGGGCAAGGTGGCCGCGCTCGGCACATGGGACGCGCTCGACCGCTATACCTACCTCGTTGCGGGCTGCGTGGGCGAGTTCTGGACGAAGATGACCTATATGCATCTGCCCGGCACGCTCGCCCCTGCGCTGCGCGAGACCATGTACCAGCGCGGCGTGCGCTTCGGCAAGGCGCTGCAAATGGTGAACGTGCTGCGCGATTGCGGCAAGGACCTGCGCATCGGCCGCTGCTACCTGCCCGCCACGATGCTCGCGCAGGCCGGTCTCACGCCCGAGGACCTGCTCCACCCCGGCACGTCCGCGCGCGCGCGGCCGCTGATGTTCGGGCTCGTGCGCATCGCCCTCGATCACTTCCGCGCGGCCATCGACTATACGTTCGCGCTGCCGCGCCTGTCCGTGAGGCTGCGCCTCGCGTGCCTGTGGCCGATCCTTATCGGCCTCGAGACGCTGGAGCTGCTGGTCGGCAATGAAGACTGGCTCGATCCCGCGCGGCCTTCCAAGCTCACGCGCAACGACGTCTATCGCATCCTCGCGTGCTCGACGCTCATGGCGCCGTCCAATGCCCTGCTCAACCGATGGTTCAAGCGGCTGCTCACGCGTATCGAAACGCGCATGACCGCAATCGAGCGGACCTGAAAGAAAACGGCGCGTGCTGTTGAGAGCACGCGCCGTGACACTACGCTCCGGTTCGCTTTAGCCCTTCTCGCCGCGATACAGCTTGATGATGGCCGAGAAGTCGAGCTTGCCGTCACCGCGGCTGCTCATCGCCTGATAGAGCTGCTGCGCGAGCGCGCCCATATAGGCGGGCTGGTGCACGCTCTTCGCGGCATCGGTCGCGAGGCCCATGTCCTTGAGCATCAGGTCCGTGCCAAAGCCGCCCGTGTAGCCGCGCGACGAAGGCGCCGTTTCGATCACGCCCGGGAACGGGTTATACGTGTCCGAGCTCCAGCAGCGGCCCGTGGACGTATTCATGATCCCGCCCAGCACCTTCGAGTCGATCCCGAGCGCCTCGCCCAGCGCCATCGCCTCCGCCACGCCCGCCATGGTGACGCCGAGCACGAGGTTGTTGCAGATCTTCGCCACCTGTCCCGTGCCCGTCTCGCCGCAATGGACGATGTTCTTGCCCATGCCGGAGAGCACGGGCTTCACGCTTTCATAGAGCGCCGCGCTGCCGCCCACCATGAACGTGAGCGTGCCTGCCGCCGCGCCGCCCGTGCCGCCCGATACCGGCGCATCCACGAACGCGTTGCCGTTTGCAGCGGCTAGCTTGCCGAACTCCTTCGCGCTCGCCGGATCGATCGTGCTCGAATCGATGATCGTCACGCCCTTCGCGATGCCCGCCAGCACGCCGTCTTCGGCGCTGAGCACGGTGCGCACGTGCGCCGCCGCGGGCAGCATCGTGACGACCCATTCGGCGCCCGTGGCGGCCGCCTTGGGCGTTGCGGCCCGCGTCGCGCCCGCGTCGGCGAGCGTCTGCATCGCCTCGGCGCTCAGATCGAACACGGTGAGCGCGTGCCCCGCCTTGATCAGATTGAGCGCCATGGGCGCGCCCATGTGGCCCAGCCCGATGAAACCGATTTTCATGAGCGATTCTCCCTTTATGGTTGGTCAGGCGCGGCGGCGCTTCAGTGCAGGTTGATCGTCGTGTTCACGCCGGTGTTGATGGTGGCATCGTCGAACCAGCGCGCCGTGACGGTCTTGGTCTGCGTGTAGAACTGCACGACCTGCTTGCCATAGGGACCGAGGTCGCCGAGCTTCGAGCCGCGCGAGCCCGTAAAGCTGAAATGCGGCACCGGCACCGGAATCGGAATATTGATGCCCACCTGGCCGATATCGATCTCGTTCTGGAACTTGCGCGCCGCCGCGCCGCTTTGCGTGAAGAGGCCCACGCCATTGCCGAACGGATTCGCGTTGACGATGGCAATCGCCTCGTCGAGTGTGTTCGCGGTCAGCACCACGAGCACCGGCCCGAAGATCTCGTTCGTGTAGATGTCCATGTCGGTCTTCACGTCCGTGAACACCGTCGGGCCGACGAAGTTGCCGTTCTCGTAGCCGGGCACCTTCACGCCGCGACCGTCGAGCGCGAGCGTGGCGCCCTGCTTCACGCCCGAGTCGATCAGGCCCAGAATGCGGGTCTTCGCGGCGCGCGAGACAACGGGGCCCACGTCGGTCTTCGGCTCTTTGCCGGCGTTGACCTTGAGCTCCTTCGCTTTCTCCACGAGTTCGGGCACCCATTGCTGCGCCTCGCCCACGAGCACCACCACCGAAGTGGCCATGCAGCGCTGGCCCGCCGCGCCGAACGCCGCGCCCACGAGCGCGTTGAGCGCCTGCTCGCGGTTGGCGTCGGGCAGCACGACCGCGTGGTTCTTCGCGCCCATCATCGACTGCACACGCTTGCCGTGCTCGCTGCCGAGGCGATAGACATGCGTGCCCACGGCCGTCGAGCCCACGAACGAAATCGCCTTGATGAGCGGATGCGAGCAGATCGCATCGACGACTTCCTTGCCGCCGTGCACGACGTTTAGCACCCCTGCGGGAATGCCGGCCTCAACGGCCAGCTCGACGAGCTGCATTGTGGAGAGCGGATCCTGCTCGGAGGGCTTGAGCACGAAGGTGTTGCCGCAGACGATCGCCATCGGGAACATCCACAGCGGAATCATCGCGGGGAAATTGAACGGCGTGATGCCCGCGCATACGCCCAGCGGCTGCTGCAGCGTATAGGTGTCCACACCGCCGGCCACGTTCTCCGCGAACGCGCCTTGCTGCAGCGTGCCGATCGAGCACGCGTGCTCGACCACTTCGAGGCCGCGGAAGATATCGCCTTCCGCATCGGGCAGCGTCTTGCCCTGCTCGGCCGTGAGCGTCTGCGCAATGCGCGACATGTTCTCGCGAATCAGCGCCTGCAGCTTGAGCATGATGCGCACGCGCGTGCCGATCGGCGTGTTCTTCCAGGTCGCGAACGCGGCATGCGCACTCTGGACGGCCTTGTCGACTTCCTCGACGGTCGCGAACGGCACGCGCGCCAGCACTTCCTGCGTGGCCGGATTGACGATGTCGCGCCATTCGGTGGTTTTCGATTCGACGAACTCGCCGTCGATCAGCAGCTTGACGGTCGAGACATGAGCGTTGGATGCCTGGGTGACTGCGTTCATCTTGAACTCTCTCTGAAAGGTCTGAACGGGCCGGCCTGAGCCGGATATGCAGGATTACGATCTAATTGACGGATCCGCCAGCCGTGATGCGAGCGCATCAGGATGCGTGCCGGGAATGGAGTCGCGCGTGGGAAAGCCAATCGTGTCCGCCCCTTCAGGGGTCGACTGCATGAGCATCGTGTGTCTCCATCCTTGTTATAGACGACCGCGTCTTGCAGAGGTCTTGAACCGAGTATAGTTATTCGAATATCCACGGTATAGAGACGAAAAAGCCCATCCAATATGCAAAAAAGCACAACGAGACCGATGGAGACGCTGAACTGGGACGATTTACGCTATTTCCTGGAGGTGGCGCGCACGCAGCGCGCCAGCGGCGCGGCACGGCGCCTCGGCGTCGACCACACCACGGTGGCGCGCCGCGTGCGCGAACTGGAGGCGGCGCTGGGCACGGTACTGTTCGACAAATCGCGCTCGGGCGGCTTCGTGCTGACCGCCGAAGGCCAGCGCCTGCTGGCCTATGCGGACACCATCGAAAGCACGGTGCAGTCGGCGAGCGAGCAGTTCGCGCTCGGCGCGCATTCGCTCTCGGGCCACGTGAGGGTGGGATCGACCGAGGGGTTCGGCTGCTTCTTTCTTGCGCCGCAACTGGCGCGCTTCACCGGCAAGCACCCCGACATGTCGATCGATCTGCTGCCGGTCCCGCATTTCGTGAGCCTTTCGAAGCGCGAAGCCGATCTGGCGATCATGCTCGAGCGCCCCGAGCGCGGCCAGTACGTCTATACGAAGCTGTGCGACTATCGCCTGCGCTTATATGGAACGCCTGAGTATCTCGAGCGGCACGCACCCATTCGGACGGCGGCGGACTTGCGCCATCACGCGTTCATCAGCTATGTCGCCGATCTCGCCTTCAGCCATGAGCTGCTCTACCTCGAGCGCACCGCGCCCAATGTCACGGCAAGCCTGTGCAGCACGAGCGTGATCGCGCAGTATCATGCCGCGCTGCAAGGCAGCGCGCTCGCCATTCTGCCCTGCTTCATGGCCGAGCCCGACCCGCGGCTCGTGACGGTCCTGCCCGAAGAGATCGTCGTGACGCGGCGCTTCTGGCTATGCAGCCGCGAAGATCTGCGCAAGCTGCGGCGCATCACGTCGCTCTGGGACTATCTGCGTGCGGCCGCTGACGCGAACCGTGCGCTCCTGATGGGCGAGTCGCCGCAAATGCACTACATCGATCCCTGAGTGCACAGGGGGCGCCAATAAAAAAGCCGCACATGCAATCCTGTTCGCGGATTGCATGTGCGGCTTCCAGAGTGAACCCGGGTCAGGCCAGACGGAGACCCTGGACCGGGCCGCGCCCGTTGCTGCCGCATTTCCGGCGCGGTTCACACGACACCGGCCAGCCGCACGAGGCGACTGGCACGCGTCGCATCCCGGCGATCAGGTCCCGACCGGGCGGATCGTCAGCGCATTCTTGACCGAGGTCACGCCAGCGACGCCCTTCGCCACTTCCGTGGCGTGGTCGACCTGGCCTTGCTCCGGCACCGTGCCTTGCAGGATGACGGCGCCGTCCTTGGCGCGCACGGTGATGTTGGCCACGCTGATGTCCTTGTCCTTCGCGAGCGCCGCGCGCACCTTGCGCGAAAGCGCACGGTTGGCTGCCTTGGCCGACTTGTACTGCGCCTTCGACTGCTGCGCTTGGGTCTTGGCGGCTTCGGTCGCCCCCGGGGTGGGCGCGCTTGCTGCGTCTTGCGCGTACACGTGGAGCGAGGCGGCGACCAGCATCGTGCCGGCTGCCAGTTTGAACGCCTGAATAGCCTTCATGCGGTTTCTCCTGTTGTCACAGTTTTTTGATGGTCCTCGCGGGACCCTTGCACTACACACCATTCACTACCGGTAAACAGACGCTGCCAATACGGTTGATCTCGCCTCGGAGATCGCATTGGGGAGTAACGATACTCCATTTATTTCAAACTTGATGTGAAAGGTGTCGCTGCCACCATTTCGCACGAATGCACTTTACCTCCACTTCAGCTCAATACGCAGAGGATTCACGGGTGCCGCCAACGGATCCTGCAACCCGCGCCGGCACGCTACTTCACACGCCGGAACTCCCCCGGGAACACATCCGGATCAAGCAATGCTATTGAATAGCATTTACAACAAACCCATTCCCCTCATGGACGGCCGACGCAATCATTTCGGAAAATGAGCCAATCCGGTGCATGCGCCATGAATAACAATCGCATTCGCCCACAATTCGTCGATTGGACTCGTGCAGCTTTGTGCATCCATATCGATGAGCAACGTTTGTCGATATGCGGCCGTTGACAGGCGCGAACACAGGTTTTACCCGCATTTACTGATGAAAGGAAATAGCGCCTGTCAATTGACGAGCTGGGCTTTCACCCAGCGGTAGAACTGCTGGATGGCCGCTTCGCGCGGATGGCCCTCGCGCCATGTGAAGTAATAGTCCAGCGATGCGGGAATGCGCACCTGCCCCAACTGCACCAGTTCGCCGCGATCGATGAAGTCGCGCGCGAGCTGCAGCCGCGCCGTGGCCGCCCCTTGCCCGGCCACCGCGGCCTGCAGCAGGAGGCCGGCGTCGTCGAAGACGGGCCCGCGCTCGGGCTCGTCTCCCGCCACACCGGCCGCCTCGAAGAAGTCGAGCCACGAGCGGCGCGAGAAACGCAGCAACGGCATGGAGGCGAGATCTTCGATACGAAACGCCGGGTAGCGCGCGAGCAGAGCGGGACTGCAGACGGCCACCACCTGGTCGTCGAGCAGCTTGCGGATCTGAAAACCCGGCTCGTCCACGCGCCTGTGCCAGATGCCGATATCGAACGGATAGGGATCGGGCGGCGTGACGTCGACATGCATGCGCAACGACAGATCGACATTGGGATGGCGGTCGTAGAAGTCGCCCAGACGCGGAATCAGCCAGACCGAGGCGAAATCGGACATCACGCTCAGTTCGAGCCGCGTCACGCCGCTCACGCCAGGACGCGTGGCATCGAGCGCTTCGCGCAAGCCTTCGAGGCTGCGCCGCACGCGGTCGGCAAGCTGCGCGCCGGCCGCCGTAGGGATCATGCGGCTGCCCGCGCGGCGAAACAGCTCGACGCCGAGCTCCGCTTCGAGGGCGCGCAGGTGATGGCTCACCGCGCTGTGCGTCAAATGCAATTCTTCTGCTGCGCGGCTGAAACTGCGCCGGCGCGCCGCCGCTTCTAGCGCGCGCAGGGCCTGCAAGGGAGGGAGCGGTCGTGACATGACGTCAAATTCTACTCACAATCGCGGCTGAAATCTCTCGCTGGCCTCGCGGCCGGCTTCTCGCCAATAATCGGGACCCAGACATTCGATCCGCTTTCGGATCTCGCTCGCATCATGACCGCACTGAGATTGCGCGTATTCGCCGTTTTCGCGCTCGGCTATTTCATTTCATATCTTTTTCGCGGCGTCAATCTTGGCTTCGCGCCGTTCCTGACGCACGAAATGGGCCTCAGCCCCACCGATCTGGGCACGCTCACGAGCGTCTACTTCCTCGGCTTCGCGGGCGCCCAGATCCCCGCCGGCGTGCTGCTCGACCACTTCGGCCCGCGCCGCGTGACCGCGTGCGTGATGCTGGTGGCCGCCGCCGGCGCATTCGTGTTCGGCCTTTCGCACAGCATGGCCGCGATGATGGTGGGGCGTCTGCTGGTTGGCGTGGGCGTGTCGGTGTGCCTCGGCGGCGCGTTCAAGGCCACCGCCCAGCACTTCCCGGTCGCCCAGCTCACGCTCGTCAACGGCCTCGTGATGGCCGTGGGCGGCCTCGGCGGCGTTGCGGTCGGCGCCCCGCTCTCGTGGCTGCTCACGATGGCGCCGTGGCGCAGCGTCAGCGTCGGACTCGCCGTGCTGACCGCGGCCGTCGCCGCCATCATCTGGATCGGCGGCCCGCGCACGCGTGACACGCACCATCAGGCGAGCGTGCTCGAGCAGTTCAAGGGCACCGCGCACATCCTGCGCAGCCATGCGTTCTGGAAATCCGCGACGTTTTCCGCCTTCACGCAGATCGTGTTCTACGCAATGCAGTCGCTGTGGGTAGGCGCGTTCCTGCGCGACATGGCGCCCGCCGACACTGCCGACGTGGCCTCGCGCGCGGCCTCGCTCGTTTCCGTGCTCGGCGGCGCGTTCATCGTCGGCAACATCGGCTTCGGTGCGCTCGCGCGGACCTTCGAGCAATACGGTGTCAGCGTCGCCCGCTTTTCCGGCGTGACGATGGGGCTATTCGTGCTCGTCCAGGTGCTGCTCGCGGCCCGCGTGCCGCTGCCCGCCGCGTTCCTGTGGGCCGCGTATGGCGCGCTGGGCGGCACCGGCATCCTCACTTATGCGGTGCTGGCCGAATACTTTCCCCCGCGCCTGATCGGCCGCGTCAATACCACGTTCACGCTTGTCATCTTCATCGGCATCTTCATCGCACAGATCGCGATCGGCGCAGCGCTCGGCCACTGGAGCGCCGTGGACGGCCACTATCCCGTCGTCGCGCATCAAGCGGTGTGGACCGGCCTGATCGTGCTGCAAGTGCTCGCCGGCGTGTGGTATTTCATGCCCAGCCGGCGCGCCGGAGCCGCGCGCCACGCCGTGGAGTCCTGAGACGCATCGGCGCGCGAGCGTCGGCCTGCTCCCGTGGGCAGACTCATCAATTCGACCTCCGAAATAAAAACCGGCGGCGTGGAATCGACCCACCTGGTCGATCCCGCCGTGCGCCTCCGGAACATGCGCTTCCGGCATTTCCCTACCGCCCCCCAGATATTTTGGCGTCGAGTACAATCCTGCCCCGCCAGCCCTGGTGGACGCATGTCTTCGGACCTCACCATGGCTCGCGGGGGCTACGCAGCGCTCACCAGAGCACTCGCGCGAGCCAGGCCAACCGACTGGCCGGTCGTATGACGAATAAGGCACAAGGCGTAGCGAATCGAAGCCCGATATTCAGGCTCGACGCTGCATGACCCGCGCCTTGCGCGTGAGAAACTACGTATTGAAGACGGGCAGGCCGGTGCCGCGCGGCAAATACGTGCGCGATACCGTGTTTTACGCGCAGATGTCCGCTCGCACGCGAATGTGACGATCGGAAAACGGGAAAACGTACGTTCGGACGGAACTTTCCGAACCGAAACGCGGCAGCCGGACGTGACTCGGCGTAAACTTCCGCTGCTGCCATTCGAATGTGTCGATTCATGATAAAGAGAGAAACATCCATGCCAGACCATACTCACTCGCACGACGTCCACTCCGAATCGTGCGGCTGCGATCTGCTGCACCTCCTCAACGGCGTGGATGACTTCGCTCGTAACGTGTTTCCGGGCGACAAGGAGCTGTTCCGCAGTCTTGCCCACAGCCAGTCGCCGCACACGCTGTTCATCACCTGTGCAGATTCGCGCGTCTCGCCCGAATTGATCACACAAACGCGCCCCGGCGAGCTGTTCGTCTGCCGCAACATCGGCAATATCGTGCCGGCCTACGGGGAAATGCTCGGTGGCGTGTCGGCGGTGGTCGAATTCGCCGTGCTCGCGCTGAACGTGCGGCAGATCGTGCTGTGCGGCCACACCGACTGCGGCGCCATGAAGGGGCTCGCCGCCGGCCCCGAATCCACGGCGGACATGCCCACGGTGCAAGCATGGCTGCGCAACGCCGAGGCGGCACGCAGCGTCGTGCAAACGCGCGGGCTGAACGAAGATCAGGTCGTGCAAGCGCTCGTCGAGGAAAATGTTCGCCTGCAGCTCACGCACCTGCGCACCCATCCGGCGGTTGCGGCTCGCGTGGCGCAGGGCCAACTCCAGCTGCAAGGCTGGGTGTACGACATCGGCCACGGCACGATTTCCGTCTTCGACGACACGCATGGCCGCTTCGAATCGCTCGGCTCGGCGCGCACCCGGCTGCTCAAAGACACCACGGGCTAAGGCGCTCCAAGCCACCCAGCCTTCCATTCATCCCGCGACATACCGATGAACCGGACCACGCCGACGAGGCGTCGTCCGGTATTTGCGCTGGATTCCATCAAATTTCGCAACAAAGATTCAAGCCTCCCGCATCAACCAGGTATTTACCCTCCTCCGCTCCACCGCTACGAACTAGCCGCGCGACGCCACCGGGCAGTGGCCCAGGCAGCGGCGCGCGCATCGGCCAACGGGCGCGCCCCGCCGGCCATCAAGCCGATGCGAAGCACGAACGCTGCTGTACAGATGCGCTTTCCTATCGGAAACTGTGGCCTTTCGCGTGGGCCGCGCGCTGCAACCTTCCGGTCCACGACATTCCGATCGGAAACTTGCCCGCCGACCGCCTCATGATGCGCCCTTCGCTCCGCCCCTCGCCCCCCATGCCGCGCTTCCAGCCCTGCCACGAGGCGGCGCAATGAACGACGATGCACGCAACAAGCCGGTACGCGCAGCCTGGGTCGGCTGGCTGCCCTACATCGTCGCGGCGACGTTCTTCATGGAGTACCTCGACACCACCGTGATCGCCACGGCGCTGCCGCAAATGGCGCACTCGTTCGGCATCGGGCCGAATAGCCTCAGTCTCGGCGTGACTGCGTACATGCTCGCGCTCGCCATCTTCATCCCGGCAAGCGGCTGGGTGGCCGATCGTTGCGGCTCGCGCACCGTGTTCTTCGGCGCGGTGGTGACATTCACATTCGCCTCGGTGCTCTGCGGCATCTCGCAGAATCTCTGGGAGTTCGTCGCCGCGCGCGTGCTGCAAGGCATCGGCGGCGCCATGATGGTGCCGGTGGGCCGCATGATCGTCGTGCGCAGCACCGACAAGAGCCGCCTGATGCAGGCGATCTCCACCATCACCTGGCCAGCCATTGCGGCGCCGGTGGTCGGGCCGCCGGTGGGCGGCTTCATCACGACCTATGCGTCATGGCGCTGGATCTTCCTGCTCAACGTCCCTTTCGGCCTTGCCGTGCTTGCGGCCATCGCGGCCGTGGTACCGAATCTGCGCAGCGAACAGCGCCGGCCGCTCGATGTCGTCGGGCTCGTGCTGAGCGGCGCGGCGCTCACGGCCATCCTCTACGGCGCGGAACTGGCGAGTCAGGCGGGCTCGAGCCCATGGCGCGCGGTGGCCCTCGTGGGTGCCGGCGTGCTGATCGGCGCCATCGCGTTCTTTCATGCGAAACGCCATCCGCATCCGCTTGTGGACGTTTCCAGCCTTGCGATTCCGACTTTCTCGGTCACGGTCGTGACGGGCTCGATCACGCGCATCGGTATTGGCGCGGCGCCCTACTTGATGCCGCTGCTGTTCCAGATCGGCTTCGGTCTCTCGGCCTTCAAGTCGGGCCTGCTGCTGCTCGCGAGCGCGCTGGGCAATCTGGGCATGAAAGCGCTCACGACGCGCATTCTCGAACGCTGGGGCTTCCGGCTCGTCGCTATGGTCGACGTGGCGCTTGCCGGCGCCTCGATGATCGCGTGCGGGATGCTCACGCCCGAAGCGCCGCTCGCCATCGTGCTGATCGTGATCTTCGTTTACGGCGTCACGCGCTCGATGCAATTCTCGACGCTCGCGACGCTCGCCTACGCCGACGTCGCGCAGCCGCAGATGAGCGCGGCCAGCACGCTCTGGAGCGCGGCAGCGCAAATGACCAACGGACTCGGGATTGCGTTTGGCGCGCTCGCGCTGCGCGTCGCGGCAAGCATCAACGGCGAATCGAGCGGCCGTGCGTTCACGCTCGACGATTTCCGCCTGGCGTTTCTGAGCGCAGGCGTGCTCACGCTGCTTTCGATCTGGGGCTATGCACAGATGGCGCGCGACGCGGGGCGGAACGTGGGCGGCGGCTCGCGCCGCCAGCGCGCCTGACGACACGGCCGATGCACACGATGCGTCGGCCCGCTGCAGCGGAACCGGCGCAACGCGCCGTGACGAAGCGTGAGCGAATTACTCTGAAATGCTGGCCCGAACCGTGAACTCCTGTTCGGCGACGGCTTCGTATTCCTCATCCTCGCGCGCATGCGCGGCGTGGAATTCCGAAGAAAGCGGCTCGACGGGATAGCCGTGGCGCTCCCACGCGTCGAGACCGCCCTTGAGCGCGTGAGCATGATAGATGTGCTTGCTGCGCAGTTGGCTGACGATGCGCTTGGCCGTCGCCTCGTTCGGGCAGACGCAATACACGACGATGGGCCGTGCGAGCAATTCGGGCGCCAGCGCTTCGCTCGAATCGAGATTGAGCGGCCGCGCGCCCGGAATGCGCCAGGCCTCCTGTTCGCGCACGCTTTGCGGCCGCGCATCGAACACGACGGGCGGCGCAGGCGACTTCATCATCTCGTCGAGCTGATCGGGCGAGATCCGATGGGTGGCCAGCCAGCGGCGCAACTGCAGGCGGCGCACCCAGCGCCAGGCGAGAAACAGCAGACCCGCCAGTGCGAGCACGTCGAAGATGGTCCAGCCGTTGGCGCGCACGAACATCGCGAAGCGGGCGATTTGCGCGTGCATGGCCGCGCCGCCGATGAGCCATGTGCCGGCCCACAGCGTTGCCCCTACTGCGTCCCAGAGCAGAAAGAGGCGCACGTCCATCGAGGTCGTGCCGAGCAGCGGCGCGGACATGAGACCCAGACCGGGCACGAACTTCGCCACCGCGAGAATGGGCGCGCCATGGCGTTCGAACACGTTGCGCGCGACACGAATCGTCGTATCGAGAGAAAGCGAGAAGCGCACGAGCGAATTGAGCAGGCGGCGTCCGCGCATGCGGCCCGCCGTGAACCAGAGCGAATCGGCGAACAAGGTGGCAACGATCGCCGCGAGCAGCAGACTCCCATACGACGCCTCGCCGCCCGCCGCCATCGTGCCCGCGAGTATCAGCACCGGCGCGGCGGGAACCGGCACGCCGAGCTGTGTCACGAGCACGCTGAAAAATACCGCCCCGGTACCGAAATCGGGGGGTATGGCGGTGGGAAGCGTCCACATATCGGGATTTCCTGCGCGAAGACGTTTTGATCAGAAAGGAAATTTTTGTGCAGATGCAGCACGAAATATAGAGATTACCCTAACTGGACGGGTTCTTGCTTGCTGCCTTACTGCTGGCTCACTCATGGCAACACGCGTCGAACCGGCCCTTTTCACGCACTGCTGGTGTTCTGGAAGGCTTACGCGTGCGTACGAATCGGTGCTACTCTGGGTCATCCTGCCGTAGCAGCCGATTTCAGCCGTTTTCCCTTCAGAAACATGCGTCACTGGCGTCTTGACCGACCGAGACAACCGGGCCAATTCGACCTGTCTCGCGTCACCAGCCTCATCTCCGCGATCGGCCGCGACGACACTAACGCGCTCGCCACCGAGGTCCTCAACATGCTCGGGCCGGCCACCTCGGTGTCGCAGTGCACGGTGTTCGCGTACGAATTCGGCAACCGTCCGCGCACCGTCTCGGTCGCCGATCATCGCGGCGGCCGGTTCCTGCGTGACGTCGCCGACACGTATTCACGGCTCTTCTACGCACTCGACGGCAATCAGCAGATCGTCGGCGGCGAAGCGGCCAACAAGCCGGGTTCGTCACTGGTGCTGCACTGGCAATCGAGCGAGGACATCGCGCACGACGGCTACCGGCAAGCCTGCTACGCCACGCCCAATGTTTCCGATCGGCTCTCGTTGCTGCTGCAACCCGCCGCCGACATCTGGCTTTCGGTGAATCTCTATCGCGAGCGCGATGCCGGCAATTTCCAGCCGGGCGAAATCGAGCTGGTCGAGTCGCTGGCCCCGTTGATCGGCGAAGCCACCAAGCATCACTACGCCCTGCGCGGCCAGAGCCAGATGGGCATTCCGCAACTGATGCTCGCGCGCCTGCGCGGCCTGTGCCCGGCGCTTTCGAAGCGCGAGCTCGATGCGCTGCGCGGCGTGCTGGAAGGCAGAAGCGCCGCCGAAATTGCCGAATGCATGGGCGTCAAGCCCAGCAGCGTCGTGACTTATCAGAAGCGCGCGTATCAGCGCCTCGGCATCTCGAGCCAGCGCCAGCTCTTCGCGCTCTGCCTCGCCAACGACAAGGCCTGAGGGCCGAACGCGTCACCGCGCGCTGCGTCCGCGGCGCCTGCCGGCACGCTGTACCCAAAATGAGGACAGCGCCGCGCCTGCCTCGCTCCATACTGCATGCATCGTCGCCGGGCTCCCGCCGGGCCCCGATAGCGCGGCTGCCCCGCGCGGCGCCCCTTCGATGGTGCGCGAGAAAAAATTTCCAATCGGAGACGTATTCCCTCATGCCTCGTTTCGCCCATTCCCCGATCGGCAACGGCCCCGCCACGCACGGAGGCGCCGCATCATGAGCACCGAATTCAAGCCCTATCCGTTCGAGGCGAAGCACTACGACGCCCGCCTGCCCGAACTCGTCGACGGCCGCGAACCAGCGCGCCATCCGGTCATGATCGTCGGCGGCGGCCCGGTCGGCTTCGCCATTGCGCTGGGGCTCGCGAAGCACGGCGTGCGCTCGGTGCTGATCGAGGCCGACGAATCGGTCTGCTATGGCAGCCGCGCGATCTGCATTTCACGCCGCAGCCTCGAGATCATCGAGCGTCTCGGCGCGCTCGACGGATTTCTCGCGAAGGGCCTGCCATGGACCGGCGGACGCAGCTTCTATCGCAACGACGAGGTCCTGCACTTCACGATGCCGCAGGACGAGAACCAGAAGCTGCCGCCGATGGTGAACCTCGCCCAGTACCACATCGAGCAGTTCCTGCTCGACGCGGCCGAGCGGCATGCCGACCTGATCGAGATCCGCTGGCGCACTCGCGTGACGGCCGTGCAGCAGGACGCGCACGGCGCAACGCTCACGCTCGCAACGCCCGCAGGCGAATACGAGACCCGCGCCGACTGGCTCGTCGCCGCGGACGGCGGGCGCAGCACGGTTCGCGACGCGCTGGGCCTGAAGCTCACCGGAACGAGCTACGAGGGCCGCTACGTGATCGTCGACATCCTGCTCGACAGCACGCGCCCCACCGAGCGACTCGCCTACTTCGACCCGGCCTCGAACCCGGGCTCGACCGTGCTCGTGCACAAGCAGCCCGACAACGTCTGGCGCATCGACTATCAGCTGCGCGACGGCGAGGACGCCGATGAGGCCGTCAAGCCCGAAAACGTGATGCCCCGCGTGCAGAGCCTGCTGGACATGATGGGCGAGACCGCGCCGTGGTCGCCCATCTGGATCACGATCTACAAGGCCAACGCCCTCACGCTCGAGCGCTATCGCCACGGCCGCGTGCTGTTCGCGGGCGACGCGGCGCACCTCGTGCCGATCTTCGGCGTGCGCGGCGCGAATTCGGGCATCGACGACGCCGACAACCTCGCGTGGAAACTCGCCTGGGTGGTGCAAGGGCGCGCAGGCGCGCGGCTGCTCGACAGTTATTCCGACGAGCGCGTATTCGCGACGCACGAGAACCTGAGCTACGGCACGAAGAGCACCGAATTCATGGCGCCACCCTCGTTCGCATTCGAGTTGATGCGCACCGCCGTGCTGAGCCTCGCGCTCGCGCATCCCGGCGTGCGCTCGCTGATCAACCCGCGCCAGACCTCGGCGATTGCCTATACGGCTTCGCCGCTGAACGCGGTTTCCGATCCGCTCGTGAGCGGCCCGGCGCCCGGTGCGGTGCTGCCCGAATGCCCATTGTCGATCTTCGATCGCGGCGCAATGCGCGAGGGCCATCTGACCGATCTCGTCGGACCACGCTTCACGGCGCTCTATTTCAGCGCGAACGGTACGGTGCCGTCCGCCGTCGACGCGCTCGAGACGGTGCTCGCCTCGCGCAACGTGCCGTTCGCGCTCGTGCCGCTCGCGCAGCACGCGCCTGCCGACGCGACGCGCCGCTGCGGCTGGGACCACACGGGCCGGCTCTTCCCGATGTACGGCGCCGCGGCGGACACGCTCTATCTCGTGCGCCCCGACGGCCACGTGCTCGGCCGCTGGCAAGGCGCCGGCGACACGCTGGCACAACGCGCGCTGGACGCCCTCGATCACGCATTGCGTGCCTGAGGCGCGTTGCCCGCACAACCGAAAACGATGTAACCCGCACTGGAGAACCTCATGACAGACAGCGAACTCGACATGGTCTACACACGGCTGTGCAAGACCATGACCGATCTGGGCGAGGCCAACGCCCCGCTCTTCCTGGCACGCTTCGCGCTGCTCGCGATGGAGCGGATCGGCAATGCCGAGACCTCGCTCGACCTGATCGACGCGGCCCGCAAAGGCATGTCGATGCCGCAATAAGGCACGGAAAAAGCGGGATCCCCTGCAAGCGCAGGCACGTCCCGTTGCCGATACACAACGCGCCGGCTCGATCAGCGCCGCGACAACTGCACCAGCCGCGCGAGCCGCGAGCGATTGTTGATGCCGAGTTTCTGAAACGAACGATCGAGGTGCGTACGCACGGTCGTATAGGAAATGCCGAGCCGCTGCGCAATCTCCTTGTCCAGCAGTCCCTCGGCCGCAAGCACGACCACCTCGCGCTCGCGAGGCGTGAGACGCCCGAACAGATCATCTCCCGATTGCACCCTCTCCTCTGGCGTGACCGCCACGGGCGCATCATTCGCCTTCGTCAGACCGGCTTCTCTGCGCGAGCGCGCCAGTGCCGCGGTGAAGGCCGGCCGGATCAGCTCGAGCAAGGCAAGTTCATGATCGGAAAAATTCTCCCGGTGTTTACCGCGCCAGATCCGCAGATCACCGATGTTCTCGTCGCCGTCCCAGGCGAACAGGTTCAAGCCCCAGTACAGGCCGTCACGACGCAGGAAATCATTGAAGAATTCGGTGTGCGCGAGCACGTCGTGCGGCACCACGTCGGTCACGCGCACCGCCTCACGGCGGTTCTGCAATGTCGGCATGAGTGGATCGCAAAACTGGAAATAGCGTTCGTAATTGCCGAGATTGTCCGCGGACATGTTGACGGCCACGCGATGCACGAACGCGCCCTGCACGGCATCCCAGACGTAGGACCCCATGTAGTCCGCGCGCAGCAGATCGAGCATGCGCCGCCCCACTTCGAGCCGCAGGACGTCCTCCGGCAAGGTGCGGTCGGCCAGCAGCTTGAAGACGTCAGCGAGCAACGCCAGTTCGCGGCTTGTGAGTTGCATGCGCGGCGTGATGGACCATGGTTGAAAAGCGCCTGTGTCGCCTCCGGGCCGGGCCCGTTGCCGTTGCGTGCGCAGACATCCGGGCAGCCGCAAACCATTAGAGCGCAGTTGGCGTGCCCCACCCATTCAAGAAAACCCGCGCACACAAACGCGCCCTGAAAAGAAAAACGGGCGGCCAGGGCCGCCCAGGAAAACACACGCCGGCTGGGTTTTCACGCCGCCGGAATTTGCATACTACGCGACGATCCAGGTCGCCGAGTCCTCATTAAAGAGGACAAAACGCCAGCAAACGTTCATTGGATGCGAGCTTGATACGTATGCGCCTGAAGCGCGGCGCGCCGACCCAAATTTAGGAAAACTGGGTCGGCATTTTTTTCTTATCGGCAACCCAATTCGCAACATTGAAGCGCAACGGCCGGCAAACTCTACCGACACCTGCGTCCCTGGTCACTGCACCACGCGCGTCACGCCACGTCCGCGCGGATCAGCCGCCGCCTCCGGCGTATCGCCATCGATACGGATCGCCTGAATGTCGCCGCTGAAGTCCTGGCCCTTGAGCACATAGCCCCTGGCCTCGACCTTCTTCGCGAGATCGCCGTCGATCGGTTGGTACGGCTCCCAGAAAATCGTATTGGGCGGCAGCAGTTGATGGTGGAAGCGCATCGCGGCAACCGCGTCCTTCAGCGGCATCTTGAAGTCATAGATGTTGTTGATGACCTGGAAGATCGACGTGAAGATGCGCGAGCCGCCCGGCGTGCCGATCACGAGCGCCACCTTGCCGTCCTTCGTGAGGATCGTGGGCGTCATCGACGAAAGCGGACGCTTCTTTGGCGCAATCGCATTCGCATCGCTGCCCACCACACCGAACATGTTCGGCACACCGGGCTTGGACGAGAAGTCGTCCATTTCGTCGTTCAGCACGATGCCCGCGCCCGGCACCACCACGCCCGAGCCGAAGTAGCCGTTGATCGTATAGGTGTTCGACACGGCGTTACCCCACTTGTCGACCACCGAGAAGTGCGTCGTCTCGGCCTTCTCGGGCATCTTGTTGCCGTGCGCCTCGTCCGCCATCTGCGGCATCGACGTACCGAGGCCCGGCTGCACGCTCTTCGTGTCCGACAGCTTCACGGGATCCACTTCGGCGGCGCGTTTGGCAAGATAGGCGTCGGCGGTGAGCTGCTCGACCGGCACCTTGTAGAAGTCGGGGTCGCCGAGATACTGTGCGCGGTCGGCGAATACGCGCTTTTCGATCTCAGCGATCAGATGGATGTATTCCGGCGAATTCAGCGGCACGTCCTTGAACTCCGGCGCGAGCATCGCCTTCATCTTGAGCAGCTGCACGAGGCCCACGCCGCCCGAGCTCGGCGGCGGCGCGGTGATCACCTCATAGCCGTTCCAGCTGGCCTCCACCGGCTGGCGCCAGACTGCCTTGTACTCCTGCAGATCGCGCTTCGTAATGAGGCCGTTGCCCTTCATCGCCGTCGCGATCAGGTCGGCGGTCTTGCCGTCGTAGAAGTCCTTCGCACCCTGGTTCGCGATGCGCGTCAGCACATTGGCGAGATCGGGCTGCTTGAACGTCGCGCCCTCCTTCATGGCGGCAAAGTACTGGTCGAAATTGGTCTTGCCGCCGAATTCCTTCGACGCTTCTTCGCGGCGCTTCGCAAGTTGCTCGTCCACGACGAAGCCGTCGCGCGCGTACTTGATCGCGGGCTGGAGCACCTGCTTCCATTGCAGCTTGCCGAAGCGGCGCTGCGCTTCCCACATGCCCTCGACGGTGCCCGGCACGCCCACGGCGTCGTAGCCATAGAGGCTCTTGCCCTCGATCACGTTGCCCTTGTCGTCGAGGTACATATTGCGCGTGGCGGCCAGCGGTGCGCGCTCGCGATAGTCAAGGAAGTACGGCTTGCCGTTCACGTAGAGCGTCATGAAGCCGCCACCGCCGATGTTGCCGGCTTCCGGATACGTAACGGCCAGCGAGAAGGCGATGGCGACCGCCGCATCGACGGCATTGCCGCCTTCCTTGAAGATCTGCTCGGCGGCGTCGGCGGCGTATTTGTCGGCCACGGCAACTGCCGATGCGTTCAGGATTGCGGGGCGTTGCTGCGTGTCCTTCGCGAATGCGGGCGTGGCTTCGAGAAAGCCTGCGGACAGCGTGGAAAGCGAAACGATTGCGAAAGCAACGGCGGAAATTTTCGTTCTATTGACCCACTTCATTCAGTCACCTCCATGATTTAGTTCATCGAGCACCAGCTTGCAACCCGGCAATTCAAGCGACTTTCAGCCTGGTTGTTGCGCTTATAGCACGCCACACAAACGTTTGCGATCAGGCCTGCCGCCAATACCTTTCACGAGACAAGCACAAGTGAAATCGCGCGGGCAGATCAGTTGGGGCCGCGCCTTCCACGCGCAATTTCCTCGCCTGCATTGGCGGGCAGACGCATCGTCACCGGAATCGAGGCCACGGAGAAAAGTGCGACGACGAAGAACGCCGGCCAGAAGTCGGTCCACACGATGGTCGAATGTCCCTGTATCCGATGCGAAACCTGCAGCACGATCCCGGCGATGGTCACGCCGAGCCCCAGTGAAACCTGTTGGATCACGCTGGCGACGCTCGTCGCGCGTCCAATCTCTTTGGTGGGGATATCGGCGTAAGCGAGCGAGTTCAGGCCGCTGAACTGGAGCGAAGGAAACACACCGCCCAACAGCACCACGAGCCAGATGAGCCATACCGGCGTGCCCGGAGTGAACAGGCCATATACAGCGATGGACACGCCCGCCAGCGCGGCGTTGACGATCAAGGTGCGGCGAAAGCCGAAGCGGCCGAGCACGTGCGAGACGACCGACTTCATGAAGATCGAGCCGAACGCCGAAGCGCAGGTGATTGCGCCCGAAACGAACGCCGTCATGCCGAGCCCTTCCTGCAGCGTGAGCGGCAGCAGGAAAGGCACGGCGCCGAGTCCGATGCGAAACAGCGAGCCACCCGCCACGCTCGCATTGAAACTCGGGATGCGCAAAAATTTCAGATCGAGAACGGGCCGTTCGGCGCGTTGCGCGTAGAGCCAGTACGCGGCGAGCAAGAGCGCGCCCACCACGCACATCGTCACGGCTTTCCCATTGGAAACCAGTTCGCCGCCCACGAACGACAGCCCGAGCATGAAGAGCGAAGCGCCGCCCGCGGAGAGGATGAAGCCGAACCAGTCGAGCGGTCCCGGATGCTCCTCGTGCATGTTCGCGATGTGCCGGTTCGCGAGCCAGATGCCGAGCAGGCCAATCGGAATGTTGACGAAGAAAATCAGCCGCCAGTGCAGATACGTCGTGATGAAGCCGCCGAGCGGCGGCCCCATCACCGGACCCAGCAAGGCCGGCACGGTGAGATAGTTGACCGCGCGAATGAAGTCCGACTTGGGCAGCGAGCGAAAGATGATGATGCGGCCCACCGGCACCATCATCGCGCCGCCGATACCTTGCACGAAGCGCGCCGCCACGAACATCTCGAGCGACCTGGACGCGGCGCACAATAGCGAGCCCGCCATGAAGATGCCGATGGCGGTGCGAAACACGTTGCGCGAGCCGAAGCGGTCGGCCACCCAGCCGCAAATGGGAATGAACACCCCCAGCCCGATCACATAGCTCGTGACGGCGAGTTTGAGGGTGATGGGGCTCTGGCCGAGGTCGCGGGCCATCGCGGGGAGCGCTGTGACGATGACCGTCGCGTCCACGTTCTCCATGAACATCGAGCACGCGACGATGAGCGGAACGATGAAAGTGCCGAGAGCAAGGGGCATGGGCAGGAACGACAGTCAGCGTGGCTGATGGCGTAAAGCTGCCATTATGGCACCGTGTTGCCGAAAACGGTGAGGCCGCAACAGATGAAGCAATGCATAAAAATACGCGGTGAGCGCCGGAAAAAGCACAAGGGCCGCGAAACCCACCGCCGCACTCACGCGGCTATGGACTTCACGGCCCTCTTCATGGCCATCTCAAGACAGCGGCGAAAACCGCGGCTCAGACCACCATCAAAGCGCCGTCTGCTTCACGCGGCTCACGACCGGCGCCAGTTGCGGGAGCACCTGTTCCGTGGCGCGCGTCACGTCGTTAGGGAAGTCGATTTCGATCCACGGCGCGCCAGTCACTTCCGCGGTTTCGAACTCGCTGCCGCGTTCGAGCAGCAAATCACGCAGCGCTTCTTCGTGCGGCATGTTCGCTCGACCCGAATCGACATAGCCCTCGACGATCTGCGCAAAGCGGCGCGCCGTCGCTTCGTTCAGGCGGAAGAAGCCAACCGATTCGCCGATCGTGTCGTACTGCAGCCCGACCGCAAGCTGCTTGCGCAGCTCGACAGGCACGCCATCGCGCAGGCACAGCTTCACGGGCTCGTCGCCGGCCTCGAAGTCGCGGTCGATCAACAGGCGGTTGGCCGGGGCCTCGCCCGCCACGAGCGGCGCGAACACGCGCTCGTCGTAGAGCACGTCGGCGTCCATCAGCAGCACGTCGCCGCCGCGCGTGAGCGCTTCGGCCGTGCGATGCACCGTGAGCACGCTGCCCAGGTCGAAGCGCGGATTGAGCACCACCTCGACCTCATGCGGCCAGCCGATGCGCTTGAGCTCGGCCTCGACCAGTTCCGGCTGGAAGCCGAGCGCGAGCACGACTTCGGTGACGCCCGCCGACTCGAGCATCTGCAGATGGCGTTCGAGCAGCGACACGCCCTCGAATTGCAGCAGACATTTCGGAAACTGTTCTCCAGCCGGTTGCTGAAGGCGCAGGCCGAGGCCTGCCGCGAGAATGATGGCGCGCATGCGTTCCTTGGGAGAAAAAGGTCAATCGGCGACTTCAACGGCGGGCACGCGCACGGCGCGCCTGCGTTGCCAGCTACGTTCGCTGATATGCAGATACAGCAGGCCCGGCAGACCGAGCACGATCTCTCGCGCGCGCTTGGCGAGCGAGAGCGCGAGTGCCGCCTCGGGCGGCAGGCCGACGAGCGGCGCGAGCAGCAGATAGCCGCCCTCCTGCACGCCGAGCGAGCCGGGAATGGCAAAAGCCGCGCCGCGAATGGCCTGGCCGATGCTTTCGAGCAGCAGCGCATCGACCCAGCCGACGGGATGGCCGAGAAAGCGCAGCGCGAGCCACACTTCCACGATGCCGACGAGCCAGCCCACGAAGCTCAGCGCGAAGCTGGCCGCCACGCGGGCGCGATCGGCATAGAGCGTTTTCACGGCAGCGTCGATGGCGTCGGCGCGCGTGGTGAGCGAGGACCAGTCGCGCTTGCCGAACACCTTCGAGGCGAGCCGCAGCACGCGGCCGAACAGCCCACGGCGCTGCGCGACGTAGAAAAGGCCGATCAGGGCGCCAAGCACGCCAGTGGCGATCAACGCGGCCACGCCGAGATCGCGCGGCGCGCCGTTGGCGGCATAGACGGAAAAGAGCGCGATGCCGAACACCGCGAAGACGATCTGCGCGAGTGCCTGCAACGTCGTGCTCACCGTGATGGCCGCCGCCGCGTCGCGCATGGGCATGCCACGCTGGGCGAGCTGCCGCACCATGACGACGGGACCGCCGATCTGCCCGGCCGGCAGCAGGCTGTTCACGGACTCGCCGCTCCAGCGTGCGAGCAGCGCATCGCGCTGGCCGACCGGCTCGCTTTTGCGAAACAGCACGGCGATCGCGCCTGCATCGAGCGCGAGCGGCACAAGGTGGAAGGCGGCGACCAGCGCGAGCCCCCAGCCTGCTGCCGCGAGCGCGCCCGTCACCGAGCCGAGACCCTGCCAGGCGAGCAGCGCAATGAACAGTGCCGTGCCGATCGACAACAGCAAAATGGCGGCACGATTCACGCCGACCCTCCAGCCTTGCCGCCGCCAGCCCGCGCGGACTGGAGCGCCTTGCGGAACACCTGGCGGAAGCCAAAGTACGCGATCGCGTCCTTCATGTTCGAGATGAAGCGCCGCCACGGGCGCATGTTCGGGTTCGTCACGTATTCGAACGTGAGCGAGACGCGCACTTCGCCCTCGCGGCTCGGCGTGACGCGATGGCGCAGCTTGTCGCCATCGAACAGCACGAGCGCGCCCGGCGGATATTGCACGGCGCCCGGCTCGTCGGCCTTGCTGGCGTCGCGGGTGTGCAACTCGTAGTCGAGGATGCACGAGGAGTCGTCGATCACGCCGAACAACACGGTATAGCGGCGGCCGTCGTAATACGAGGTGTCGTAATGCCAGCCGATGTGATCGCCTGCACGCGTGTAGTAATAGAGCGCGTACGCGTGCGGATCGTCTTCCGGCGAAAGCTGGAGCCGGTCGCCCGTGATCTTTTCGAGCCACGCGATGAGCTTCGGCGAGCGGTACAGCTCAGCGATATACGGCTGCAAGCGGTCGATCGTGTGACGGCTCACGCTGCCGCCGGCCTTGTGGCCCGGGATGAAATTGCGATTGACCTCGGGCATGAGCGCGTTGGCGGCGTCGATGAGCCGCTGCGTCGCCTCGGGAGGCAGGAAATCGGAGAGGTAGAGGAACGAGCCCTGATCCACGTACTCGCCGCGCAGCCGGTCCGAGTCCAGCTTGCCCAGCGCGCGGCCGATCGCGACATCGGGCTCGCCCGACTGAACAGCCGACTGCGCACCGGCGGCACGCATATTGACGGCGACTTGTTCTTCTTCTGCTTGCACACTCATCTGCTGATCCAGACCTGACGGGTTTCCTTGGCTGGCCTCACGCGGCGCGTGACGCGCCAGTAGTCGAGCACCACGTAAATGGCAAAGAGCGGCGCGCCAATGGACGCGGCCACGACGAACGGCGAGACGATCCCGGTGAGCGTGACGAGCGGCAACAGATAGAGCACGTCTTCTGTTTCGAAGCCGCCGACGAACGCCTGCTGGGTGCCGGCCTTGCCGGCCATTTCCTCGATGCGCATGCGCAGAAAGAAGATCGCTGCGACCGCCACGCCGGCGACACCGCCGAGCAAGACAGGCGGCACGTGCCATTGGGTCCCGGCGGAGCCGGCGGCAGCCGCTGCGGCACCGAGCCCGTACCCCATGCCGAGGAACAGGAGCACGGTCGTTACGGCGTCGGCGGCGAGATCGTAGAAATGGCCGATTCGACTGGTTTTACCACTGATTCGCGCGAGTTCGCCGTCGGTGTGATCAACGAAATTCGACAAAACAATCAAAAATGCGCCAATATTGACGTGCAGAAAGTCGCCGCGCGCCAGATAGAACGCGCCAACGAGGCCGATCAAGAGGCGCAGCGTGGTCAGATGATTGGGCGTGACGCAGGTACGCACGAGCGGCGTGACGAGCCAGCGCGCCGCGCGCGCATCCCACGTGCGCGGTCGCGGCACCGCTTGCGGAGCCGGTTTTGCAGATTTGTTTGTTCCAGTCATAACCGGGAAATAATATACGGCTTCCAGAAAACTTGCAGGCTTTCCGGCTGGCGAATAGAAGCTGAAAGGTAGTGGGGCCGTATGGCGTACGGGCCGCGCGTCATGGTCCCCCGATGCGGCCCCGCAAGCAAGTTCGCGCGAACCCGCGTACAGTGCAACGCTTCGCACCGGCCCATCAGGGATCGCGTGGATACCCTTCGGCGTTGGCGCCGCCCATAGTCAGAATTCCAATGAAACGTCTTACCTTTGCTGCTTTTCTGCTCGCGGCGCTGCCCTTCGTGCCGCTCACCGGCCATGCCGCCGCCCTCGACGATGCGCTGACCTGCAAGGAGTCGGCGCACGACTTCATCTCAGGGCTCATCGACCAGCAGTTGATCGACGCCAAGCCGATGAAGGTCGAAAGCAATTCGATCAACGCGTTCTGGCCGGCGCACGGCCAGCATCTGACTGCCTACGGCTTCAAGGTGTTCGCGATCGTGGGCTTCCAGCAGGACGACCCGCTCTTCCAGACCGGCAATGGCAAGCCGATTGCCCGTTCGGCCTACGGCGCAGTGGTCGTGGCCACGCAGGCCAGGGTGAAGGCGGCGGCCGACGCCGCCGGCAACACCGCGATCATCTATCATGCCGGGCCGCTGCTGACGGCCATCTTCTGCCAGCAGGACTAACAGCGTTCACGGGACTCGCTGCCCCGTCCACGCCGGGTTGCGCGACCGTGTGCGTCAGTCAATCGATGCGGCCGAAGCCGCCTTCGGCCCACGCCTGCGCGCGCGCCTTGTTCAGCTTGAAGGTGGGCGCGACGCGCATCTGCGCGATCTGCTCGCCAAACGCATCGAGCGCCGTGAGCAGCGCGTAGGGCTCGTATTCGTCGGGCACGATGTCGAGGGTCACGTCGATGTCGCCGTCGCCCGTGCTCAGGCCCACGCGCTTGTGCAGCAGCGCGTGCAATTGCTGCTCGTGGCGACGCAACACCTCGGACGCGGTTTTCACGAGCGTGTTGAACGCCGCGGTATCGAGCGGCTTCGGGTTCTTCTTGTCGCGGCCCATGGTCCATGGGCCGACCAGCGCCGGCTCCGGCTCGCCGTCCTTGATCATTTCGACGGCCCAGCCGTCGTCGTCCTCATTTTTGATGACGCGCGCCGTCCAGCCATCCTTGCGCCACAGGCGCGGTTCCTGGACCACTTCGGCCGAATCGGCGTTCGGGTCCTCAAAAGTGTCCTCGGGAATGACAGCGGGAGAAGAATCGGTCATGGCGGTTTCCATCGGGTTCTGCGGAGACTGCCCGTTGCATCGCGGGCAGGGGCAAGATTTTAACCGCAAGCGCCCGACCGGCGGTCACCGGGGCCGGCCGGCACCCCTTTGCGCCTCGTCATGACATCGCCGGGATTCAACCGGAATTCCAATAGAGCGAATAAAGAAAATAGCTGAGCGGCATGCGCGCTCGAATGCGGCGATATGTCTCGTTTCATTTATTGCAATACTGTCTTTCACATCTCAGATCGAACGAAAATCAATTCGATGGAGATGGCAAAAAAAACGCGGCCCGAGAGCCGCGTAAAACAGATGAAAAAAGACCACCCTTGGTCAAGGGGTAGACACATTGTACCGTCAGAATCCGCGACCATAGATCGCACAATCTGGAACAGTACCTTTCAGAAATCGAGGGAAATATCCCGCAATAAATCTCGTATTGGCCCTCATGCCCGCCACGCAAGCCATCGCCGGCGTCGTGCTCACACAACATAATCTCGAATGGTGCATTTTGTCGCATCTTCGGTCATTTTTAAAAAATGCTTTCTACGCAGTGACTTATCAACGCCAATCTCGTTATTTCCATTTCAAAAATGGTTTGTTGCGTCAGACAAAGCAAGCCGCCGAGATTGCCGGAATACACTTCGTTCGAATCTTCAGACCACGGAAATCACTGCGGCACGCGTTTTCCGTGAGATTCCCAAGTACTGTCCGGAGTTAAAAATCATGAAAAAAACCCTTATCCTCGCTGGCGTTCTCGGTGCATTCGCAATGAGCGCTCACGCGCAAAGCAGCGTGACGCTATACGGCTCGCTCGATGCCGGCATTGTCTATGCGAACAATGCGGGTGGTCACAGCCTGTGGGCGCAGGGCAGCGGCGCGATGTCGAACAACTACTTCGGCCTGAAAGGCGCTGAAGACCTCGGCGGCGGCCTGAAGGCGATCTTCACGTTGGAGAGCGGCTTCAACCTCAATAACGGCGGCTACAAGAACGGCGACAACGGCTTCAACCGTCAAGCCTTCGTCGGCCTGCAAAGCGATCAGTACGGCGCGCTCACCCTCGGCCGCCAGTACGACTCGATGAACCAGTACCTGGCGCCGCTCTCGGAAGCCGGTCTCGGCTTCGGCAACAACCTGGCCGGTCACCCGTTCGACAACGACAACTTCGCACAGTCGTTCTCGATCAAGAATGCGGTCAAGTACTCGAGCGCGAACTACGCGGGCTTCCAGTTCGGCGGCATGTATGGCTTCTCGAACGAGGCCGACGGCTTCGCCAACAGCCGCGCATGGAGCGCCGGCGCGTCCTACAACAATGGCCCGCTCAATGTGGCGGCCGGCTACCTGCAACTGAACAACTCGGGCAACTACGGCGGCAACCTGAACGGCGCGGCCTCGGCTGACCAGAATATTTCGGCTCGCCTGCAGCGTTCGTTCGGCGTCGGCGCGAACTACACGTACGGCCCGGCGCAAGTCGGCTTCGTGTGGTCGCACTCGCAGATCGACGGCCTGCAAAGCCTCGGCAGCGGCGGCATGAATCTCGCCGGCATCAGCGGCCTGAACCTGCACCTCGACAACTACGAAATCAACGGCGCCTACCACCTCACCCCGGCGCTCGCGTTCGTGGGCTCGTACACGTTCACCGACGGCACCGTGACCGGCACCGGCACCGGCGATCAGAGCCCGAAGTGGCACACCGTCGTGCTCGGCACCGACTACTCGCTCAGCAAGCGCACCGACGTCTATCTCGCCGGCGTGTACCAGCATGCTTCGGGTTCGCTCGGCGTTCAGAACGGCGCGGCTGTGGCCAACGTCGCGGCAATCAACACGCTGTCGCCGTCGACGACGAACAACCAGGTCGCCGCAACGATCGGTCTGCGTCACCGCTTCTAACGCGCACCGGCTTGCGTCTCGCGGCGCAAGCCGTCGGGCAGGCGGCGCGATCCGCCGCCTTGCCCGCTCGCTGCCCAACGCACATGCTGTACGACCGCATGTGCGTTTTTTCTTTGCTTCCTTCGCGCGGCTTTTCTGCGTCCTCTGCCTTGCCCCCTGGCCGGACCTTGCTCCGAATTTTCGCGATTTCGGATCGTCAACTTTCGTCGCGGTCATCGCTTCGATGATCGGCCTGCCATCTCGCCGGGCGCTTTCTCTTCCTCTGTTGCATCTTTTTACTTCTACGTGAGCCTGCGCTGTCAGACCCGTGCGTATACTCATGCACATGTTCGCCGCAACGCATTTCGCGTTGCTTTTCGCCAGGCATCCGCCACGACGCTCATGTCATGAATACCCTCACGCAACGCCTTGTCGCCGCCCTGCCGCTCGCACTCGTCGCCGCCTGCGGATCGTCGCCATCCAACACCGCTTCCGATAGCGACGTGATCGTCTACGCGTCTTCGGCACGCTCGCCTTCATCGATCGCAAGTTGCCTCGAAGACCGCTTGTCGCGCGCATATGAATCGCATTCGGGCAACGCGACCGAACTCGCGATTGGCTCGCGATCGAACGCATCGTACTTCGTCACGCTCACGCCGAACGGTTATGGATCGGTGATTCGCGTGACGCACGGCGCGTCCAGCTCGAACGATCCACCTGAGGAAGAAATGCGCTTCGACGTGGCGCGCTGCACGACCTGATGTCTCGATCGGCGCGCGATAAATTCTGCGCGTCGCCCCCTGTCACGAAGCCGTCGCATCTGCGAAGATTGCGCCCTCTTTCGACTTTGCACTACACCGCTTCATGGCATCAGGGACCGCACATCACGCCACCGGCTGGGCCGCCGGCGTCATCGCCGCCGCAATCGTCACGCACACCAGGACGGACAGTCCCTGGCATCTCTACGCCGCACTGGCGTTCATCGCAGGCGTGGCGGGCGGTACCGCGCCCGACTGGCTCGAAGTTGCGTGGTGGAGCAAGAAGCGCCGGCTGTGGATTACCCATCGCACGTTCACGCATTGGGGCGTCGGCTGGATTGCCTTGCTACTGTGGTCGTATCGCGGGCTCGGACATCTCGCTGTTGCCGCGCCGGCATTCGGCTTCGCGTGCGGCGGGCTGATCCACTTGTTCGCGGACTGGCCGAATCCGCTTGGCGTGCCCTGGATCGTCCGTCGCCACTCACTGAACCTGTGGCGAAGCGGCCGATGCGATTTGATCGTCGTGGCAGCTTCGTGGGTTGCCGCGTGGTTCTTCGCGGTGCATGGCGTGCCGCATAGCTGGTCGCTCGAACCGCTGCGCCGGCTCGCCTGAGACGTGCAGCGGATGCGCTCCCGGTGCGCGGTCGCGCTCCGGGAGCGGTTAGCCGCTGGACATCGCGCTGCGCCATTTGATCTGCAATCCCAAGTAAATGGGCGATGGGCACTTTGCTTTGGTATGGCTGTCCCGATGCGTGACTACCTGATGCAGGCTCAGCGTCTTCATGCCGGACGGCAGCACGCGTGCCGCGCCACCGCCCGGGACGCGACACTCAATCGAGCGAGAAATCGATACCCTGCGCCAGCGGCAGTGCCGACGAATAGTTGACGGTATTGGTCGCGCGCCGCATGTACCCCTTCCACGCGTCCGAACCCGACTCGCGGCCGCCTCCCGTTTCCTTCTCGCCGCCGAATGCGCCGCCGATTTCCGCGCCGCTCGGCCCGATATTGACGTTCGCGATACCGCAATCGCTGCCCGATGCCGAAAGGAAACACTCGGCTTCGCGCAAATCCGTCGTGAACACGCACGAAGACAAGCCGTGCGCGGCCGCATTGTTCGCTGCTACGGCTTCGTCGAAGTCGCGATATTTCATGACGTAGAGAATCGGCGCAAAGGTTTCCTTTACGACAATCTCGCTTTGCGCCGGCATCTCCGCCAGCGCGGGCCGAACGTAATAGCCGTTTGGCAAGCCGTCGACGGCAACGCGCTCGCCACCCGTGACGACCCCGCCTTCGGCCCGGGCGCGCTCGAGCGCGGCCTGCATGCGCTCGAACGCGTGGGCGTCGATGAGCGGCCCCATCAAGGTGCCCGCAGTGAGCGGATTTCCGATCGGCACCTTCGCATAGAGCTGCTTGAGCCGCTCGAGCGTTGCGTCATAGATGCTCTCGTGCACAAACAGGCGCCGCAGCGACGTGCAGCGCTGCCCGGCCGTGCCGACTGCGGAGAACAGAATCGCGCGCAAAGCCAGTTCGCGGTCGGCGCTCGGCGTCACGATCCCTGCATTGTTCCCACCGAGTTCGAGAATCGAGCGTCCGAAGCGCTGGGCAACCGCAACGCCTACTGCGCGGCCCATTTCCGTGCTGCCGGTAGCGCTGACGATGGCGGCCCGCGGATCGGCCACGAGCTTCGCGCCAACGTCGCGCCCGCCCACCACGAGCGAAACGAGAGCTTGCGGCGCATCGCCGAACGCAAGCATGGCATCGCCCATGATTTTCTGCACCGCAAGCGCGGTGAGCGGCGTTTTCTCCGAAGGTTTCCAGATCACGGGATTACCGCAGACCAGTGCAAGCGCGGCATTCCAGGACCAGACGGCGACGGGAAAATTGAACGCGGAGATGACGGCGCACACGCCCATTGGGTGCCAGCTCTCAGCCATGCGATGCCCCGGGCGCTCCGACGCGATGGTCAGACCATAGAGCTGCCGCGACAAGCCAACGGCGAAGTCGCAGATATCGATCATTTCCTGGACTTCGCCCAGCCCCTCCTGAAGGATCTTCCCGGCCTCCAGCGACACGAGGCTGCCGAGCGCCTCCTTGCGCGCGCGCAGACGCTCGCCCAGCAGGCGCACCAGCTCGCCGCGGCGCGGCGCCGGCACGTTGCGCCACTGAAGAAATGCCGCCTGCGCGCGGGCCAGCGCGGCATCGACGTCCGCGGCCGAGTAGCTTGCCACCCGCCCGATCAGCTCGCCCGATATCGGCGATCTCACCTCGATCTCACCCGCCCAGGCTGCTTCTGAAATGCCGAGGTCGGCAAGAATGCGTGCTGCGTCCATGACCTTTCCTTTATTTCCGATAAGAAACAAACTGTGGTGGACTGACTATACACGGGGGAAAATGGTGCAGCAAGGCGAAGGAGTCGGCGCTCCCCTCATGCCGCATGACAGGACGGCGGCGGGCGCCGCGTCGCGATTTTGTGCTGTCGCGCATTGCGCGAAAGCTCGGGAGCCGGAATTTCCGATCGGAAACATCGACCGAGGGATGCGGGACGGTCAGGCACTCGCGTGACGATGCGGGAAGTCACGCGTGACGCTCGTGTTCGCGCCCGTGCGCCGCACTCAGGACTCTTCGATGCATTCGGCGCGGCCCACACGGAGACCGACGATCAGCCCCGCGTCATACGCAGCTTCAAGCGCACGGCCAACGTCTTCCACACTCACCAGGTGGTAGTCCACGGTCTGCTTGCCCGTCAACTCGAAGTCTTCGATACCGAGCGTTCTCCGCGATATGGCTAACAATAGTTCGAGACGTTCGTCGCGCATTTTCTTCTCCAAACTTGATGTATGTCATCAAATCAAATAGTAAGGATCGCCATACGGTTCGTCGCGTGACCGCGCGACGCATATCGAGGCTCCATTCGAATTCTTACTGTATTGAAAGACAACTTCCGCGACGACAAGATCCGCGAAAATCTTTAAAGATGGTTAATTCGGTTCCCTGAACGGTTCGAATCGAAGAAATGCGAGCCCACGCGTTTCGGCATGCGGACTGCGAACGTTAGCCGTCTGGCCGATGTTTCCTAAAGGCGACGATTTGCTATGATCGGAAACGTGCCAGAACACTCGCTCCTGCCCTTCTAACGCTCATGGACACCACGCTTACGCAATCGGCGGCTTCGTCGTCCGCAGATCTCGGCCGCCGCGTCCGCGCCGCCCGCCTTGCCCTCGACCTGACGCTCGAGCACGCGAGCCACGTGTGTGGCGTGTCGCGCTCCACGCTCTCCAAAATCGAGAATGGGCTGATGTCGCCCACCTTCGACGTGCTGCAGAAGATCGTTGCCGGATTGAAGATCGACTTGGGCGAGCTGTTTGGCTCGACGCCGAAGCTCGACTTCGGCGGCCGCCGCGCGCTCACGCGTCACGGCGCGGGCAAGCCGCACGCGTATCGCGGCTACGAGATGGAGTTGCTCGCCACGGAGCTCGCGCACAAGGCGATGCTGCCGTTTCTCGTGCGCATCACCGCCCATTCGGTGGACGCGTTCGACGACTGGGGGCGCCACGAGGGCGAAGAGTTCATCTATGTGATCAGCGGCAGCATCTGTCTGCATACCGAGCTCTACACGCCCACGCATCTCGGGACCGGGGACAGCCTCTACTTCGACAGCCGCACCGGCCACTTTGCCGTTTCCACCAGCAAGGAGGACGCGGTGGTGCTCTGGATGTCGACGGGCGCCGCGGTGCCGGGCGCGTTCGAAGCCGCCGAACCGGCGCCGCCCCCCAGCAAACCGCCCCGTTCCAAAAAGAAACTTCCGGCAGCCTGAGGCGCGGGCCGCTGCGTCAGCCTTCGGCGTCGCCTGAGCGCCCTTTCCGCCCCTTGGGCCCAGTAACGGCCGCCGCGCCCGGACGACGGCGCGCGCGCCTCACTGCCGGTTTCGCATGCACCGCCGCGTCGCGCTCGCGCGCCGCCTGTCTCACCGCGTCGATCAACGCGCGCCCTGCGGCCGTCGGTTGCGTGTCGGTACGCTGGATCAGGCCGACGGGCTCCTCGCCGCCCGCGCTCGGCAGCGGCAGGCGCACCAGTGTGCCCGCGCGCAGATCGTATTCGACCGCCCCCGACGGCACGAACCAGACCGCGTCGTTCTCGAGCGCAAGCGCACGCCCAACCGAAACCGAGAGCAATTCGACGAACGAGGTGAGCGGCGGCGCGCCCCACGCCGCCAGCAGACTGTCCGCGGCCTGCCGGATCAGCGTCCCGAACGGCGGCAGCACGAGCGGAAACTGCGTGGGGAACTGCGCCAGCGGCGGCGCCGATCCGGCCTCCTGCGCGAGCGGATGACCCGCGCGCACGACCACTGCCATCGGCTCGTTGTAGAGCTGCTCGAAACTCAGGCCCACCATGCGCTCCGGATCCGCGAGTCGCCCCACCGCGAAACTGATCGCCCCCGCTTTCAGGCGCTCGAGCAACTCCGCATTGGCCGCCGTCATGAGACGCACGCTCACGCGCGGCCACTCGCCCGCGAAGTGCCGCAGCGCAGTCGGCACGAGTGCGGTCGCCACGGTCGGCAACACGCCGATGTCGAGCGTTGCCGCCACCGCCCCCTCTTCGCGCGCAAGCAGCGCAACGCCCTGGCGTAGCGCGCTCACACACGCGCTCGCGTGCGGCATGAAAAGCTGCCCCTCACGCGTGGGCACCGCCCCGTGCCGCCCGCGCTCGAACAGCTTCACGCCGAGCGCCGACTCGAGCTCGGCAATCGTCTTCGAAACCGCCGGCTGGGTAATCGAAAGGCTCTCGGCCGCCTGCTGCACGCTGCCGAACTGCGCAACCGCGAGAAAGCACTGGAGATGGCGAAATTTGACGCGTGAGTCCGCAAGCCGGTTTTGCATAACGATTGGTTATACGAAGCGCGAGAAAACGTCATTTTGCATAACTTTTCGCCTTGGATAAAGTGGCGGCATGCGTGCGCTGCGACCGTCCGCCGCGCAGCGCACTTCCCACCACAATCCTGCCAGGAGACACCCACATGGACGAGTCCTTCCTGTCGCCGCGCGATTTCGACTCGCATCCGGCGTATGTCTATCCGCCGTATCGCTCGTCGGTCAAACGTGGCCCGACGCTGCCGCTGATTCCACTAAAGGAAAAATTGCGCAATCTGCATGCGCCCGTATACGGCGCGGAAGATCTCGGCGCGCTCGACCACGATCTCACGCGCAACGCGGCGCGCAATGGCGAGCCGCTCGGTGAGCGCATCATCGTCACGGGCCGCGTGCTCGACGACGGCGGCAAGCCGGTGCGCAATACGCTCGTCGAAATCTGGCAAGCCAATGCGGCTGGACGCTACGTTCACAAGCAGGACCAGCATGACGCGCCGCTGGACCCGAACTTTCTGGGTGCGGGGCGTTGCGTGACCGACAACGAAGGCCGTTATCGCTTCCTCACGATCAAGCCGGGTGCGTACCCGTGGGGCAACCACCCCAACGCGTGGCGGCCGAATCACATTCACTTCTCGCTGTTCGGCGATTACTTCGGCTCGCGCCTCGTCACGCAGATGTATTTCCCCGGCGATCCGCTGCTTGCCTACGACCCGATCTTCCAGGGCACGCCCGAACAGGCTCGCGATCGCATGATCTCGCGCTTCGCGCTCGACACCACCGAAGAAGGCTTTGCACTCGGCTACGAATTCGACATCGTGCTGCGCGGCCCGAACCAGACTCCCACGGAGCGTTGATCATGGCACTCAAAGAAACGCCTTCGCAAACCGTCGGCCCGTACTTCGCCTACGGCCTGTGCCCGCAGCAATACGATTTCGATTACAAGAGCCTCTTCACGCCCGAGATGGCCGGCCCGCAAACGCCTGGCGAGCACATCACGCTGATCGGCCGCGTAATCGACGGTGACGGCAAGCCGGTCTTCGACGCCATGCTGGAGTTCTCACAGGTCGACGCCAACGGCCAATATCCCGCATCGCGCGCCCAGGTGGCCGAAAACGGTTTCCGCGGTTTCGCACGCGTGGGCACCGGCACGGATCCGGAGCAGCGCTTCGTCGTGCGCACGGTGAAGCCGGGACGCGAGCAGGCAGACGAAGCACCGCACATCAACGTGATCGTCATGATGCGCGGCATGCTCACGCACACGTTCACGCGCATTTATTTCGACGACGAAGCCGCCGCAAATGCCGCCGACCCGGTGCTCTCCGCGGTGCCCGAAGCGCGTCGCGGCACGCTGGTCGCGCGCCGCAGCGAGCAGGCAGGGAGCATCGTCTATCACTTCGATATCTGCATGCAGGGCGAACGCGAAACGGTGTTCTTCGATCTGTGACACGCAGCGGCGCGGCGGCGCATGTAGCCGGCCCGGCTTCAGCCCGTCTGGCGATGACTTTCACGCAGCTTTCATGAACAGACCCTAAGATCGCAACCACTGCGATCTGATCGCGGAACTCCGAGCTGTACCTTGACGAAGCCTGCCTCGAGCAGGCTTCTTTTTTGATTTTGCGGATCGCGTCAGCCGAGCGGGCGCACGCCGATCAGCATTCCGTGCAGCCAGAACGCGAACAGGTCCCACGCGACGAGCCCGATCACGACGACCAGCGCATCGCGCGCCAACGTGCCCTGCGCATGGACGACGCCGGCCTCGCAATCGCGCCGACGGTCCGCACGCAGCTTGAGCAGCGCCCAGACCAGCAACGCGGCGAACAGGACGATGGCGTGAAGCGTGCCGTTGGCGAGCAGATGCGCGAACGCCCAGAGCGCCACGCCGCTCATGAACGGCTGGCCCAGCGCGCGCTTGATGTGATTGCCCGGTATGCAGGCGGCCGCAATCATCACGAAGGCAATCGCGGTCAGGAGCGCAGTGACATGCACCATGCCGAACGGCGGCAGCCAGATTGGCACGGGATAGCGCCGCGCGAGCGCGTAGCCCCGGACGATGAAAAACAGGCCGAGGATCGAAAACAGCGCGAAGAAGCCACGCCATGCCAGCATGCCGAAGCGCGCGATCTGCGCCTCGCGCCACGGCGCGGCTACGGCGCGAATCGAATGCATGGCAATGAAGATTGCAAGGCCCAGCACCAGTAACGCCATATTCGCCCCCTGGACACGGCATAAGCGCAATGGCCGGTATTGTGGCGCAACTGCACGGCACGGCCAATCGGCAAGATCAACGATCTTCCGACGAATATGCGCTTTAACGGCTTATGGCCAAACCGGAACAGGCGGATGCGAAGCGCCATTGATTAAATGGGCAATATCCACCGAAAGGCATTTTTAAAACGGCACTGAAATATTGCCGAAATGACTAAAGCGCCAAACAGACAATCGGGCAAATCACCCAGGGCCCCGTGCACCGCGCATGGTCACGCAGTCGGCCGCAAGATGCCGCGCCCTCGCTGGCTAGCAGCGGAAATGCTCTATGTCCTGTCCCGCATGCTTGTAGCGCAACAACCAGGACGGCATGTCGCCTTCCCCATTCCAGGTATTGCCATATGCATCGCGGTACATCGGCTGCCGTTCGCTTTCGGCAATGAATAATTCAAGATCTTCGAGCGTAATGCCGTACTCCTCCATGCGGCGTCTAATCCACAGGATGAGCCGTTCGCGCGCCTCACTGTCGAGGTCGAACATCGGTTAATTCCTCTCGCATCGCTAAGACAAGGCGTTGATCGATATCGATTCGTCTGCCCTGAAAAGACAAAGGCTTCGCCAAATGCCGCGAAGCCCTGCTGCACTGATGAGGTGGCCTGGGTATGGAACCCGTGGCCGGTTCGGAGGGGATCTGAGGTCCGCTGCTCCGCTCGCCAGAATGGCCGCTAAAGGTGCGCGGCGACTTGCTGCAAGCGGAACCCATCATACCTTGCGCGAGCCGCCCAGATCAAGCGGTTTGACGCCTGCGAGGCCCGTTCGGGGCGCTCGCAGGCGTCCGGCGGCATCGGTTTACGAAGCGGTTGCTCGCCGCTTCGCGGCACGCGCGCCGTCGGGGGCGGTGTTGTCTGCTGCCGCGGCTGCATCGTCGCCCGCCGCTGATGACGGCAACGGCTGCACTTCGCTCGCCGTGCGCGCGAGCACGGGCGCAAGCGCCGCGCCCGTGTGACTCGCCGCCACCTTCACGAGCCCTTCCGGATTCGCCGCGCCAACGATCGTGCCGCCGCCCACGCCGCCCTCGGGACCGAGATCGATGATCCAGTCCGCTTCCGCGATCACGTCGAGGTCGTGCTCGATCACAACCACGCTATGTCCCGCATCGGCGAGACGATGCAGCACGCGAATGAGGCGCGCCACGTCCGCCATATGCAGGCCCACGGTGGGCTCGTCGAGCACGTAGAGCGTGTGCGGCGCCTTCTGGCCGCGCCGCGTGATGTCATCGCGCACCTTGGAGAGCTCCGTGACGAGCTTGATGCGCTGCGCCTCGCCACCCGAGAGCGTGGGCGACGGCTGCCCGAGCGTGAGGTAGCCGAGCCCGACGTCCTTCATCAGCTGCAACGGATGCGCAATGCTCGTGATCGGGCCGAAGAATTCCACGGCCTCGTCGATCTCCATCGTCAGCACTTCGCCGATGTTGCGGCCACGCCATGTCACGGCCAAAGTTTCCGGATTGAAACGCTGACCGTGGCAGACATCGCACGGCACTTTCACATCGGGAAGGAAGCTCATGCCGATCGTGCGCACGCCCTGGCCTTCGCAAGCCGGGCAGCGGCCATCGCCGGTATTGAACGAGAAACGCGATGCGCTGTAGCCACGCGCGCGCGCCTCGAGCGTATCGGCAAAGAGGCGGCGAATCGCGTCCCACACGCCGATATAGGTGGCGGGACACGAGCGCGGCGTTTTTCCGATCGGCGTCTGATCGACTTCGAGCACGCGGTCGATGGTTTCCCATCCGCTAATCGAGTCGCAGCCTTGCCACGTATGCGAAACCTCGGGCTTCGGCTTCTTGCTCGTGCGCGCGAGCACGCTCGAACGGCGCTCGGCCGCGCTCGGTGCGCTCTCCTTCGCCGCCTTGCGCGCGCGGCGCTCCGCCGGCGAGGACAGCACCGAACGCCCCACCGCGTCGAGCAGGTTCGAGAGCAGCACGTCGCGCGCGAGCGTCGACTTGCCGGAGCCGCTCACGCCCGTGATCGCCACGAGGCGGCCGAGCGGAATCTGCGCCGTCACGTCGCGCAAGTTGTGCAGCTTGCCGCCATGCACGGTGAGCCACTGCTCGGGCACCGCCTCGCGACCTGCGCGCGCCGGCTTCACTTCGCGGCGCGGCTGCAGCGGATGCACGATCGGATGCGCGAGGTAGCGGCCCGTCACGGAGTCGGGCTGCGCCGCGAGATCGGCGACCTTGCCCTGCGCGACCACGCGTCCACCGCGCTTGCCGGCGCTCGGCCCGATGTCGATGATGTGATCCGCGCGGCGGATCGTGTCTTCGTCGTGTTCGACCACGACGAGCGTATTGCCCTTCTCGCCGAGACTGCGCAGCGCGTCGAGCAGAATCTGGTTGTCGCGCGGATGCAAGCCGATGGTCGGTTCGTCGAGCACATAGCACACGCCCTGCAGATTGCTGCCGAGCTGCGCCGCGAGACGAATCCGCTGCGCCTCGCCACCCGAGAGACTCGGCGCGGCGCGGTCGAGGCTCAGATAGCCGAGCCCGACTTCTTCGAGGAACTGCAAACGGCTGCGGATTTCGCTCACCACGTCGCGCGCGATCTGCGCGTCGCGTCCGTTCAGCTCGAGCGACTCGACCCATTGGCGCGTTTCGGCCACGGTCCACTGCGCGACATCGACGATCGGATGCTCATCGAACGTCACCGCTCGCGCCTCGGGATTCAGGCGCGTGCCATGACAATCGGGACACGGCTCGTCGACCATGCCCTCCGGCTCCAGCTCCTCGGACGGCAAGGTCTGCTCACGGCCGCGATCGTCGGCGCCAACGACGGTATCGTCATAGGCCGCGCGCTGCTCGCGCGTGAGCGCGAGACCGGTGCCTACGCAAGTCGTGCACCAGCCGTGCTTGCTGTTATACGAGAACATGCGCGGATCGAGCTCGGGATAGCTCGTGCCGCACACCGGGCAGGCGCGCCGCGTCGAGAGCACCTTGACTTCGCCGATGCGCGCAGTCGAGTTGCCGTTGCCGAGCGCATGACCGAGCCCATCGAGCGGCGCGAGCAGATGCACGACGCCCTTGCCGGCCTCGAGCGTCGCGGCGAGCATCTGGCGCAATTGCGCCTCGTTTTCCGGCTCGATCACGAGATCGCCAACCGGCAATTCGATCGTGTGCTCGCGGAACCGGTCGAGCTTCGGCCACGGCGAAACCGGCACGAATTCGCCATCCACGCGCAAATGCGTATTGCCGCGCGCCTTCGCCCATTTCGCGAGATCGGTGTAGACGCCCTTGCGGTTCACGACGAGCGGCGCAAGCAGGCCCACGTGCTGACCGCGGTGCTCGCGCAGCAGTTGCGCGACGATTGCATCGGCGCTCTGTGACGTTACCGGCGTGCCGTCGTGCACGCAATGCTGCACGCCGAGCTTCACATAGAGGAGCCGCAGGAAGTGCCAGACCTCGGACGTGGTCGCCACCGTGCTCTTACGGCCGCCTCGCGAGAGACGCTGCTCGATCGCGACGGTAGGCGGAATGCCGTAGACGGCGTCGACTTCCGGCCGTCCCGCGGGCTGCACGATGGAACGCGCGTAGGCATTCAGCGATTCGAGGTAACGGCGCTGGCCCTCATGGAACAGAATGTCGAACGCGAGCGTGGATTTGCCCGAGCCCGAGACGCCGGTAATCACATTGAAGCGGCCGTGCGGAATGTCGACGTCGAGCGCCTTGAGATTGTGCTCGCGTGCGTTCACGATGCGCACCACGTCTTCGCCCTGAATCTCGCGGCGCGCCTGCGCCGCGCGCAGCGCCGTCTGCAGCGCCACGCCCTCTTCCTCCGCCACGAGCGTGCCGACGCCGCTGCCGAGCGCGGCTTCATAACGCTCGAGCGCCGCGCCCGTATGCGAGCGCGGGCAGGCGATCGCGTCGTCCGGCGTGCCGACGCACACCACCTCGCCGCCCGCATCGCCACCCTCCGGGCCGAGGTCGATCAACCAGTCCGCGGCGCGGATCACGTCGAGGTTGTGCTCGATCACGAGCAGCGAATGGCCGCCCGCGAGGAGCTTGCCGAACGCGCGCATCAGCTTGGCGATGTCGTCGAAATGCAGCCCCGTGGTCGGCTCGTCGAACATGAAAAGACGGCCGCCAGCTGCGCTCTCCTTGCCCTTTGCCTGCGCCGTTTCGGCGAGATAGCCCGCCAGCTTCAGGCGCTGCGCCTCACCGCCCGACAGCGTCGGAACGGGCTGCCCGAGCTTCACGTATTCGAGACCCACGTCGACGATCGGCTGGATCACGCGCAATACTTCGGCATCCTCACGGAAGCACTGCGCCGCCTCACTGACGGTGAGGTCCAGCACGTCCGCCACCGAGAGCGTCCGGCCGCCGCGCTCGATCTTCACCTCGAGCACTTCCGGACGATAGCGGCTGCCGTCGCAGTCCGGGCAACGCAGATAGACGTCGCTCAGGAACTGCATTTCGATGTGCTCGAAACCCGAGCCGCCACAGGTCGGGCAACGCCCCTCGCCCGAGTTGAAGCTGAACATGCCCGCCGAATAGCCGCGCTGTTTGGCGAGCGGCGCCTTGGCGAACAGCTTGCGGATCTCGTCGAACGCGCCCACGTAGCTGGCCGGATTCGAGCGCGCGGTCTTGCCGATCGGCGACTGGTCGACGAACACGGCGTCGCTGATCAGCTCCGCGCCGCTCAGGTTGCGATAGACGCCTGGCGCTTCGGTGGCCTTGCCGAGGTGACGCGCGAGGGCCGGATACAGCACGTCCTGCACGAGCGTCGATTTACCGGACCCCGACACGCCCGTCACGCACACGAGGCGCTGCAGGGGGATCTCCACCGTCACGTCGCGCAGATTGTGCTCGCTCGCGCCTTCGAGCACGAGGCGTGGCGTGCTCGCGTCGACGGCGCGACGCGCCCAGTGCGAAGCGTCGGCGACAGCGCGGTGGCCGCCCAGGTACTCGCCCGTCAAGGTGCCGGACGAGCGAATGTCGTCGGGTGTGCCGTCGTAGACGATCGTGCCGCCACGCTCACCGGGACCGGGCCCCATGTCGATCAGACGGTCGGCGGCCAGCATCACCGAGGGATCGTGCTCGACGACGACGAGCGTATTGCCCGCGTCGCGCAGGCGCTGCATCGCTTCGACAATGCGGTTCAGGTCGCGCGGATGCAGGCCGATGCTCGGCTCGTCGAGCACGAACAGCGTCTTCGTGAGCGACGTGCCGAGCGCCGTGGTGAGGTTGATGCGCTGCACCTCGCCACCCGAGAGCGTGCGGCTCTGTCGGTCGAGCGTGAGATAGCCGAGCCCGACGTCGCACAGATACTTCAGCCGCGTGCGCACTTCGGCGAGCAGCAGCTTGAGCGCATCGTCAAGCAGTGCTGAAGATAGAGATAGACCATCGAAGAAGCGGCGGATGCGCTCGATCGGCAGCAGCATGACGTCGTGCAGCGTAAGACCGGGCAGCGCTTCGAGCTGCGCGCGCGACCACTCCACGCCGTGCGGCATGAAACGCGCCTCGGGTGCGAGCACTTCGTCCGCATTCTCTTGCGTGCCAAGGCGCCAAAGCAGAGCTTCCGTTTTCAGGCGCGCGCCGCCGCACGTTTCGCACGGCGTATAGCTGCGGTACTTCGAGAGCAGCACGCGAATGTGCATCTTGTACGCCTTCGACTCCAGATACTGGAAGAATCGCTTGACGCCGTACCACTGCGCTTGCCAGTTGCCCTTCCAGTCCGGAGTGCCGTTGAGCACCCAGTCGCGCTGCTCCTGGGTCAATTCCGACCACGCGGTGTCACGCGGAATGCCGGCCTTGGCGGCGTAGCGCATCAGGTCGTCCTGACACTCCTTCCACGCGGGCGTTTGCAGCGGCTTGATCGCGCCGCCGCGCAGCGTCTTGCGCGCGTCCGGAATCACGAGCCCCCAGTCGACGCCGATCACGCGGCCGAAGCCGCGGCACACATCGCACGCGCCGTAGGCGGAGTTGAACGAGAACAGGGCCGGCTGCGGGTCCGCGTAGCGCAGATCGCTGTCCGGGCAATGGAGGCCAGTGGAAAAGCGCCAGATCTGCGGCTCGGGTTTCGCATCGGAAACATCGGCAGCGCCGTCGGTTTCCGATACGACATAAATGTTCACGCGTCCCGCGCCGCGCCGGAGCGACGCCTCGATCGCCTCGATCACGCGGCTCTTTTCGGCGTTCTGCAGGCGGAAGCGGTCGGCCACCACGTCGAGCACCTTGCGCGTGCCTTCAGCGGTCTTCACTTCGCGCTCGGCCTGCACGCGCGTGTAGCCGCTAGCGGAAAGCCACTGCGCGACCTCCTCTTCGGTGGTCGTCTCGGGCAACTCGACCGGGAACGTCACGACGAGGCGCGGGTCGCCCGCGGCCGTGCGCGCGCGCAATTCCGCGTAGATCGTCTCGGGCGTGTCGTGGCGCACCGGCTGCGCGGTCACGCGGTCGAACAGATTCGCGGCGCGCGCGTAGAGGAGCTTCAGATGGTCGTTCAGCTCCGTCATCGTGCCGACCGTGGAGCGCGAGCTGCGCACCGGGTTGGTCTGGTCGATGGCGATCGCGGGCGGCACGCCGTCGACGCGATCGACCTGCGGCCGGTCCATGCGGTCGAGAAACTGGCGCGCGTAGGCGCTGAAGGTTTCGACGTAACGGCGCTGCCCTTCCGCGTAAAGGGTGTCGAACACGAGGCTGGACTTGCCCGAGCCTGACGGCCCCGTCACGACCGTCATTTGGCCGGTGTGCAGGTCGAGGTCGAGATTCTTGAGGTTGTGCTGGCGGGCACCGCGGATACGGATGGATCGGTTATCGCTCACTTGCGCTGGCATTCCGGCTGGATCAAACGCGTGGGGCCGGGCGGCGCTGCCCGGCGTCTCTCAGCCCTGGTGGGGCCGTCTGGGTTGAGATTCTACTGTATATTTATACAGGGCGCCGGGCGCGTGCACGGCGTGCCCCCGCCCGGGCCGCCGCGCCGGTTTGCAAGCTGGCCGAACGGGCTAGTCCATCCGGCCAGCCGCTCCGCCCCTGTTTCATGGTGCGCTTTCTGGCACGTCGGTCGACGCTCCACTCCGCTCACGCCACATCGCTTCGTAGGCGGCTTCCATGCCCCTCGCGAAACGTGCGCCGTCCATGAGCGGCGACGCCTCCATGCATGCGCGCAATGAAGCACGCAGACCGGCGAGCCGTGGCAGATCGTTCGAAAGTTCGACAACCGTGCGCACGAATGCATCGTCGGAAAACGCGGCGAGTTCGTCGAGCCCGAGATTCGCCAACTGAGACAAGCCGGCGCGCCCCGCGCAGGTCGCACCCACCCGCGTCACCACCGGCACGCCCATCCACATCGCGTCCAGGCTCGTGGTGTGACCGTTGTACGGCAGCGTGTCCAGCGCAAGATCGATCTCGTGGTACGTGCGCAAATAGGCATCGCGCGGCTGGAACGCCGCGAAACGCACACGCGCGGCATTAATGCCGTGCCGTGCCAGCCGTGCCGTGAGACGCTCGCGCGCCTCGCCTTGTGCTGCCATCAGCAGCAATCGCGCATCGGGCAGCGCCGCGAAGACCGCCGCCCAGAGATCGAGCGTGGCGTCAGTCAGCTTGCACGGGTTGTTCAGGCTGCCTAGCGTCACATATCCGGCGCGCTCCGCCGGCAGCGCGTTGACGGCCGGCTCCACCGTGAGCGGGTCATAGCACCAGAACGTGTCCGGCAGGCGAATCGAACGTTCGCTATACTGACTGTCGTGCGAGGACGGATCGAGAAACGGATCAGTCAGACGGTAATTCATGGCATCGAGGCCAGTCGTGCCCGGATAGGCGAGCCAGGCGACCTGCACCAGCGCTGCCTGACGCGCAAACAGCAAAGGCCGGCCATCGGCCATGTGCATCGCGAGATCGACGAGAATATCGATGCCGTCCGCACGGATTTTTTCGGCTAGCGCGGCATCGCCGAGCTGACGCACGTCGTGCCAGACGTCCACGTGCGAAGCGAGGCGTGCCGTGACGGCGTCGGGACGCACGACGCTCGAATACGCGTGAATCTCGAAGCGCGTCCTGTCGTGGTTCGACAATAGCGGCATCATGAAAAATGCCTGGCAATGCTCACGAAAATCCGCCGATACATAACCAATCTTCAAGCGCCGTCGTGAAGCACGTACCGGAGCAGGCACGATGCGAGACCCACGCAGCGGCCTCTCATGCTGCGCGGACCAACGGCGCGCCTCGGCAAGAATCGCCGCGGCATCGGACGACTGGAACGACAGTGCGTAGAGCAAATTGCTATGCGCGGTCAGGTTGCCGGGATCGCTTGCGAGCGCCTGACGCAGGCACGCGATGCCCTCGTCCAGCTCGCCGCGGTCCTTGAGCACGTTGCCAAGGTTGTTGAGCGTCGCGGAATGCGTGGGCGCGAGCGCCAATGCCTTGCGCAGCAACGCGCACGCTGCGTCCTGGCGGCCGAGCGCGCGCAACAGGTTGGCCGCATTGTTATAGGCATCGACGAAATCGGGCCGCGCCTGAATGGCCGTTTCGAACGCCTCCATTGCCGCCTTGTGCTCGCCCAGCTCGCGACACACGTTGCCGAGATTGTTCGCCGCTTCGGCATGGCCGGGCTCGATCTCGAGCACTCGCCGATACTGCGCCTGCGCCTCGCGGCCATGGCCTAGCGCATGCAGCGCGTTGCCGTAATTGAAGACCGCGGGCGCGAAGGCCGGCGCGATCGCCACCGCACGCGCGAGCACGTCCGCGGCCTCCTGCGGATTCCCGTACTCGATCAACACCGCGCCGAGATTCACGAGCGCGGCCAGCGACTCGGGTGCCGCCGCCACGGCTTCGCGCAGCAATACTTGCGCTTCCGCGTGCCGGCCTTGCGACCGGAGCAGCGTGCCGAGGTTCGTGAGCGCGTCCGCATTCCCGGGATGCGCCGCCAGCGCGCGCTCGTAGGCGGACTCCGCATGCGTCGGCTCGTCGAGCAACCTGAAACAGTTGCCCAGGTTGTTGAGCGCGTCGGCCCTATGCGGATCGCGCTGTGCGACGCTCTCCCATGCCGATGCCGCTTCTCGCAGCGCTCCCTGCGCCTGGAGTGCGCTGCCGAGTCCGAACCAGAGATCGGGATCGTCGGCGTCGTCAGCGAGCAAGCTGCAATAAATCGACGCGGACTCTTCATGCCGTTGCTCGAACGCATACGCTTGCCCCAGCGCCTCGCGATAGCGTCGATTACCCGGCTCGAGCTCGAGCGCGCGGGTCAGGCGCGCAATGGCGTCCTGAAAGCGTCCCTCCTGGATGTCGACTGCGGCGAGCCGGAATATCGCGGCGGCATGCAATGGATCGAGGTCCACAATGCGGCTATAAGTCTCGCGCGCACGCACGAGGTCGCCGCCAATATGCAGTTCATGAGCAAGCTGGAAGAGGTCTTCGATTTGCATTTGGATAAGTCGATCCAGAGGACCGCTCGATTGTAATCAAGTGAGCACCCGACGTGCAAAGGTACTCAAAGCGCCAACCGGCGAAAATTACAATTTATTTCGCACTGCAATTCAAATTGCGCTCGTTAGAAAACATTACAGAAACGTTGCCCGTGCAAGCTCAACGCAAGGTAAGCCGCTTTTCGGCACACTGATGCAAGAGGCGTCGCGCCAGCACACGCTCCGGCGTCACGCTTCGCCTTGCAAACAGGAGCCCAGCTATGAGCAAGACGATGCAGGCCGCAGTGGTCCGCGCTTTCGGCCAACCCCTTGCGATCGAAGAAGTGGAGATCCCCACGCCAGGCCCCGGCGAATTGCTGGTCAAGATCGAAGCTTGCGGCGTGTGCCACACGGACCTGCACGCCGCACACGGCGACTGGCCCGTCAAGCCGCAGCCCCCGTTCATTCCGGGGCACGAAGGCGTCGGTTACGTCGTTGCCGCAGGCAGCGGCGTCAAGCACGTGAAGGAAGGCGACCGAGTGGGCATCCCGTGGCTCTACTCGGCATGCGGCCATTGTGAACATTGCCTCGGCGGTTGGGAAACCCTTTGTGAGCAGCAAAAGAACACGGGGTACTCGGTCAACGGCGGCTTCGCGCAATATGCCAAGGCCGACGCGAACTACGTGGGTCGATTGCCGAAGGACGTGAGTTTCATCGATGTTGCGCCGGTGCTTTGCGCGGGCGTCACCGTCTACAAGGGCCTGAAGGTGACCGACACGCGGCCGGGCAACTGGGTGGTCATTTCCGGTGTGGGCGGGCTCGGACACATGGCGGTGCAATACGCACGCGCGATGGGCCTCAACGTCGCCGCAGTCGACGTTGACGATACGAAACTCGAGCTCGCGAAACGGTTGGGTGCAACCGTGACAGTGAACGCGAAAACAACCGATCCCGCTGCGTATCTGAAGAAGGAAATCGGCGGTGCGCACGGCGTGCTCGTCACCGCCGTCTCGCCGATTGCGTTTTCGCAGGCGCTCGGCATGGTCCGGCGTGGCGGCACGGTGTCGCTCAACGGCCTTCCGCCCGGTGACTTTCCGTTGCCGATTTTCGACATGGTGCTAAGCGGCGTGACCGTACGCGGCTCGATCGTCGGCACGCGGCTCGATCTCGAGGAGTCGCTGATGTTCGCGCAGGAAGGCAAGGTCAAGGCGACCGTCAGCACCGACAAGCTGGAAAACATCAACGACGTTTTCGCACGCATGGAGCGCGGCGCAATCGAAGGCCGCGTGGTGCTGGACTTCGCGAGTTGAGCCCACTGGCACTCTACCAGGGTGCATAAGGGGCCGGGAGTAACAACACCCGGCCCCGGCATCAAACGCGTCCGACTTTCACGCTTGACTCGCTCGCGGCCCTACGCCGCGATATCCACACCCGTCAGCACCTTGACGTCGACCGGTTCGGCCAGCCAGTCGCCAATCTTGCCGCGAAACGCCACGTAATGCGCGCTCTCGCGATGCGCTTGCACCGCCGCTTCGTCCACATAGGTTTCGTAGAGGTAAAAACCCGGCGCGCCGTCTGCGCGACGCAGCAGGTCATAACGGCGATTGCCCGCTTCCTTGCGCGTCTGCTCCACCATGTGACGCAATTCCGCCGCCAGTTCGGCAACGTGTTCGGGCTTCGGCGTGATGCTCGCAAAGAGATAGATGCTCATCGATATGTCCTTATCGTCAACGAAATTGCCGATGGGCAATATTGCCCATCGCCCTGCTCAACCCGCCTTATAGCGCTCGAGCCAATGCGCGTAAGGTGTGGGCAGCGTCCATGCGGCGCGCTCGACCTTCAACGCCTGTGCGGCGAAGTACGGCCAATGCGGATTCGCGAGATGCGCGCGGCCGACCATCACGAGATCCAGTTGCTCCGAGGCCACGGAACGTTCCGCCAGTTCCGGCGTGCCAATACCCCATGCCGACGACACCGGCAGACCCGCGGCGCGGCGCACCTTCTGCGCAATCGGCGCGAGGAAGGCCGGCGCCCAGGGAACCTGTGCGGTCGGCGTGGAGAAACCCACGCTCACGCTCAGCATGTCGAGCCCTTCACGCTTGAAGCCCTTGGCCACTTCGATCGATTCCGCAAGCGTCTGCTCGTCGCGGCCATCGTATTCGATCACGCCGAAGCGCGCGGTCAACGGCAGGTGCGCCGGCCAGACCTTGCGCACGGCGGCCAGCGTTTCCAGAAGGAAACGGCTGCGGTTTTCGAGGTTGCCGCCATAGGCGTCGGTACGCTGGTTCGAATGTTCCGAAAAGAAACTCTGGCCCAGATAGCCATGCGCGAAGTGCAGCTCGAGCCATTCGAAACCGGCGTCGAGCGCACGCTTCGCCGCCGCGACGAAATCCTCGCGCACGCGCGCGATGTCGTCCAGCGTCATCGCGCGCGGGACTTTCGGCAGATGCGCGCCGAACTCGAACGCGGACGGCGCGATCGTCTGCCAGCCGCGTGCGTCGCCTTCGGCGATATGGTCGTCGCCCTCCCACGGGCGGTTCGCGCTCGCCTTGCGGCCCGCGTGCGCGATCTGGATGCCCGGCACCGCGCCGGCCGCCTTGATCGCTGCGACCGTCGGCGCAAAGGCCTTGGCCTGCTCGTCGTTCCAGATGCCCGTGCAGCCCGGCGTGATACGGCCTTCCGGCGACACCGCCGTGGCTTCGACGATCACGAGGCCCGCGCCGCCACGCGCGATTTGCGTGTAGTGGGCGTGATGCCAGTCGTTGACCATGCCGTCGACGGCCATGTACTGGCACATCGGCGGCACAGCGATGCGGTTGCGCAGGGACACGCCCTTGAGCTTGAACGGTTCGAACAATGCAGACATCTACTGCTCTCCTGTGTCGACCAGAGTGGCCGCTTGCGTGGCCGACTCTGGTCTCGTGGTGGATACGGAGGGACGCAAGCCGCCAGGCGCGCCGCGCCTGGCGTTGCCGATAAGAAATGAAGATCGGGAGCGGGTGAAAGCAGCGATTGCCTCGCTGCCTTCGCCGCAAGACCGCCGGCTCAAAACTGGAGAACCGGCGCAGCAAAGCAACCGGACACGACACGCGCGCCGAGCGTCCGGTCGAAAGATTCGAGACTCAACGGGCCGCGCCAGCAGTCGATCGCCGACGGCAACCCGCCCAGGCTCACTTGCTGCGCAGCGCCGCGAGCAGCGCCTCGGCCACAGGTTCCGACGAAGCCGGGTTCTGCCCTGTGATGAGCAGCCCGTCGGTCGCGACGTGCGGCGCCCAATCGGCGGCTTTCGTGTACTTGCCGCCGCTTTCCTTCAGCATGTCCTCGACGAGGAACGGCACCACGTCGGTCAGTTGCACGGCAGCTTCTTCACTGTTCGAAAAACCGGTGACGGCCTTGCCCGCCACCAGCGGCCGACCGTCCGCGCCCTTCACGTGACGCAGCACACCCGGCGCATGACACACGGCTGCGACCGGCTTGCCCGCCGCAATCGTCTTCTCGATCAGCGCGATCGAAACAGGATCCTCCGCGAGATCCCACAGCGGGCCGTGGCCACCAGGATAGAACACGGCGTCGAACGCGCTCGCGTCCACATCGGCGAGACGTTTCGTATCGGAAAGTTCTGCACGCGCCGCGGCGTCGGCATTGAAGCGGCGCGTCGCATCGGTCTGGGCCGTGGGGTCGCTGCTCTTCGGATCGAGCGGAGGCTGGCCGCCCTTGGGCGAAGCCAGCGTGATCTGCGCACCCGCGTCGCGCAACGCGTAGTAAGGCGCGGCGAATTCCTCCAGCCAGAAACCGGTCTTCTTGCCCGTATTGCCGAGGTCTTCGTGCGAAGTCAAAACGATCAGTACCTTCATCGGCGTTCCTCTTTTCGGTGGTGTCCGGGCGCTCGCGCGCCCCGCGAAACCGGTCGGCGCGGCATAGTGCATGCGCGCTATTAGACCGGTCGTCTATTCACGGGCCGCATCGAACGGCCCTTCTGGATGGCGCCCGCTCAAGGGCGCCGGTTCACTGCATTTCCTGCTGCATGCCTGTTGCTGCGTGGCCTGGATTCGCGTTCGATCAATCGCTGGGCGGCAGGTTCAACATTTGCCGCGTGGTCGCCATCGCAGCGTCGAGCGGGCTGCGGTCGCGGCGGATCTTTTCCATCAGCGTTGCACCCAGCCACAGTTGGTAGAGTACCGCCGCCGTCACGGCGGCATCGCCCACGCCCGCGAGCGAGCCATCGGCCCGGCCTTCCTCGATGCAAACGGCGATACGCTCGACGATCTCGTCGGTGCCGCGGCGCAGGACCGCGCGCATGGGCTCCGAGAGGTCGCTCACCTCCGCGCCCAGCTTCACCGCGAGACACTTGCCGTCAGGACCGTCCGCGCATTGCAGCGTACGCCACTCCTCGAAGTACCCGATGAGCCGCATGGCCGGTGTATCCGTCTGGCGCCCGAACTGCGCTTCGAGGCGCTCTGCGTACTCGGTGAAATACGACGTCAGCAAGGCTTCGCCGAACGCCTCCTTCGAGCCGAAATAGTGATAGAACGACCCCTTGGGGACGCCGGCGGCCGCCAGGATCTCGTTGAGACCGACTGCCGAAAAGCCTTTGCCCAGCAGGATGGGCATGGCGGTATCGAGGATGTGTTGCCGCACTTCAACGGCTGGCGCTGCGTTCATGGGTCGCCATGTTACCGGCCGAATAGACCAGTCGTCTAGTAATCTCACGTTTAGCGTAGTGCCATTACCGGAGAGACAGTCATGTCGTCACGCACCCTGCTCTGTTACGGCGATTCCAACACCCACGGCACCAAGCCGCTCAACCTGCCCGGCGTGCTCGAGCGCTTTGGCCCCGCCGACCGCTGGCCCGGCGTGCTGGCCGCGGCGCTCGGCAGCGAGTGGCACGTGATCGAGGAAGGTCTGCCCGCGCGCACGACGGTTCACGACGACCCGATCGAGGGCCATCACAAGAACGGCCTCGCGTATCTGCGTCCGTGCCTCGAGAGTCAATTGCCTGTGGACGTCGTCGTGCTCATGCTCGGCACCAACGACCTCAAGGCGCGTTTCTCCGTCACGCCCGCCGACATCGCCAATTCGGTCGACGTGCTGCTCGAAACGCTCGTGGCCTGCCGCGCGGGCCCGGGCGGCTCGACGCCGCATGTGCTGTTGATGGCGCCAGCGCCGATCGACGAAGTGGGTTTTCTCGGCGAAATCTTCACGGGCGGCGCGGCCAGGTCGCGCCTGCTCGCGCCGCTCTACGAACGCGTGGCGGTGAAACACGGCTCGGCGTTTCTCGACGCCGGAGAAATCGTGAAAGTCAGCCCCACCGACGGCGTGCACTACGAAGCCGATCAGCACCACAAGCTCGGCAAGGCGGTCGCGGAACTCGTGCGGCAGCGCTTCAGCGACTGAAGTTTCCGAAGCGAAATCCCGCGCCCAAAATGAAAAACGCCGCCGGGCCGAAGCCCTGGCGGCGTTTCCTTGCCATTGCGCCCGGTGCCGGGCACCGGACGCAAACGAGGCAAGCGATTAACGCGACATCATGTTCATGCCGACGTTGTGCATGACCCACAGCGTGCCGCCGACGATGATCGCCACCGTCAGCACCGTATAGGTGAACGCGGTCACGTTCCAGCGCTGGCTCGACGACGTGTTCATGTGCAGGAAGAACACGAGGTGCACGAGGATCTGCACGACAGCCAGCGCGGCCAGGCCGAGCAGCGCGGTTTCGCGCGAGAAGCCGCCATGCAGCACGAGCCAGAACGAAGCGGCCGTGAGCACCACCGCCAGGACGAAACCTGCCAGATAGCCGCCGAGGCTGCCGTGGCTTTCTTCTTCGTGGATGGAATGAGCACTCATTTAGATCACGCTCGCAAGGTAAACAAAGGAGAACACGCAGATCCAGACGATGTCCAGAAAGTGCCAGAAGAGGCTCAGGCACGACAGGCGGCGGATTTCGCGCTCGCCGATTTCCGGCGCCTTCAGCGTCTGCACCATCAGGACGATCATCCAGATCATGCCCATCGTCACGTGCAGACCGTGGGTGGCCACCAGCGTGAAGAACGACGAGAGGAATGCGCTGCGCTGCGGGCCCGCGCCTTCTTCGATCAGGTGCGCGAATTCATGCAGTTCGAAATACAGGAAGGTCGCGCCCAGCAGGAACGTGACAGCCAGCCAGAACAGCACCTGGCCGGTGCGCTTCTTGTACGCGCCGATCATCGCGAAGCCGTACGTGATGGACGACAGCAGCAGCACTGCCGTTTCCATCGCGACGCCCGGAATGTCGAACAGGTCCTTGCCGGTCGGGCCGCCTGCGAACTGGTTCTGCATCACGGCGAACACTGCGAACAGCGAGCCGAACAGAATACAGTCCGTCATCAGGTACAGCCAGAAGCCGAACACCGAGTGTGACGGCGGGTGATCGTGGTGATCGTGCTCCGCGAGTGCGGCCGCACTTGTATTCGTCAACATCAGTTGGCCTCCAGTGCTTCTTCAACCTTGCCACGGCGTTGCTTGTCAGCGAATGCCTTGACCAGTGCGCGGTTGCGCAGTTCTTCGTCAGCCCGGACCTTGGCGGCCGGGATGTAGTAGCCCTCGTTCTTCTGGAAGCTGTAGCCGATGGCCGTCGCGAGAATGCCGACGAAGCCAGCGATGGCGAGCCACCAGATGTGCCAGATGCCTGCGAAGCCCAGCACGAGGCTGAACATGCCGATGAAGAGACCGGCGCTCGTATTCGAGGGCATGTGGATGTCGGTGTACTTCGTGTTCGCGACGTCCGTGGTCTCGCGGCCGGTTTCCTTCAGGTGCGCGAACTCGTCGAGCTCGCTCACGTGCGGGATGACTGCGAAGTTATACGACGGCGGCGGCGACGAGATCGCCCACTCCAGCGTACGGCCACCCCACGGATCGCCCGTCAGGTCGCGGTTTTCCGGCAGGTTGCGGTCGCGGATCGAAACATACAGCTGTGCGAACTGGTGCACGATGCCGATCAGCACGAGCACGGCGCCGAACCAGGCGATGATCATCCACGGATGCCATGCCGGGTTGTCGTAGTGGTTCAGACGGCGGGTTGCGCCCATGAAGCCGAGCACGTACAGCGGCGTGAACGCGACATAGAAGCCCGTGAGCCAGAACCAGAATGCACGCTTGCCGAGCTTCTCGTTGAGCTTGAAGCCGAACGCCTTCGGGAACCAGTAGTTCATGCCGGCGAGATAGCCGAACAGCACGCCGCCGATGATCACGTTGTGGAAGTGAGCAATCAGGAACAGCGAGTTGTGCAGCACGAAGTCCGCGCCCGGGATCGCCATCATCACGCCGGTCATGCCGCCGATGGTGAAGGTGACCATGAAGCCGAGCGTCCACAGCACCGACGAGTTGAACTCGAGGCGGCCGCGGTAGATCGTGAACAGCCAGTTGAAGATCTTCACGCCCGTCGGGATCGAGATGACCATCGTCGCGATACCGAAGAACGCGTTCACATCGGCGCCCGAGCCCATCGTGAAGAAGTGGTGCAGCCACACGACGAATGCCAGCACCATGATCGCGCAGGTCGCGTAGACCATGGCCTTGTAGCCGAACAGCGGCTTCTTGGCGTACGTTGCAACGACTTCCGAGAAGATACCGAACGCCGGCAGGATCAGGATGTACACCTCGGGGTGACCCCAGGCCCAGATCAGGTTCAGGTACAGCATGGCGTTACCGCCGCCATCGTTCGTGAAGAAGTGCATGCCCAGGTAGCGGTCGAGGCCGAGCAGCGCGAGCGTGACGGTCAGGACCGGGAACGCGGCCATGATCAGCACGTTCGTGCACAGCGCCGTCCACGTGAACACCGGCATCTTCATCAGCGTCATGCCAGGGGCACGCATCTTGATGATGGTGACGAAGAAGTTCACGCCGGTCAGCAGCGTGCCGACACCCGAGATCTGCAGCGCCCACAGGTAGTAATCCACCCCTACCCCGGGACTATAGGCAAGCTCCGAAAGCGGCGGATACGCGAGCCAGCCGGTCATCGCGAACTCACCCACGACGAGCGAGATCATCAGCAGGATTGCGCCGACCGCGGTCATCCAGAACGACAGCGAGTTCAGGAACGGGAACGCGACGTCGCGTGCACCGATCTGCAGCGGCACCACGATGTTCATCAGGCCGACCATGAAGGCCATCGCCATGAAGAAAATCATGATCACGCCGTGCGCCGTGAAGATCTGGTCGTAGTGGTGCGGCGGGAGGTAGCCCGGCGCGTTGTACGCGAGCGCGAGCTGGGTACGCATCATGATGGCGTCGGCAAAGCCGCGCACGAGCATGATGAGGGCGAGCACGATGTACATCACGCCCAGACGCTTGTGGTCGACGCTCGTCAGCCACTCCGTCCACAGATATTTCCACTTACCGAGGTAAGTGATGCCACCGAGCACGAATGCTCCGATGAGCGCCATGCCGATCATCGTGCCGAGAATAATCGGCTCGTGATATGGAATGGCATCCAGTGTAAGTTTTCCGAACATGCCTGGTTTACCCCTTGGTCACGCACGACGGGTCACTGAAGTTCGTGACATGGCCGTTGTTGTACTTCGCAATGATGTTGTTGAAGAGCTTCGGGTCGACCGTCGAGAAGTACTCAACCGGAGCCTTCTCGCTCGGCTTCGCAACCGTCGCGTATTGATCCATCGAAAGCGACGTCGAGGACGCCTTGACCTTCTGGACCCATGCGTCGAAGTCTTGCTGGTTCGTTGCGATCGTGCGGAACTTCATGTCCGAGAAGCCCTTGCCGCTGAAGTTCGCCGAGAGACCGGCGTAGTCGCCTGCTTCGTCAGCGATCAGGTGCAGGCGCGTCTGCATGCCGGCCATCGCGTAGACCTGGGTGCCAAGCTGCGGGATGAAGAACGAGTTCATCACCGAGTCCGACGTGATGCTGAAGTTCACCGGCGTGCCGACCGGCACAGCCAGCTGGTTCACCGTGGCAATGCCGAGGTCCGGATAGATAAAGAGCCACTTCCAGTCCAGCGCGACCACTTCGACGTTGATCGGCTTGACGTTCGATTCAATCGGCTTGTAGGGATCGAGCTCGTGCGTGGTTTTCCACGTGAGCACGCCGAGGAACAGAATGATCAGCGTCGGGACAGTCCAGACGACGATTTCGATGGCCGTCGAGTGCGACCACTTCGGCGCGTAGGTGGCGTTGCGGTTCGACGCGCGATAGCGGTACGCGAACCACAGCGTCAGGACGATCACAGGGATCACCACAATCAGCATGGCCCAGGTGGAGGTCGCGATCAGCGACTTCTCCGCCATGCCCACGCTGCCCTTGGGATCGAGGACTTCCAAGTTGCATCCGGAAAGACACATGGCCAATCCGGCACTGACGGGAAGCAGTAACCTTTGCAAGGTCGTTCTTTTCATCACGTTTGCCTGAAATTCATTCATTGAATAGTTCCGGACGCATCCCCTGACAAGCGACAAAGGAAGCGCGCCCGAATCATACAGCCGCTTTGATCGAAGACAATCAATGAATGCAGAAAATGACCTTTGTCAAAACGGAATCGAGACACTTTGTCGCATGTGTTCGCGAGGTTTGTCGCGCCTCGGGAACACACGCACGCCGTGCCCTACTTCGCACTTGACATCGATCCGCCGCGGCTTCTTTCGAATCTCAAAATTCGAAAACTGCTGGACGCACTCGCGCGCCGCGCCGCCTCACGGCGGGGCGGCGCGCAGGTGCGCCGTCATTCCTTACTGAGCGATCACTTGCTTTACGTCGGCGAGCGCTGAGCGGTGCGAGCGTCCGCACCCGCCGCGCGCACGGATTCCGTTTGCGCGGCATCTTCGACGGGTTGCTTGGTGCGGCCGGCCTGGGTGACGAGGTTCGCCGCCGAGAGCTCGATCGCGTCGGTCATGGGCTTCGGATAGAGGCCCACGGCCAGCACCAGCGCTGCGAGCGAAGCGAAGATCAGCGTTTCGCGGCGGCCGAGATCGGCCAGCTTCGCAACGCTCTTGTTCGCCACAGCGCCAAAGATCACGCGCTTGTACATCCACAGGGTGTACGCAGCGCTCAGAATGACGGTCGTCGCGGCGATCGCGCCGACCCAGAAGTTCACGCGAACGGCGCCCATGATGACCATGAACTCGCCCACGAAGCCCGAGGTGCCCGGCAGGCCCACGTTGGCCATGCAGAACAGCATCATGAAGGTGGCGTAGCGCGGCATCACGTTGACGACGCCGCCGTAGGCCGAGATGGTGCGCGTATGCGTGCGGTCGAACAGCACGCCGACCGAGAGCAGCAACGCGCCCGAGACGAAACCGTACGAGATCATCTGCACGATCGCGCCTTCGGTGCCGATCTGGTTGAAGAGGAACAGGCCCAGCGTCACGAGGCCCATGTGGGCCACCGTCGAGTACGCGAGCAGCTTGGTCATGTCGGTCTGCGCGAGCGCGAGCAGGCTCGAGTACACCACGGCCACGAGCGAGAGCGTGATGATGACCGGTGCGAAGAAGTGTGCGGCGTCAGGCGTGATCGGCAGCGTGAAGCGCAGGAAGCCGTAGCCGCCGAGCTTGAGCATCGCCATCAGCACGGTCGCGCCGGTGGGCGCCTCGAGGTGGACGTCGGGCAGCCAGGTGTGGAACGGCCACATCGGCACCTTGACCGCGAAGGCCGCGAAGAAGCCGATGAAGACGAGAATCTGCGGAACGAAGCCGAGCGAGGCGTTGTGCCAGACCGACATGTCGAAGGTGTGCGACTGGCTGTAGAGGTACAGCATCGACAGCAGCATCAGCAGCGAGCCGGCCAGCGAGAAGAAGAAGAACTTGACCGCGGCGTAGCTGCGGCGTGCGTGGCCCCACGTGCCGATCAAGAGGTACAGCGGGATCAGCGTCGCTTCGAAGAACACGAAGAAGAGCATGCCGTCGGTGGCCGCGAAGGTGCCGACCATCAGGCCCGAGAGAATCAGGAACGCGCCGAAGTACTGGGCGACGCGCACCGTGATCGAGGCCCACGAGGCGATCACGATCACGAGCGTGGTGAACGCGGTGAGCACGACGAGCCACATCGAAATGCCATCGATCCCGAGACGCCAGGCCACGCCGAAGTCGGGCAGCCAGTTGCGGAATTCGACGAACTGCATGCCGGCAACGTGGTTGTCAAAACCAGTGATCAGCGGCAAGGTCAACAGCAGGCCAACGACGGCGCCGATCAACGACAGCCAGCGTACGCGCTGCGGATGACGATCCGACCCGACGCGCAGCACTGCCACGCCGAACAGGATGGGAATCCAGATCGCCAGACTCAGGAATGGAACGGATTGCATTTCAACGGGACCTCAAAAATGCGGAGCGAATAGCTTCGTCAGCGCACGGACTGATACGCAAGCAACTTGAAAGATTGACGTGGGGTGAAAATCGGACCAGACAGGCTGTAATCGATTCGTCAGCTACGAGGCGAAATGCAACACACGTTCAAGGGTTAACGAGGGTAATCGGTATACGGAACTTTTGCAGCGCAACAACACGGGTCGAATCGAAAATTGATGCAAGTCATTGTTTTTATTTGAAACTGTACTAAGGCGAAATACAACAAATTGCCCGGCAGACATCTTTTTTGATCACGAAAGTGCCTCTCGCAACCGCCAGGACGAGCCCAGGAGCGACATGACGTCGCGCCGTGCGGCCCGAATAATACCTTACTTGTTTCTTTCGGTTCAATGACTTATGCATCGAGGTATGGCCCCTCGAAGCGCGCCAGCCCCGCTCCGCGCGCGTTTGCGCGGTGCAAAAAAAAGCCCCAGCCCTATGCAGGCCGGGGCGAACTCTCACGGTGCGCCAGCGGCGCTGGTACACGCATGTCCGGCACTTTAGCCCCTTCCGGCCCCCGAATTAAGCGGTCTGCCTGGAAGAGTCCTTTCTTGCGCGCCATGGGATCGCGGTGCCGCCGGAATCGCGGTGCCGTGGATGGTCCTGGTCGGGTCCTGGCTTATTTTGAGAATGAGAATCATTTGCATTTGATCCGGATTTGCAGCACCATAGAGCCCTTGCCGCCCGACACGACAGGAGGCTTTATGACCCCGACCGCCCCATTCGCGAGAAATGACACGCTGATCGACGAGACCTTCATCCAGCATCCGGACAGCGCCGAGCAAACCGTGCTGCGCGCGGTACGCACCTGGCTGCGTCCGCGCTGCGACGCCTCGGCCAGGTCCGAGAGCTGGCGCGGCGTGCTCGCCGAGGCCGGGCTGGCCGCGGACGGCATCGACCAGTTCGCGTTGCTGATGACCACCCTGTGCCGCGCCTCGTGCCGCCCGCTCGACACACGCTGCCGCTGCGCGTCCGAACTGGCGAAGGACGAAGGCTCACTGTTGCAGGTGATCGCGCTGCTGCAGTCGACGCGCAGCGAGGCCGCCGTGCAACTGCTCAACGACTGGCTGCCGATGCCGAGCGTGAGCGGCACGCTCAAGACGGCGCGCTGGTTCGCCATCGCGCTGCTCGACGCGGGACTGCGGTTGAGCCACCGCGCGCGCCGCGTCACGTACATGCACTGAGCGCTTCGATTCCGCGCGTGCGTTCGTCCTCCTGAGTTGATCTGGATGACTGATCAAATCGTATGCACTTCCAGTGCTACTCTCGCCTGGCGCGCCGCTCCTTGACATAGCGGCGCGCGGCGTGCGCCATCTGCGGATACACCTCGCCTGGAACGGCGAACAGCACGAGCGCGCAGAGCGCGAGCACGGCGCAGAACAGGAATGTGCCGCGATACCCCAACGCCTGCACGAGCAAGCCCGAGAGCACGCCGGATAGGATCGAACCCAGCCGCGCGGAGTTGAAGAACAGCGCCGTGGCGCGCCCCGGCGATTCGGGCATCAGATCCTGCACGTAGGTCATGCCCAGACACGACGTGACGGCCACCACGAAGGCGTTGAGGATCTGCATGGGAATGAGCGCGTGCACGCCGGGCGCCGCCGACATCGACACGAAATACAGCGCGTGCACAACGGCACAGGCGGCGAGCCAGTGCAGCTTGTTCAGGCGCGACGCCTTCGCGCCGAGCGCGAGCATCATCGGAATCTCCATGAAGGCGCCGAGACCGAGCATGATCGAGACGTCGATGCGCGTGCCCTGCAGGCCGTGCACGATATAGAGCGGCAGCACGATCATTGTCGCGTTGGCGGCAAGGCCGATGAGCGTGAGCGCAACCACGGCGCGCATGATGTCGCTCTGCGAGACGTCGGGCGCGCTGACGTGCACGCGCTGCTTCACCGCGGGCTGCACTTCGGCCTGGGTGAGCGGCTGGCCTTCGTAAGGCGCTATCGCCTCCTCGGCAAGCTCCTGCGCAACCTCTCCTGCCGTGGGCCGCGTCATCAGATGCTGTGTGGCGTGCTCGTCGAGGCGCGGCTCGCGCATGCGCCAGACGATCGTGCCGCAAGCAGCGAAGCTCGCTGCCGCGAACAGGAAGAGCCCATAGAAGCCGGTCGCCGCGAGCACCAGCGCGCCAACCGCCGGACCGAACACCCATGCCGCCGAAAGAATCGTGCGCAGCGTGGCGCTCGCGAAGGTGCGCTCGGCGTCGTCGGAGGCCGGCAACGCCGCGCGGCTGAACGAGAACACGAGCGACAGCGCGCAGCCGCCCGCGCCAATGAACGCGATGCCCACCGCGAGCAGCAAGCGGTAGTCGCGCACGATGCATAAGCACAGATAGCCAAGCGTGGCCGCACAGAGCGAGGCGAGCAACAGCGGGCGATGCTTGCCGGTGGCGTCGCTCCAGCGCCCGGCCGCTGTGCTGGCGATCACGCCGCTCGCCGCGATCACGGTCATGAACACGCCGAGCCGCAACGGCGTCATGCCGGCACGCTCGACGCCGAACAAGGACAGATACGGCGCGGTGAACGACATCGCCACGCCCAGCATCAGGGTGGCGGCGGCAAGCGGCAAAAAGCCGGGGATACGCAGAAGACCGACAAGGCGCGAGTTCTTGAGCACGGCGCGACGCTGAAGGGGAGGAAAAGCCGCAACGCGCGAAGCGTCACGATCAGGGCGTATCGAGCCGATTATCGGGCGCGAGCCGGGCGTCGCGCAAGGTGCTTGCAAGGCGTGTCAGCATCTGGGTGCGCTATCCACAGATTTTGTTGAGAGGCCTGTGCGTAACCTTGGGACGAGTGTCGCAAGTATCTGATGCGTATCGGATTGTGCACGCCGTTTCCGAATGCAGCAGATTCGCAGCGGATACGAAACGCGGTGGTGGGCTTGTCCACAGTTTTTGTTGAGAGCCTTGTGGGCAACCTTGGGACATTCACGCTAAGTCCATGATCCGAAACAGCAAGTGCGCGAAAGCCACGGCGAATGCACAAATTTTGCGCGAAAAAGTTGTCTACAGATTCTCTGGACAAGTATTTGCAGACAACATGGCAGCAGAGTCGCACAGCCCTTACTCGTCCCGCTCGCGCCGGCCTTCGCAGTACGCTTGCCACATTGCCCGGTATGCTCGTTCGATATCTGCCGCGAATCGTTGCGCATCCATTAGCGGCGATGCTTCCAGACGCGCTCTTAACAGGCCACGCAAAGCGGAGAGACGGGCTAAATCGTCTGCAAGTGCACAGGCTGCACGCACAAATTCGCCGTCGGAACTCGCAGCGAGCTCTGGCATCCCAAGATTCCCGGCGATACTCCTGCCACCTCGACTGATGGCTGAGCGCCCGGCTAGCGTGATGACAGGAACACCCATCCAGAAAGCATCCAAACTGGTCGTATGACCGTTGCACGGAAAAGTGTCAAGCGCGACGTCGATGCAATGATAGGTTTCCAGATAGGCGCGACGGGATTGTCGGCCGACGAGCAGCACACGTGAAGGATCAATGCCGTTTGCGCCGTATCGCTCGATCAGATGATTGTGATGTACGCCCCGAGGCGCCAAAACCAGCAAACGAGACCCGGGCACAGCGGCAAGAACAGCGCCCCAAAGGCGCAAAGCGTGGTCACTGACCTTCGCCGGATTATTGAGGCAACCGAAAGTGAACGGCGCGCCATTTGCAGCCGGCAGATCGTTGACAGCCAAGTGCTCTACCTGGGGGTCATAGCACCAGAATGCATGGGGCAAGCGAATGGTTCGTTCCGAATACAATGCGTCGCGACCCGGCTCGTCCTCAGGGTCCAGCCAGGGGTCCGAGAGACGGTAATCCATGGCGGGACTACCGGTTGTACCAGGGTAAGCGAGCCAGGCAACCTGTACAGGCGCAGGGCGCCGCGCAAACAACAGGCGCCGGCAATCCTCCATGTGCATGGTTAAGTCAACGAGTATATCGATGCGATCGACATGAATCTGTTGCGCGAGCGTTTCATCGTCAAACGCGTGAACATCGCGCCAAACATCGGCCAGGTTCCTGAGTGCTGCGGTTGTGCTATCCGGCTGCCTGACGCTCGAGTAGCAAACGATTTCAAAGTTCGCGTGATCGTGATGGGACAACACCGGCAGCGTGAAGAGCGACTGACAATGCGAATTGAAGTCAGGTGAAACGTAGCCGATGCGCAAGCGCCGGCCAGGTGTACGATCATTCGACTCGTCACCGGTACGCCCGATTGCAAGAACAGGCGCCTCGTGTTGTGCGACAAACCGGCTACACTCGTCCAGGATTGCCTTGGGGTCATCCGTCTGGAAAGGAAGCGTGAAGACGAGGTTCGCATGAGCTACGATGTTGCCCGGATCACACTCGAGCGAAGTGCGCAAAGCAAGGATCGATCTCGTTGCACACCCCAAGGCGAGGAAGACATTGCCAAGGACCGCGTGCGCAGTTGCAAGCTCAGGATTCAGGTCGATCGCCCTGCGCAGCGCCACCAAAGCTTCGGCTGGATCGTTTTTCGATAGCAAATGCCCAAGCAGATGCCATGCGTTTGCGTGATCGGGCTTCAGTGCCACAGCTCGCTTTAGCATTTCGACGGCTTCGTCCACGCGCTGATGGCAAAGCAACGCGCCAAGATTGTAGTGTGCGCTTGCAAGGCGCGGATCGAGTGCAATGGCCTTGCGCGCAGCACGCTCGGCTTCGGCCTGACTTGTGGTTGAAAGCACATGGGCGAGATTGGACCAGGCTACCGCAAAACCAGGGTCTAGCTCTACAGCTCGCGTAAGCGCGACCTGAGCTTCGCGTCGCCGTGAATTTGAGAGCAGGTGCCCTAACGCATTCCATGCGGGCGCAAAGCCGGCATCCAGATCGACTGCACGTCGCAGCGCGTTTTCCGCTACTTCTTGTTCAGATTGCTCGAGCAGAACGCCGAGATTGAACCAGGCCCGCGCGAAGTCGGGGCGCAATGCAATTGCTTGTTCGTATGCGGCTCGTGCTTCCTCCGGGCAGGTCGCGCGCAGCAGATTTCCGAGGTTGTTGTGTGCTTCCACGAGTGAAGGCGCAAGCTTGATTGCCTGCCGGAGATGCGCCTCCGCCTGGTCAGCATCTTCGGGACCAAATGTATTGGAAATATAGAAGTGAGCGGCCGCACGCGTCGGATCGAGCTCTAGCGTACGACGAAGCGTCATGCGCGCATCATCAATGCGGCCTTGCCTGAGCAACGCACAAGCGAATTCCAGCGCATCCCCGGCATTCGTGCTGTATGCGAGCGCGTCACGCAAGGACGCTTCAGCATCGGTGATCCGCCCAGCGGAGAACGCAATCAGGCTCGCCAAATAGTGCGCTACAGCATTTTCGGGTGAGGCGGAAATTGCCGCTCGGCAATGCTTTTCGGCATCGGGCAGAAGACCTGCACGCCAGGCGGCGAGTGCGGCGTCACACATGATTCAAGATTGTTTTCGTTGAAGGCTAACACTATGGACGCTGGAATAGGCGATTGTCTCCACCAACCAAGGGCGGCCCGCGTCCGGTCCCACCTTAGACCTGATCCGCTCTACAACTTGAACAGGTTATCGGAATCCTGATGATGCGCGGATGCAAAGATGGACGCTTCGACCGGCGCCTGCGCGGCAACTGTCGATGTGATGCCAGCAGTGCCTGCGCCGAGTGGAAGCTTGACCAGGAAGGTCCCGCCTCACAAACCCTGGATCACATATTCATTGAGCTTGCGCATGGATAACGACCATAATTAAATATCGTCATCGCAAATCTTTTTGCCCTGGCGTTCCCAGTTTCAATGCCAAGTCAATCCTCGCGCTATTCGATTCAGCAAGCTATTCAAGCCTGCGCTGCCTTGCATTCGCGAGCGCCACTTGCGTATTCAACTGACGCTTGGCAGGCCTTGCGTCGCGTCTGCGCGACTTTTGCGTCAGCCTATGCGATGTCGATTACGGCAGTGAGTGCCTGGCCAGCCAGGGAAGCTGTGGATGTTCCGCGCTCGCTGCGCCAATACCCTTGCCCATTTCAGCAAAGCGCTACATGCCGTGCTGGATCTCCAGCACCTCCATCGATCGGTTCTACCCTATCGCGTTCCCCACGAAACCGACGCACTGGACCGATGCCGGTCCTGAGCAAAGCCATCGACCAAGCAGCTAACCTGTTGAATCTAAACAGAACCGATGCTTGCAGGGTGTTGGAACGGCGGCAAAGTTCTCCACAGATTTTGTTCACAGCCTTGTGGGCAACCTTGGGACATTCACGCTAAGCCCCTGATCCGAAACAGAAAGCGCCCCAAAGCCACGTCGGATGCACCCATTTTTCGCGAAAAAGTTGTCCACAGATTTTCTGGACAACTCTGTTGATAACCGCCTGGGGATCGCGCCAACTCATTGATCGGACGGATAGTTCATCGATTCAGTCACAGAAGCGGCAACTGAGTTTCCAATGAGCAACCCGTCATCGACTTCGGGGCATGCGATGGCGGCGAGCGCGTTTCGCATCTGACTTTCTCGCGCCCGCACCGCCATCGACACGCCATCACGCCAGATCGAGCGCCCCCACCAGATCGCCCGGCGGCGTTTGCCCGCGCGAAGCGAAGGCGCGGTCGCGGGACGCCACGCCGTCGAGCGGCGCGAGTCCGTGCACGCGGCTGATGAAGCGCAGGATCGAGTTCGTGTCGTAGAACGTGTGATCCACGTAGCCCTTCTTCGCGAACGGCGCGATCACGAGCGCCGGGATGCGCGAGCCCGGCCCCCAGCGGTCGCCCTGCGGCGGCGCGACCGGGTCCCACCAGCCGCCGTTCTCGTCGTGCGTCATCACGATCACCGTGTTCGCCCAGTGCGGGCTGCGTTGCAGATGCTCGATCACGGCGGCGATGTGGCGGTCGCCCGACGCCACGTCGGCGTAGCCCGCGTGCATGTTCAGGTTGCCTTGCGGCTTGTAGAACGTGACGGCAGGCAGGCGTCCCGCGTCGATGTCGGCGAGCAGGCGGTTGGTGGCCGGATCGTCGCCGAGGCCCGCATCGCGCAGATGCCGCGCGCGCGCCGCCGTGCCCGGCGCATAGCTGGCGAAGTAATTGAACGGCTGATGGTGATACTGGAAGTCAGGCACGGCACCCGTGTCACGGTGGTCGAGCGCGTACTGCCAGGCGCCGCTATACCAGGCCCAGTCGACGCCCTTCGCCGAAAGCCGGTCGCCGATCGTCGCGTAGGTTTGCGGCGGCATCACGCGCGGATTGGCGGGATCGGCCCACGCGGGATTGCCGTCCTCGGCGGGCCGCACGCTGCTCGGCTGATACGGCGGCGCCATCGTGTTGACCGCAAAGCCGTCGGGCGTGAAAAGGCCGTCGTTCACGAACTTCGGCGGCCCGCCGAGCGCCGAAGGCGGGCAATTGGGCGCGAGCTTCAAGCGTGTGCCGAGCGGATCGTCGCCTTCGACCACGGAGACGAGGTGCTTCGCGGGGCTCGACTGAATGTCGGGATAGTACGGCGCTTGCGCGGAAATCAGGTAGATGTGGTTCAGCCAGGAGCCGCCGAACGCCGCCATGAAAAAGTTGTCGCAAAGCGTGTATTGCTGCGCGAGCTGCCAGAGCCGAAGCGTATCGGCGGAGTTCTCGTAATAGCCCATCACGAGACCGCCCGAATCGCCCCACGCGGCGAACTGGTCGTTGCGGCCCGCGTTGATCTGCATCTGGTTCTGGTAGAAGCGATGGACGAGGTCGCGCGTGATGATTCCGTTCGGCAACGGATGGCCATGCGCGTCTACGATGCGAAACGGCCGGTTCTCCAGGCCGGTGATGGCCTGCTCGCCGATCATGTAGCGTTTGCCGTCGAGCTCCTGCGCCTGCGGGACCAGGCCGCCCCAGATCTTCGGCAATTGCGCGAGCGGGGTCTTGCCGTCGCGGTCGAATTGCGTGTAGCGCTGGGCGGACACGCCCGAGAGCGGCGTTTGCACACCCGGGAAATTGCCGTAGAGGTTGACGAAGCTGCGGTTCTCCGCGTAGATCACGACGATGTGGCGCACCTGATCGCGCAGCGCCGCGTCGAGGCGCGTATCGCCGGCACTGCGCGGTGCCGCGCCCACCGTTTGCCCGGGCGACTCGCAGCCGCCGAGCGCGAGGCCCACGCCAACCGCTGCGAGCCCGCCCAGCACGCGGCGGCGGGCAGGATCGTGCGGACCGTCATGATTGGGGCCGCCATGTGCATCGAGCTCGTGCTCGTTGCCCTCGTTTGCTGCCTTCGAATCGTCATGCTTCATCGGCCTGCCTCCTGTCCGGTCGAGAAACGCACCATGCGCGCCTCGCAGGAGGATACCGCGCTCAGGCGTTGCGCGGCGGTATCGTCGGCTGCGGCCCTTGCGCGAGCGTCTGCGTGGGACGCAGTTCGTCGCTCGGGCTTGCGTGCGGCGCATGGGGCGCCGCCGGAAAATCCGCGCGCTCATGGCGCGGCGCGTTGCCGTTGTCGGTCCACAGCGGATCGGGAATCTCGCCGAACACCTGACGCAAGCGTTCGCCCCATGTCGAGTGCAGCATCTGGAAATAATCGTTCGAATGGTCGAGCGAGGCATAGCGCGTCACGCGCAGCGTGTCGCGTTCATACACGATCAGGTCGAGCGGCAGGCCCACCGACAGGTTGGAGCGCAGCGTCGAATCCATCGAGATGAGCGCGCATTTCGCGGCCTCGCCAAGCGGCGTGCGCGGCGTGAGCACGCGGTCGATGATCGGCTTGCCATATTTCGATTCGCCGATCTGGAAATACGGATTGACGCTCGAGGTCTCGATGAAATTGCCGGCCGCGTAGATCTGGAAGAGGCGCATGGGCTGCCCGCGCATCTGGCCGCCCAGAATGAAGCTGCAGTTGAATTCGACGTTGAAACGCTTGAGCGCCTCGGCGTCGCGCCGATGCACTTCCCGCACCGCCTCGCCCACGATGCGCGCGGCCTCCACCATGCTCGGCGCGTTCCAGAGCGTGGGCCGGGCGGGATCCTGCTGCTCGGTGAGCTCCTGGAGCGTGGCCTGGGTGATCGCGAGATTGCCGGCCACGAGCAGCACCAGCACGCGCTCGCCGGGCTCCTCGAACACCGCCATCTTGCGCGATGTGCTGATGTGATCAACGCCCGCATTGGTGCGTGTATCCGAAAGGAAAACGAGTCCCTCCTCCACCGCCATCGCCACGCAGTAGGTCATGATCGTCCTTCGCCTCGGGTCGTGAAGCACCGATTCTCGCATGCGCAACGCCAGCAGTGCGCATGCGAAACCGGTACTGTTCCCTTTGTGATAGCGGGAAAACTATTGCTGGGCGCTTTGCGCGCTAACCTTCACGCTGACGTCGAGCGTTTCGCTCGAGCCGCCAATGCGCCGGCCACGCACCGGCGCCGCCGCCTCGTAATCGCGGCCCACCGCGATCCGGCAATATTTCTCGCTTGCGAAACAGGCGTGCGTCACGTCCACGGTGACCCAGCCGTTGTCGATCCAGACGTCGACCCACGCGTGACTCGCCATCTCCTGCACATCGCCAGGATCGAAGTAGCCGCTCACATAACGCGCCGGCACGCCGCGCGCGCGGCACAACGCCAGCATCACATGCGCGTGATCCTGGCAGACGCCGCGGCCCAGTGCGAACACGTCGGCGGCCGTGTGCGCCACGTCGGTCACGCCGGACTCGTACTGCACGCGCTGCGTGATGCGCGCCGCGGCGTCGAGAATCGCGGCCGCGTCGTCGAGCGGCGCAAGGCTGTGCGCGAACTCCGTGAGCGCCTCGTCCGCCTCCGTGAGGCGCGTGGCCAGGGTGAAGTGATGCGTGGGGATCGGCCCCTCGCCTTCCGGCAAGCGACCGTCGGCGAGCGGGATGGTCTCCACTTCCCCGCGCACCCGCAGACGGATCTCCTTGTGCTGGCGCGATATCACCAGCGTCATGAGTGCATTGCCGTATGCGTCGCGGCTCGTTTCGAGCTTGCCGGGCGCATCCACATGCCATTGTGTGACGATCTGCGCGGGCGTCGTGAGCGGCGCGAGGCGCAGTTGCTGGATCGAGTAATGCACCGGCGCTGCGTAGCGGTACACGGTGTCGTGGCGAATTGCGAGCTGCATGGCGAATGTCCTTCAACGAAACGATCGGGATATCGAACTATGCATATTTACGCTAGCCGACTGGCAGCATCAGATAGGTACGCGCCACCTGATTGCCGAGCTCGTAGACGCGCACAAGGAACTGTGTGAGGAAGGTATGCACGCCCACCGAAAATATCTGCCGGAGGTCCGAATAAAGAAGTTCTGCGCGCAGCTTGCCGGCCGCACGCTCGACCTCGCGCGACGCATCGGTGCGCAGCAACGCGAGATTCGCACAGACGCCCTCCATCGAGGCGAGCAGCGATCGCGGCATCTGCTGGTTGAGAATCAGCAGCTCGACCACGCGCGCGGGCGTCACCACATCGCGATACACCTTGCGGTAGATCTCGAGCGCGGACACTGAGCTCAGGATCGAGGTCCAGTAGTAGAAATCCTCGAGCTGTCGCGCGGCGGAGCGGGAATCCGGCCGGTCGACCTCCACGAAGCGCACGTCCAGAATGCGTGCCGTGTTGTCCGCCCGTTCGAGGAAGGTGCCGAGCTGCGTGAAGTACAGCGCGTCGTCCTGCAGTGCGGTGCCCACCCGAACGCCGCGAGAAAGATGCGAGCGGAATTTCACCCACTCGAACAGCGCCTCCGGGTTCGTGTTGAGCTCGTCCCCGCGCAGATGCCCGGCGAATTGCAGCCACGTGTCGTTGACGGTCTCCCACCACTCGGTGGTGAGCGTGCCGCGCACCGCGCGCGCATTCTCGCGTGCCGCCTGAAGGCATGAATAGATGCTGGAAGGGTTGGTCGGGTCCGCCACGAGAAAGTGCAGTACGTTGCTGCGCGTCGTCTTGTCGTAGCGCGTGTCGAAGGCCGCATCGAGCTCGGAGATGCGCAGCACCGCGCGATGGGTGCGCGTCTCGTCGTCGGCGTTGCCGGGCAGCAGCAGCGCCTTCAAGTTGATGTCGAGCATGCGCGCGGTATTCTCGGCGCGCTCCATATAGCGGGCCATCCAGAACAGGTGATCGGCGGTACGGCTCAGCATGGTCGCTCCTCTTCGTTTCCAGCTTTCGTAGTTGTCCAGGGTGCGCTCATTCGAGCACCCAGGTATCTTTCGTGCCGCCGCCCTGCGACGAATTCACGACCAGCGATCCTTCGTTGAGCGCGACGCGCGTGAGCCCGCCCGCCGCGAGCTGAATCTTCTTGCCCGACAGCACAAATGGACGCAGATCGATGTGGCGCGGCGCGATGCCGGCTTCCACGAAGGTTGGGCAAGCGGAAAGCGACAGCGTGGGCTGCGCAATGTAATTGGCCGGACGGGCCAGCAGCCGCGCGCGAAACGCCTCGATTTCCTCGCGTGTCGAAGCCGGGCCGACCAGCATGCCGTAGCCGCCCGCCCCGTGCACTTCTTTCACGACGAGCTCGGGCAGGCGATCGAGTGTCCAGGCAAGGTCTTCGGGCCGCCGGCATTGCCAGGTCGGCACGTTGTTGAGAATGGGCTTTTCTCCGAGGTAGAACGCAATCATGTCCGGCACGTAGGGATAGATCGACTTGTCGTCGGCGACCCCCGTTCCCATCGCGTTTGCCAGCACGACACGGCCGGCTCGATACGCCGTGAGCAGCCCCGGCACGCCCAGCGCGGAGTCCGCGCGAAACGCGAGCGGGTCGAGGAAGTCGTCGTCCAGGCGGCGATAGATGACGTCCACGCGCCGCGGCCCTTTCGTCGTTCTCATGAATACATAGTTATCCTCTACGAACAGATCGCTGCCCTCGACAAGCTCGACACCCATTTCCTGGGCCAGAAACGTATGTTCGAAATACGCGGAGTTGTACATGCCCGGCGTGAGCAGCACCACGACGGGATCGTCCACGCCATCGGGCGCGCACGAGCGCAGCGTCTCGAGCAGCAAGTCGGGGTAATGCGCGACGGGCGCCACCTTGTGCTGGACGAACAGCTCGGGAAAGAGCCGCATCATCATCTTGCGGTTTTCCAGCATGTAAGAGACGCCGGAGGGCACGCGCAGATTGTCTTCGAGCACGTAGAACGCGCCGTCGCGGCCATCGCGCACGATGTCGATCCCCGCGATATGCGCATAGACACCCAGCGGCAGATCGATGCCCTGCATCTCGGGCCGATACTGTGCGTTGGTGTAGACCTGCTCGGCAGGAATCACGCCCGCGCGCACGATGTTGCGCTCGTGATAGACGTCGTGAAGAAAGAGGTTCAGCGCCTGCACACGCTGGCGCAAGCCGCGCTCGAGCAGCGCCCACTCGTCGGCGGGAATGATCCGGGGAATCAGGTCGAAGGGAATCAGCCGCTCGGTTCCCGACAGGTCTCCATTGACTGCGAAGGTGATGCCGACACGTCTGAACAGCAGGTCCGCTTCGGCACGCTTGCGCGCCATGGTCTCGCTGGTCTGCCGCTCCAGCCAGTGCTGGAAACGTTGGTAGTGTGGGCGCACCGCGCCCTCGTCGCGCATTTCGTCATGGACTTGCATCGGCTCGTTCTCGCGCGTAGATGCAGCGACGCTTCCTGCTCGCATGAGCTTCTCGTCATGCGCGGCGCGCTGCGGTACGAGCAAAAAAGCAAGGCGTATGCCATCCGCAGACCGCGCATTGCGCGCCGTAATGGTGCAAGGCGCCATGCACCACCGCGTTGCGCGCGGGCGACAAGCGCCGCCGAACTGCCGCTTGCCTCATCATAGTGCATCTTCGGCGCGCCGATGGTCCTGCATGGATCCGATCCATCCGGCATTAGATCTGATCATTCACCGGCTATCGCCGCCCATGCGAGCAGCGGCAATGCCATTCAGCGCGACTGGACCGCCGTCCCGCGCCCCCGGGTGGCGCCGAGGCCGGTGCGCTGCTGCACGCCCCACTTGCGACGCCCGAGCAGGAAGTGCAGCCAGCCGAGCGCGGCGCCGGCGTGACGCATCAGCTGGAACGAGAACGGCTCGAAGATTGCCGCGAGGAGCGCCATGCCGAAGCTGGAGCTCGTACGGTCCCCGCTCCATCGCCGGTACAGGTGCACCGAAAACAAATGGAACGCGAGGTCGATTGCGATCTTCCCGACGATCACCGCGAGCACCGGCAGCACGATCGCGAAGCGCCCGTCGAAGAGGAAACCGAGCAACAGCGCGAACGCCGTGAGGCCGTATATCGGCTGCACGGTGTCGAACGCCTTCACCGGCAGCATCATGAGCCCGAGCTTGCCGTAGCGGCGATTGCCGGTCATGTCGCGATACCAGTACTGGGTCTGCAAAAAGCCCGCGAACCAGCGGCGGCGCTGCCGCAGGAAACTGGCGAGCGTGCCCGGCGCGTCGGTGCGCGCGCGGGCGGCACCGATCACGCGCACGTCCCAGCCGAGCGCTTCGCGCGCGGAGTGGCGCCGCAGACGGTGAATCAATTCGTAATCCTCTACAAGGCAATGCGGATCGAAGCCGCCCACCTGCATCACCGCTTCGCGCCGGAACGCCGCGAACGCCCCGGAGACAAGCAGCAGACTGTCGGCGCGCATCCAGGCAAAACGCGAGATGAAATTGCGAATGTATTCGTAAGTCTGGAACCACTGAAAAAAGCGCCCGCTCGGCGAGGTGCCGCAGACCGGCGTGAGCAGTCCCGCCGCCGCCACGAGCGCGGGCTCACGGCCAAACGCGTCGGCCATTGCGGCGCAGGCGTCAGGTTCGAGCAGCGTGTCGGCATCGACCGTCATCACCGCGTCGGTTTCCATCATGCCGAGCGCCGCGTTCAATGCGCGCGCCTTGCCGCCGTGCGGCAGCTTCAGCCAGCGCAGGCTCGGATAGTCGGGCGAAGGCAGGCTCAGGCGCCCTTCGCCCGGATCAGACAGTCCGTAACGCCCTGCGAGCAGCGCTGCGGTGCCGTCGCTCGAGCCGTCGTCGGCGATCACGATCTGCTGCGGGGCGCGTGTCTGCGCAAACAGCGCGTCGAGCGTGATCGGCAGCACAGCCGCTTCGTTGTGCGCGGCGACGATCACGCCGAGCGTCGGCTGCGCTTCGGGCAACGCCGAAGCAGCCGTCGTAGCCGTCGGGCCGGCGGGACGCAGCAGCACACGCGCCTGCCAGGCCACGAATACGAGCAGTACCGTGTCGTAAATCACATAGGCAATGCCGGTCGACCACGCCACCACGCCTTGCAGAAAGAATGCGCGCGCAAACAAGATCCCCCAGAGCACCATGACACCTAGATGGATCGCAATGCTGGCAAACGGTGTTCGCACCGGCGTGAGGCGCGGCGACGTGCGTACGAGCACCTGGTCAAGCGAGTCGTTCAAGACAATCCTTTTTCGTTGTTCACGGCATCATCCGGCGCAGCACCGAATGACGATCGACCCATTGATGCTTCAGCGCGCCCGCGACGTGCAGCGCAAGCACGCCGTACAGCGCGTAGCTGCACGCCGTGTGCAGCGCACCGAATTGATCGTGCAACTGGTTCTTGGTTGCGGGATCGAGATTCATGATGAAGCCGATGCGCGGCCACTGAAACAGGCCGAACAGATACATCGGATGCGAAGCGGCGGCCACCCAGGCCGAATCGTGCAGCCAACCGGAGAGCGGCATCGCGAAGATGAGGACATACAGCGCAATGTGCGCGGCGTGCGCCGCCGTGCGCTCCCATGACGGAAACTCGGCGGGCAGCGGCGGCGGCCGGTGCGTGAGGCGCCATAGCACGCGCAGGATCGCGAGGCCCAGCACGGTAATGCCGATGGATTTGTGCGTGTCGATGACGAAACGAATCGACTCGTCGGAAAGCGTGCCGTCGGGCAACAGCGCGGCAGTCAGGCCGAGCGCGACATTGGCGAGGATCAGCAAGGCGATCGCCCAGTGCAATAGCACCGCGACACGCGTGTACTTCTGCGCGGTGGCCATCGTCTCGAAACCGGGTTTAGCGGAAAGGGGAGTTTTCACGTGAGCGTGCAGTAACGTTTCAGTTTGGAATAACGCGCCGCGCGGCAGATTTATTCCCTTGCGCAACAAGGACTGCACGGACCGCAGCGCACGCGCATGCCTCGGTATGCCACCGGCATGACGGCAGGCGGTGCCCGAACGGCGATCCGCGCATTATGCGCCCTCGCCTCGCGCTGCGCAGAAGCCAGCCGGAGACGCACGCAGGCGTGAAAAAAGCCGGAACTCCGCGCGCGCGATTCATGCGTTTCGCATAGGAAATCCGGTGCACTGCAAGACGCTTTCAGGAAGCCTTCGCCCTATCTCGATTTCCCGATGCGAATCAAGTGCTTACTGAATTGATGCAGCGCACAAAAATTCTCTTGACACGACTTTCTTTTGAGATATCATGAAGTCGATTGCTGCATCGCACCAATACGCGAACCGGTGATCGACAGAAAGTTTTCTTTTTTTCGTAACGGAACCGACGCGTAACGGTCCACCATCAGGAACGACGACATGACTCTGCCTACCCCCGAACAATTCGCCGCAACCCAGAAAGCCGGTCTCGAAGCGCTCTTCGGTCTCACGAACAAGGCGTTCGAAGGCGCCGTCAAGCTCGCCGAGCTGAACATCGAAACGGCCCGCGCCGCCATCGCCGAAGGCCAGGAACATGCCCAGCGCACGCTCTCGGCAAAGGATCCGCAAGGCTTCTTCGCCCTGCAGGCAGGCTTCGCCCAGCCGGCCGCCGAGAAGGCACTGGCCTATGGCCGCAACGTCTACGCGATCGTCTCGGCCGCGCACACGGATTTCGCGCAAGCCGCACAAAGCCAGTTCGAGCAGCAGCAACAAGCCGTGCAATCGCTGATCGACAACGCAGCGAAGAACGCACCCGCTGGCTCGGAAACGGCCGTCGCGGCATTCAAGTCGGCGATCACGGCTGCGCAAGGCGCCTACGAGTCGGTGAACAAGGCCGCCAAGCAAGCCGCCGAAATGGCCGAAAGCAACTTCGAAGCGGTCACCAAGGCTGCGTCGAAGGCTGCCGCTCAAGCCGCGCGTGGCGCGAAGCAAGCAGCGTAACAAGTCAGGCCAACGCCCTTCGGCGTTGTCGACCGGGCGCCCGGACGGGCGTCTCGGTCTGCCAGAAAGCGGGATCCGCGCGTAGCGGAGCCCGCTTTTTCTTTTCGTGCTTTCATTTCGCGCTTTCGCTTCGCTCACCCGCTGCAGCTTCCCACATCGAACATCGTCTTCATCGCACAGGGCGAAGTCAGCATGCGCGCGCCGTCATGGCCCACGCCGGGCACGATGTGAAACTCTTGATTCAACTCCACCGGATGACGCGTCTGCATGTAGCGAAAGAATCCTTGCGCCCGCGCCAGGCGCTGCGGCCCTTGCGCCTCAGCCGCGCAAGTCTTGTCGAGTGAAGCCGAGGCGGGATCGTCGTCCGCACCGCCCACGAGATAGACGATGCGCCGCTGTGCGTAGCGCGCTTCGAGCTGCTCGGGCGTGTGCCCGAGCATGAAGACGGGGCGCGCCTCCATGCCGTATTTCCAGGTATCGAAGCCGGGGCAGCGGCCAGCGTCGAAGCGGGCAGGCGCGCCATCCGCACCGGGCCGCAGCGCGTCGAAATAGGCATACGACGACGGGCTCGCCACCACGAAACGCACGGCGATGCCCGCTTGCGCAAGCGACTCCGGTGTTTCCGATGCGATCGCATAGCGTTGCAGCACCTGCGCACCGCCCGAGTGGCCCGCAAACACGATCGTCTTCAGATTAGGGAAACGCTGTTTGTCGGCGAGGCGGCGCGCGATCGCATCGAGCACCGCATAGGCGCTCACCGGCGTGCCCGTCGCGGCATCGGCCCCGCCCATCCACGCGTTGCCCTCCCAGCTCAGGAGATCGGGCGGCGCAGCGTGGGTCCGCGTGTCGGCGGTCGAAAGAAACTGCGGGGCAATCAGCAAGGTGCCGGCGGGATCCACGCCCGCCGCTTCGGCCAATGCGCGTGCGTGCTGCGCGGTGCGGTAATAGTCGTCGGCGTTGCGCAAGCGGCCGTGCAGCACGATCACCGCTCGCACGATGTCCGGCTGCGGCACGCTCCAGTCCCTGCTGATGTCGAGCGCAAACTCGCCGTGGCCCTGCGCGGTGTCGATCGGCATGCGGCCAGCTGCAATGGACGCGACCGTGCGCGAGTCCGCTCCGGGGGCATGACGCGCACTAGCCGGAGCGGCCAGCAATGCGGTGGCCAGCATCCCGGTCAGGGTGGCGAGCAGTCTGGCTCTGAGCAAACGCCAAGGCGCGGGGCCGCGCCGCCGAATCGAACCCATGGTGTTTCCCTTCGGAAATACGCCGCAAAAATCGTTCGAAGCGCAAGCCGCGCGACAGGATCGTTGTACGCGGCGCGAACCCAGCCGCGCCGCCGGTCCGGCCCGCCTTCAGTGCATCAGGAGCCGAACATGCGGCTCACCGCATGTTCGAGATGGTCGCGCATGGCCTGCGAGGCGCGTGGCACGTCGCGCGCCTGGATGGCTTCCAGCACTTCGAGGTGCTCCTGCTGCACGATGCGCTGCCGCTCGATGGACTTCACGAGCGAGAGATTGCGCGACAGATTCATGCTGAACACCATCTGCTCCTGGATGCCCGAGAGCGCGGTGATGAAGAACTGATTCTTCGAAGCGCGGGCGACGGCCATATGAAACGCGAAGTCGTCCTTCGCGCCAATGCCCGAAGTTTCGACGATGGTCTGGAGGTTGTCCCATTCGCGGCGGATCGCTGCGATATCGTCGTCGTCGGCCTTCTGCGCGGCGAGCGCCGCCGCGCCCGATTCGACGACCACGCGGTACTCGTAGCAGCGCCGAATGTCCGACAACGTTTCGAGCGGCGCGAAGCGGCGCACGTCCGGGTCGGGCCGGCGCATGACTGTCGTTCCCGAGCCGTGGCGCGTGGCGATGATGCCATCCGCACGCAATTGCGCGAGCGCTTCGCGCACGGTGGGACGCGAGGTCGCGAAGCGTTCCGCGAGCATGTGCTCGGTCGGCAGCCGCTCCCCTTCCTTGTATTCGCCTTCGATGATGCGGTTCAGGATGTCGCTGTAAATCCGCGCCGGCATGTTCGGCGCTTTCTGCTCAGCCATGGTCAGGTGCTACGCGGTGAGTTGTCAGGTATGTCACAGATTGTAAGTCATACGGCGCATGCGTTGAGCGCAGCAGCCCTGCCGCGCGGCTCGCCGTGCGCACGAACCGGCTCGGATCGCCCTTCAAAATCGCCCTTCAATCGAGCGCGCTCACGCCGATGCGCAACGACGCCGTCTCCGTTTGTCCCGGCTCCAGCCAGCGCAGGCCGAGACCGTTGTGAATCGCATCGGGCAGGCCGAGCCATGGCTCCACGCAATAGAAGTCCGAGTCGGGCGCGAGCGTCCACGAGGTCACGGCGTACCAGGGCACCGAGCCGGGACGGCGCAGATCGATTTCGACAGCGCGCCGCAGCGTAGGCATTTCGATGCGGACCGGCCCCGCCGGCTCGCCTTCGAGACAGTGAAACCGGTCGACGATCCGCGGGTCGTCGAATCTGTAGCGCGCGGCGCCCGCCTCCGGCGCGCTCGTTGTGCCGTCCGCCAGTTGATGCCGGTACACGTTGCGCGGCAGCGCGAGGGTCGCCGCGCCGCGCTGCGTATGCGGCAGGGCGAAATAGAAATGATGACCCGCGTAATACGGCATGCTGGCCTCGAGCGTATCGGCTGCGTTGGCCGCTGCCGTATTCGTCGTGATCAGCTCGACCTCGAGCGTCGCTTCGTCCACGAGTCGATAAACGGCTTCGAAACGGAAACGGAATGGATAGCCCGTGCGCGTCGCCTCGCTATCGGTCAAGGTCATGCGGACACCGTCGCCATGCGGATCGACTTGCGCCTCGAACGGCAACTCTCGCGCGAAACCATGCATGGGCACTTCGCGCACCACGCCCTGCGCGTCGCGCCATAAGCCGATGCGGCCGTCCACGCGATGGCGTGCGATGAAAGGAAACAGCAGCGGGTTGCCGCCGCGCACGAGCGCGGGCTGGCTCCAGTCGGCCGCGTCGGGCCAGTGGATGATCGGCGCGCCGTGCAGATGCCACGAGAGCAGCCGCCCGCCGGCTTGCGGAGCAACCAGCAGGCGCGAGCCGCCGCGCACGATTTCGATGACGTCCTGATCCTGAAACTTCGCCATTTCGTATCGGATAAAGAGAAAAATTTCGGCGCGGCCTCGCGGCTCGCTGTACGTTCAGCTACGCGCTCAAGCGCGCGCTTTCTTCCATTCGGCGTAGGCGGCCAGCGTCGCCTCGTTCGGCGGATAGGTGCCGGGTAGCGCCGCGCCCGCCTCGATCCGCCCGGTGATGAAGTGCTCGAGCTCCTCCTGCTCGCACGCCGCCTGCGCCACCGTTTCGGCCAGATGGCGCGGAATCACGACCACGCCGTCGGCGTCGCCGACGATGATGTCGCCCGGATAGACGGCCACGCCGCCGCAACCGATGGGCACGTTCAGATCGACCGTGTGGTGCCGGCACAAATTGAGCGGCGCCGAGGCGCCCGCGCAGAAGACCGGCAGGCCCAGCGCGGCAATCGTCGCGCTGTCGCGCACGGGGCCGTCCGACACCATGCCCGCCACGCCGCGCACGCGCAGGCGCGTGGCGAGGATCGAGCCCATCGACGCAGCGTCGGTCACGCCGCGGCAGTCCTGCACGAGGACGGCGCCGGCCGGCACGGTCTCGACGCCCTTGCGCTGCGGATGCTCGGGGTTCTGGAACGCGCTCAGTTGATCGAGGTCTTCGCGAGCCGGGATGTTGCGCATCGTGAAGGCCGGGCCGACGAGATTGGGGGCGCCGGGCGCCGGGGCCGCGAGCGGCTTCACGCCCTGCACGAAGACGTTGCGCAGTCCGTGCTTGAAGAGCTGGGTGGTCAGCGTCGCGGTGGAAACATGGCGCAGTTGTTCGAGGGCTTGTTCGCTGACGGCAATGGCAGATGAATTCATCGTGTCTCGTCCATTTTTGGGGGCGCGGGGGACGCGCAGGCGGGCGGCTCGATGTCTGTCGAGCGCTATGCCGGCATTGTTGTAATACAACAAGAAAATTGTCAACCAGCCCGGTGCGTCTCGATTGCTCCCGGTTGCGGGCCAGTCATCCGACAACCCAACCCGCCCAGGTGACGTGAACGCGCCAGGCCTTGCGCAGCCCCGCCCATCAAGGCTCGAGGAAAGGCCCCGCGTCGGGGCAATATGCAATACGCCAGGGAAATCCCCATCGCGACAATATTTGCTTTACAACTTTCGCGCAAATAGAATGATGTCTTACATGACGGGCCCGATACGGATCCGTCCCGGCCAGACAAAGCGCCGGCTGACGAATGATGGGCGCACAGGAGACGAGCAGTGCAACGAAAGACTATCAAGGGACTTCGGTGGTGGATCATCGGCCTCATCATGATCGGCACGATTTTCAACTATCTCGCGCGCAGTTCGCTTTCCGTGGCCGCGCCCACGCTCACCGAAACGCTCCACATGTCCACGCAGCAGTACTCGTACGTGGTCACCGCCTTCCAGGCCTGCTATGCAATCGCGCAGCCGATCGCCGGCTTCGTGCTCGACTCCGTGGGCGTGAAGATCGGCTTCGCCATCTTCGCGTTCGGCTGGGCCGTCGCCAACATGCTGCACGGCCTCGCCTCCAGCTGGCCCGCGCTCGCGTTCTTCCGCGGCCTGCTCGGCATGAGCGAAGCCGCGATCTTCCCGGCCGGCATGAAGGCGATCAGCCAGTGGTTTCCGGCCAAGGAGCGCTCGGTCGCGACCGGCTGGCTGAACACCGGCACCTCGATTGGCGCGATGATTGCCCCGCCGCTCGTGGTCTGGTGCATTCTTAAGTACAACTGGCAATTCGCATTCGTGCTGACCGGCGGCGTCGCGTTGATCTGGGTGGCCCTGTGGCTCGTGTTTTTCCGCACGCCGGCCGAACACTCGATGCTCTCGCAGGAGGAGGCCGAGTACATCCGCGCAGGCCAGGACGCGTCGCAACAGAGCACCGCGGGCAAGCGCCCGTCGTGGAAGGAAGTGCTCAAGCAGCGCCGCTTCTGGGGCATCGGCATCCCGCGCATGCTCGCCGAGCCGGCATGGCAGACCTTCGGCGCGTGGATTCCGCTCTACATGGTCACCGTGCGCCACATGAACCTGAAGGAAATCGCGCTGTTCGCGTGGATGCCGTTCCTCGCCGCCGACCTCGGCTGCCTCGTTGGCGGCTACCTTGCGCCGCTGTTCATACGCTGGTTCGGCTGCTCGCTCATCACGTCGCGCAAGCTCGTCATCACGACCGGCGCGCTGCTGATGGTGGGTCCGGCCTGCGTGGGCCTCGTCGCGAGCCCCTATGCCGCCATCGCGCTGTTCTGCGTGGGCACCTTCGCGCACCAGACCATTTCGGGCGCCCTGTTCACGCTCGCCTCCGACGTCTTCGGCCAGCACGAAGTCGCCACAGCCACGGGCCTCTCGGGCATGTTCGGCTATCTCGGCGCGACAGTGTTCTCGCTCATCGTCGGTGCACTGGCGAGCACGATCGGCTATAACCCCTTGTTCGTGTGCCTGATGCTGTTCGACATGATTGGCGCGATCGTGGCCTGGCGGCTGATCTCGAATCAGCACAAGGACAACGAGCAGAACCAGGCGGTGGGCGCCGCGCTCCAGCCGGCGCAGAACTTGAAAGCCTGACCCGTTCATCGGCCGGCGCCCAGTGAAAACGCGGGCGCCGGCTTTCGGCGTTTTTATGTGAGGTAACCCCACTGTGAAGAAAGTTGCATTGTCCGGCGCGGCCGGCCAGCTCGGCACCGTGTTGCGCAAGGGTCTGTTAGAACGCGGCGTGAACCTGCGCTCGGCGGCCGGCTCGAAGCCGCTCGAACCGCTCGTTGCCGGCGAAGATGTCATGCATGGCGATCTGCGCGACCCCGCAGTGGTCGACCGTCTGCTCGAAGGCGTCGACGTGCTGATCCATATGGCCGGCACGAGCGTCGAGCGTCCGCTGCCCGAGATCATCGAGAACAACCTGCGCGGGCTCGTCGAGATCTACGAAGGCGCGCGCCGCCACGGCACGAAGCGCATCCTGTTCGCAAGCTCGAATCACGCGATCGGCATGTATCCGGTGGAAGACAAGCTCACGCTCGATTGCGCATTTCGCCCCGACGGCTTCTATGGGCTCAGCAAGGCGTGGGGCGAATCGCTCGCGCGACTCTACTGGGACAAGCATGGCATCGAGACCGTGAACGTGCGTATCGGTAGTTGCCTGCCGAAGCCCACGGAGTTTCGTCATCTGAGCACCTGGTTCGGCCACGAGGATCTGTTCCATCTCGTCGATCGCGTGATCAACGTGGAATCGATCGGCTTCGCGGTCGTGTGGGGCGTGTCGAACAATACGCGCAGCTATTGGGTCCAAAGCGGCGCGAATGACGACGCCGTACGCCTCGGTTTCAAGCCGCAGCAGAATGCCGAAGACTACTCGGCTGAGATTCTCGCCAAAGAGAATCCGCTCGATGCGGTGGCGCAGCGCTATCAGGGCGGAAGTTTCGCGAGCATCGATTTCACGCCGGTGGAGAAGCGCGGCAAACAGGCGTGACAGCCGCTTTTGCCTGAGCGCCTTGCGAGATTTCCTCGCGACGCATACAAAAAAGCGCCCAAACGGGCGCTTTTTTTCTTCTTCCACGCACACCGCGTTACAGCACGCCCGATTTGATGATCATCTGCACCGCCGCCGCCAGCACACACACGAGCACGATCATCCGGAACGCCAGCGGATGCAGTTTGTCGCGCAACGGCCGGATGAGGAACATGCCCGCGATGGACGGCAGGCTCGCCGCCGCCGAGATCGCGAGGTCGGCGCCGCTCGCGTGTGCGCCGCCGCTGAACGTGGTGACGAGCGTAACCACCGACACCACCAGGATGATCGCGATCTGCTTCGTGAACACGCGGCCCGTTGCGCCCGTGGCGATCAGATACATCGCGAGCAGCGGTCCGGGCACCGAGGCAATGCTCTCCATGAGCGCCGCACCGAAGCCGAGCGCGAAACCCACCGGCTTGACGAGCCCGGGAGCCAGCTTGACCCGCGGCGAGGCGAGCATCAGCGCGGCGGCCACGATCAGCGTGACACCCGAAGCGGCCAGCGCGTGATGCGGCTCGAGCCGGATCAGCACGGCCACGCCCACGATATTGCCGATCACGGTGCCGATCAGCGGCGCGGCAATGTGCTTGACCGTCTTCCACAGCTCGCCGCCTTCGAGCGCCTGCGGAATGTTGCCGAGGATGATCGGCATCGAAAGCAGCAGGACGGCCTGCTGCACGGGCAGGAAGTGCGTGAGGATCGGCATGGCGACGAGCGGCACGCCTATGCCGGTCACCCCCTTCACCATGCCGCCAAGCACGAGCGCAATGGCAATGCCGCAGAGTTGCAGCACGTCGAGCGCCTGCATGTGCGGGAGCAGGACGCCCCCGGAAAGGTGGAAGTCGAACATTGAAAAGGTCTGGAGCGTGATTGGGCGGCGATCCACGCGCTAGCTGTCCACACGCGTCCGTCCGGTTTTATCTTGAAAATCGGAGTGCATGATAGCGCAGCCTTGCCGAACGCACCTGGCGCCGCCGTCTCGCCCCCCTCCCGCGCACAACGGTGCATACGCACAAAAAAGAGCGGCGGCGCCGCAATGGCGCCGCCGCAAAGACTGCGTCGGAGTGTGAAAGCGTGAAAATCAGAAGCGGTGGACGATGCCGATCGCACCCGCGAACTGGCTGCGCGACGAGGACGGCGCGCTGTTCTGGCCGTCGCCGATGTCGGCGGTCGCATTGATGATGTCGCCGGCGCCGTTCGTGCCGAGCGTCTGGCCGCCCGCGCGCTGGTATGCCTCGACGAAGTACAGGCCGGTGCGCTTCGAGAGCGTGTAGTACTGCGAGAGGTTGAACTGCTGATACGAAGCCGCGCTGGTGATGCCGTTCGCCTTGGTCGCGCGCGTATAGCTGTAGCCCGCCGCGAGGTCGAGCGCGGTCAGAGGCTTGTAGTGCAGGACCACGCCGCCCGTGTTCCAGATCTGCGTGTCGAAGAACTTCGATCCGGTTCCCGCGACATATTGCACATTCGAGTAGGATGCCGAAATGTCCCACTGCGAATTAAATGTGTAGCCGCCCGTCACGGCGAGGCGCTGTTGTGCCTGCGCGGTCTGGAAGCCGTTCGTGATGCCCGAAACGCCCGGCTCGCCATTGCTGTTGGCCGTGGAATTCGTCCCCCACGTGCCGCCGCCGCTCGTCGAGTTGTTCAGGCGCTCGAAGCCCACGGCGAGCCCGACCGGGCCACGAATATAGTTCGCCGCGACACTCCACGTCTGCCCTGCACCGACGCTGCCCGGCACGCCACCGAGCGCATACATGCCGCTCACGGTGAAGCCAGCGATATTCGGCGAGGTATAGACCACCGCATTGTTGATGCGGTAGATCGTGTCCATCGAGTCGAGATCGCCCGGATGCGCGCCATAGGCGCCGGTGAGCCAGGTGGTCGGGCTGTACGGCGCGAGCAGCGAGTAGTACGGCGCATACTGGCGGCCCATCGTGATCGTGCCGTATTGCTGATTCGCAACGCCGACGTAAGCCGCGCGGCTGAACATCAGGTTCGTGGTCGATTGCGCGCCATTGGCCGAGTTGAAGCCTTCTTCGAGCTGGAAGATCGCGCGCGTGCCGCCGCCCAGGTCTTCAGCGCCCTTCAGGCCGAAGCGCGAGCCGGCCCAGATGCCCTGGGCCATCTTGACGACCGAGTGGCCGCCCGAGTTGCTGCCGAGTGCGGCCGAGCTGCTCTGATAGCCGATGCCCGTATCGACGATGCCATACAGCGTAACGCTGCTCTGGGCGTGCGCGCCCAGTGCGGCGAGTCCAAGCGTGGAAGCGAGAATGGTCTTCTTCATCTGTACTCCTGCATATAGTCGTTGTGATGTCTTGCTTGTTTTCTACTACTCTTGATGCTTGATACGGAGTTTCCCCTGTCGAGCCGCGCGGGGCGCGCCGCAGTCGTGAACCGCAACGCGCCCTCGCCTTCAATGCCGGACCCCGTCTCCTGCGCGACCGGTAGTGGATCCCGCTGTGAATCGCTTAGTGAATCTCGGGCTCGCCACCGCCGCCGCACGATCCGGCAACGCCGTCGCGTTGCAGGAAATCGAACTCGCAGCCCTTGTCGGCCTGCATCACGTGCATCTGGTACATCGCGCCATAACCGCGCGTGAAGCGCGGCTCGGGCGCCACCCACGCGGCCTTGCGGCGCGCCATCTCTTCATCGGAGATCAGCACGTTCAGGCGGCGCTCCGGCACGTTCAGCTCGATCATGTCGCAGTCTTGCACCAGCGCGAGCGGTCCGCCAATGAACGACTCAGGCGCCACGTGCAGCACGCACGCGCCGTAGCTCGTGCCGCTCATGCGCGCATCCGAAATGCGCAGCATGTCGCGCACGCCCTTCTTGAGGATCTTTTGCGGAATCGGCAGCTGGCCCCATTCGGGCATGCCCGGGGCGCCGATCGGGCCCGCGTGCTGCAGCACGATCACGCTGTTCTCGTCGCAATCGAGCTCTTCGCTGTCGATGCGCGCGGCCATGTCGTTATAGTCCTTGAACACCACGGCCTTGCCCGTATGCACGTGCAGGCGCTTCTCGGCGGCACCGGGCTTGATGACCGCGCCATCGGGCGCGAGATTGCCGCGCAGCACGGCGAGTCCCGTATCGGGCATCAGTGGCTTCGCGCGGCGATAGATCACTTCGTCGCTATAGATCTGAGCATCGGCGATGTTCTCGCCCAGCGTCTTGCCGTTCACGGTCATCTGCGTGCCGTCGATCAGGTCGCCAAGCTCCTTGAGCATCGCGCGCAGGCCGCCCGCGTAATAGAAGTCCTCCATGAGGTACTTGCCGGTCGGGCGGATGTTCGCGAGCACCGGCGTGCGGCGCGCGATCTCGTCGTACTGCGCGAGCGTGAGGTCGACGCCCGCACGGCGCGCGAGCGCGATCATGTGCACGATGGCGTTGGTCGAGCCCGAGAGCGCGAGGCAGGTGGTGACGGCGTTGTCGACCGACTTGCGCGTGATGATGTCCGAGGGCTTGAGGTCCTCCCACACCATCTCGACGATGCGCATGCCCGTCTTCGCCGACATCTGCGCGTGGCGCGAATCCGGCGCGGGAATCGAAGCGAAGCCCGGCAGCGTGAAGCCGAGCGCTTCGGCCGCGCTCGTCATCGTCGAGGCCGTGCCCATCGTCATGCAGTGGCCCGGCGAGCGTGCGATGCCGCCTTCCACGCCCTTCCAGTCGTCCTCGGTGATCTTGCCCGCGCGCAGGTCGGCCCAGTACTTCCACGTGTCCGAGCCCGAGCCGAGCGTCACGCCGTTCCAGTTGCCGTTGAGCATCGGGCCCGCGGGCAGGAAGATCGTCGGGAGGTCCATCGAGATCGCGCCCATCAGGAGCGCGGGCGTGGTCTTGTCGCAGCCGCCCATCAGCACCACGCCATCGGCCGGATACGAGCGCAGCGTCTCTTCGGCTTCCATCGCGAGGAAATTGCGGTAGAGCATCGTGGTGGGCTTCTGGAACGGCTCGGAGAGCGTCTGCACCGGCAGCTCGATGGGGAAGCCCCCCGCCTGCCAGATGCCGCGCTTGACCTCCTCCACGCGCTGCTTGAAGTGCGTATGGCACGGGTTGATCTCGCTCCACGTGTTGAGGATCGCGATCACCGGCTTGCCCGCATACTCCGCGCGGCTATAGCCCATCTGCGCGGTGCGCGAGCGATGGCCGAACGAGCGCAGGTCGTTCACGCCATACCAGCGGTGGCTGCGCAGTTCTTCGGGGGTCTTTCGCTTGTTGCTCATCTTGCCTTGCTCCAGGTATTGCCGCGCATGGGTTTCAGCGCGTCTATCAATCAAGCCGCTAACGCGATTCCTTCACGCGCGACACGAGTTGCGTCGGGCTGACGAACTGCAGCGCGACCAGCACCCATGCGAGCGTGATCGCCATGTAGATCATCGCCATGGCGTCGATGGACTGCGGCGCGCGCACGCCCGTCGAGAACACTGCGTAATACAGCGCGACGACGAGGGTTTGCGTGTCGGGTCCAGCGGTAAAAAACGTGAGTTCGAACATGCCGATCGTGCGCACCAGCACGAGCAGGCCCGCCGCCAGCATCCCTGGCACGAGGAGCGGCAGCAATACGTAACGGAAATAGCGCAGCGTGTTCGCGCCGAAGATGCGCGCGGCCGACTCCAGGTTCGGATCGATCTGCTCGATGAACGGCGTCATCACGAGAATCACGAACGGCAGCGCGGGCACGAGGTTCGCGAGGATCACGCCGGGCAGCGTCCCGGCGAGGCCGAAGTGGTACATCGCCGTGGCCATTGGAATCCCGTATGTGACGGGCGGCACCATCAGCGGCAGCAGAAACACGAGCATGGCGATGCGCTTGCCCGGAAACTGCGCGCGCGCGAGCGCATAGGCGGCGGGCACGCCGAGCACGATGGACAGCAGCACGACCGCGCCCACCACTTCGAACGTCACCCACAGCACGCTGCCGAGCTGGAAGTCGCGCCACGCCTGCGCATACCAGTGCAGCGTGAAGCCTTGCGGCAGCGGCGTGCCGAACCAGCGCGTGGCGATGGAGTTCACGCCCACCGTCGCGATCAGCAGCAGCACGTTGAGCAGGAAGAACGCCATGCCGCCCCACACGATCACTTTCCAGAGCACGTCGGGCAGGCGCGAAGCCGGCTTCGTTTGCGGCGCCCTGGCGGCGGGAGCGGGCGCGGGCGCCGGACGCTCTTCGCTCACCGGCGCGCCTGCGGGGAGTCCCGCCGGGTGGTGTTGATGCGTGCTCATCAGCCTTTCCCTCCACTCACCGGGCCCGAGTAGAAGTAGCGCTTCGCGCCCAGCATCGCGGCCACCACGATCAACTGCACGAAGCCCATCACGATGGCAATGGTCGAGGCGAGCGAGTAGTCATAGCTCTCGAACGCGGCTTCCGACGCCGCGATGGAGATCACGCGCGTAGGGCCCGCCGGCGCGCCGAGCAGCACCGCCGAGGGAAACACCGAATACGCCTGCACGAACGAGAGGCACGCGGCCATCGTGAGGCCGGGCGCGAGCAGCGGGAGATAGATCTGCCGGAACTGCTGCCACGGCCCCGCGCCGAGCGTGGCGGCCGCGCGCGCGAGCGTCGGGTCGATGCCGGTAACGTAGGAGAGCGTGAGCAGGAAGGCGAACGGAAAGCCCGAGACGATCAGCGAGATCAGCACGCCCCAGTAGTTGTGCGTGAGGCGAATCTCTTCGTTCGTGTAGAGATGCAGTGCGTGCAGCGCCTGCGGGAACCAGCCGTTCGGGCCGAAGTAGCTGAGCATGCCATCGGCGATCAGCACGGTGCCGAGCGTGACGGGAATCACGAGCAGCGTGGTCACGAGCTTCTGATAAGGCGACTTGCGGCGCAGCGCGAACGCCACCGGCAGCGAGAGCCCGACGTTGATGACCGTCGCGGGCACCGCCAGCTTGAGCGTGACGAACACCGTCGGCCACAGCGAGAGATCGTGGATGAACTGCAGATAGTTCGCGAACATGCCGCCGCCGTTCATCGGCTTGAACGACAGCATGAGCCCGTAGGCGAACGGGTAAAGGAACATCGCGATGATGAAGCCCAGCGCGGGCGCGATCAGCCAGCCGCGCGCGTCGCGCGGCGCTTTGCTCAGCGACGAGGCGAATGTGCTCATGATGCGCGCTCCGCGTAGGCCAGCACGCGCGAAGGCGCGACGCGCAGCGTGGCGCGCTCGCCCGCTTCGAACTCGCCCGCCACGCGCGCCCACAGCTTGCCGAACGGCGCGTTCGCGAGCAGCAGCGAATCGCGGCCGCCGTATTCCACGAGCTCGACTTCGACGTCGAAGGCGTTAGGGTCGCCCGCGTCGGCGCGTTCGAAATCTTCGGGGCGCATCGCCACGGAAATCGCGTTACCGCCGGCCTGCACGATGGCGTCGTCCATCGGCACGCCCGTGAGCGTGATGCCCGACGCGGACAGCGCGATATGCTCGCCGCGCTCGCCGGTCACGGCGAACGGCAGCACGTTGCGATAGCCCATGAAGCGCGCCACGTGCAGATTCGCGGGCCGGCTGTAGATTTCCTTAGGAGTGGCGACCTGTTGCACGACGCCCTCTTTCATCACGACGATGCGGTCGGCCATCGAAAGCGCCTCGTCCTGGTCGTGCGTCACGTAGATCGTGGCGCGCTCGAGCTGCCCATGAATGCGGCGGATCTCCGCGCGCATCTCGATGCGCAGCCTGGTGTCGAGGTTCGAGAGCGGTTCGTCCATCAGCACGAGCGGCGGCTCGATCACGATGGCGCGCGCGATCGCCACGCGCTGCTGCTGGCCGCCCGAAAGCTGGCCCGGCAGCTTGCCTTCATGGCCGACGAGCTGCACCAGTTGCAGCGCCTCGCGCGCACGGCGCTTCGCCTCGTCGCGCGGCACGCCCTGCATCTTCAGGCCGAAGCCCACGTTCTCCAGCACGCTCATGTGCGGGAACAGCGCATAGTTCTGGAACACCATGCCGAAGCCGCGCTTCTCGGGCGGCAGCACGTCGATACGCAAATCGTCGAGCCAGATGCTACCGCTCGTGAGCGGCTGCAGGCCCGCAATGCAGTTGAGCGCCGTCGATTTCCCGCAGCCCGAGGGTCCGAGCAGCGCAATGAATTCGCCGCGGCGAATCTCCAGATCGAGATTGCGCAGCGCCGCGAGCTGCGTCCCTTCCGCGTTGGGGAAACTGCGGCACACCGAGTCCAGACGCAGACGATCGAATGAATGCTTCATGACACGTTCCTGAAACGCGAGGTCCACTTACCTGAGCATAGGCAACCGGCGGCACCCGTGCGAGGTCACACGCAAAGGCGCCGCCGGGGCGTCGCTGACTCGTCACCCATTACTGCGACTTCTGCGCGCCGATTTCGCGGTCCCATTTCTGGAACGCCGCAACCATCGCCTGCGCCGAAAGCGGCTGGACGTGCGGATACTGCGTGAGCCACTTCGCGTATTCGGGGCGGCCATATTTGGCGATCACGTCCTGGCTCTGCTTCGGCGCCATCGAGAGCGTCACGCCCTTCACGGCCGGGCCCGGATAGAAATAGCCGTCGTCATAGGTCATGGCCTGTTGCTGCGGCTCGAGCATGAAGTTCATCAGCTTGAGCAGCACGGCGAGCTTGTCCTTCGAGACGCCCTTGGGGATGACCATATAGTGGGCATCGTTCACCCAGGTCATGTTGTCGAACGCCTGCACCTTGAACTCGGCCGGCACGATGCCGAGCGCGCGCGGGTTGATGTCCCAGCCCGTCACGGTCACCGTCATGTCGCGCGAGCCCTCGCCCAGTTCCTTCATGACCGCCGAGGTGCCGCCCGGGTAGTACGGCACGCACGCATTGAGCTCCTTCAGGAACGCCCACGTCTTGTCCCAGCCGTTGATGGGGTCTTGCGGATTCTTGTCGCCGAGCAGGTACGGCAAGCCCATCAGGAACGTGCGGCCCGGGCCCGAGTTGGCCGGCCGCGCATAGATCAGCTTGCCGGGGTTCGCCTTGCACCAGGCGAGCAGCTCCTGTGGCGTATGCGGCGGCTTGGCCACCTTCGCGGGGTTGTACTCGATCAGCGGACCGGCCGGCATATACGACACTTCGAGGCCGTAGCCCTGCGCGAGGTCCTGCATCTTGCGCGGACCCGGCGCGTACTTGTCGAGCACGCCCGGCAGCGCTGCCGATTGATCCGGCAGCAGCTTCATCCAGAGGTTCTGCTCGATGCCGGCGGCGAGCGCGTCGGTGCCGGTGAGGACGAGATCGATATCGGCGCGGCCTGCCGCCTGCATCGCCTTGATCTTGCCGGGCAGCTGCGGCGCCGGCGCGTTGGTGTAGGTGATGTTGGAGACGAGATTCGGGTTCTGCGCCTTGAAGGCCTCGAAGGCCTTCTGCGTGAGCTGCAGGTTACCGGCCACGTCGACTATGTTCAGGGAAACCGGATCGGCCTTCGCCACGCCCGCGCCGAACACGGCCGCGGCCGCCACACATACGGCCAGCACCCTGGCCTTCAAGCGTCCATCGAACATCGCGTCTGTCTCCTCACATCTGTTTATGGAATTTGTTCTGCGCGGCCGTTCTGGTTCTGCTGCGGTCTTCACGGGTTCTGACCACTGAGCCGCGGTCAAAGGATGCCGAACCACACATCAAGTTGTCAAGCAACGTCAGGGACTTTGTGAGCCCTTTGTCGGACGTTTGTTGGGATACCTGCCGCAAAGGCGCCCGCAGCCCCGCTGCAAGCGCCTTTGCGCCGTTCCACCACGCGTACGGCCGCTTACTTGCGCACCAGTTCGCCGTCGCGCAGACGCCACAGCCCCAGCGGGTTGTCGTCCTGGACGGCGGCCGGCAGCAACTCCGCCGGCAGATCCTGATAGCAGACCGGGCGCAGGAAACGCTCGATCGCCATGGCGCCCACCGAGGTCGTGCGCGCGTCCGAGGTGGCCGGGAACGGGCCGCCGTGGACCATCGCGTACGAGACTTCGACGCCCGTGGGGAAGCCGTTCGCGAGGATGCGGCCCGCCTTGCGCTCGAGCACCGGCAACAGGCGCGCGGCCATCGCGTAGTCTTCGCGGTCGATCTGCAGCGTGGCCGTAAGCTGGCCTTCGAGGTGCTCCGCCACGCGCGCGAGCTCGGCTTCGTCGCGGCACGTCAACACGAGCGAGGCCGGCCCGAAGATCTCGTCCGACAACGCGTGCTGCGCGAGGAACTCCATGGCGCTCGTCTTGAAGAGCAGCGGCTGCGCGGAGCACTGGGCGTCGCTCGGCGTGCCAGCGGCCAGTTGTTCGACGCCGTCGGTCGTCTTGCGCGCCGCCACCGCATCGCCATAGGCCTTGGCGATGCCCGCCGTCAGCATGGTCTGCGCAGGCTTCTGGCCAAGCGCGGCGCTCACGGCCGTCACGAAGCGGTCGAGCCCGGGTCCGTCGATGGCGAGCACCAGACCCGGGTTCGTGCAGAACTGGCCGACGCCCAGCGTGAGCGAGTCGACGAAGCCCTGCGCGATCGACTCGCCGCGCGCAGCGAGCGCCGCCGGCAGCACGAACATCGGATTGATGCTGCTCATTTCGGCGTAGACGGGGATGGGTTCCGCGCGCTGCGCCGCGATGTGCGCGAGCGCGAGGCCGCCGCGACGCGAGCCCGTGAAGCCCACCGCCTTGATGGCCGGATGCGCGACGAGCGCCTCGCCCGTCTCGTTGCCGCCGCCGAAGATCAGCGAGAACACGCCTTCGGGCAAGCCGACGTCGGCGACCGCCTGCTGGATCGCGCGGCCCACGAGCTCCGAGGTGCCCGGATGCGCGAGGTGCGCCTTCACGACGACGGGGCAGCCCGCGGCAAGCGCCGAAGCCGTGTCGCCGCCCGCCACCGAGAACGCCAGCGGGAAGTTGCTCGCGCCGAACACGGCCACGGGGCCGACGCCGATGCGCCGCGCGCGCAGGTCCGAACGCGGCAGCGGCTTGCGCTCGGGCAGCGCCGAATCGAGCACGGCCCCGCACCAGCGGCCGTCGCGCACCAGCGACGCGAACAGGCGCAGCTGGCCGACCGTGCGGCCGCGCTCGCCTTCGAGACGCGCCTTGGGCAGCGCCGACTCCAGATGCGCGCGCTCGATCAGCTCGTCGCCGATGCCGAGAATGCGCTCGGCGATGGCTTCCAGCAGTTGCGCGCGCTGTTCGTGCGGCGCGGCCCGGAACGCGTCGAAGGCCTGCGCCGCGAGTTCGCAGGCGCGCGCGACATCGGCTTGATCGCCGAGACCGAACGGCGGTTCGATGTCCTTGCCGAGCGCGGGCGCGAACGCGCGCATCTCGCCCGCCTGGCCGCGCACCGCCTGCGCGCCCAGCAGCATTGCTCCAGTGATCTGCATGTTCGCTCCGCTCATATGCAATTTTCGCGTGCTACTTCGAGGCTCAAGCCAGCGCGCTTACGCGTGCGCCGCCTGCGCCGAACCCGTCAGCGACTGCTCGAACGCGAGCAGCGCCTGCGCAGCCGCGCCGATGGCGGGCAGCGCCTCGGCCGGCGACTGCGAGAGCAGCGGCAGGATCGGCCCCATGTCGGCGATGCCCGAAAGCGTGACGGCGTCGTGCAGCACGCGGATCAGCGAAATGTCGTCGCGCAGCGTCTCGAGCGGCATGAATGCATCGTAGAGCCGTTGCGCTTCTTCGGCGCGGCCTTCCTTCGCGGCCCTGAGCAGCGCCATCACGGCGTGCGAGGCGATGCAGCCCGAGCCCGTGGTCCATGCCGCAAGGCCGAAGTCGCGCACGTGCACGAGCGCCGGACGCTCGCCCATGCCCGAGACCACCTGTGAGGCGCGCACGCTTTGGAGCAGGCGGCGCAGATACGGATCGTTCGACGGGTCCTCACGCACGATGGCGTACTTCACCGCAATCAGCGTGCCGCGATCGATCAGGCGCGCGAGCGTGTCCACGTCGACATAGTTCTCGCTCTTGATATAGAGCGTGAGCGGAATGCCGGCGGCATCGGCGATGCGCGTGAGGCCCGCCTCCACGCCCTCGGGCGTGGTGAAGCCGGCGAGCGGCAGCACCATGGCCGTCTGGTACTTCGTCTGCGCGAGGATGCGCGCCTGGTCGAGCATCTTGCCGTAGTCCGGGCCGATGGCCGGGATCACGCGCGTTTCGGGCGCGCTCACCTCGGCCAGCATGTCGAGCAGTTCGCGGAACTCGCTCACGGCGACGTGGTAGAGGTTCGCGTTGCCGCCGTACAGCAGCGTGCGCAGGCCGCCCGCTTCCATGTGGCGGACGAGCTTGCGGTTGGCTTCGACGTCGAGCGAGAAGTCGGGGCGGCGTGCCAGAGGGGGCACCGCCATCACGGTCGAGGCGAATTCGCTCTCGACGATCGGGGACACGTTCATGAGGCCTCGTGCTGGGATAGAGGGTTGTCGATATCCGGCACAGTAGCATCCGTCATGCTTAGTTGTCAAACAACTTGGGTTATTTGTTAGGGTTTGTTTGGAGAGGTGGGAATCTCCGACATGCGGGGGCTGGGCCACTTGCGCTTCTGTCCAACCTCGCTAGCGCTCTTTAACAGTGCGGCCAGGCCACGCGCCACCACCCAGACAAGCCAAGTCGGCGTTACCGCAACCCACCGCCTCACCCCTCCCCCTGGCGAATGCAATGGATTATTGTAAAATTGCGCTTAAAACATGGAACCGGTTCCATTTACCATAAGGGCCAAATGCGACCTAGGCTAGATGGGAACCAGTCCCCGCATACGGCCGCAGCCGAGTCACACCGCGCCGAATTGATATAGAAACCAACAATGTCCGACACTCCTCTCACGTCACGCCGGGGCTTTCTGCGCACGGCGGCGGTGCTCGTACCCGCAGGGGCGCTGGCCGGCTGCGAGCGCAGTACGCAGCCCTCGTCCGGTACCGCGCAGCAAGGCGGCCAGCCTGAATCAGCCTCCGCGCCCCAGGTACAGGCGGTCTACAAGCCCCGCTTCTTCGACGCCCGCGAATGGGCCTTCGTGCACGCGGCCGTCGACCGTCTGATCCCGGCCGACTCTGAAGGCCCCGGCGCGCTCGAAGCGGGCGTGCCCGAATTCATCGACCGCCAGATGGACACGCCCTACGCGCACGGCGCGCTCTGGTACATGCAGGGGCCGTTCCAGCAGGGCGTGCCCGAGCTCGGCTACCAGTTGAAGCTGGTGCCGCGCGATATCTACCGCCTCGGCATCGCGGCGGTGAACGCGTACTGCAGCAAGGCCTACGGCAAGCCTTTCGACGCGCTCGACGCCAGCACGCGCGACGCCGTGCTCGGCGCGCTCGAAGCCGGCAAGGTCGAGCTCGACGGCGTGCCGGCCTCGGCATTCTTCGGCCAACTGCTGCAGAACACGCGCGAAGGCTACTTCTGCGATCCCATCCACGGCGGCAACAAGAACCTGGCCGCGTGGAAGATGATCGGCTTTCCCGGCGCGCGCGCCGATTTCATGGACTTCGTGAACCAGAACGGCAAGGCCTACCCGTACGGTCCGGTTTCGATCAGCGGGGAGCGCGCGTAATGGCGATCAAGAAACCTCATGTCGATGCCGTGGTCGTCGGCTTCGGCTGGACCGGCGCGATCCTCTCGAAGGAGCTGACCGAAGCGGGCCTGAGCGTCGTGGCGCTCGAGCGCGGCGAGTATCGCGACACCTATCCGGACGGCGCATACCCCAACACCATCGACGAGCTCACGTACAACATCCGCAAGAAGCTCTTTCTCGATCTCTCGAAGACCACCGTGTCGATCCGCCATGGCGTGAACGACACGGCACTGCCCTACCGCCAGCTCGCGGCTTTCCTGCCGGGCGAAGGCGTGGGTGGCGCGGGCCTGCACTGGTCGGGCGTGCACTTTCGCATCACGCCGGAAGAACTGCGTCTGAAGAGCCACTACGAAGAGCGCTACGGCAAGAAGTTCATTCCCGAAGGCATGACGATCCAGGACTACGGCGTGAGCTACGACGAGCTGGAGCCGCACTTCGACTTCGCCGAAAAAGTGTTCGGCACCTCGGGCCAGGCCTACAAGGTGAAGGGCAACGTGGTGGGCGACGGCAACGTGTTCGAAGCCCCACGCAGCGACAATTTTCCGTTGCCCGCGCAACTGAATACGTATTCGGCACAGCGATTCTTCGATGCGGCACAGTCGGTCGGGCTGCATCCTTACCGCCTGCCTTCGGCCAATACTTCGGGACCCTACACGAATCCATATGGCGTGCAGATGGGGCCGTGCAACTTCTGCGGCTACTGCAGCGGCTACGCGTGCTACATGTACTCGAAGGCCTCGCCAAACCTGAACATCCTGCCTGCGCTCAAGCAGGAAAAGCACTTCGAGCTGCGCGCGAAGTGTCACGTGCTGCGCGTCGAGCTCGACGACACGAAAAAACGCGCCACCGGCGTCACCTATGTCGATCCGTCGGGCCAGGAGGTGTTCCAGCCCGCCGATCTCGTGATCGTCTCGGCGTTCCAGTATCACAACGTCCACCTGATGCTGCTCTCGGGCATCGGCAAGCCGTACGACCCGGTCTCGGGCGAGGGCGTGGTGGGCCGCAACTTCGCGTACCAGAATCTCTCGACCATCACAGCGTTCTTCGACACCGACACGTGGACGAATCCATTCGTCGGCGCGGGCGGCAACGGCGTGGCCGTGGACGACTTCAACGCCGACAACTTCGACCACGGGCCGCTTGGCTTCGTGGGCGGCTCGCCGCTGTGGGTGAACCAGGCGGGCGTGAAGCCGATCAGCGGCATCGCCACGCCGCCGGGCACGCCCAACTGGGGCAGCGCGTGGAAGAAGGCGGTGAAGGACCACTACGCGCACACCATTTCGATGGACGCGCACGGCAGCAACATGTCGTATCGCGACGTCTACCTCGACCTCGATCCGACCTATCGCGATTCGTACGGCCAGCCGCTCTTGCGCATGACCTTCGACTGGAAGGACAACGACATCAAGATGGCGCAGTACGTGACGAGCCAGATGAAGAAGATTGCCGAGGCGATGGGTCCGAAGGCGCTCAACGTCTACACGCGCGAGTTCGGCGAGCACTTCGACTCGCGCCGTTATCAGACCACCCACCTCGTGGGCGGCGCGATCATGGGCACGGACCCGAAGACAAGCGCGATCAACCGCTATCTGCAGAGCTGGGACGTGCACAACGTGTTCGTGATGGGCGCCTCCGCGTTCCCGCAGGGCATCGGCTATAACCCGACGGGGCTCGTTGCCGCGCTCGCTTACTGGTCCGCGAAGGCCATTCGCAATCAGTATCTGAAGAACCCCGGCCCCCTGGTGAGCGTGTGACGAATCCCATGAAGAAGAAGAACTTGGTCCCCACGCCCATCGAACGTAAAAACGCACGTAATGGCGCACGCGGCGTGCTGCGGCGCTTCAGGAACGCTCCGAAGGCCGCCGCCGCACTGGCCGCCTGCGCGACGCTCGCAGCAGCGTTCGTGCCGCTCGCGGCTCGCGCCGCCAACGGCGTTACCAACAGCGCAAGCGCAACACTCGTCGCACACGGCGAATATCTCGCGCGCGCCGGCGACTGCATCGCCTGCCATACCACGCAGGGCGGCAAGCCGTTCGCGGGCGGGCTGAAGTTCGACACGCCCATCGGCGCGATCTACTCGACCAACATCACGCCCGACGCGAACACCGGCATCGGCAAGTGGAGCTACGACGATTTCGCGCAAGCGGTGCGCGAGGGCGTGCGCCCGAACGGCGAGACGCTCTATCCCGCGATGCCCTACCCGTCGTACGCGCGCCTTTCCGATGACGACATGAAGGCGCTCTACGCGTACTTCAAGCAAGGCGTCGCGCCGGTCGCGCAACAGAACCGCGCGGTGGACATTCCCTGGCCGCTCTCGATGCGCTGGCCGCTCGGCATCTGGCGCACGCTGTTCGCGCCCAAGGTGCAGGCGTTCGACGGTGCGCACTACAACGACGCGATCGTCGCGCGCGGCGCGTATCTCGTGCAGGGCCTCGGCCACTGCGGCGCGTGCCACACGCCGCGCGCGCGCACGATGCAGGAGCTCGCGCTGACCGATCTCGAAGGCGACGACTTCCTCGCGGGCGGCGGCGCGATCGACGGCTGGGTGCCGTCGAGCCTGCGCGGCAATGCGCGCACCGGCATCGGCGCGTGGAGCGAGGAGGAGATCGTCCAGTTCCTCAAGTCGGGCCGCAATCTGCATACGGCGGCTTTCGGCGGCATGACCGACGTGGTCCAGCACAGCACGCAGTACATGACCGATGCGGACCTTCTCGCGATGGCGCGTTATCTGAAGACACTGCCGCCGGACGACCCGAAGGAAACGCCCTATGCCTACGATCCCGCCGCCGCCAGCAAGCTGCAAAGCGGCGATGCGAGCGCGCGCGGCGCGGCGGTCTATGTCAACAACTGCATGGCCTGCCACCGCAGCGACGGCCGCGGCTACACGCGCGTGTTCCCGGCCCTTGGCGGCAACCCGGTCGTGCAGGGCAAGGACGCCACCTCGCTGATCCACGTGCTGCTCACGGGCGCCGCGCTCGATGGCACGAAAAGCGCGCCATCGACGTTCACCATGCCGCCGTTCGGCTGGCGCCTCTCAGACCAGCAAGTCGCCGACGTGGCCACCTTCGTGCGCACGAGCTGGGGCAACACCGGCGAGCCGGTCAGCGCCGACGACGTTGCCAAGGTGCGCAAGACCGTGACCCTCACCCCGCCCGAGCTGCCGCCGGGCGCGTCGCTCAAGCGCTGATGCCGTAGCGCACGCACGCTTCAACCCGCGTTTTTCCCAAGTGCCTGCCGCTGGCCGCCTCGTTCGCGAGGCGCGCCGGCATGCGCGCGCATAACAAGAGACCGCTCCATGCGGCGGTCCATCGCTATCACGACTCGTCGAGACAACACATGATGAAAAAACACCTGATCTCTGCGCCGGTTCTGCTCTCTCTCGCGGGCACGGCGGCGGCGCAGGGCTCCGTCACGCTCTATGGCATCGTCGACGCGGGCATCACTTACCGCAGCAACGAGCGCACCGGCAGCGTAGGCGCCTATCAAGGCCATTCCAATGTGGCCGTGACGAGCGGCAACCTCTCGGGCAGCCGCTGGGGGCTCAAGGGCAAGGAAGACCTCGGCAACGGGCTCTCGGCGATCTTCCTGGTCGAAGACGGCTTCGACATCACCAACGGCACCTCGGGCCAGGGCGGCCGCCTGTTCGGCCGCCAGGCGTTCGCGGGCCTCGCTGACCAGCAGTACGGCTCGCTCACGATGGGCCGCCAGTACACCTCGCTCGACGACTTCGTCGGGCCGGTCGCGCCGGTCAGCGTGATTGGCGGCTTCGGCGCGCATCCGGGCGACATCGACGATCTCGACCAGACCACACGCGTAAACAACTCGATCAAGTACACGAGCGCGAATTACGCGGGCTTCACGTTCGGCGCGCTGTACGGCTTCGGCGGCCAGCCAGGCAGCCTCAAGGACCAGAACACGTGGAGCGTGGGCGCGGGCTATGCGAATGGCCCGCTGCATCTGGGCGTGGGTTATGAGCACTCGGATAACAGCAAGAGCGGGCCTGACGACCCGACCTATGGCAAGTGGCAAGGCACCTACGACGGCACCTTCAATTCGTCGATCAATGAAGGTTATGCGAGCGCGCAGTCGCAGCAGATCGTGGCTGCGGGCGCGACCTGGGACTTCGGCGCGGCGCTCGTGGGCGTGAATTACAGCAACGTGCAGTATAAGGCTGGCGCGGACTCGCTTTATTCGGGCACCGCGACGTTTAACATCGCGGGTGTCTTCGGCACGTGGAATGTGCAGCCGAGGACGCATCTGTTTGCAGGATATAACTACACGCGTGGCAGCCATGTCGATGGTCTGGATAACGAAGCGCAGTATCACAATGTTTCGGTGGGCGCGCAGTATGATCTTTCGAAGCGCTCGACGGTGTATTTGCTTGCGGGGTATCAGCACGCTTCGGGGATGACGCTCGATGCGCTCGGGAATCCGGTGGCCGCTACGGCCTCGTTTGCTGATAAGGGCAATGGGCACTCGGCGGCGGCGCAGTCGCAGGCGATTGTGAGCGTGGGATTGCGGGAGCGGTTTTAAGCGATTGCTTGAAAATTTCTTTTGTTAGATTTGGGGCGTTGG
>NZ_BAYD01000026.1 GCF_000685075.1 Paraburkholderia oxyphila NBRC 105797
GAGCATCGACAATCTCTCGACCTCCGCTTCGACTGGCCTCAGCTCGCTGTCGACCGTGACGTCCACGGGGCTGTCCTCGCTCTCGACCGGCGTTGATTCGCTGTCCACCTCGGCCTCGACAGGCATCAGCTCGCTCTCGACGAGCGTCGATACGCTCTCGACGTCCGCCTCCACGGGCCTGAGTTCGCTGTCGACGGCCACGTCCACGGGATTGTCCTCGCTCTCGACCGGCGTCGACTCGCTGTCCACTTCGGCCTCGACGGGCATCAGCTCGCTCTCGACGAGCGTCGACGCGCTCTCGACGTCCACCTCTACGGGCCTGAGCTCGCTGTCGACCGGCGTCGACTCGCTGTCCACTTCGGCCTCGACGAGCGCCAGCTCGCTTTCGACGAGCATCGACAATCTCTCGACTTCCGCTTCGACGGGCCTGAGCTCGCTCTCGACGGTCACGTCCACGGGTCTCTCGTCGCTGTCGACCGGCATCGATTCGCTGTCGACCTCGGCTTCGACGAGCGCCAGCTCGCTTTCGACGAGCATCGACAATCTCTCGACTTCCGCTTCGACGGGCCTGAGTTCGCTCTCGACCGTGACGTCCACCGGTTTGTCGTCGCTGTCGACCGGCATCGACTCGCTGTCCACCTCGACCTCGACGAGCATCGACAATCTCTCGACCTCCGCCTCGACGGGCCTGAGCTCGCTCTCGACGGTCACGTCAACGGGTCTGTCGTCGCTCTCGACCGGCATCGATTCGTTGTCGACCTCGGCCTCGACGAGCGCCAGCTCGCTCTCGACGAGCATCGACACGCTCTCGACCTCCGCTTCGACGGGCCTGAGCTCGCTTTCGACGCTCACCTCCACGGGCCTGTCCTCGCTTTCGACCGGCATCGACACGCTGTCGACTTCGACTTCGACGGGCTTGAGTTCGCTCTCGACGGTCACCTCCACGGGCCTCTCGTCGCTCTCGACGGGCCTGTCGACCACCGATAGCAACCTGGCCAGCCTCTCGACCGGCGTCGATTCGCTGTCCACCTCGGCCTCGACGAGCGCCAGCTCGCTCTCGACGGGCCTCGACTCGCTGTCGACCTCGGCTTCGACGGGTCTGAGCTCGCTCTCGACCGTGACCTCCACGGGTCTCTCGTCGCTCTCGACCGGTCTCTCGACCACCGACAGCAACCTCGACTCGCTCTCGGCTTCGACCTCCACGGGCTACCTGGATCTGTCGACGGGTCTCTCGTCGCTGTCCACGCTGACCTCGAGCAGCGTGAGCTCGCTGTCGATGGGCATCATCTCGCTGTCGACCGGCGTGGTTTCGCTCTCGACCGTCGTGATCTCGCTGTCGACGTCGACCTCGTCGAGCGTGGCTTCGCTCTCGACCGGCATCGACACGACCAACAACAACCTGAATTCGCTGTCGACGGCCACCTCGTCGAGCGTGGCTTCGCTCTCGACCGGCATCGATACGACCAACAACAATCTGAACTCGCTGTCGACGTCGACCTCGTCTAGCGTGGCATCGCTCTCGACCGGCGTGGAGTCGCTGTCGTCGTCGACCTCGTCGAGCGTGGCCTCGCTCTCGACCGGCATCGACACGACCAACAGCAACCTGAACTCGCTGTCGACGTCCACCTCGTCGAGCGTGGCCTCGCTCTCGACCGGTGTGGAGTCGCTGTCGTCGTCGACCTCGTCGAGCGTCGCTTCGCTCTCGACCGGCGTGAACTCGCTGTCGACCGGTCTGGATACGACCAACAGCAACCTGAATTCGCTGTCGACGTCCACCTCGTCGAGCGTGGCCTCGCTCTCGACCGGCATCGACACGACCAACAGCAATCTGAATTCGCTGTCGACGTCCACCGCGGCAGGCTTCAACTCGCTGTCCACGAGCATCGACACGACCAATAGCAGCCTGCAGAGCCTCTCGACTGCAGCCGCGACCAGCTCCGGCGGCGTCGACTCGCTGTCCACGACGATGGCCGATCTGTCCGCGTCGACCTCGACGGGCATGTCCTCGCTGTCGACCGGTCTCTCGACGGTCACGTCGTCGGTCAGCTCGCTGTCGACCACGCTCGCGCCGGTGGTGCAGATGATCGACTCCGCGAATGCCTCGGGCAATGCCTTCATGGGCACACTGGCCGGCGGCATGAACAACGACGGCACCGTGCAGACGCGCGGCGCGACGGGCGGTGCGATCCAGAACGCGGCGGTGCAGGGCTGCTCCACGGTGAACGGCGTGGACGCAACGGGCTCGGGCCTGTGCGTGACCGCCAACGGCGAAGGCGCAACGGCTTACGGCTCGAACGCGAACGCCACCGGCGACAACACGACGGCCGTGGGCAACCGTGCCACGACGACCAACGCGAACTCGGTGGCAATCGGTACCAACGCGGTCGCCTCGGGTGCGCCGGCGGTGGCGATCGGCGTGAACTCGCGTGCTTCCGGTGCGGGTTCGGTCGCCATCGGCAACGGTGCGGCTGCGCAGGGTGCCAATTCGGTGGCCATCGGCCAGAACTCGGTCGCGACCGAAGACAACACTGTTTCGTTCGGCACGGCCGGAGGCGAGCGCCGCTTGACCAACGTTGCGCCGGGCGTGGCTCCGACCGACGCGGCCACCGTCTCGCAGCTCGGCGGCGTGCAGTCCAACGTCAACAACGTGGCGCGCACGGCCTACGCCGGCACGGCACTCGCCATGGCCATGAGCGGCACGTATCTGCCGTCGCTCAATGCCGGCGAGAAGACGATCGGTGTCGGCGTCGGCTCGTACCAGGGCTACAGCGCCGTCGCGGTGAACTTCAAGGGCTTGTCGGGCAACGGACGCTGGGGCTACGGCGCCGGTGTCTCGACCACGGGTCATGAGGTTGGCGTGAACGCCGGGGTGGGCTGGAAGTGGTAAGTCAGCAGTAAGTCAGTAGAGCAGGGAACGACGGGCGGCCGGCAACGGCCGCCCGTCGTCATTTGTCCCGTCTTTTTTGTTCGCGCTAGACCGCCGGGCCACGGCGAGCGAAGAAGCGCTGCATCTCGCGCTCAGATGGCTGCGTGCCCGTAAATACTTCGGCATACGTAGCAATTCGCGTCATGCGCTCGTCCATCGGCTCGGTCGTTTTCATCGACACATAGCCGAGCTGCGTCAGATACATCGTGCGCGCGCGCACCTGTGCGGCGAGCAGCGCATAGCCGAAGCGCTCGAACATCGCCGTCAACGCGGCAATCCGCTTCGCGTCGGCATTGGCCAGCTCGGCCGCGATCTCGGGCGCCTGCTGCCCCCAGCTGCGGATGGCCGCCTCGTAGCGATTGTCGAAAATCGCGTCGTCGAACCAGCAGTCGAACACGTTCAGCACGGCTTCCGAAATCGTGTCCGCATAGGCCTGCGTGCGCGCGATCCAGTTGACGGTGTTCTTCGCCTTCCAGCGTTCGAGCAGCGTGGCGAGCAATTCCTCCCGGTCCTTGAAGAACCAGTAGAAGCTCGTCCGCGACGTGTTCAGCTTCTTCGCGAGCGGCAGGATCCGCACGGATTCGATGCCGCTCTCGAGCAGGCTTTCCGTCGCGGCGTCCAGCCATGTGTCCGCGGATCCGCGGATATTCTCGGCTGCAATCGGTTCTTCCATCTGGCAAACGTCCTCCCGGTCAAATCGTCGATCGGCTGCGCACTACGCACTGCGCAACCTGCATTGTGCCGCACCGCGCAACGGCAGCGGCCGCAAGGGCTGGCCCAGGCCGATAAAGCGGGCCCAGGCCGGAAAGTCTGGCCCAGCCCTTGATACGGGGTTTCCCGAGCTTACTGTACACATCTGTTTTGATATCTTGACACATGTGTACAGTGATTCTAACCTGACTCACGACAGGCATCCACGTCAGGCAGTCACGAATCACGCTTCCGTTCCCATCCAGAGGAATCCCATGTCGACCGACCCGCTGCTGCAGCCTTACACCCTCAAACATCTGACGTTTCGCAATCGCATCATGACGACGTCGCACGAGCCGGCGTATGCCGAAGACGGGATGCCGAAGGCACGCTACCGCGCGTACCACGTCGAGCGCGCGAAGGCGGGCATCGCGCTGACGATGACGGCCGGCTCCGCGGCGATTTCCAAGGACAGCCCGCCGGTCTTCAACAACATCCTCGCGTACCGCGACGAGGTCGTGCCCTGGATGAAGGATCTCGTCGACGAGTGCCACGAGCATGGCGCGAAGGTGATGATCCAGCTGACGCATCTGGGCCGCCGCACGCGCTGGGACAAAGGCGACTGGCTGCCGGCGGTGTCGCCCTCGCATGCGCGCGAGCCCGCGCACCGCGCGTTTCCGAAGAAGCTCGAGGAGTGGGACCGGGAGCGCATCGTGCGCGACTACGCGGACGCGGCGGAACGGATGAAGGCCGCCGGCCTCGACGGGATCGAGCTGGAAGCGTACGGACACCTGATGGATCAGTTCTGGTCGCCGCTCACGAACACGCTCGACGCACCGTACGGCGGCTCGCTCGAAAACCGCATGCGCTTCACGTTCGACGTGCTGCGCGCGATCCGCGAGCGGGTCGGCGAGGCGTTCATCGTGGGGGTCCGCTACACGGCCGATGAAATGATGGCCGGCGGAATGACGAGGGAAGAGGGGCTCCAGTTGTCGATGGCGATGAAGTCGAGCGGCCTGATCGACTTCCTGAACGTGATTCGCGGCCACCTCGAAACCGATGCGGGCCTCACCGACATCATCCCGATCATGGGGATGAAGAGCGCCCCGCACCTCGATTTTGCGGGCGAGATTCGCAGCGCCACCGACTTCCCGACCTTCCACGCGGCGCGCATCCAGGACGTGCCCACCGCGCGCCACGCGATCGCGTCGGGCAAGGTCGACATGATCGGCATGACGCGCGCGCATATGACCGACCCGCATATCGTGCGCAAGATCATCGAGCGCCGCGAGGACGAGATTCGTCCCTGCGTGGGCGCGAACTATTGTCTCGACCGCATCTACCAGGGCGGCGCCGCATTCTGCATCCACAACGCGGCCACCGGGCGCGAGACGACGATGCCGCATACGATCGCGGCCGCGCCGGCCAGGCGCAAGGTCGTGATCGTCGGCGCCGGTCCGGCCGGCCTCGAGGCGGCGCGCGTCGCCGGGGAGCGTGGGCACGACGTGGTCGTGTTCGAGGCAACCAGTCATCCGGGCGGCCAGGTCCGACTGACGGCCCAGACGCCGCGCCGCAAGGAGATGCTCGGCATCGTCGACTGGCGCATGGCGCAGTGCGAGCGGCTCGGCGTGCGCTTCGCGTTCAACACGTGGGCCGATGCGTCCACCGTGCTCGACGAGCGGCCCGACGTCGTGATCGTCGCGACGGGCGGCATGCCGGACGTCAACGTGCTGAGCGAGGGCGTCGAGCATGTGGTGTCCGCGTGGGACATCCTCTCCGGCGACGTGAAGCCGGGCCGCAACGTGCTGATCTACGACGACGCGGGCGACCACCCGGCGCTCCAGGCCGCGGAGACGATCGCGCAAGCGGGGGGCGCGGTCGAGATCATGACGCCCGACCGTTCGTTCGCTCCAGAAGTGATGAGCATGAATCTCGTGCCGTACATGCGTTCGCTGCAGAAGCTCGATGCGAAGTTCACGGTCACCTACCGGCTCGAGGCCGTGCGCCGCGAAGGCAGCGACCTCGTCGCGATCGTCGGCAGCGACTACGGCGGCATCCGCAACGAGCGCCGCTACGACCAGATCGTCGTCAATCACGGCACGATCCCGATGGACGAGCTGTATTTCGCGCTCAAGCCGCAGTCGACCAACCTCGGCGCCGTCAATTACGACGATCTGATCGACGGCAAGCCGCAGGTCGAGAACCGCAATCCGGCGGGCCGCTTCCAGCTGTTCCGGATCGGCGATGCGGTGTCCGCGCGCAACACGCACGCGGCGATCTACGACGCGCTGCGGCTCGTCAAGGACTTGTAATGCGCGCGCTTGCCGGGGCGTTTGCGGTCCCGGCAAGACCCGCCGCGAAGCAAGGGTAAACATCATTTTTGGCGCATTGACAGTTGGTTCCATACGGGACTAATCTGCGTTGCAACAGGCAATGCGGTGCCATGTGTCGCAATGCGTCGAGTCCGCGCTCCACTGCGAGCGCTCACACTCCAGCCTGAAGGAAGCCGCCGTGATCGTTGACACCGCACTCCAAGCCTCCACCATTGCTTCCTCGCCGTCGGGCGAGCCCGCGAACGGCCGTGCTTATCGGCAAGACGCACTGGTGCAGGGCCAGCGCGTCGCGCCTGTCGATCGCGCGCTGCTCGACGCGTACGACGCCATCGATCGCCGCGCGCTGCGTGCCTATCGCGTCGAGCGGCTGCGCGAGCAACTGCGCAAGCACGACTACGCCGGCATGCTGCTCGCCGATCCGCTGAACATCCGCTACGCGACCGATACGAACAATCTCGGCCTGTGGGTCATGCATTCGCCGAGCCGCTACGTGTTCATCGCGACCGACGGCCCGCTCGTGCTGTTCGATTTCACGAGCAGCAAGCACAACAGCGAGGGCATCGAGTCGATCGACGAGATCCGTCCGGCCACGCCGTGGATCTACTTTCTCGCCGGACCGCGTGTGGAAGAGAAAGCAGATCAGTGGGCGCACGAAATCGCCGATCTCCTGCGCACGCATGGCGGCGGCAACCTGCGGCTCGCCGTGGATCGCTGCGACCCGTGGGGCGCCGAACGCCTGACGCGCCTGGGCATCACGCTGTTCGACGCGCAGCCGCTGACCGAGCAGGCCCGCCTCATCAAGGGCCCCGAGGAGATCGCGCAGCATCGTGTCTCGATGGGCGTGTGCGACCTCGGCGTCGCGCGCATGCGCGAGGCGCTGCGCCCCGGCATCACCGAGAACCAGCTGTGGAGCGTCTTTCACGAGACCAACATCGCGCACGGCGGCGAGTGGGCGGAGAGCCGGCTGCTCTCGTCGGGCCCGCGCACGAACCCGTGGTTCCAGGACGCGACGAACCGCGTGATCGAAGCAGGGGACATGGTCAGCTTCGACACCGATATGGTGGGGCCGGGCGGCTACCTTTCGGACATTTCGCGCAGCTTCGTCTGCCCGGGGCGCGGCGTGTCCGCGAACCAGCGCAACCTGCTCGGCTATGCGGAAGACCAGATTCAGCATAACTTAGGACTGCTGCGCGCGGGCGTCACGTTCAGGGAGTTCGCCGAGCGCTGCTGGCCCGTTCCCGAGCGCTACGTGCACAACCGCTACATGATGATGCTGCACGGTGTGGGGCTCGTCGACGAATACCCGAGCGTGGCGTACGCGGTCGATTTCGACGCGTGGGGGTACGACGGCACGTTCGAGGAGAACATGGTCGTGTCGGTCGAGAGCTATATCGGCGTGGAGGGCGGCGCTGAGGGCGTCAAGCTCGAGGAGCAGGTGCTGATCACGCCGACCGGTGCGGTTGCGCTTTCGTCCACGCCGTTAATCGCGGACCGGAACGTCTGAGCCGAGCGCGCTCCGTTCCTTTCCGCCCCAGTTCGCTACATGACAAGCCGATTCCCCATGATGATGTCGTGCTCCTTGCCTCAGTTACCTCAATTGCCTCGGTTGATCGACGCCGATGCGGTGCTGAGCCGCGTGCCGCCCACGCAGATGATCGACGCGCTGGAAGCGGCTCACCGGCGCGCGTGGTCGCCACTCGCGCGATTGCACGCGACGGTGCCGCGCGAGGCGCGCGACGATGCCGAGATGCTGATCTGGCTCGGCGGGGCGAGCGACGGCACGACGGGCACGAAAGTCGTGTCGATCTCGCCGGATAACGGCCGCCGTGCGGACGGTTCGGCCGACACCGTGCATTCCGCGGTCCTGCTCGGCGAGGCCGAAACTGGCCGGTTCCGCGCGATCATCGTCGGCAATGCCTTCACCCGCTACAAGACGGCGGCCGATTCCGCGCTCGGCGCGCGCCTGCTCGCGCGGCGCGACCCGCGGACGCTGACGATAGTCGGCGCGGGCGCGCAAGCACAGACGCATCTGCGCGTGATGGCGGCCGAGTTTCCGACGCTGCGGCGCATCGACATCTGGAACCGCAATCCCGAGCGTGCGGCACGGCTTGCCGACGAGGCGGCGGGCGATGCACCCGGCGCCGATGTGCGTGCGGTCAAGGATCTCGAGCGCAGCGTTCGCGAGGCCGACCTCGTCGTCTGCGTGACGCCTTCGATGTCGCCCGTGATCGATGGCGCCTGGCTGCGCGCCGGCTGCCACGTCGATCTGGTGGGCGGCTACACGCCGGCGATGCGCGAGGCCAACGACGCGGCGCTGCTGCGCTCGCGCATCTACGTCGATCACCGCGCGCTCGTGACCGAGCACTGCGGCGACATACGCCAGCCGCTCGAAGCGGGCGTGATCGCGGCAACCGACATCGTGGGCGATCTGTTCGACCTTTGCAGCGGCCGCGCGGCGGGGCGCCAGCACGCTGCCGACATCACGCTGTTCAAGAACGGCGGCGGCGGGCATCTGGACCTGATGTTCGCCGACTGGCTGAGCCGCCTGGGCGAAGCGACCGACGATTGCCGCACACTGTCCGACCATTGACCCGATGGAGCTGTTCCCGATGAAAGAACCCGGCATCGAGCCCGAAGACAACGACACCGAAGATCGCGACGAGGCAACGGCTGGCGATGCCGTGTTCGACGCGATCGTCACGAACGGCCCGCTGAACGACGCATGGCGGATGACGCTGTGGTCGAACTACTACACGGAGCCGATTTTCGCGGAGATGATGGAAACGTTCGACGTCAGCCGCGACGAATTCAACGTGCTCGCCTGTCTCGCGACGGTGGGCGCGATGACGGCGAAGAAGATCTGCGAGGTGACGGGGCGGCCGAAAAACAGTATCAGCCGCGCCGTGAACCGGCTCGCGGAGCGGCGCATGATCCGCCGCAAGACGAACGCGGACGACCGGCGCGAGATCCGGCTCGCGTTGAACGAAAGCGGCAAGCGGCTCTACGAGCAGGTCCTGCCGGTCTCGCTCGACCGGCAGACGCTGATGCTGCGGGCGCTCGACGCGGACGAGCGCGCCGCGCTCGATCGGATCCTCAACAAGCTGATGAGCACGCGTCATACGTGGTGAGCACTCTTGAGGGCACGCACCCGAGTTGATGCGTGCCACTCAAGACATGATGAAAAACGATCGCTTGAGCCCGAAATATTGGATGCGTTAAATAGCATCCATCAATTCATATCGTTGTACTTATCAACTGAATTGCGGATCGCCAGGCGTGCATCGACCTGGAGACAAGCCTTGAAAGCCGTCGACGGAGAAGCTTCCATGAACAGCATTGTCCCCCCTCCCTTGCAACCCGAAGCCGGCATGCTGCATACGGGCCGGCCCGGCATGCAGCCGATCCTGTGCGTCGAGGGCGTCGGAAAGACGTTCGGCCCGCACCGTGTGCTGCAGGACGTCAGCTTCTCGATGCATGCGGGCGAAGTGATCGCGATCATTGGCCCGAGCGGGTCGGGCAAGAGCACGCTGCTACGCTGCATCAACCAGCTCGAGCCGCCGACCGAAGGCCGCGTCACGATCGGCGACGTGACGATCGAGGCGAACCAGGCGCCCGCGCGCCGCGAGCTCGTGACCTTGCGGCGCCGCATCGGCATGGTGTTCCAGTCGTTCAACCTGTTCCCGCACCTGAGCGTGCTGCGCAACGTCAGCCTCGCGCAGGAGCGCACGATGGGCCGCAGCCGCGCCGAAGCGGACAAGCGTTCGATGGAGCTGCTCGAGCGCGTGGGCCTCGCGAGCAAAGCCGCGCAGTATCCGGTGCGCTGCTCGGGCGGGCAGCAGCAGCGCATCGCGATCGCCCGTGCGCTCGCGCTCGATCCCGAGATCATGCTGTTCGACGAGCCGACCTCGGCGCTCGATCCGGAACTCGGCCTCGAAGTGCTCGCGGTGATGAACGAGCTCGCCGCGTCCGGCATGACGATGATCGTCGTCACGCACGAGATGCATTTCGCGGAGAAAGTGTCCGACCGCGTGATCATCATGGCCGACGGCAGGATCCTCGAATCCGGGCCGAGCGAGGTCGTGATGGGCCGCCCGCAAACCGAGCGCGCCGCGAAATTTCTGAATGCCGTGAGGGACCGCTAAATGATCGACCATCTTTGGGCCATTCTCGCCGGCGCGCCATGGACGATCGCGCTGACGCTCACGGTCTTCGCGATCGGCGCGGTGCTGGGGCTGCCGTTGTGCGCGATGCGCCGGGCCGCGAATCCGCTTGCGCGCACGATCGCGACGGCCATCGTCGTCGGTTGCCGGTCGGTGCCGCCCATCGTCTGGCTGTTCTTCGTGTTCTTCGGGATCGGCAACGATCTGCTGCCGCTCAGCCCGTTCGCGGCGGCCGCGCTCGGCCTCGGCCTCGTGACCGCGGCCAATCTCTCCGAGGTCTACCGCGGCGCGCTGACCGCGATTCATCCGGGGCAGTACGAAGCGGCGAAGGTGCTGAACCTCACGCGCGTCCAGCAGTTTCGCGACGTGATTCTCCCGCAGATGGTGCGCGTCGCGCTGCCGACCGCGGCGACCTACCTGATCGGCCTGCTCAAGGATTCGGCGGTGGCCTCGACGATCGGCGTGGGGGAGATCGCGTTCCAGGCCTATCACGTGTCGCAGGAGACGTTCAGCGGCCTCGGCGTCTACGCGTCGGCCGCGCTGCTTTACATCGTTCTCAGCCTCCCGGTCGCATGGCTGTCGCGCTGGGCCGACCTTCATCTTCGTTCCGGGGTGTCGCGATGAGCGCCATGTTCGATCTCTGGCTATCCTGGCTGCCCGACCTGCTCGGCGGCTACCGTCTGTCGCTCGAAGTCACCGCGCTGAGCATCGGGATCGGCATTCCGCTCGGCCTCGTGCTCGCGCTGTGCGTGTCGATGCAGCAAAAGGCGATTCGCGGCGCCGCGCTCGTGTTCGTCGAGATCGGCCGCGGCGCGCCGGCGCTGATCCTGCTGCAGTTCTTCTACTTCGGACTGCCGAACGCGGGGCTGACGCTGTCGTCGTTTCTCTCCGCCGTGGTCGCGCTGGCGTGCTGCACCGGCGCCTATACGAGCGAGATCATCCGTGCCGGCTTCGACGCGGTGCCGTATGGCCAGAAGGAGGCGGCCGCGGTGATCGGACTGAACGCCGTGGATGCGCTGCGCTTCGTGATCGTGCCGCAGGGCTTGCGTGTCGCGCTGCCGGCGCTGCTCGGCTTCTCGATCATGATGCTGCAGGCCACCTCGCTATGCTTCACGATCGCGCTGCCCGAGCTCGTCAGCCGCGCATCGAGCATCGGTTCGTCGACGTTCGAATACATGCCCGTGCTGCTGCTCGCGGGCTTGATGTTCGCGCTGATCTGCGTGCCCGCGACCTTTGCCGTATCGGCGCTCGAGCGCCGTCTGGGACGGCACGCGGTCCGCTGATCCTGTCCCGCCCATTGTGTCATTCGCACCTTTCCGCACTTTCAACCTGCCACGCTTTCTTGGGGAGATTCTCATGACATCACCAATGCGCCGTCTTTCGATCGCGCTCGTCGGCCTGTGTCTCACCGGCCTCGGCGCCACCGCCCACGCCCAGGCCTGCAAGCCCGCGCACCAGTTCGAGACGATCCGGCCCGGCACGCTGTCGGTTGCCGTGTGGGATTTCCCGCCGTATTCGATTCCGGCCGGCACGCAGGACATCAAGGGCGTCGATGGCGAGATCGTCAAGCAGATTGCGGCACGCGAGTGCCTGAAGATCGCCGTCTCGGTCGTCGATCCGGCCGCCGTGGTGCAGTCCGTCGTCTCGCGGCGCACCGATATCGGCCTCGGCGACTGGTATCGCACGGCCGACCGCGCGAAGGTGCTCGGCCTGAGCGGCCCGATGTATCTCGACCAGATGGCGGTGATCTCGAAGCAGGGCGTCGACACCGTGGCGAGCATCGTCGGCAAGCGGGTCGGGACCGTGCAGGGCTATCTGTGGACCGGCGATCTGCAGAAGCTGCTCGGCAGCTCGCTCGTGGTCTATCCGAATCCGGTCGCGATGGCGCAGGACCTGGCTGCCGGCCGCATCGACGCCGGCACCGACAGCTACGCGGTCTCGCAGTACAACCAGACGAAGGGCGGCTATCCGTCGATGAAGATCATGCTCGTGAAGCCGGACCCGCGCGTGCCCGCCACGCTCGAGCCGGGACAGACCGCGCTGCTCTACACGAAAGCGAATGCCGCGCTCGGCACGGCGCTCAGCGCCAATATCGAAGCGCTGCGCCAGTCTGGGGAGATCGGGCGGATCCTCAAGACTTACGGCCTCTCGACGTCGGCCGCGGACGTTGGCGCGCCGCGGATCATCCAGTAACAGGAAGGGATGTGCCTGCGACCGCCGCGATTCGAGATTCGCGGCGACGTCGCGCCATCGTCTTCAAGCCGGCATTGAACTGACACACGTTACCGAAACACATCTCACAGCATTCAAATTAATAAGGATGACTAATGAATAAAAGAATGTGGCGATTGTCCCGCTCGATGGCCATCGCGTCGACCTTCGCCGCCTGCTCGGCCGCTGCGCAGGCGCAGTCGAGCGTCACGCTCTATGGCGCGATCGATGAGGGCATCGACTATACGAACAACAGCGGCGGCAAATCGCTGTGGCACATGCAGGACGGCTCTTATGACGGCGTCTACGGCAGCCGCTGGGGGTTGAGGGGGAGCGAGGATCTCGGCGGCGGCCTCGCGACGGTCTTCAAGCTCGAATCCGGCTTCAGCGCCGTGAACGGACAAATGCTCCAGGGCAGCCGCCTGTTCGGCCGGCAGGCTTATGTCGGCTTGTCGGACACGCGGCTCGGCACGCTGACGTTCGGCCGGCAATACGATTCGGTCGTCGACTACCTGCAGCCGTTGACCGCGCCCGGCCAGTTCGGCGGCCCGTTCGTGCATGCGGGCGACATCGACAACACCGACAACTCGTTCCGCGTCGACAACGCGATCAAGTACGCGAGCCCGAACATCGGCGGCCTGACGTTTGGCGGCATGTACTCGTTCACCAATTCGACCGCGCCGGGCCGCGGCACCACCGGCATGTGGAGCATCGGCGCGAGCTACTCGAATGCGTCGGTCAATGTGGCGGCGGCGTATCTGTACGCGAAAAACCCGGCGCTGCTGTTCACGGACGGCGATTTCGTGCCCAACACGACAGGCTCGGCGATCGGCGCGGCCGGCCCGTTCAGCTATGTGGGCAATCCGGAGAACGAGCAAATAGCCGGGATTGGAGCGAGCTATGCATTCGGCCAGGCGACGGTGGGAGCCGACTTCACCGACACGCGCTTCGATCAGGCGAACGGCACGACCTCGACGGTGCGCTTCGACAATTACGAAGTCTGGGCGCGTTACGCGCTGACCACCGCCTGGTCAGTAGGCGGCGCGTACACGTACACGCACGGGCATATCGGCTACTCGGACGCCGTGCCGATCTACCATCAGGCCGGCCTCACGACGTCGTACGCACTCTCGAAGCGCACGTCGATCTATGCGATGGGGGTCTATCAGCGCGCCGGCGGGGCGGCGTCGCAGGCCGCCATTTTCGATGGGGTGGTTGGCGACGCGTCGAGCAACAACCATCAGATCGCATTGCGGATTGGGATGTACCACCTGTTCTAAACCTTGCGGGGCTCGTAGCAAGCCTGCTGTGTTGCATGGCGAGTGCGCGCCCCTGCATTCATATGGAAATGACGATGAGGATTCTGGTTCCAGTCAAGAGAGTGGTCGACTACAACGTGAAGGTCCGCGTGAAGTCGGACAACACGAGCGTCGACATCGCGAACGTGAAGATGTCGATGAATCCGTTCGATGAAATTGCCGTGGAAGAAGCGGTGCGCCTGAAGGAAGCGGGCGTCGCGACCGAAGTGGTCGCCGTGTCGGTCGGCGTCGCGCAGGCGCAGGAAACGCTGCGCACGGCGCTCGCGATTGGTGCGGACCGCGCGATTCTCGTCGAATCGATCGATGGCGTCGAGCCGCTGGCCGTCGCGAAGATCCTCAAGGCGCTGGTCGAGAAGGAGCAGCCGCAACTGGTGATCCTCGGCAAGCAGGCGATCGACGACGACTCGAACCAGACGGGCCAGATGCTGGCCGCGTTGGCGGGTCTGCCGCAAGCCACCTTTGCTTCCAGGGTCACGATTGCCGAGGGCAAGGCCACGGTTGCCCGTGAAGTCGACGGCGGCGCGGAAACGCTTTCCTTGACATTGCCGGCGGTGGTGACCACCGACCTGCGCCTGAACGAGCCGCGCTACGTGACGCTGCCGAACATCATGAAAGCGAAGAAGAAGCCGCTGGAAACCGTGAAGCCCGAAGATCTGGGTGTCGATGTGACGCCGCGTCTGAAGACGCTGAAAGTGACGGAGCCGCCCAAGCGCGCGGCCGGCGTGAGGGTGCCGGACGTAAAGACGCTGGTGGAGAAGCTGAAGACCGAAGCCAAGGTGCTGTAAATACAGGAAGCCGAACGAAATGACGAATCTGGTGATTGCCGAACACGACAACACGTCGATCAAGGCAGCGACGCTGAACACCGTGGCAGCGGCGCAGAAGATCGGCGGTGAGATTCACGTGCTGGTCGCGGGACATCATGCGCAGGCGGCCGCCGATGCGGCTGCGAAGATCGCCGGTGTGAGCAAGGTGTTGCTCGCCGACGCGCCGCAACTGGCAGCGGGTCTCGCGGAAAACGTCGAAGCGACTGTGCTGAGCGTTGCGAAGCAGTATTCGCACATCCTCGCCCCGGGCACGGCCTATGGCAAGAACATCGCTCCGCGGATTGCGGCGAAGCTGGACGTCGCGCAGATCTCGGATATCACGGCGGTCGGTTCCGCCGACACGTTCGAGCGCTCGATCTACGCAGGCAACGCGATTGCAACGGTCCAGTCGGGCGATCCGATCAAGGTGATCACGGTTCGCACGACGGGTTTCGATCCCGTTGCGGCGGTTGGCGGCAGCGCATCGGTCGAGAGCATCGACGCAGCGGCGGACGCGGGCGTGTCGCAGTTCGTGAGCCGTGAAGTGACGAAGCTCGACCGCCCCGAACTGACGAGCGCGAAGATCATCGTTTCGGGCGGCCGGGGTCTGGGCAGCGGCGAGAACTATACGAAAGTGCTCGAACCGCTGGCCGACAAACTGCAGGCCGCGCTGGGCGCGTCGCGCGCGGCAGTGGATGCGGGCTACGTCCCGAATGACTACCAGGTGGGGCAGACCGGCAAGATCGTCGCGCCGCAACTGTACATTGCGGTGGGCATCTCGGGCGCGATCCAGCACCTGGCGGGCATGAAGGATTCGAAGGTGATCGTGGCGATCAACAAGGACGAGGAAGCGCCGATCTTCAGTGTCGCCGACTTCGGGCTTGTCGATGACCTTTTCACTGCGGTTCCGCAACTGGCCGACAGTCTATAGTAGTCCGAATGATATAAGACCGAGCGCACGGCGAGCGATGACGTTGCAAGGCCATGCTCAAGCATGGCCTTGCTGCGAGATACGAAGCGTCCAGCTCGCTATCGACGTCCACCTACGCCACAGCCCCGCGCACCGGTCTCAGCTATACACCGGAAACCGCGTGGTCAGCTCGGCAACCTGCGCCTTCACGCGCTTGATCGTGGCGG
>NZ_BAYD01000025.1 GCF_000685075.1 Paraburkholderia oxyphila NBRC 105797
GTTGCCCGGCGGGCGTCCACCGCCTTGTCCCGGTGGCCTCGCGCCGCCTTGTCCTGGTGGCCGCGCGCCCTGGTTGGGTGGGCGATGGTCGTGTCCGTTGCCGCCGCCGGGCCGGTTGCCGTGATGGCCGCCGGGGGGCGGCGGCTTCGGGCCATGCGCGGGTGGCCGCCCGGGCGGGCGGATGGCCGGGGGCGGCCCCGGACGCGGCCCGGGATGCCGATACCAGCGCGATTGATTGCCATACCACGGGCGGTCGCGGTAATAGCTGCCCCAGTACGCGCCGAGCGTGAATGTGACGATGGGCAAGCCGATGGCCGCGCCATAGTTCATCAGCGGCACTCTCGCACCCTGATACGGATACGCGATATAGGCGCCGTAGACCCAGCCGCGCAGGCCGGGCAGGCTCACATCGCACCAGCTGTAACCGGCCACGCAGCCCATCACGGCGAGCGAGACGCCGCCCGGAAGTTGCGCCACGACGGGATAGTCGCCGGCCGGTCCGGCATAGAGATTGACGGTTGTGTTGGTGAACGCCTGGGTCTGCGCGAGCGCCGGTGTTGCCGACACTGCGGCCAGACCGGCGAGCGCCGCGCCGACGAGCTGCTTGCGCATCGCTGTTCCTCCTCGATGGGTACTGCCCGACGACTATTTATTGCGATTTCAACCAATTCGTAACCGTAACGGTAGCAGATATGCGTCCGGAGGCGCGGCTGCGTATGTAACGGGAGATTGCTTCGCGAGGCCGGCTCGCGCTGGATGCGTGCGGCCGGCCTTGCGCAACCGCTCAGTCGCCGAGCGCGTCGAGCACGCGTGCCGAATACACGAGCGCCGCGCCCGCGTTCAGCGCGACCGCCACACCGAGCGCCTCCGCAATTTCATCCCTGGTCGCGCCATGCTTCTTCGCCTCCGCCGTATGCACCGCGATGCAGCCGTCACAGCGCGTCGTGACGGCGACGGCAAGCGCGATCAGCTCGCGGGTCTTCGCGTCCAGATGGCCCGTCTTCGCCCCGGCTGTGGACAGCGTCTTGTAGCCCTCGAGCGTGCCCGGAGACAGCTTGCCCATTTCGCCGACGCGCGTCGCCAGCTCCTTGCGGTATTCGTTCCAGTTCAGCATCGGAAGTCCTTTTCAAAGTTGGGCGATCCCGGCCCATGCCCGGATCGCGGGGTAAGGCCCGCCTATTCTGAGCGCTTCACGGCGCACGTGCCACACGCTCGATGTATTCAATTTTCAACTGAATTTCAGTTGAATATTTAAATTTTTAATGGGAATTGGCTTCGCTAACATCCGCTCCGCTGACGAAGTGATCCCCTGCGGCTCGATCTGCAAACGGGGCGCAACGATCGTCGCAGACCAGAACAATCAATAACGAGATCGCATTCTTCAAAGGTGGAGAGACAGGTGAGCAATACCCTCAAGATCGCAGCGGCAGGCGTCGTAATGAGTTGCGCGTGCGCTCAGGCCGCCAACGCGCAGTCGACGGTCACGCTGTACGGCATCGTCGATGCCGGCGTGCTTTACACGAATAATCAGCAAGGCCATTCGTCGTGGCAGTTGGCGGGCGGCAACGAGTCGGGCCCGCGCTGGGGCCTGATTGGCTCCGAGGATCTCGGCGGCGGCACGAAGGCAAACTTCCGGCTGGAAAACGGCTTTAACGTCGCGAACGGCGCACTGGGCCAGGGCGGCCGAATGTTCGGCCATCAGGCTTGGGTCGGCCTGAGCAGCGTCAACTGGGGCGCGTTGACACTCGGCCGCCAGTACAACTCGACGCAGGACGTGCTCGGCACGCTGCAGATGAGCAGCTATCTGGCACAGTACTCGACGCACCCGTTCGATAACGACGACATCAACAACACGTTCCGCACGAACAATGCGGTCAAGTACGTGTCGCCAACGTGGGCCGGCCTGCAGGCGAACCTCGTGTACGGCTTCTCGAACGCCACCGGCTTCGCGGACGACAACAGCTGGAGCGCCGGCGTCACCTATGCGAACGGGCCGCTGAACGCGGGCGCTGCGTATGCGCGGATGAACCGTCCGGCGACGAGCGCGTCGGGCGCGGTTGCCTCGGACAATTACTATCCTTCGTCGGCGAGCGTGTTCGGCGCGAGTCTGGCGAGCACGACGCGCCAGCAGATCTGGGGCGCGGGCGGCACCTACGCGTTCGGGCAAGCCACGCTCGGCCTGCTCTACACCGGCACGAACTTCGAGATGGAGACAGGCGGCGCGCTGCGCTTCAACAACTACGAAGGCAGCGTGCGCTACATGCTGACGCCCGCGCTGATGGCGATGGTCGGCTACACGTACACGCAGGTGGCGCGAGGCGACGACGACGGCCACTATCATCAGGTGTCGGCGGGCGTGCAGTATCTGCTGTCCAAGCGCACCGACCTGTACCTGAACGGCTTCTACCAGAAGGCCTCATCGGGTATCGGCAGCGCGTGGATCGACGGCACCGGCGGGCCATCGTCGACGACTACGCAGGTCGCGGTGGTCGCCGGCATCCGCCAGAAGTTCTGAGCGAAGCAAACGGCTGCGGGACATCCACGACCTGAGCTCACGCCGGCGTCATTCGTCGGCGAGGCGGAACTCGATGTCCTGCGCGCCTGCCCACAGCACGAGCTTGCCGAACGCGGCGAGATGCTCGTGGCCTTCGAGCAGCGTGAAGAAGTGATTGCCGGCGAGCTGGCCCATCTTGCTCGCGAAGATCGAGCTGCCATACACGAACAGGAACTCGGTCTCGCTGAATCCGCCCGGATAGAGCAGGATGTCGCCGCGCGACGCGTGGCTCGTGTGATTTTCGAAATCGAGGCCGGTATCGAAATCGCCGAGCGGAATCCACACCGCTTCGCCGCTCCAGCGCGAATGGATCACCTTGTTCTTGAACGGCAGCAACTGCAGGAAGCGCTGGCAGGTCAGCGGCGCCTTCTCTTCCTCGAGGCGGCCAACGAAGCGGTACGGGCCGGCGTTCACGACGATCTTTTTCATGTGGGGTTCTCCATGGGATACGCATTTGCACGCACGTACATTAGCGCACTTTGCAGGCGTGCCGGTGGTCGAATAGTGGAGTTTCGTCGGGCCGGGATGTTGCTGCTCGAGGAAGGCACGCGGCGCTATTTGCGCCGCTTCTTCATCAAATAGTCGCGCAGCACGGTGGCGTTGTTGCGCACGGTCTCGTGCGAGCTATAGAGCAGCACGACCGGGCGCGTTTTGCTCGCCTCGGCGATCGGCTCCCATGCGGCCCGGTTCGCATCGAGCTCGGCGATGTAGCGCCGCTCGAACTCGTCCCATTGCGCGGGGTCCTTGTGGAACCACTGGCGCAACTCCGTGCTCGGCGCGACGTCCTTCACCCAGCTCACATGCGCGAGCTTCTCCTTGCGCATGCCGCGCGGCCACAGGCGGTCGACCAGAAAGCACGCCTGTCCGTCTTCGGGCAGCGCTTCGTAGACACGCTGGACGGTGATCGCTGGTTGGGTCATCTTCTGCTTCTCCTTGTTGTGCGGATCCACGGCCGATTGCTGCCTGTGCTGTGTTTGGGATAAAGCCTCGGCGACGCGCTCGCGCAGCGCGGGCAGCACGTCGTGCGCAAACCACGGATGCCGCTGGAGCCACGGCGTATTGCGTGGCGAGGGGTGGGGCAGCGGCACACAGGCGGGCGCGTACTCGCGCCAGGCCTCCACGGTCTCGGTCAGCGAGGCCTTGCGCCGGTTGCCGAGGAAGTAGCGCTGCGCATACTGGCCGACCAGCAACGTGAGGCGCACGTCGGGCATCAGCGCGAGCAGGCGTTCGTGCCAGAGCGGCGCGCATTCGGGACGCGGCGGGTTATCGCCGCCGCCGCCACGGCCCGGATAGCAAAAGCCCATCGGCACGAGGGCGATGCGCGCGGCGTCGTAGAAGGTCTGCGCATCGATGCCCATCCAGTCGCGCAGGCGCTCGCCGCTCGCGTCGTCCCACGGCACGCCCGAAGCATGGACCTTCGCGCCGGGCGCCTGGCCGACGATCAGCAGACGCGCACTGGCGCTTGCCTGCAGCACCGGACGCGGGCCGAGCGGCAAGCTCCCGGCACAGACGCGGCAAGCGCGGATTTCGGTCAAGAGGCGCGGGAGCGAGCGGGTATTCGACACGGCGCGATGGCGATACGGACAGTGGGCGAGAGCGGGAGTCCCAGTCTACCAAAGCAGCGCCGCGCTTTTGGCGTCTCCTGACCGGCAGGCGAGGCCGTGCAGCGCGGGCGTCGCGCGTGCGCCGGTTTTGGCTTTTCCTGTAACCTCGCGGCTGGTCGACCTTCAACGGAGCCGCCATGGCCGCCGAAAGTGACACGACACCGCTAAGGGCGCGCGCGTTTCGCAGGGCCCGCCGCACGCCCGATGCGCTGCTGGCCTCCCTGTGCCTGGTCACGCTGTTGCGAGCCCTGGAGATCGGCGGCGTGCGGCCTGGAGCCGGGCAATGAGCGCGGCCGCGCTTGCGCTGGGCCTCGGCGGCATGCTCGCGAGCCTTGCGCTGCTCATCTGGCTCGCTTATCGCGGCTGGAGCGTGCTGCTGCTTGCGCCGCTCTGCGCGATGCTGGCCGCACTCATCTCGGGCCAGCCCGTGCTCGCGCACTGGACCCAGACCTTCATGGGCAGCACAGGGCGTTTTCTCGCGCAATTCTTTCCGCTGTTTCTGCTCGGCTCGCTGTTCGGCAAGCTGATGGAGGACAGCGGCTCGGTGGACGCCGTCGCACAGTTCATGATCGACAAGCTCGGCACGCGTCACGCGCTCGCCGCCGTGGTGCTGGGCGGCGCGCTCGTCACCTATGGCGGCGTCAGCCTGTTCGTGGCGTTCTTCGTGCTCGCGCCGATGGCGCAGGCGCTCTTTCGCTCGGCCAATCTTCCGCGCCGCCTGATGCCGGCCGCGATCATGCTGGGCACGGCAACCTTCACCATGTCCGCGCTGCCCGGCACGCCTGCGCTGCAAAACGCCATTCCAATGCCGTTTTTCGGCACCACGCCGTTCGCGGCGCCGGGGCTCGGGATCATCGCGGCCATCGTGATGGCAGGCTTCGGTCTCTGGTGGCTCGGGCGCATGGCTGCCGTGGCGCGCCGCAATGGCGAGGGCTTCGTCGAGCCCGCGGGCGGCGGCGCCGACGATACGGCGCGCGGCAAGTCGGCGCTCGTGCGCGAGCGCGCGAGCCTCGCACAGACCTTCGATCCCGCCGAAATCGACAACGGCGCCGTTGCGTCGGACGACGCGGGCCCGCCGCCCCCCTTCGTTGCGCTCGCGCCGCTCGCGGTGGTGGTGGCGACGAACTTCGTCATGAACGTCGTGGTGTTTGCGCACATGGACGCCGGCTATCTTGCCGAGCCGCGCTGGGGCGCGACCTCGCTTTCGGCGGTGGCAGGCGTATGGGGTGTTTCGGTGGCGCTCGCGGTGGGGATCGCCGTGCTCATCGCCCTGAACCGCGGGCGCCTCGCCGCGTTGCGCGAAAGCGTGGATGCGGGCGCGAACGCCGCCGTGCTGCCGGTCCTCAGCGTGGGCAGCCTCGTGGGCTACGGCGCCGTGATCGCCGCGCTGCCGGCGTTCGAGGCGGTGCGCGACTGGGTGCTCGGCATCGGCGGCGGTCCGCTCGTCTCGCTCGCGGTCGCGGCGAACCTGCTCGCGGGGCTCACCGGCTCGGCCTCGGGCGGGCTCACCATTGCGCTCGACGCGCTCGGCGGCACCTATATGCAGCTTGCCGCGCAGCATCATATCGATCCCGCGTTGCTGCATCGCGTCGCCGTGATGTCGTCGGGCACGCTCGACAGCCTCCCGCACAACGGCGCCGTGGTGACACTGCTGGCCGTTTGCGGGTCGACGCATCGCGAGAGCTATCGCGATCTCGTGGTGGTCAGCATCGTGGGCGCGCTGATTGCTCTAGCCGTGGTGATCGTGCTGGGGTCGTTTTTCGGCAGCTTCTGATTATCGGCGTCACACGGGCTCGAGGCGGGCGTGATGCCGGAAGTGGCGGCGCCGCGAGCGCCGCTGTGTGAAGGCGCGTAGACTCGCACGAAGCAGCAGTGCCGGAGCAGTGCCACAGCAGTGCCATACCGCAGGCGCGCCGCGATGCACACCGCGTCGGGCAGGCGCCTCGCAAGGAGGCTTCATGAGATTGCTCGCTGTCCACCCGAGCGGCCTGATGTATACGCGCGTGTTCCTGCGCCTCGAGCCGCTGGGTCTCGAATCGGTTGCCGGCACCGCGCGCGACGCGGGCCACGACGTGCGCCTGATCGACCTGCAAGTGGAGACCCATCGCGACCTGATGCGCAGGGTGCGCGACTGGCAGCCCGAGGCGCTCTGCTTTTCGGGCAACTATCTGGCGAACATTCCCGAGATCGTCGACCTCTCCCGGGCCGTGAAGGCCGCGCTGCCTGCGTGCTTCGTGTTCGTGGGCGGCCATAGCGTGTCGTTCACGGCGCACGATCTGCTGCGTCACGCCGATGGCGCCATCGACTGCGTCCTGCGCGGCGAAGGCGAGGCGTCGGTCAACATGCTGCTCGAGGCCGTCGCGCAAGGCGGCGATCTGCTCGCGGTGCCGGGCGTGGTCACGCGCGAAGGGTCCGGGCCGCCGCCGCGCTTCGTCGAAAATCTGGACCCCGTGCGGCCCGCGCGCGACCTGCTGCGGCACCGGCGCAAATATTTCATCGGCACGCTCGACCCGTGCGCGTCGATCGAATTCGCGCGCGGCTGCCCGTGGGACTGCACGTTCTGCAGCGCGTGGACCTTCTATGGGCGCAGCTACCGCACGCGCAGCCCCGAGGTCGTGGTGGAGGAACTCGCGTCGCTGCGCGAGCCGGGCGTCTTTATCGTCGACGACGTGGCCTTCGTGCACGCCGAGCACGGCATGGCGATCGCCGATGCGATCCGCAAACGCGGCATCCAGAAGCGCTACTACCTCGAAACGCGCGGCGACGTGCTCCTGCGCAACAAGGAGGTGTTCCGCGCGTGGCAGACGCTGGGCCTCAAGTACATGTTCCTCGGCCTCGAGGCGATCGACGACGAGGGGCTCAAGGCGTTTCGCAAGCGCATCAGCCTCGACCGCAATTTCGAGGCGCTGGAGTTCGCGCGTTCGCTGGGCATCACGGTCGCGGTCAACCTGATTGCGGACCCCGACTGGGACCATGCGCGCTTCGAGACGATACGCCAGTGGTGCATGGAGATTCCCGAGATCGTGAACATCAGCGTGAACACGCCGTATCCGGGTACCGAGAACTGGCAGCAGGAGGCGCGGCGCCTGACGAGCCTCGATTACAGGCTCTACGACATCCAGCATGCGGTGGTGCCGACGAAGCTGCCGTTGCCCGAGTTCTACGCGGAACTGGTGCGCACGCAACAAGTTCTGAATCGCAAGCACCTCGGCTGGACGGCGCTGCGCGGCGCGCTCGGGCAGGCGACGCATCTGCTGTTGCGCGGCCAGACCAATTTCGTGCGCATGCTGTGGAAGTTCAACTCGGTGTTCGATCCGCGCCTGCAGCTCGCCGACCACGCGCGCGAGGTGCACTACGAGATGACGCCGCCGCCCGGCATGACCGGCGAGCGCCATGTCGACATGAAGACCATCTATATTCACGGCCCGGCAGGGCGCAAGGGCCGCAAGATCGACGACGCCACCGAGAAGTTCGTCGACGAGACCCGCATGGGCACGGGCTGAACGCATAGCCCATTGCTCCGGATGGACGCCCGCGCAGTTTCGGTTCACACTGCGCGCTCCATCCTGCGCGGGTCGAATCAAGACGAAAAACCTATGGAATTGCGCCAGCTACGCTATTTCCTCGCTGTCGCCGAGCATCTGCACTTCAGCGAAGCCGCGCGCGTGCTCGGCATTGCACAGCCGCCGCTGAGCCAGCAGATCCAGAAGCTCGAAAAGGAGCTTGGCACGCGCCTGTTCATGCGGCATTCGCGGCACGTCGAGTTGACCGAGGCCGGGCGGCTCTTTCGCGAGCGCGCGCGGCGCATCGTGGAAGACGCCGATCTCGCGCTGGCCGAGGCGCAGAACGCGGGACGCGGCGAGACGGGCCGGCTGATGCTGGGTTTCGCGGGCTCCACGGTGTTCCATCCGCTCGTGGCCACGCTGCTGCAGCGCTATCGCAGCGCGTATCCAGGCGTGGCGATCGGCTGCGAGGAAAGCAATAGCTCGGTGCTGCTCGAGCGCGTGAGCGAGGCGAAGGTGGACGCCGCCTTCGTGCGCCTGCCGCTCGACTGCCGGGGGCTCGCCACCGAGCCGCTCGTGGAGGAGGACGTGCTCGCGGTGCTGCCGCCGCGGCATCGTCTCGCGCGGCGGCGCAGCATCGATCTCGCCGATCTCGCAGGCGACCCGCTGATTCTCTTTCCGCGCCCGATCGGCCCCGATCTCTACGATTCGATCCTCAGCGCGTGCCGTGCCTCGGGCTTCAATCCGGTCATCAGCATGGAGTCGCCGCAAATCTCCTCGGCCGTCAACATGGCGGCGGCCGGCTTCGGCGTCACGCTCATTCCGTCTTCGATGCGGCAGATCCGGGCGCTCGGCGTCACTTATCACGCGCTCAAGGGCGGGTCGCTCCATACCACCATCGCACTCGTGCACCGGCCGGGCGAGCGCTCGCCGACGGTGCAGCATTTCGTGCGCATCCTGCGCGAGACGGCCCGGCACGCTTCGCGCGATTGAGTCCGGCGTCATGCGCGGGCGCTCGAATCCCGCTTGCGCGGCGAATCTATATGTTTTTCATATCGATTGACCGCATCCGCGATATTGGACGTAATGGATCGCGCGGCCTATGCTCGGCTCCTTTGATTCGAAGGCAAGCGAACCGCCGCGTGAATGTGGCGTCCGCATGCCGGCCCAGCAGGAGTTGCCCGCATGTCCGCCGTTTCCGATCGTTCTGACTCGCCGCGCGCGCAGCGTGGCGAGGGGCGAGCGCCGCTCGTCGACGCCTTGCAATCCATCGTCGGCCGCCGCCACGTGCTTACCGGCGACGAGGCAACGCTTCGATACCGCAAGGGCTTTCGCTTCGGCGAGGGCAAGGTGGCGGCGGTGGTGCGCCCCGGCTCGCTCGTCGAGCAATGGGCCGTGCTGCAAGCCTGCGTGAGCGCGAACGCCATCGTCATTTCACAGGCCTCCAACACGGGCTTGACGGGCGGCTCGACGCCCGATGGCGACGGCTACGACCGCCCAATCGTGATCGTGAGCATGGCGCGCATGCGCAAGGTCTACGTGATCGACGGCGGCAAGCAGGTGGTCTGCCTGCCGGGCGCCACGCTCGATCAACTCGAGAAGGCGCTCAAGCCGTTCGGCCGCGAGCCGCATTCGGTGATCGGTTCGTCGTGCCTCGGCGCATCGGTGGTCGGCGGCATCTGCAACAACTCGGGCGGCTCGCTCGTGCGGCGCGGGCCGGCCTACACGGAGATGAGTGTCTATGCACAGGTCGATGCGCAGGGTCAGCTCAGCCTCGTCAACCACCTCGGCATCCGCCTTGGCGAGACGCCCGGGCAGATCCTCGCGCGCCTCGATCGCGGCGAACTGCCCGAAGCGGACAGCCGCCACGACGCCGGCGCAGCCTCGGACCGGCACTACGCCGAGCACGTGCGCGACGTGGACGCGGCGACACCGGCGCGCTACAACGCCGATCCGCTGCGCCTCCACGAAGCCTCGGGATCGGCCGGCAAGGTGATGGTGTTCGCGGTGCGGCTCGACACGTTTCCTGTGGAGAAAGGCGCGAAGGTGTTCTACATCGGCACCAACGCGACCCCGGAGCTGACCGACGTGCGCCGCCATGTGCTCTCGGCACTGTCCAGCCTGCCGATTGCGGGCGAGTACATGCACCGGGACGCGTTCGATATCGCCGAGCGCTACGGCAAGGACGTGTTCCTCATGATCCAGTATCTGGGCACCGAGCGGCTGCCTGCCTTGTTCGCGCTGAAGAGCCGCTGCGATGCGTTTTTCGAGCGCTTCGGCTTCTTGCCCGCGCATCTCACCGACCGCGTGGCGCAGGCCGCGAGCCGGCTGTTTCCGAGCCATCTGCCCGCGCGCCTGAAGGACTATCGCAACCGCTACGAGCATCATCTGATGCTCAAGGTGTCGGCCGATACCGCCGATGAGACGCGCGCTTATCTGCAGCGCTACTTCGCGCAGGCGGGCGGCGACTTTTTCGAATGCACGGCCGAGGAAGGCGCCAAGGCCTTCCTGCACCGCTTCGCGGCGGCGGGGGCGGCCGTGCGCTATCGCGCGGTGCATGGCGACGAAGTGGAAGATATCGTCGCGCTCGACATCGCCTTGCGGCGCAACGACCGCGAGTGGTTCGAAAAGCTGCCCGAGGCCGTCGAGCGGCCCATTGCGGTCAAGCTCTATTACGGGCATTTCCTGTGCCACGTATTTCATCAGGACTACATCGTCCGCAAGGGCAACGATTGCCTCGAACTCGAGCACGCGATGTGGAAGCTGCTGGACGCGCGCGGCGCCGAGTATCCGGCCGAGCACAACGTCGGCCATCTCTACCCCGCGAAGCCCGCGCTCAAGGCGTTTTATGAAAGCCTCGATCCGTGCAACTGCTTCAATCCGGGTATCGGGCAGACCTCGAAGTTCGCGCATTACCGCGAGACCGCGCAATAGAAAAGAGAACGGCGGCGCATGTGCGCCGCCGTACGGGTCTACAGATTGCCGCGTTGTCGGGCTGTGATCAGCTGGCCTTGCTGACCGGCACCCAGCCGTATTGCGTGGCCGCTTGCGCAAGCTGCTTCGCGATCGAGGTGGCGAGCTTGCCGGCGTCGGCGGTGGTCGTGTCGCGCTTGGCCTCGGACACGCCGTGCAGCCCTGCGCCTGCCGCCGCCGACATGGCCACCTGGCCCGCCGCCGCGCCCACGCCCGCCGTTTCGGCCATGCCGGGCATATGGCCGCTGTCCGCCTTCGCCTCGAAGGTGACGAGCGATTGCGGCGCGCCGTTGGCCGGCAGGTACGACACGGCAATGGTCGCGCCCACTTCGCTCTTGCCCGCGCCTAGCCCGATCAGGACGCGGCGGCGACGGCTGCCAGCATCGACGGTATCGATGCGGCCTTCGACCACGATCGCGCTGCGTCCCGCCGGCACGGGGCCTTCCACGCGCAGGGCGGGCAGGCCCATCTTCTGCAATTGCGCGACGATGTTGTCGGCCAGCTTCTCGCGCGCCGCGAGCGCCATCTGTTGCTGCTGCTGCGCCGACGACTCGCCGCTCGCCATCATCTTGAGCTTTTGCGCCATGCCGCTGTCGAGCTTCACGACATCGGGCGAGATCTCGAACGCGGACACGTAGATCACCTCGGCGCGCACTTGCGGCAGCGGGCCGGCTGCCTGCAGCGCATTCGCGGCCGAGGCGCAACCCGAAGCGAACAGCGAGCCTGCGAGCAGGGCTGCGCCGGCGAAACGACGGGTCTTGTTGAAGAGGGATTGGAGCATCGTGTTCATCTCGGGTTGCCTGGGTGCTGGATCCGCTATTCGCCAGTTAATCAGGATGTCGAAATAATGGATCGGGTTCATGAGGGCCGGCGGGACGTCTTGCCTGCTCTTGTCTCGTGGCAGCGCGTGTCGCTCGGTACAGGCGCAAGTATGGGAGAAGGCGCGTGCTGACGCCACGCGCGAATTATGTCGCTGTATGTCGCCCGCGCGTCACCCGTGCGCGGCGGGCTCCGGAAACGGGGCGCGTTCGAGTGGCAGCCTCACCACAGCTTCGAGCCCGCCGCCCGCGCGGTCGGCGAAGGTCAGCGAGCCGCCATGCAACCGCGCGATTCGTTCGACGATTGCAAGGCCCAGGCCGGTGCCGCCCGTGTGGCCGCGCGCGTTGGTCCCGCGGCTGAACGGCGATTTGAGCCGCTCCAGCTCTTCTGCGCGGATGCCGCTGCCGCGGTCGCAAATGGCCACGCAGGCGTGGCCGTCGGCCTGCCACGTGCGCACGCAAAGGCCCGTGCGGCCATAAACGACGGCGTTCTGCATCAGGTTCATCAACAGGCGCATGACGGCCACGGGCCGGAACGCGAAATGGGGCAGATCGCCTTCTTCGAAGTCGAATTCGTGCCCGAGCCCCGCGAAGTCGGCCACGAGCTGCCCGACGAGCGCATTGAGGTCGCCCGGCTGCGGTGCTTCGCGCTCGCCGCTGCCCGCGTAGTCCATGAACTGCTGGAGGATCGTGTCGATGTGGTCGAGATAGCCCTCGGCCGAATCGACGAGCTTGTCGTTGGTGCCGCGCGGCAGCGCCATGGCGATGGCGAGGCGCAGCTTGGTGAGCGGCGTGCGGATGTCGTGCGAGACGCCGGCGAGCATCAGCGCGCGCGTCGCTTCCGCTTGCTGCAGCGCAGCGGTCATCTGGTTGAACGCCTGGCTGACCTGAGCGATCTCGGTCGGGCCGTCGGTGGGCAGGGGCGCGGGTGCATCGCCTGCGCTCACGCGGCGCGCCGCGTGAGCCAGATCGCCGAGCGGGCGGTTCAGATGGAGCTGGATCAGCCAGCCCGTGAACGCCGCCAGCAGCGCGAGGCCGATCGACAGCGCGATGGCCGTGGTGATGCCGCTCGCGCGTGCGTCGGCGGTCATCGGCAGGGCCACCCAGACGGGCTCGCCCGCCGCGTGCACGCGGATCCAGAGGCGCTCTTCGTCTGAGATTTCCCAGCGCACCGGCATGTCGCCGGGCAGATGGCGCCGGAGCGCCTCGATGAAGACGTCGCGCTGCCAGGTCTGGAAAACATGCAGCGGATTCACGCCGGGCAGGTCGACGCTCGCGTTGGGCGCCTCGCGGTGCGCATTCAGGCGCGCGGTGGCGGCGCGGCCTTCGGCCGGCGGCATCGAGGCGAGCGTGCCGTCGAGCATCTTGACGTAGTCGGCGAAGATGATCGAGGCGCGCTCGATATGCGGGCGCTGCACGAAATGCAGCAACGCCGCCAGCGAGCACACCTGGGTGAGCGCGACGAGCGCCACCAGCAACGCGATATTGCGCGAGAGGAGCGAGCGCGGCAGCCAGCGCGAAAGCGTACGCATGAACGAGTGACGCATCAGGCGTCGACGCCGGCCACCAGCATGTAGCCGATGCCCCAGACGGTCTTGATGAAGCGCGGCTTGGCGGGATCTTCCTCGACGATCTGGCGCAGCCGCAGGATCTGCACGTCGACGCTGCGGTCGAGCGCGGCATGGTCGCGCCCGCGGGCGCGCGCGAGCAGGTTCTCGCGGCTCACGGCGCGGTTCGGTGAGGAGCCGAGCGCGTGCAACAGCAGCATTTGCGCCGAATGGATCTCGATGGGCACGCCGTCGCGCAGGAGCGTTTGCTGGCCGACGTCGAAGACGAAATCGCCGAAGCGCAGCCGCTGCGTCGTGACCGTGGGGTCGCCCGCGGCCATCTTCTGGCGGCGCAGCAGCGCCTTCACGCGCGCGACGAGCTCGTCGGGCAGGAAGGGCTTGGCGAGGTAGTCGTCGGCGCCGGTTTCGAGGCCGATCACCTTGTCGGCGGCATCGCCCTTGGCCGTGAGCATGAGGATCGGCAGCGTATGGCCTTCCGCGCGCAGCCGGCGGCATACGCTCAGGCCGTCTTCGGGCTCCATCATCAGATCGAGCACGAGCAGGTCGTAAGGCTCGCGTTGCAGCATGCGGTCGAGGCGCTTGCCGTCGGCGACGGCGCGCACTTCGAAGCCATGCCCGCTCAGGAAGCGCTGCAGCATGTGGCGCAGCTCGGCTTCGTCGTCGAGCACGATGATCCGGTTTGCCTGCTCCATGGGCCGCCTCCGGCGTTGCGCTACGGGGTCGGGATGCGTCCGGCGCCATGCGGCGCCGTCATTCAGGCGCGCGACTCAGACGCATTGATAAGGGGTGCTATCGGCTTGCGGCCGCTCCTTCGATATTAGATGAGATGAGCGAGCACGAACGTCGTGTCGCGCACGTTGCACGGGAACTCGCGACGCCGTGGGCGGGCAGTGCGCTCGTGGCCGTGGCGCCCGGATGTGCCGGTTGGGCGCTCGGGCCGCAGCGGGGCGGCCGGCGCGCGCCCGTGGAAACGGGCGCCGCGCGTTCGCGATCAGGCCCAATGCGCGGGCACCCAGACACCGCCTGCCCAGTGGCCCGGCACCCAGATCGCGGCGCGCGGGGCGGGCGCGACGTAGACCGGACGCGGGGCGACATAGACAGCGTGCGGCAGCGGGCGGCCGACATACACGACGCGCGGCGCGGGCGGCGCGACGTACACGACCTTGGGCGCGGGCGGCGCGACATACACGACCTTCGGCGCGGGCGGTGCAACATAAACCGGCTTCGGCGGCGGGGGCGCGACGTAGACGGTCTTGGGCGCCTGGGCGACGACGACGGTGCTCGGCGCCGGCGGCGGGGCCACATAGACCGTGTTGGCCGGCGGCGGGGGCGGCGGCGTGACGACCACCGGCGCAGGCGCGACGGCCACCGTGGCGCCCACGGCTACCGTGGTCCCGCCCTGGACCACCGTGGTCCCGCCCGTCGTGACCGTGCCGCCGTGGACGACGGTCGAGCCGCCCGACGTCGTCACCACGCCCGGTGCGACGCTTGTCGCGCTGCCCGAGTGCGTGACCGTGCCGCCTTCGCTGCCCGTGGCCGTGCCCGAGCGATAGCAGGTCGAGCCCGCGCAGCTGGTCGAGGCGTTGTGGCTCACGCTGTTGCCGTTCGCGGCGGTGACCGTGCCCGAAGACGAGTACTGGCCCGGCGCCGTGCGCGTCACGCTGCCCGAGGTCGATGCGCTGCGGCCGTCCTCGCCCGTCATGGTGCCGGTGTGCGAGCAGGTGCCCCCTGCGCAGCTCGTGTCGCCGGAATGCTGGACCGAACGCCCGTTCGGGCCGACTGCCGTGCCGCTGTTCGAGAACTGTCCCGGCGCGGTGCGCGTGACGGTGCCCGTGTTGGTCGCGACGCCGCCCCATGGGCCGGCCACGCCGCCCGCGTGCGAGCAGCTGCCGCCGCCGCACGAGCCGTAGTGCGCGCCGTTGTACGTGCCGCGCGGCGTGTAGGCGGTGCCGTGGCCGGACCAGCCTGCGAAAGCCGGTGCGCTGGCGAGGGCGAGGAGGGCGGCGGCGAGGGCGGAGCGGGTGAGCGATTTCATCGGGGATCCTTGCGTTTCGGTTCGGAGCACGCAGTCGGCGTGTCAGCGGAACGAACTATAGGGCGATCCCTTGTGCGAGTCTCGCGCAAAACCATGTCGCGGTATTTCACGCCGGGCGCACGACATGCGGCGACATACTTTGTCAGTGGTTCTGCGCGTCGCGCGTCACTACAGTGCGGTTCATCCGACGCGACGCCCGATCCAGCAGCGCACGACGCGTCCTTTTCAACACCGCGCCAGGCGCTTCTACTCGCACACTGTTCATCATGCTATCGACAGGAAAACTCGCGTCTTATGTCACGCTCTTCATCGTTGCCGCCTCGCTGATCGAGGCGGCGGTGCTCTCGCTGCGCAAGCGCTGCGACGGCCAGGCGCCATTCAACTGGTCCGAGGTCTGGCTCTCGCTCGCCGATCTCGTCGGACGAAAACTGTTGGCGTTCCTGCCCATTTCACTCGCCACGCCGGTCTTCCACTTCGCCTGGGAGCATCGTCTCTTTACGCTCACGATCGATAACGTGCTGCTCGTGCTGCTCGTGTTCGTCGGCCAGGAATTCTGCTACTACTGCTATCACCGCGCCGCGCACCGCATGCGTTTTTTCTGGGCCTCGCACGCGGTGCATCATTCGCCCAACCAGCTCACGCTGTCTTCCGCGTATCGGCTCGGGTGGACCAGCAAGCTTGCCGGCCCGGTCTTCTTCTTCGCGCCGCTCGTCTGGCTCGGCGTACGCCCGGAAATCGCAGTGGCGATTCTCTCGTTCAACCTGCTCTATCAGTTCTGGCTGCACAACACCTGGATGCCCAAGCTCGGCTGGCTCGAATACGTGTTCAATACGCCTTCGGCGCATCGCGTGCATCATGCGTCCAATGTCGATTACCTCGACGCGAACTATGGCGGCGTGCTGATCGTGTTCGACCGGCTGTTCGGCACCTACGTGGCAGAGCGCGCCGAGGAGCCGTGCCGCTACGGGCTCGTCACGCCGACGCGTTCGCGCAATCCGCTCGTCGTCGAGTTCGAGCACTGGGCGAGTCTCGCGCGTGACATCGTCGCCGCGCCCAATCTGTGGACCGCCGTGTGCCACGCGATCCTGCCTCCGGGCTGGCGCGCGGACGGCAAGGGCGAAACCACCGAGGAGCTGCGTCGGCGCAGTCTGGCAGCGGCGCGGACCGAGGCCTGAAATAGCGAGCCGTTGCGACACCAGGCGCCCGTGAGCACGGCTGTGCATCGATCATGCCGCGCAGGATGCGGCAGTTGATGGGATCGGCGCGCTCGGCTAACGTTGCGGCTCGCGGCGGCCACGAGCCGCCGCGGCGATTTTCAACCCATCGTTCGAAACCACCCGAACGAAAGACTGGCAGGCGCTCAAGATGGATAACTCAGTGAATGGCAAGATGGTGGCGATCACCGGCGGCTTCGGCAGTCTCGGCATGGCGAGCGCGCAGTTTCTCGCGGTGCGCGGTGCGCGCGTGGCGCTGATCGGCCGGGGCGCGGCACCCGGCGGCGACGCGTGGCCCGCCACGCTCGCCCAGGCGGTGCGCATCGGCGGCATCGACCTCGTCGACGCCGGCGCGGCGAATCAGGCGCTGGAGACGGCGAGCGAGGCACTCGGCGGGCTCGATGCGCTCGTCAACATTGCAGGTGCGTTCCGCTGGGAAACGATCGTCGAAGGCGACGCACGCACGTGGGATCTGATGTTCGATCTGAACGTGAAGACCGCGCTCAATGCGTCGAAGGCGGCGCTGCCGCACCTGCTCGCGCGCGGCGCGGGCTGCATCGTGAACATCGGCGCGGGCGCGGGCCAGAAGGCCGGGCTCGGCATGGGCGCCTACGCCGCTTCGAAGGCCGGGGTGGCGCGGCTCACCGAGGCGCTGGCCGAGGAGCTCAAGGACAAGCGCGTGACGGTCAACGCGATTCTGCCGAGCATCATCGACACGCCGCAGAACCGCGCCGACATGCCCGACGCCGATTTCACGCGCTGGGTGCAGCCTGATGAAATCGCGGCGGTGATCGCTTTCCTGATTTCGTCGGACGCGCGCGCGGTCACCGGCGCCGAGATTGCGGTGAACGGGCGGGTATAAGGGGCGTTGGGTGCGGGGCTAATGCCCGTGTCCGCTGCCGTGACTGCCGCCGCTTTCCCAGGTGTCGCCACCGCCGTGCCAGCCGCCGCCGCCATGCCAGCCTCCGTGCCCGCCATGGTAGTGGTAGCAGCATGCGCCGCCACCGCCAAAGTACGCGAAGCCGAAACTCGGCCCGTAATAGTAGGCGGGGTAGCCGTACCCGTACGGATAGCCGTAAGCGTAAGGATAGGGATAGCCATAGCCGTACGTGGCGTCGTAGTAGCCAGGGTAGGGCGCGACGCAGCCCGCAAGCGCCGCGGCTATCCCCAATGCAGAAATGAGCCGGAACACTGTTGTCTCCTGTCGACCGGCATTGGCGCAACGCGCTGACTCCGGTCCCATGCTTCGCGGTCGATCAGGGCTCGCGCAAAATGCCTGAGTCTGATCCCATGCAAGGCCTCGATATAGCTTAGAAACCCGATTGCAGGGTCGGGTTCAAGGGCAATTGTGTCCTCAGATTACCGCAGCTCGCTCGAAGCTGCTCTGTCGTGACGGCGAGCCTGCATGGGCGCGATCGTCTTTCTGTCAGGAAGGCGAAAGATTTTGCGGGCGACCGAATGCGAGCCGGTGTGGGTAAAGCAACGGCTCGATCTGCGGCTGGAAGCGCCTTTTCGTGGGCTGGAGCCGGCCTTTTCGAAGACGTTCTATGGCGAGCGCCGCTATGGCGAGCGACTATTGTTGCCGTCTGCAACGATTATGGCGCCGCGGGCTTCGCGGCGAACGATCATGCCTGTCTTTTCAATACGCCAGGCGCCCAGCCTGAAATGGATGGCCCGCACTGCCGAGCCCAGCGGTGTACGCGCACTGCGCCATGACGGCGGCGCGACGCGGGACCATGCGGCGCTCAAACGCGAAAGCGGTGTGCGGGCGACCCGCTGCGGCATCGAATTGCCCGACGCGTACGCGTTGCGGCTCGAGGCGCGCACGCATGCCACGCCGCACAATCCCGTCGGCTGCCCCCTCGAGGGCAGCGCGCTGCGTCTGTGGTGCGTACGCAGACAGCACGGTGAGTGCCCCGAGCAGGCGCCTGCGACGACTCCTGCATTTCTTCAGAAGCTCACTTGAGCGAGGCTCGAGGCGGGCTTGTGCCGCGCGTGTAGCGGCTGCGTCCCGGTCGGAACAAATCGGGCCACCTTGAGCCCCATCGGGCTGATTTACGCCGAATCGCGCGTCGCGGCCTGCTCGCGCAACGCCTCCAGTTCGGCCGCTACCGCCTCCGAGAGCTCGCCCACTTCATCGGTCCACCGTCCGGCTTCGCGCAGCGTCGCGCGCAGTTCCAGACAGGCTTCGTTGAGCATCGAAGGGCCCAGCACGGCCAGGCCGCCCGAGACGCGATGCGCCCAGTCGCGCAGGCGCTGGAAATCGTGCGCGGACGCGATCTGCGCATAGTCGGCGATATCGTGGTCGGCTTGCTCGACGAACAGCGGCACGAGCGCGGACGATAACGCGGGAAAGCGCGGCACGCCTTCGCCGGCATCGTCGTCGGGCTGGCCCATCTGGGGCTCGCCGATCTCGGGATGGCCCATCCTGGGCTCGTCCATAGCAGGCTGCACCATCTTGAACTGACTCCCGGTGTGAGCGGCAAGGGGTTGTACCGTCGCCGGCGGTGCGACAGCGCTCTGCGCCGCGCTGCGCAGATTCGCCGCCACGTCGGCGAGCACGCGTGCGAGCTCCGCGAGCGGCACAGGCTTGCTCAAATAGTCGGTGAAGCCGGACTGGCGGCCCTGCGCGATCTGTTCGGGCAGGGCATTGCCGCTCACCGCGTAGACGGGCAGCGCCGCCTGTTTCGCGCGCGCGGCCTGCAGCAACTGGTAGCCGTTCATCTTTGGCATGTTGAGGTCGGTGAGCACGACGTCGATGTGCGCGTCGTCGAGCCGGGCGAGCGCTTCTTCGCCATCCTTCGCGTCGGTCACGTTCGCGCCGAGCGTGCGCAACTGATCGCGCAGCAGGCTGCGGTTGAGGAGGTTGTCTTCCGCGATCAGCACGTTCAGCCGCCGGGAGTCGTTGCCTTGCGGCGCTTGCGTCTCGGCGGAACCGGCGCGGGAGCCAACGCCAGTTCCAGCACCAGGCCCAACGCCAGCCAGCATGGCGGGCGCGTTCGACGCCGCGTCGGGCCGGGCGCGCAGCATCTGCGTGGCGGTGCGAATGCCCGCGAGACTGTAGAGGCTCACTTCCACGCCGCCGTCCGCGCGCGCGAGCGGCACGAGCGGCCCGTCCTGGCGCAGCCACACGACGTTGGCCGTGCTGCCCCACAGGCGCTCGACTTCCTCGACCGAATGCTCGCCCGTCGCCAGCAGGTAATCCCACGTGCCTTCGCGCGGCGGTGCTTCGTTTGCGTTCAGCCAGGTCGGCGTGCTGACCGTGGGGTCGAAGAGATTCGTGAGCCATTCGTGGTTCTCGGGCGCGCGGCACAGCATGGCCGGATGCACGTCGGGCAGGGTCCATTCCTCGCCCGCCGTGAGCGCGCCGTCCGTGCGCAGCGGCAGGGTCACGATCACACGCGTGCCCACGCCGAGCGTGCTCTCCACCTCGCAGCGCCCGTGCATGAGCTTGGCGAGCCGCCCGCAGATCGACAGGCCGAGGCCGGTCCCGCGCGCCTCGGTGAGCCGGTGTTCGTCGCCTTGCGTGAACGGCTGGAACAGCCGCGCCTTGAGGGAGTCCGGCATGCCCACGCCCGAGTCGGCCACGCTGATTTCGAGTGCCTCGTCGCGCCAGTGCGCGCGCAGCACGATCTTGCCGGAGTGCGTGAACTTGAACGCGTTGCTCAAGAGGTTGTTGACGATCTGGGCGAGCCGCACGGGGTCGAAATACAGCCGCGCGGGAATGGCGCGGTCCACCACGAGGTAGAACGGCAGCTGCGAGCGCGCGGCGAGCGGCGCATGCGCGAGCGCGATGCGCACCAGCAACACGGCAATCGATTCGGGTTCCTCAGAAAGCGTCATCGCGCCGACGTCGATCTTCGAGAAGTCGAGCACGTCGCTCACGATCTGCAGCAGCTCCGAGGCGGAGATCTGCATGGCCCCGACGCGCGCCTCCTGCTCGGGCGCGAGCGGCCCGCGCGCCACCAGCTCGATGTTGCCTACGAGCGAGGCGAGCGGCGTGCGGATCTCGTGGCTCATCGCCGCGAAGAAGCTCACCTTGCTGCGCGCGGCTTCATCGCTCGTGCGCTTCGCTTCGCGCAACAGGCGCTCGGCCTCGTAGTGCTTCGACATGTCGGCGAAGGCGCAGAACATGACGTCCTCGCGGTTCATGGAGGCGGGGGCGTAGGTGATTTCCAGATGCACGCTTGCGCCGTCTTCGCGCACGAGCGAGAAAGGCAGGACGTGGATGGGGGTTTCCGCGCCCGTCGCGGGCGCATCGGGCATGTGCTTCTCGAACTCCACGCACAGCGCGCCGGGTAGCCGGGTGGCGTGAGCGTCGAGACCGAGCACGTTGCGCACGATCTGGTTCGCGATCACGATTTCGAAGTCGCGCTGGCGCACGATGCACAGGCCAACCGGCGTCGCGTGCACGAGCAGGTGGTTGAGCAATTCGCCTTCGAGCGCGCGCGTGGCCTCGGCATAGGTGCGCTCGAGCACATGCCGGTTCCAGTAGCGCGCAAGCGCCAGGAGCAGCGCCATGAGCGCTGCCGTCATCAGCACGATGATCGCGAGCGGCGTGCGGATCAGCGCGAATTGCGCGTCCCAGGGCAGCGCAAGCGTGTAATGGCCGAACTGATATTCGAGCGGCCGCTCGCGCAACACCCAGCCGAAGCGCGGCAGCAAATGAAAGCGCTCGACGGGCAGCGCCGCGACCACGCGGTCGACGTACTGCGCGGCGGGCGCTGATAAGGTGCCGGCCAGCATCGCGCCGTCGCCGTCGAACAAGGTCGGCTCGATGCCCGGTGCGTTCGCGGCTTGCGCGTGCGGCAGCGCGGCCAGATCGACGCTCGTGATCACGAGCGCATACGGTTTGTCATCCTTAAGAACGGTCGCCGCCGCCAGCACGAGCCGGGGCGAAAAGCCGAGCCCGGCCGGCGGGCGGAACCAGGTCACGTCGCGCCAGCGGCCCGAGCCCAGCGGGTCGATGCCGCGCGCACTCATGCGCAGGAGCGCGGCGTCCACCAGCATGCGTGCGTCGTCCGCGCCCTCGCGCAGCGGCTCGCGTCTGGCGCTGTGCGGGTCTGGCGCGAGCTGATATTGCCATGCGGCGCTGCCGTCGAGCAGCACGAAGAGCATGGGCGCGTCCAGGCTGATTTCCGAAGCCCGCTGCGCCGCGCGCTCGCATAGCGTGTGCAGCTCGGGGGCGCCCGCGAGGCCCGCGAAGGCCGGCGCGCAGCGTTGCGGCGTCGCGGGAGCGGGCGGCGGCGTGAAGATGCCTTCCTCCTGCAGCGAGAACAGCAGCCTCAGGCTCGACAGGAAGTTATAACGTCGCGCAACGTACTCGTTCGTTTGCGCCGTGATCGTGCGCAGCTGCGCAGCCTGGCTCGAGAGCGCGGCCGCGCCGATGCTGAATGCCGCCACGCACGCGGCAACGAGGCCCGCGAAGGCGAGTAGCGCGATCAGCATCGCGAAGACGCGCCGCTCGCGCTTCAGATTGCGCTCGAGCGCCTTGAGTGCGCCAAGGGGCGAAGCCAGCGAGGCGATGCGCCGTTCCATTATGCGAACCCGTGTTCACTCGCGTAACGGATCAGATCGGCATTGGAATCGAGATGGAGCTTGCGCATGGCCGCCCGCTTCTGGGTGGCGACGGTCGTCACCGAGCGGTTCAGGCGCCTGGAGATTTCCGTGACGCTCAGGCCGAGCGCAAAGAGCCGCACGACTTCGAGCTCGCGCGGCGAGAGGGGATGGGTGCGGCGGAATTCGTCGGCGGTCGAGCCTTCGGTGGCGAGCCGCTCGGCGATGCGCGCCGAGAGCGTCGTGCCCGGCTCGACGAGCGCGCGCTGGCAGACTTGCGCGAGCGTCGGAATGGGCTCGTCCTTGCCGACGAGACCGGCTACGCCCAGCTCGGCGAGCTCGTGCAGGATGCCGCCGTTGGTGAGCATCGTGAACACCACGACGGGGGTGTCTGGATAGAGCCGGCGCAGGCGGCTGATGAGGCGCAGGCCGTCTTCGTCCTCGATCTCGCCTTGCATCGAGAAGTCCGTGACGATCAGGTCGCACGGGGTGTTGCGCAATGTTTCGATAAGATCGGCGCCCGACCCGGCGGTCGCCACGACCTTCTGTCCGGGAATCTGGTCGAGGTAGTCGGTGACGGCCGTGAGCACGACAGGATGGTCGTCGGCCACCACGATCCGCAGGTCTTGTGTTGCGTTCGTCATGAGCGTGTGCGTTTTGCCTGGATTCGCAGTCTGAATGAGGCCGCGTGGAGCCGGGCCGTATGCCCCGCGGCTATACCGGATAGCTATCTCATTATATGTCAGGGGATTATTTGGCCTCCCGCAGGATGTCGGCGTATTCATGTCAGTTCCCGGCATGGGCACGGTCCGTTCGAACAAGGGCGGTTGCGATGCGTTATCGATCGGCTTGCGACGGTTCGTGAGCGATGCCGGGCGCATCGCCGGTGTTGGCCGTGGGGCAACGCGCGTGGAAGCAGGCGACCGCAAAGCGGGCTTCACCGCCCGTTGGCGTGCCGCAGGCCTGGTTGCACGCGCGCGTGGGCATCTGCACGAAACGCAGCGGCTCGGGGCGCACGCGCGGCTGAGGCGCGTGGGCCGGTTCCGCGCGGCCATGCACGGGCGCGGGCGCGGACCGCATGCTGGCCAGGCAGAACACGATCGCCCACGCCGTCATCGTCCAGCAAAGAGCGCCGCCCGCCGCCATCAGCCAGAAGGTGGAGCGGGGCTCGCGCCAGAGCAGATACAGCGCGGCGAAGAAGGCGATGTAGAAGACCGGCAGGAGGTAGACCCCAAAGCCGCTCGCCCATTCGCAAGCGCTCAGGATCCACGACGCGGCGGGTCGATTCCGACGAAGGGGTTTGGCGATGGACATGACGGTATCGGATTCAAGATGGCTGGGAGCAGAGGCGTGGAGCGCCCCCACGTCTTGACTCTATCGACCAGGGCTGACAGAAAAAATCGGACGATTTCGAGAAACCAGGAGATCGGCGTACGCAAAGTCGGACAACGCAAGATGAATGCAGGCGAGGGTGTTGCGTCGCAGCATTGCGCTGCGGCCGGCGCGGGCGCCGGGGATTTTGGGCCGGACGGCGCGAACTCGATGCGCGGCGCATGGTCCTATATCGCCAGAGGAAGGCGGGCATGGCCGCCGTGGCTGCCCGCGCGGGCCTGCAAGGCGTGCCGTTGCAGCGGCCGGCGACCACGCACGCTATCCTCAGGCGCTTCGCGCGGCACGTGTGCGCGGGCATCGACTTCACGGATCCGTCTCGACAGGAACACCTCAATGCGCCGACGTCAATTTCTCCTCAACTCCAGCGCCGCGCTCGCCGCGGGCGGCCTTGCGCTTGCCGGCTGCACGACGACCCCGCCAGGCTCGGGAAGCAGCGCCGCCCAGAACGCGGCCAGGCGCAATTCCATCGACGCGAGCGTGGACGCCACGCTCACGCGCCTCTACAGCACGGTGACCGGCTCGCGCGAGCTGCTCTCGAAGTCGAGCGGCGTGCTCGTCTTTCCGGGCGTGATCGCGGCGGGCTTCTGGGTCGGCGCGCAATACGGCACCGGCGCGCTGCGCGTGAACGGGCGCACCGAGGGCTACTACAGCACGCTCGGGGGCTCGTTCGGCCTGCAGATCGGCGCGCAGTCCAAGGACATCATCTTCGCGTTCATGAACCAGGGCGCGCTCAACGACTTCGTCAACAGCCAGGGCTGGTCGGCCGGCGCCGACGCCACGGTGGCGCTCGTCACCGTGGGGGCGAACGGCAATATCGACACGTCGACTGCGACCAGTCCCGTCGAGGCGTTCGTGCTGACCAACGCCGGCTTGATGGCCGGGGTCTCGCTCGAAGGCGTGAAGGTCTCGCGGCTGGTGATCTAGGGTCAGTTCACGCTGAAAACAGGCCCTGACGGGCCTGCCGTTTCCTCTCGCGCCGCGCGTCCGTCCCGCAACCGGGCGCGCAGGCGCGTTCCGCCGGACGCCGTCTTGCCGGGTTAACTATGATTTTGGAAATATTTAACTCTAAACTATACTGACTCGACGCGCGGCATGGGTCCGCCGGGCGGCAGAGGCAGATCATCGAAGGGGACGGTCATGGCAGAGCGGTCGTTTGTCGAGGAAGTGAAGAAGCTGCGCCTTGGCGCGGGTGAGGTATTCAGCGGCGAAGGCATTCTCGCCGTGACGAAGGCGCTGCTCGAATCGGGCGTGGCGTACGTGGCCGGCTACCAGGGCGCGCCGATTTCGCATCTGATGGACGTGCTCGCGGACGCGCAGGACATCCTGAGCGACCACGGCATCCGCTTCGAGAACAGCGCGAGCGAGGCCACCGCCGCGGCGTCGCTGGCCGCTTCCGTCAACTATCCGCTGCGCGGCGCGGTCACCTTCAAGGCCACGGTGGGCACGAACGTCGCGTCCGACGCGCTCGCGAATCTCGCCTCGGGCGGCGTGACGGGCGGTGCGCTCATCATCGTCGGCGAAGACTACGGCGAGGGCTCCTCGATCATGCAGGAGCGCAGCCACGCGTTCGCGATGAAGTCGCAGATCTGGCTGCTCGATCCGCGCCCCAATCTGCCCTCGATCGTGCAGGCGGTGAAGGACGGCTTCGACCTCTCCGAGGCGAGCAGCACGCCCGTCATGCTGCAACTGCGCATTCGCGCCTGCCATGTGCACGGCCAGTTCGTGGCTTCCGAGAATCGCCGCTCCGCCTTCACCATCAAGGACGCGCTCGAACATCCACAGCGCGACGTCGAGCGCATCGTGCTGCCACCCGCAAGCTTCCTGCACGAGCGCGAGAAGATTCACGAGCGCTGGCCGGCCGCCGTGAAGTTCATCGAAGAACGGCAGCTCAACGAATTTTTCTCGGCCGATGCGCGCGATATCGGCATCGCGGTGCAGGGCGGCAGCTACAACACGGTGCTGCGCGCGCTCGAGCGGCTCGGCCTCGCGGACGTCTACGGCGAATCGGAGATTCCGCTTTACGTGATGAACGTGGCGTATCCGCTCATCGATTCGGAGTGGGAACGATTCTGCGCGGGCAAGCGCGCCGTGCTCGTGATCGAAGAAGGGCAGCCGAACTTCGTCGAGCAGAACGCGAGCGCGATCTTGCGTCAGCGCGGTGTGAGCGCCGCGCTGCACGGCAAGGACGTGTTGCCGCTCGCGGGCGAATACAACGCGGCGACGGTCATGAAAGGCCTGCGCGCGTTCTTCGAGCGCTATGGCGTGCTCGAAGCGCAACCGGCGCCGCGCAAGGTGATTCCGGTGAAGGCGGTGCCCGCCGATGCGCCGGCGGGGCGTGCGGAAGCTGCCGCAGCGACGCCCGGGGCGGCGCGCTCAGGCGAGCAAGGTGGGGCAAGCGCCGCAGGCCTGGCAAGCGTGGAAAGCGCCCCCGCCGCAACCGTGCCGCCGCTCGACGACAGCGTGCATGCGCGCCCGCCAGGCTTCTGCACGGGCTGCCCGGAGCGCCCGATCTTCACGGCGATGAAGCTCGTCGAGCGCGAGCTGGGCCCGCACCACGTGAGCGCCGACATTGGCTGCCATCTGTTCTCGATCCTGCCGCCGTTCAACCTGGGCGCGACGACCATGGGCTACGGCCTCGGCAGCGCGAGCGCATCGGCGCTGAACGCGAGCGCGGACAAGCGCGCCATTTCGGTGATGGGCGACGGCGGCTTCTGGCACAACGGCCTCACGAGCGGCATTGCCAACGCGGTCTTCAACAAGAGCGACAACCTCACGATCGTCGTCGACAACAGCTATACGTCGGCCACGGGCGGGCAGGACATTCTGTCGTCGACGGCGCTGAACCCCACGCGCAGCACGGGCCACGAGATCGAGCAGGCGGTGCGCGGCGTGGGCGTGAAGTGGGTGAAGACGGTGCGCCGCACCTACGACCTCAAGACGATGATGGCGACGCTCAAGGAAGCGCTCACCACCGGCGCGAAAGGGCCGAAGGTGCTGATCGCGCAGAGCGAATGCATGCTGAACAAGCAGCGCCGCGAGAAGCCGAAGCAGCGCAAGGCGATTGCCGCGGGCGAGCGCGTGGTGCGCGAGCGCTTCGGCGTGGATTCGGACACCTGCACCGGCGATCATTCGTGCATCCGGCTTTCGGGTTGCCCGTCGCTCTCGATCAAGCCCAACCCCGATCCGCTGCGCACCGATCCGGTAGCGAGCGTGCTCGACAGTTGCGTGGGCTGCGGCCTGTGCGGCGAGGTCTCGCACGCGGCGGTGCTGTGCCCGTCGTTCTACCGTGCGCAGATCATCAGCAATCCTTCGAAATTGGACAAGCTGCGCCAGCGCGTGCGCGACGCGGCGATCGGCTGGCTGCAGCGCCGCGAGGCGCGCCGCCGCGCGCGCTATGCCTTTTGACCGTCGATCATCGAGACTCCGGGCAACACCATGAACAAAGCACAACCGATCAAGATTGCGATTCTCGCCATGGGCGGCGAGGGCGGCGGCGTGCTGGCCGACTGGGTCGTCGACCTCGGCGAGCACAACGGCTATTACGCGCAGACCACCTCGGTGCCGGGCGTCGCGCAGCGCACCGGCGCGACGATCTATTACGTCGAGCTGTTCGCGCGCGACGAGCGCGAGCCGCGCACGCCGATTCTCGCCCTGATGCCGCTGCCCGGCGACGTCGACGTGGTGCTGGCCTCCGAGCTGATGGAGGCGGGCCGCGCCGTGCAGCGCGGGCTCGTGACGGCCGAGCGCACGACGCTCGTGGCCTCCACGCACCGCGTCTACTCGATCGCTGAAAAGACCGCGATGGGCGATGGCCGGGTGGACGACGGCGCGCTGATCGCCCACGCGGGCGCAGCGGCGAAGCGCTTCGTGCGCTTCGACATGGCGCAGGCGGCCGAAGCGAGCGGCAGCGTGATCAGCGCGGTGCTGTTCGGGGCGCTGGCCGGCACTGGGGTGCTGCCGTTCAGCCGCCGCCAGTTCGAGGAAACGATCGAGCGCGGCGGCGTGGGCGTGAAGCCGAGCCTGCGCGCGTTTGAGCTGGGCTACGCACGTGCGGGCACCGACGAAGGCGACGCGCAAGAGGGCACACCGCCTGCTCAATCAATCGACGAAGCGCAGGCGCCCCGCGACCCGGCCGTGGCCCGTCTGCTCGAACGCGTGCGCGCGGAGCTGCCCGCCGAGGTCCAGTCGTTCGCCATCGAGGGCGTGCGCAGGCTGATCGATTATCAGGATCCCGAATATGCGGCGCTCTATCTCGACCGGCTCGCGAACCTGCGCCGCACGCTGCCCGAGGCGCCCGGCACCTTGCTGCGCGAGACGGCGCGCCATCTCGCGCTGTGGATGTCGTACGAGGACACGATCCGCGTGGCCGACCTCAAGACGCGTGCCGCGCGTTTCGAGCGCGTGCGCGGCGAGGTCCGCGCGCAGCCGGACCAGCTGCTCGCCATCAACGAATTCATGCATCCGCGCATCGAGGAAATCTGCGAGACGCTGCCCGCCGGCATCGGCCGCTGGCTCGCCAAGCCGCACGCCGTTCATCGTCTCGTCAAGCGCCATACGAAAGCGGGGCGCGTGGTCAAGACGAGCTCGCTGCGCGGCTACCTGATGCTCTACGCGGTCGCGCGCCTGCGCGGCATGCGCCGGCGCACGCTGCGTTACGAACTGGAGAGCGCACGCATCGAGGCCTGGTTGCAGCAGATCGTGCAGTCCGCGCAGCACAATCCGGCGCTGGCCGTCGAAGTCGCGCAATGCCAGCGTCTCGTGAAGGGCTATAGCGACACACATGCGCGCGGGCTCGCCAACTACCAGACGCTGATGGGCACCGTGGTGCGCGCGGGTGCGCGCCTTGCGCCCGCGACCTTGCGCGATCTGCGCGACGCGGCGCTCGCCGACGAGCACGGCCACAAGCTGCGCGCCGCGCTCGCGCGGCACGCGCTGGCATAATCGCAGGCCGTGGACGGAGACATCGCAATGACAACGCACGCACCCGTATTCAGCCGGCGGCACAAGATTCATTTTTCCGAATGCGATCCGGCCGGCATCGTGTTCTACCCGCAGTATTTCGTGCTGTTCAACGACCTCATCGAGTCGTGGATCGACGCGCTCTTGCCCGAGGGCTATCACGGCGTGATCGGCGCGCGGCGCGTGGGCATGCCCACGGTGCATCTGGAGGTCGATTTCAAGGCGGTCAGCAAGATGGGCGACGAGGTGTGGCTCTCGCTCGACGTGGAGCGCATCGGCCAGGCATCGCTCACGCTGGCCTGGGCGTGCACGGGCACGGACGGCGTCGTGCGCATGAGCGCGAAGCAGACGATCGTGACGACCTCGCTCGACACGCACAAGGCCATGCCGATTCCAGACGATTTGCGCCGCGCGATCGAGGGCGCCGCCCAGGATGCCGCCGCGCGCGCAGGCGAGCGCTGAGCCGTGCCTGCGCGCGGCGGCGGCAGCGCGCGCGTGCCCCGTTGTTCAGGCAGCCGGGCGATGCAGGTCGATCAGCATGCGCAGCGTGGCCTTCAATTCCTCGGCCTTTTGCGCGCCTAGCGGCGCGAGCACCTGATCCTCGTGCTGCTTCGCCTGCACGATCAGTTCGGAAACGAGCTTCTGTCCTTGCGGCGTGATGCGCACGAACGTGACGCGCCGGTCGGTCTCGCTGGGAATGCGCTTGACGTAGCCTTGCGCCTCCATGCGGTCGAGCAGGCGCGTCACGGTCGGCTGTTTCGTCACGGAGATCTGCGCGAGGCGGCCGATGCTCATCGCTTTCCCATCGGAAAGCGTCGACAGCACGCGCCAGTCCGAGATCTCGAAGCCGGCCGCCTGCACGATCACGTGGAACTCGCCGGAGATCAACTGGCTGACCTGGGCGAGCAGCGCCGGGGTGTAACTGTCGACAAAACTGCTGGTGGGAGACAGGCTCATACAGGGAAAGTGCGTAAAGAACGGCGACTGCGGACGGCGAGTATCGATGGCGAGCACCGACGGCCACTGCGGAGCGCGGACTGCCTGCGCGGAACGCAAACATACCACGTCCCCAAAGGGGTTAACCATGATTTTGAAATGTTTTAGACCTAAAGATAATTTTAGCGTGAACAGGCCCTGAGCGAGGAGCGCAAGATGACGAGCAGTCTGGAGCAACTGACCACCGATCTGGCGAGCGGCCGTGTGCGCGTCGTGGATCTCACCCAAACCCTGTCGCCCGAATTTCCGGCCTTGCAATTGCCGCCGCAATTCGGCCAGGTGTGGGCGTTCAAGATGGAGAAGATCAGCCAGTACGACGAGCAGGGCCCGGGCTGGTACTGGAACAACTTCTCGTGCGGCGAGCATACCGGCACCCACTTCGATGCGCCGGTGCACTGGATTTCCGGCAAGGACCATGCGCAGAACGCCGTGGACACCATCGACGTGAAAAACTTCATCGCGCCGGCCGTGGTGGTGGACGCGAGTGCCGAAGTCGCCGCAAATCCCGACTGGCTTTTGACGGTGGGTTTTCTGGAGGCGTGGGAGGCGCGGCACGGTCGCATTCCGGCCGGCGCGTGGGTGCTGCTGCGCTCGGACTGGTCGAAGCGCACGGATCCGGCCGAGTTCCTGAACCTGCGCGAAGACGGCGCGCATACGCCGGGGCCGACGCAGGAGGCCGTCGAGTGGCTGATTCATGAGCGCAAGGTTCACGGCTTCGGCGTCGAGACCATCAACACCGACGCGGGGCAGGCCTACGCCTGGCCCCTGCCATATCCGTGCCACACGCTCATGCATGGATCGAACCGCTATGGGCTGCAGTGCCTGAAGAACCTCGATCAGCTGCCGCCCACGGGCGCGGTGATCGTCTCGGCACCGCTGAAGATCCAGGCCGGCTCGGGCAGCCCCTTGCGCGTGCTCGCGCTGGTGCAGGACTAGGGCCTGCTCAGCCTGATAACGGGCGCTGGAGCGCCACGCGCACGGCCGCCCGATCAGCGCGCCGTGTCCAGCGCCGCTTCGAGCACCGAGAAAGTCCGCTCGTCGGTGCGGTCGAAATTGAGCGGCGTGACCGACACGCGCCCCGAGCCGACCACGGCCGTTTCCGAATCCGGCCCGTTCTCGCGCGGGCCGCGCGTGAAGCGCAGCCAGTGATATTCCATGCCGCGCGGATCGATCTGCGGAACGACGTCGATCCCCTGCACGAGCCCCACGCCCTGACGCGTGACGGTGAGCGGTCCCGCCGCGCTGGCCTCCACATCCGGGAAATTCACGTTCAGGCACACCGGCGCCTCGTGCGAAACCGCCGCGAGGCGGCGGATCACGTCGGGCGCGAGCGCGCGGGCCGTATCCCAGCGCACGTGCTCGCGGTCGCGGAAGGCCTGGCTCAGCGCGATCGACGGCAGGCCGAGCAGGAGGCCCGTCATGGCCGCGCCCACCGTGCCCGAAAACATCGTCTCCACGCCCAGATTGGCGCCGCGGTTGATACCCGAGAGCACGAGCGTGGGCGTGACGTCCCCCATCAGGTGGCGCACGGCCATCACCACGCAGTCGCCGGGCGTGCCGAGCACGCCGAAGCGGCGCTCGCCGCGGCGGCTCACGCGCAGCGGCGAGTGCAGGCTGATCGAATGGGAGGTGCCGCTCTGGTCGTGCTCGGGCGCGACGACCCACACTTCATGCGCGAGCTCGGCCGCGACGGCTTCGAGCACGGCGAGGCCGGGCGCGTCGATGCCGTCGTCGTTGGTGAGGAGCACGCAGGGGAGTTTCGAAACGGAGGCGGACATGGCGAGTCTCTTTCGCGATTTGCGGTTGGACGATTGGGCAGGAGGGGAGCGGCCATTATCGGCGATCGGGCGGATTGAGGGCTATTTCGCGCCGGATCAAGGCCCATCCGGGTAGACTAGCGGCTCGGCGGCATCGCGCTCCCGGGCCGCGCGTCCGGGCCCGGCGGCCGCCGCTCGAGTTCGTGTTCCAGTCCGTTGCGTTGATGCGGCCCGCCGGCCGCGAGGAGACCCCGTGAAGTCGCAAGACCTGCCAGATATTGCTCGCGTACTGTTCGTCGTCGCGATTCTCTGCGCATTGACTGTCGGCTCCCTCTACGTCATGCGCCCGTTCCTTCCAGGCTTGATCTGGGCAACCACGATCGTCGTCGCGACGTGGCCCGCGATGCTCGCCGTCGAGCGGCGCGTGGGCAATCGGCGCGGGCTCGCCACGCTCGTCATGCTGCTGATCCTGCTGGTCGTGATCGTCCTGCCGCTCTATGAAGCGATCTCGACGCTCGCCGCGCACGGCAGCGAGATCATGGATCTGATCCGCAAGCTGCCCGATTACGCCTTGCCGCCGCCGCCCGGCTGGATTCACGACGTGCCGGTGGTGGGCACGCGCGTGGCCAACGAATGGCAGACGCTCTCGGACGCGGGCCCGGGCGGCCTGCTCGCGCAGCTCGAGCCCTACGTATCGATCGCGGCGCACTGGCTGATCGGGCACGCCGCGTCGGTGGGCGTGTTCGTGATGCACATGTTCGTGACGGTGATCATCACGGGCGTGCTCTACACCCAGGGCGAGAGCGCGGCCGCTTACGTCACCCGCTTTGCGGCGCGCATCTCCCCGAGCCAGGGCCCGGAGGCCGTGAAGCTCGCGGGCGCCTCGATTCGTGCGGTTGCGCTCGGTATCGTCGTGACGGCCGTGCTGCAATCGGCGCTGGGCGGCATCGGCCTCGCGGTGGCCGGCGTGCCGGGCGCGGGCGTGCTCACCGCCTTGATGCTGATGCTGTGCCTCGCGCAGATCGGGCCGGGCCTGCCGCTGATCGGCGGTGTCGTCTGGCTGTTCATGCACGACGCGCACGTCGCGGCGATCCTGTTCGCGGTGTGGTCGGTCATGGTCATGATGCTCGACAACGTGGTCCGGCCGGCGCTGATCCGGCGCGGCGTGAATCTCTCGATGCTGCTGATTCTCTCCGGCGTGCTGGGCGGCATGTTCGCGTTCGGCATCGTGGGCCTCTTTATCGGTCCCGTGATCCTGGCGGTATCGTCGGCGCTGCTGAGTGCGTGGATGAAGCAGGTGCCTTCCACGCCCGCCTGAACTTTTGCGTTAACCCTTCCTCAAGCGCGCTTCTCGCCCGGCCTTTACGTGGCCCTTCACGGGCGGGAAGCGCGCGGCGCGCAACCAACACGCCGCCCATCGCCCGCCTGAGCCGATTCGTCTGACCTGGCGCCCCAGGTCCGGCAGCGGCCACGCCACTCGCCCTCAAGCAGCCTACCGGCACGCCAGCCGAATCGACGTTACGATGACGGCTGGACTACGCATTGCCCTTGCGTTCTTCGCATCTTCGCGTTCATTCACGCTGTCATGCGCCTGACTCGCTGCACACGTCGTCCCGGCTCCCCGGTGCACCCGTGCGCGCGCGCACGGCACATTGCTACCAAGGCTACCAAGGAGGGGAGATGGCTCAGTTCAACTGCGACATATGCGGCGTGCGTCCCGCGACCGTGCGGGTGGCCGTGTTGCAGGACGGCCGGCGGCGCTTTCTCGACGTCTGCGACTATCACTACGCCCAGCTCACGCGCCATCAGCGCACGTTGAGCCCGCTCGAAGCGCTGTTCCGCGCGTCCCAGCAGCAACCCGAAGAGGCCGGCGGCGCCAGTGCGCCGCACACGATGGAAGCGGGCGACGGCTCCATCGTCGAGCGCTATTTCAGCGACGTGGCGCGCGATTTGCTCCAGCGTGCCGCCGAGCGCGCCGTGCAGTTCGGCCGCCGCGAAGTGGACACGGAGCATCTGCTCTACGAGCTGGCCGGCAACGATGCGGCCGCGGCCGTGCTCCAGCGCCTCGGCATCGAGCCCGATGACGTGCGCGCGTTCATCGACGCCAACGCGCAAAAGCGCGAACCCGCCACCGTGGGCGAGGAGGGCCGCGTGGCCGTTTCGCCACGGCTGAAGAGCGCGCTAGACCGCGCGTTTCTCGTCTCGCGCGAGCTAGGCCACAGCTACGTGGCGCCCGAGCATCTGCTGTTCGGGCTCGCGCAGGTGCAGGACAGTTTCGCGGGGCATCTGCTGAGCCGTCTCGGCGTGACGCCGCAGAAGGTGTTGCAGCGTCTCGTGGAAGCGCAAGGCGACCAGCGCGAGCATGCCGCCGCCAAGGCGCCGAGCCCCACGCCGCAACTCGACCAGTACAGCCGCGATCTCACCGCGCTCGCGAGCGAAGGCAAGCTCGACCCCGTGATCGGGCGCTCGAGCGAGATCGAGACCGTCGTGGAGGTCCTCGCGCGGCGCCGCAAGAACAATCCGGTGCTGATCGGCGAGCCGGGCGTGGGCAAGACCGCGATCGCCGAAGGGCTCGCGCAGCGCATGCTGGGCGGCGACGTGCCCGAGTCGCTGCGCGGCCGGCGCCTCGTCGAGCTCAACGTCAACGGCCTGATTGCGGGCGCGAAGTATCGCGGCGAATTCGAAGAGCGCGTGAAGGGCGTGATGGAGGAAATCAACGCCCAGCGCGACAGCCTCGTGCTGTTCATCGACGAGGTGCACATGATCGTGGGCGCGGGCCAGGGCGGCAGCGAGGGCGGCCTCGACATTGCCAACGTCTTCAAGCCCGCGATGGCGCGCGGCGAGCTGAACCTGATTGGCGCGACCACGCTCTCGGAGTACCAGAAGTACATCGAAAAGGACGCGGCGCTCGAGCGGCGCTTCCAGCCCGTGTTCGTGACCGAGCCGAGCGTGGACCAGACCATCAACATCCTGCGCGGCCTGCGCGACAAGCTCGAAGTCCATCATCACGTGACGATACGCGACGACGCGCTCGTGTCCGCCGCCGAGCTCTCCGACCGCTACATCACGGGCCGCTTCCTGCCCGACAAGGCGATCGACCTTATCGACCAGGCGGCGGCGCGCGTGCATCTTTCGGCCACGTCGCGCCCCGCGCAGATTCTCGAGCTCGAGGCCGAGCTCGCGCAGCTCAAGCGCGAGCAGGACTATGCGGCCACGCGCAAGAATTTCGAGCGCGCGCATGCGCTCGACGAGCCCATCGCCGGGAAGGAGCAGGCGCTGGCCGACGCCACCGGCGAATGGAAGGGGCGCCTCGGCTCGGTGACCTCCGACGTGACGACCGAGCAGGTCGCCGAGATCGTCTCGAAGCTCACGGGCGTGCCGGTCACGCAACTGACCGCGGAAGAGCGCACGCGCCTGCTGGAGATGGAAAAGCGCCTGCACGAGCGCGTGATCGGCCAGGAGCAGGCCATCACGGCGGTCAGCGACGCGGTGCGCCGCTCGCGTGCGGGCCTGCGGCGCGGCCGGCGGCCGACCGCGGTGTTCCTGTTCCTCGGGCCCACGGGCGTGGGCAAGACCGAGCTTGCGAAGGCGCTGGCCGAAGTGGTGTTCGGCGATGAAGACGCCATCGTGCGCATCGACATGAGCGAGTACATGGAGCGCCATGCGGTGTCGCGCCTGATTGGCTCGCCGCCCGGCTATGTCGGCTATGACGAAGGCGGCCAGCTCACCGAGCGCGTGCGCCGCCGTCCTTACTGCGTGATCCTGCTCGACGAAATCGAGAAGGCGCATCCCGACGTCTACAACGTGCTGCTGCAAGTGTTCGACGATGGCCGCCTCACCGATGGCAAGGGGCGCGTGGTCGACTTCAGCAATACGATCGTGATCGCGACGAGCAATCTCGGCTCGGACGTGGTGTCGGGGCAGAAGCGCTCGGGCCCGGGTTTCCTCTCGAGCGCCGACGCCTCGATGCAGAGCGCGGTGCTGGCCGAGTTGCGCCAGCATTTCAGGCCCGAGTTCCTGAACCGCATCGACGACATCATCGTGTTCAAGCCGCTCACCGACGACGAGCTGCGCGCGATCGTGCGCCTGCAGCTCGAGCAGGTGCAGCGCATGGCGCGTAGTCAGGACATCGAACTGACGTTCGACGAGAGCGTAGTGGACTTCCTCGCCGCCGAAGGCTACCGGCCGGAATACGGCGCCCGCGAGCTCAAGCGCCAGATCCAGCAGACGCTCGAAAACGAGCTGGCGAAGGAGATGCTCAAGGGCGAAGTGAAGGAGGGCGCTAAGGTCGTCTGCCGCTACGATGCGGCGGCGCGCAGCATGGTGTTCGAAGCGGAGGCCGCCACGGGCGGTTGACGGGGCGGTTAAAACGGGCAGTTGAAGCGGGCGGCGGATTCGCGCACGCCGCTCGCCACGTCGCGCGTGCGTTCCGCGCGGCTCCCCGGCCCATTGCCCTCACCGCAGGGGACGCGCCATCAGTTCGTCGAGCAATGCCTGATACGTCTTCACGACCTGCTCGTTGAACGGCAGGAAGCGGGCGATCGCACGGCGCTGATTCATGCGCCAGCCGGCAACGTCGCGCCCGCGCGCATCGATCGCCTCGATCAGCCGCCGGGCACCCGCATGGGCGTCGTTGGCCTCGTAGTAGTAGCCGAGCTCAGGGCACAGCGTGGCGTTGTGCACGAGCGGATAACCCTGCCAGCACGCTTCCAGATAGAAGTAGTTGAGCGGGTTTTCGAGCTGGTGCGAGACCACCACGTCGGTGTTCTCGGCCAGGAAGGTCGGCGTGTCGTGGCGGCCGAGGAACACGGCCTTGTGCTCGCGCACGATGTCGAGCTGGTTCATCAGCGCGATGAAGTCGCGGTTCTCCTGCGCGAGCTTCAGCGCATTGGTCACCTGCAGCCGCTCGATGGCTTCGGGCCGGGCGCGGTAGGCCAGCTCCGCAATCAGCGCGGGGTAGAGGCAGAACTTCACGATGTTGATGTTGGGCTCCATCACCGTGAGCCGCGCCGGCGCGCGGCCCTCGTCGCGCGGCGCGTACACGCCGCCGCCGGGCAGCGCGCGGGTGCGTTCCTCGAGGAAGGTCGGGCTCCACACGAACGGCACGACGCGTCCGCTCGCGCGGCGCAGCACCTCGAAGTAGGACTGGCTGTTGCCGGCCACCTGCGGAATTATCCAGATGTCGTCGTAGCGCTGGTTGACGAACAGGTTGCCGTTCCACATCGGTTTGTTGAACAGAATCCCTTCGGTCGCGTGGATGTACTCGAATCCGCAGCAGTACGAGACGAGGCGCACGCCGTGTAACTTCAGCCACGCGGTGCGCTCGCCGTCGAGCTGGCCGCCCAGCTCGATCACGACGTCGAGCTCGTCCTTGACCTCGTCGAACGCGCGCGTCGGCCAGCGCGTCAGACTCCAGGGCAGCGCGTCCGTCACCGGCACGGCCGTCGTGTTGACGAGCGTGGCGCTCGCGACGCCTGGGCAATGACGCAGCGTGTCGGCGAGGAACACTGCGTTTTGCTTGATGCCGTTGTTCCAGAGCGTCTCGTTGGGCTGGTGCAGCCCGATCGTGATGCCGATCCTCAGGCCCTTCGCGCTGCGCGCGCCGTTTTGCGTGGCGGTGTTCATGCGGATTCCTTGTCGAACAGCGCGGCAATGGCCGCGCCATATGCGTAGACGTTCTCGGCGTACTCGGGATGCAGCGTCGCGAGGAACGCCTGCGCATCGCGCCGGTACGAGGCCAGGTTGGCGTCGTGCGTGGCGAACGCATGCAGCAGCGCGCGTCCGCCTTCCTCGCAATCGAAGTCCTCGTAGCGGTAGCCGCAGTTGCCGATCAGGTGCGAGTTGTGCACGAGCGGATAGCCGCCGTGCAATGTTTCGTAGTACAGGTAGTTCTGCGGGTTTTCCCATTGATGCGTGACGACCGCATCCACGTGCTGCGTCATGACCTGGTAGAACGGAAAGCGTCCTTCGAACGAGGTCAGCCCGTGGCGCACGATGTCGAGGCTATTGGCGAAGCTGCGAAAGCCCGCGTGGTCCCTGGTCTTGAAGGTGTTGTAGGCCCACACGTGCTCGAGCATGTCGGGATTCGCGCGGTGCGCGGACTCGCAGCACAGCATCGGAATCTGGCTCGTCTTGACCATGCAGATGTTGGGCTCGAAGATGCCCGCGCGCCAGCGGCGGCGCCCCGGCTCGTAGCCGAAGCGCTGGCCTTCGGGCAGCGCGGCGGCGGCGCGCTCGAGCACGAGCGGGCTCCAGAGGTGCGGCATGATGCGTACCGGTGCGCGCATGGCGCTGCGATAGTAGGGCATGCAGGTGTTCTCGTACTCGGCGAGGGTCCAGATCTCGTCGTAGCGCGCGCCGCTGATGAGCAGCGCGTGCGGCAAATCGAAGGTCATGCGCTCGATGTCGATCACGTAATCGTTGCCCACGCGCATCGAGACGACCTTGCCGCCGCGCTCGCGGAAGTTGGCGATCCACGCGCGGTCGAGCTGCGCGCTCATCTCGATCATCAGATCGAGCCGCGTGGCGGCGTCGGTCATGTCGATGAGCGGCGCGGGCGCATCCTTGATGAAGCGGCGCGCATCGTCGAAGTCGCCGTCGCCGCCGCCGATCACGAGATAGACCTCGGCCACCGACGGGACCTGGCGCAGCAGCATCACGAGAAAGAGGCAGTTCTGGAAGATGCCGTTTTCCCACAGCGATTGCTCGCCCTTGCGCACGTAGAGCGAGACGCCGACCTTGAGGCCCTGCGTTCTGATCGCGCTGTCATGAGTTCCGGTGTTCATACGGATTCCTTCTTGAAGAGGGCGTCGATCGCGGCGCCATAAGTGCGGACATTGTGTTCGTTCTCGGGGTGGAGCGTCGCGAGAAAGGCCTTTGCGTCGCGGCGGTACGAGGCCAGATTGGCGTCGTGGGTTGCGAACGCATGCATCAGGGCGCGGCCGCCTTCCTCGCAGTCGAAATCGTGGTAGCGATAGCCACAGTTGCCGATCAGATGCGAGTTGTGAACAAGCGGATAACCCCCATGCAACGCTTCGTAATACAGATAGTTCTGCGCGTTCTCCCACTGATGCGTGACGACCGCGTTCACGTGGCGCTCCATGAGCAGATAGAACGGATAGCGCGCCTCGATTGAAGCCACCCCATGGCGCACCATGTCGAGACTGTTCCAGAAGCTGAGAAAGCCGGCGTGCTCCGCGAGCTTGGCCGTGTTGAACGCCCACACGTGCTCGAGCAAATCGGGATTCGCACGGTGCGCGCTCTCGCAGCACAGCAGCGGGATCTGGCTCGTCTTGATCGTACCCACGTTGGGCTCGAAGATGCCCACGCGCCAGCGGTCTAGCCCGGGCTCGTATCCGAAACGCCGCGCAGCCGCGGCCCGTCTGAGGACCGACGGGCTCCACAGGTGCGGCATGATACGCACGCTCGCGCGCAAGACGCTGCGGTAGTACGGCACGCAGGTGGTTTCGTATTCGGCGAGGGTCCAGACTTCGTCGAAGGGCTCGCCGGGCAGGAGCGCTTCTTGCCGCCGGTCGAAGATCATGCGCTCGATGTCGATCGCATAGTCATTGCCCACGCGCATCGAAACGATCCTGCCGCCACGGTCGCGGAAGCCGGCCATCCACGCGCCATCGAGCCGCGCACTCATTTCGATCATCAGGTCGAGGCGCGAGGCCGCGTCGGCCATGTCGATGATGGGCACGTACGCGTCGCCGATGAAGCGTCGTGCGTCGTCAACCTCCCCATCGCTGCCGCCAACCACGAGATACACCTCGCCGATCGACGGGACCTGGCGCAACAGCATCGCGAGAAACAGGCAGTTCTGGAACACGCCGTTTTCCCACAGCGATTGATCGCCTTTGCGCACGTAGAGCGAGACGCCAGCCTTCAGGCCTTGGCGCGCCGCAGTAGCGCGGCGTTGCCGGGATGAATGACGCGGCGTGGCGGTTTCGAGCGTGTTCATACGGACTTCCGCACGGGCGCGCCGGCGACGAGCGCGTGCAAGCGCTCCGCATAGGCCTGCAAGTTGGCATCGCTGAACGGATCGACCGCTTCGAACACGGCGCGTGTGCGTGTGCGGTACGCGTCGAGCCCCGCCTCGTGACCGTGCGCGGCGGCGATCAACTGCCGGCCGCCTTCGTATGCATCGAAGCCCGGGTAGTAGTAGCCCGCGCCAAAGCCGGCGAGCCACGGCGAGTTGTGCACGAGCGGATAGTCGCCGTACAGCACGTCGAGATAGCTATAGTTCTGGTCGTTGTCCCACTGGTGCGCGAGCACCGCGTCCGCGTGCTGCCCCATGAAGCCGACAATGTCGTGCCGCCCGTGAAAGGTCGCGCGATGCTCGCGCACGAGATCGAGCGAGTTGGCGAGATGCAGCATCGTCAGATGGTCTTTCATGTGCAGCGTGTTGAGCGCATGCATTTTGGCCACGCTCGTGCGGTCGGCGCGATAGGCCTCGTCGCAGGCGAGCATCGGAATGCTCGAGCACTTCACCACCGAGATATTGGGCTCGAAGATCGCCACGCGCAGCGCGCCGCCGGCGGCTTCCCGCGCGTTGCGGCTCGGCGCGGCTTCGTAGCCGTACTGCACGCCATGCCGCGCGACCTCGTCGATGCGCGCCTGCAGGAAGCCCGGGTGCCAGATGTACGGCACTTCGTGTGCGGGACAGCGGTGCAGCGTGCGCATCATCGGCATGTGCCGGCGGTCCTTGGCGACGACCCAGATCTCGTCGCAACGGTCGGGGCGCGAGGTATGCACGGGCTTGTTGAATACGGCAGGCTCCACGAGCCCCACATAGGGTTGCCCGCAGCAGTAATAAACCACCTTGCGGCCACGCGCGCGCATCAAATCGAGCCATGCGTTGTCTAGCGCGCCGGCCATCTCGATGACCACGTCGACGGCGTCCGTGGCTTCGCGCTGCGTGAGGAGTGCAAGACCCGGCGCGATTTCGTCGACCTGTTGCGGCAGTTGCTGTTCGCTGCCGACGTCGATGAGCACGACGGACTCCACGAACGGGAGCCGCTGGAAAGACTGGGCGACGAAGATGACGTTCTGGCCGAGCCCGTTTTGCCAGATATTCTGGCCCTTATGGCTGAGCACTGAAATGCCGATTCTCATGATGGGTTTTCCGTGTAGGGGCGCGGGTGATGTCAGGGACCTGCGATGTGAGGCAGTGTGCGCCCGCGGTGGAAACGGAGATATCGGATTAATTCGAATATCTCGAATTTAGTCTCAATGGAGTGGCGCCCGATTTTCTCGCCGGCATGGCTGAAGTAAAAGTTCGAAATGCGGGGCCATCGTTTGTCGGCGTCAATAATCGGTGTGGCCATTTATACGAATTTAAAGGTATGGTGTTCCATGCCTTGGAAATACGTGCTTCCCGCGCTGTAGCGGGCTGCGTAGGTAGGACAATTCTGAATACGGGGCGACGCCCAGGGGGAATAGAAGGATTTCTATAGAGCGGGTTGGTGCCGGATGGAATGCTTTGCATATCGATTTCCGAACAGAAAAACGGAAACGTCTGGCCGGTTAAAAACCGAATTCAAAGAGCCGGTTGTGGCTCACGAGTCCAACCCGAGGGTGGTATGAACAAGGCATATCGTTGTGTATGGAATGAGGCGCTGGGCGCCTGGGTTGCTGTATCCGAACTGGACAAGGCCCGCGGCAAACGCACCAAGTCGAAATGCGTGCTTGCCGCGGTCGCTGCGAGCGTTTCTCTGGTGGCGGCGCTCGCGCCGGCTTCCGCATTCGCCTCGTTTGTCATTACCGATACCGGCATGACGAGCAACGCTTCCGGACCCAGCACGCGGGCTGCCAGCTCCGGCGGCCTGGGCGGCACGGCATCCGCGAACTCGCTGGCGATGATGGGCGACGGCGACTGTAACCGCCTGACGAACATCAGCTACGCCGGCGTCTACGGCAGTGGCGACTCCAAGTACACCGGCGGCATCTACGGCTTTGGCGTACAAACCTCGGCCACGAGCTACGACGGTCCCTACAACGTGGGTCCGGGTCAAACCAGCGGCTACACGGGCTATTCGAGCATCAACCGTGGCAACGTCACGCAGTCCGCCAACGGGATCACGCAGACCCAGTCGTGGGGCTTGAACACGATCGCATTGGGTTGCGATACGCAGGCTAACGGCTTCGGTGCCTTTGCAAGCGGCTGGGGCGCGCAGGCCAACGGCGCGGGCGCGGTGGCATTCGGCATCTATTCGGTGGCGAGCGGGCAGGGCTCGTTTGCGTCGGGTATTGGTGCGACTGCTTCGAACACCGACACGATCGCGATTGGCTCGCTTTCGAAGGCAACCGGCACGAGCTCGATCGCGCTCGGCGCCCAGTCGACGGCGGCCGGCACCTCGGGCGTGGCGCTTGGCTATCTTGCCGTTGCACAAGGCAACTATGGCATCGCGCAGGGCGATAGCTCGGTGGCGGGTGCAATGGGCCAGAACGTGGCGATCGGCTCGGCCGCCACGACGGCGAACAGCTCGACCGCCGCGGGTGGCGCAGTAGCCATTGGCCGTGCACAGAGCGCAACCGGCGACGGCGCCGTCGCGCTCGGCAGCGCCAACCAGGCAACGGGCAACGGCGCGATCGCGCTCGGTCTCACCACGACCGCCACGGCCAACGGCGCCATCGCCCTTGGCAGCACCACGGTGGCCGGCGCCGCGAATGCCGTGGCGATCGGCCCCAACGCGAACGCCGCCTACGCGAACAGCGTGGCGATCGGCGCCAACAGCACGACCGGCGCAGCCGCCCCGACGGGCAACGGTTACGCCACCGGCACGGCCGCTCCGGCAGCCGAAGTCTCGGTCGGCAATGCCAGCGCGCAACGCCGCCTGACCAACGTCGCGGACGGTTCGGCCCCGCAGGACGCCGTGACGGTCGCGCAGTTGAGCACGAGCGACTCGAGCCTTTCGACGAGCATCAGCTCGCTCTCGACCTCGGCGTCCACGGGTATCGCCTCGCTCTCGACCGGCCTCGATACGACCAACAGCAACCTGAAGTCGCTGTCGACGTCCACTTCGACGGGCATTGCTTCGCTGTCGACGGGCGTGGATTCGCTGTCTTCGTCGACTTCGTCGAGCGTGGCATCGCTTTCGACTGGCATCGACACGACCAATAGCAACCTCGATTCGCTGTCGACGTCGACCTCGTCGAGCGTGGCATCGCTGTCGACCGGCATCGATACGACCAACAGCAACCTGAATTCGCTGTCCTCGTCGACTTCGTCGAGCGTTGCGTCGCTCTCGACTGGCATCGATACCACGAACAGCAGCCTGAACTCGCTGTCGTCGTCCACCGCGGCCGGCTTCAATTCGCTGTCCACGAGCATCGATACGACCAACAGCAGCCTGCAGAGCCTCTCGACGGCGAGCGCGAACAGCTCCGGCAACCTCGATTCGCTGTCGACGGCACTGGACGATCTGGCCGCGTCGTCTTCGACCAGCATCAGCTCGCTGTCCACTTCGACCGAGACGGGCCTGAGCTCGCTTTCGACCTCGACCTCGACGAGCGCCAGCTCGCTGTCGACGAGCATCGACACGCTCTCGACCTCGGCTTCGACGGGTGTCAGCTCGCTCTCCACGGGCCTGTCGACCACCGATAGCAACCTCGCGAGCCTCTCGACCGGCGTCGATTCGCTGTCCACGTCGACTTCGACGAGCGCCAGCTCGCTCTCGACGAGCGTCGACACGCTGTCGACCTCGACCTCGACCGGCGTCAGCTCGCTCTCGACCGCCATCGACAATCTCTCGACCTCGGCTTCGACGGGGCTGAGCTCGCTGTCGACGGTCACGTCCACGGGGCTGTCCTCGCTCTCGACCGGTGTCGATTCGCTGTCGACCTCGGCTTCGACGAGCGCCAGCTCGCTCTCGACGAGCGTCGACACGCTGTCGACTTCCGCTTCGACGGGCCTGAGTTCGCTTTCGACCGTGACGTCCACGGGGCTGTCCTCGCTCTCGACCGGTGTCGATTCGTTGTCCACGTCGGCCTCGACGGGCATCAGCTCGCTCTCGACGAGCGTCGATACGCTCTCGACGTCCGCCTCCACCGGCCTGAGCTCGCTGTCGACCGTGACG
>NZ_BAYD01000024.1 GCF_000685075.1 Paraburkholderia oxyphila NBRC 105797
AGGCAGGCCCGCATCCACGAGCAGGCGCGGCACGACCAGAAAGAGCGCGGTCTGCGTGGCGTGCAGCACGAGCACGCCGAAGTTCAGGCGCAGCAGCTCGACGTTGTGCAGGACTTCGGCGAATGGAGCGCGTACGTGCACGGGCTTGGGCGCATCGGGCACGATCCACAGCACGACGCCCACAGCGAGAATCGAGAACACGCCGACGAGCGCGAACAGACCGCTCATGCCCAGCCAGTGGAACACGATGGGCGCGCCCACGATGGCCACCGCGAAGGACATGCCGATCGAACCGCCCACCATCGCCATGGCCTTGGTGCGGTGCGCTTCGGAGGTGAGGTCGGCGATAAATGCGAGCACGGCCGAGGACACCGCGCCCATGCCCTGGATCACCCGGCCGACGATGATCCAGGTGATGTCGTGCGCACCGGCCGCCACGAAGCTGCCGATCGCGAAGATCACAAGGCCGGTGGCGATCACGGGCTTGCGGCCCATCTTGTCGGAGAGCCAGCCGTAGAAAATGTAGAGGAGCGACTGGGTGACGCCGTAGGCGCCGAGCGCGATGCCGACGAGCAGCACGTTGTCGCCGCCGGGGATGGTTTTCGCATAGACCGAAAACACCGGCATGATCATGAAGAGGCCCAGCATGCGCAGCGCGAAGATCGCGGCGAGCGACACGGTCGCGCGCAACTCAGGCGCGCTCATGCGTGAGGAAGGAGTCGACTTCGTTGAGGAGGCGTGCATGTGGATCAACTGAAAAAAAACCCAGCGCTCAGGCTGGGTCAGGGGAGTCGCCGCCGGCGCGGCCGGCGGCAACCGGACGTATTCAGTCCGGCAAGCTGAGGATGCAACGGTGTCATGCGATCCCGCGTCGCGCACTGAAAGCGCGCTGCAATAAATGATCACGGCATGACATTTTGACTAATTTAGGCCGGAATACTTAAGGCAAACTTAAATTGCCGACCCTGACAAGCGATCTCGACCGATTGCCCGGCTGCGTGCGGGACCGTCAACGGGAATCCGCTGCCACGACCCAAAGCCCATTGCCCTTGGCCACGACGAGGCTTCATGGGCCCAGAACCGGCGCGCCGATCTGGTGTATCGCCAGTAGCACGGGCATGACTGTCGGATGGGCACCGTCGCGTGCCCCAGATTTACAATCCCATGAAGTACGTGCGTACGTCCATTTCTTCCGCCCACGTCTGGACGTCCAGCATATCCTCGAAATCGACGGGCAGCCCCCGGTACATGCAGCAGAAGCCCTCTGCAGTCCGATAGACCACGACCCACTCGCGGTTGTCCTCCATGGGGCCAACGACGCCCGCCGCATCATGTTGTTCCGGAGCATGCAATGCCGCCTCGATACGCCTGCGGACGGCGCGCCATTCAGTTTTCAGTTTCATGACGGTCCTCCCCGGATGCTGCGCGCTCCGCCACATTGCGTTGCGCCGGGCCGCGGATGCCCTGCGAACCGCGCGTGCTGTTGTACGCTCGGGCAGGGAAAATGCCGATGCTGCTCGCGACCGCGTCGGCAATATGTTCCTTGGCGATGACGCCGCTGACCCGTAGCGGTCCCATTTGATCGTTCGTGACGACGACCGCCATCGTTGCCCGTTGCTGCCGCAACCGGCTGATGACGTCGAACGCGGCATCGGACTCGGCGACGACAATGTAGTTGTGCTGTGCAAGCCGGCCGAGCGTGACCGACGAATCGTCGCTGCTGACCGCGCGCCGCAAGCCGGTATTGATGCGAAGTACGCCATGAATCCTGCCTTTGCGCGTGACGACCACATGCCGAAATGCCGGGTCGCCGGGCGAGCGAAGGAGATCGCGGAATGGCACGTCGGCATCGAGTACGAGGACATCGGTTTCCATGACCTGCGCAGCGCTTTGTACGAGAAACATGTTGGCGTGCAGGGCATTGGGAATCACGTGACCGCGGCGCGCGAGCTTGAGGGTGTAGATGCTCTCGTGCGAAAGCAGACGGCGCGTGCCGAGGCTGAACGCGACGGCAATGATCATCGGCAGAACGATGTCATAGTCGCGCGTCATCTCGAAGATCATCGCCACCGCCGTCATGGCGGCGCCGGTAGCGCCGCCGACCATGGCGCCCATGCCCACCATGGCGAACGCCGGGGCGCTGACTGGTATGCCTGGCAGAATGAGCTGCAACGCCGAGGCGAGCGCCGCGCCGAGCGTCGCACCAATGAACAGCGAAGGGGAAAACACGCCACCGGACGAGCCCGAGCCAAGACTGACCGAAGTCGCCAGCGTCTTCGCCAGAGCGAGAACGAGCAGAAAGAGGCCACCCTGCAACTGTCCGTAGAGCGTCGCCTGGATCGTCGCGTAGCCGACGCCCTCGACATAATAGTGCCCTGCGTGGCGCATCAGCGCGTACATCAACGTGCCGACGAGCAGCATGCCGAGCGCATGGCGCCCATAGCGATTGCGGATACGGTCAAAGCCGTCTTCAGCCCAGTGCAGCGCGCGTATCAGCAACGCCGCAGCGACCCCGGTGATCGCCCCGAGTACCGCGTACAGCATCATCGTGAGCGCGCTGCCTGGCTGATTGGGCAGCGCGCCCAGTTGCGCGGGCACCAGGAATGCCGGTTCGACGCCGAAGAAGAGCCGTCCGACGAAAGTGGCGGTTCCCGTCGCAAGGGCAACGGGCAAAAACGTGCTGACGCTGATCTCCGGCATCATCAATTCCGTTGCGAACAGCACGCCGCCGATGGGGGTATTGAAGGTGGCCGCGATCCCGGCTCCCGCGCCGGCCGCCACCAGCGTGATGCGCTGGCCGGCGGCCATCGGAATCGCCTGGCCGAGTGTCGAGCCCAGTGCCGAACCGATCTGGATGATCGGCCCTTCCCGCCCGACGGCGGCGCCGGTGCCGATCGCAAATGCCGATGCCAGCGACTTCACGACGGCTACGACCGGACGGATCACGCCGCGCCTGAAGTAGATCGCGTCCATGACTTCCGGCACGCCGTGGCCCTTCGCCTCGGGCGCGAAGGTGCTGACGAGCCAGGTGACGACGAGACCACCGGCCACTGGCACGAGGATGACCCATGCACCCCATGGCGCAGCGGGCGTGAACCGGCTCGCGTCATAGGAGAACGACAGGTGGCCGAGAAAGAAGGCGTTGTGGACGGCACCAATCAGGCCGCGAAATACGACGGCTCCGAGGCCGGTGACGATGCCAACAAGGAACGCATGAAAACAGAGCTGATAGAGGCCGACCGGCTGTGCGTCGTCATCGGGCGGGCTGGTCGGCAACGCGCGGCCCGCCGCCACCGGCACGGCTTGCCGCGCTGCCTTGTCGCTCTTCTGATCCTCCGTCCCATCGCTCATGGCCATACGCTCCTGGGTGCCATCCGTTGCCGTACCGGAGTTGCCTCGCCGTTGCTGCTAGCTGGTGCTGTTCATGCGCGCCATCATGTCCGATGTCTCGTCACCGCTGAGTGCGCTGCGCAGGGCGAGCGCCAGCACCACGATGCTCCAGAGGGTGACCAGCAGAATGTCCCAGCCAAAGGGGATGACGTCGCGGCCGCCGCCGATGCCACCGAGCCACGACAGCAGCCACAGCCCGCCAAACCATGGCAGCAGCCACGCAATGTGACGCCAGCCGAAGTCCTGCATGCTGCGGCGTGCCACGAAGTAATGGTGGACCGCATACAGGATGAAGCCGATCGCCACCAGCGAGAACAGGAAATTGTTGGTCTTGAACCCCGTCCAGTAGATGATGAGATTGCTGCAGATAAAGGCGAGTGGTGCGACGATACCTGCGCCGCTCATGCGGAACGGCCGCTTGAGGTCCGGCAGGTTGCGCCGCAGGACCATGAGGGCGATGGGGCCGAGACCGTAGGTCAGGACCGTGACCGAGGTGATGTAACTCACCATCTGCTGCCAGGCGGGGAAGGGCAGCAGAAACAGTACGCCGACCACCCACATCGCCAGTACGGAGACCCAGGGAATCTTGTTGCGGTTCAGGCGCGTGAGCGCGCGCGGTCCCGCGTTCATTTCGCCTGCTGCAAAGAGGATGCGCGAGCCACCGGTCACGTACATGAGGCCAGTACCGCCTGGTGACACGTAGGCGTCGATATAGAGCAGCGTCGCCATCCAGCCGAGCCCGAGCGTGGCGGCGAGCCCGGCGAACGGCCCCATCTCGCCCTTGAAGCTCAACTGTGCCCAGCCGTGCGCGAGATCGGCGGGCGCGAGCGCCATGATGAACGCGACCTGAAGCAGGATATAGATGACCGCGGCCAGCACCACCGCGCCGATCACGGCGAGCGGGATATTGCGGTGCGGGTTGGCGCTTTCGCCGCCCAGGTCGATGGCTGTCCGAAAGCCGAGATAGCTGAAGACGATGCCGGCGGCTGGCAGCGCCGTGAACATGCCGGAGAGCCTGTAGCTGTCGGGCGCGGCGTGCATGACGCTCCAGTGGGTGCTGGCCGTCATGAGCCCGACGATCGTGACGAGCGGCACCAGCACCTTCCACCAGGTGATGGTCGAGTTCACGTTGAGGAGCCAGCGTACCACCATCAGGTTGAGCAGTGCCGTGACGCCGAGCAGCACGGCGCAGGCGACGAATCCTGTCATCGTGAGGAGCCCGGCGCTGCCCGGGCGGATGAACCAGGGCAAATAGTTGTTCGCGTAGGTGACGATGGCTTCCGCCTCAACCGCCGGCACCGGCACGTAGGCGAGAAAGAGCAGCCAGCACCAGATGCGCCCGAGCCCTTCGCCGTGGCTCGCGTGACTCATGTGCACGAGTGCGCCGCTGCGTGGAAAGAGCGCGGCGAGCTCGGCAAAACACAGCGCGATCAGCATGATGATGACCGCGCCAAGTACCCAGCTGCCGATACTGAGCGGTCCTGCGATACGGGAGGCGTGATACGCGCCGAACAGCCAGCCCGAGCCGATCATGCTGGTCGTGCTGGCAAACAATAGCCCTACGATCCCGGCATCGCGCCGGAGTTTGCCTTCGAGGGTCAGGCTTGAGGGGGTACTCATGCCGAGCTCCTTGCTTTCAGTCACCCCTGACCGTTTGCATTGTTCTTGTAATGCGACGATAAACCGGGAAAAGGTCACTATGTGACATAAAATATAGCCGCGGTCGCGTGGTCGTGCAACCGTCATTGTCAAGGAGGTGCGGTGCCAGCCGGTCCCCCGTTCAAGCCTCCCCATGCTCGTCCGCTCCGATGACCAGGCGTGTGGATGATGCGAACATGAAGCGTGGCACGTCCAGGTTCTGTGGCGCCGGTTTGTCCTTGAAAACGCGCCCGGCGAGGTCATACGTCGAGCCGTGACAAGGGCAGAGGAACCCGCCGGGCCAGTCGTCCGGGAGGCTCTGCTGAGGGCCCGGCTCGAATCGTGGAATGGGCGTACAGCCGAGAGACTGCAACACCTTCAATCCAGGCGGGTATCGTTAAAACAAGCTCAAATGAGCGTGCGGGAGAGCCCCTTTGGGGCCCAGGAAACCGTCCATGAAACTGGGGCAGGCATCGGCACGCCAGCGACTGCATAACACACAGCTTCCCCCCCGATCGGAAAAATCCGGAATCTGAAGATCCCGTGAAACGGGAGGCCGTCCAGATGACGCCTTCGTGCCGCCCACGCCATGGCGTCGGCGGCAACCTGTGTCAGCAGATCCGCGCGTCGTAGCTCCAGCGGCGCATCTTCGTTGCCTTCACGCTTTCAAACAGGCCGTAGTAGTTGGGTTCGAAGTTTGTTACGTCTGCGCGCGCGTCTGCACCTCGTCGAGACGTTTTACGCGATAAATCAGCAGTGAGACAACCCAGCTAAGCACGAAGATGCCAATGATGATATAGCCAAGCATTCCGAAGTTATCGTTGAGCGAGCCAATGGCGTCCCATATTGGGCCCTTCAGTTCGAGCTTGTCCGCGAGGAGGCCGAGCGCCTCGATACCCCCGATCACGACAGCGACCAGGATCGAGACGAGCGTGATGGTCATGTTGTAGTAAATCTTGCGCAGCGGCTTCTGGTACGCCCAGCCATAGGCGCCCAGCATGAGATGGCCGTCGAGGGTGTCGACGAGCGACATGCCTGCACTGAACAGCACGGGAAAGACCATGATGGACCAGGCTGAGAGGCCTTTTGCCGCCTGCGTCGCGGCGATGCCGAGCAGGCTGATTTCCGTGGCCGTGTCGAAGCCGAGGCCGAACAGGAAACCGATCGGATACATGTGCCAGCTGCGCGTCACGAGGCGAAAGAGCGGGCGAAACAGCCGTGCAATGAAGCCGCGGTTGGCAAGCAGCATGTCGAAGTCGTCATCGACGTACGCGCCGCCGCTGCGCACATGCTTCCAGGCGCGATAGATGCCGCGCAGGATCAGGAAGTTCATGAGCGCCAGCGCAAAGAGGAAAAACGACGAGACGAGTGTGCCGATCAGTCCGCCGACTTCCTTGAAGTTGTCAAAGCGCCCCTGGATCGCTGAAGTGGCCAGGGCAACCGCGATCGATGCAAGGACGACCACGGTGGAATGACCGAGCGAGAAGAAGAAACCCACGGCAACGGGGCGCTTCTTTTCCTGCATCAGCTTGCGCGTCACATTGTCGATCGCGGCAATGTGGTCGGCGTCGACAGCGTGACGCAGCCCAAAGCCATAGGCGAGCATGGCGGTCCCAAGCAGCAGCGGGTATTGGTGAAAGGCAACGAGCGCCCACACCCACGCGAAGACGTTGATGGCGACAAGCACGCCATAGATGCCGAACAATTTGCTGCGGACCCGTGAATCCGAGTCGTTGAAAATCTGGGTGAGGTGGTCAAGCATTGAGGATCTCCCGGAAATTGCGCGTTCCGCATCGAAATGAGGATAACGACACCGCGAGGTCTGACTCCGGGAACAGGGCCAACATGGCCTCCCCGATACAGTGGCGCGACCGCGCCGGAATCTCACCGGCTTCCCGCTGTGTCCGTGTCTGGGCATGGCCCGAAGTGCTTATACCCCGCCTTTTCCGAAAAGTCGACTCTTTGCGGGGAGCGGCGACGGGCAATTCTTTCAAATTGCTTTCTGTTGCGGGGCGGCCATACGCTGGATTTGGACGATCGGTGCAACGCGGTGCGTGGCATAATTCGTCCTCCTGTCTCTCCCATTCAAATTCAAGCCACGCGCGCCATGTACCGCGTTCGCCTCCAACGACTCGGCAGCCTGTTGGGATTGCTTGCAATCCTGATGGTGGCGCTCGCGCCGATGGTGTCGCAGGTGCTCGCGTCGCATCACCGGCTCGGCAACGCGCTGGCGACGTATTGCTCCGCAGAGGGTGAAATCACGTCGGCGGCGCATGATGGCCAGCCCGCGCATTCGGCGAAGGCGCACTGGCAGGCCTGCCCCTATTGCAGTCTGCTCGCCCATGCGCCGGTGTTGCCAGGCCAGGCCGTCGTGTTGGCCACGCCGTTGCTGGCCACACCGATGGCGCTCGCTGTGGCGTCGAGGCTCGTTCGCGCTATCCGTGTCCATACTGCGGCGCAACCGCGTGCGCCCCCCGTTTTCTTCTGAGTCTTGTTCTGAAACTAAAGCTTGAAAACTGCCGCTTTGCGCATCCCGCAAGTGGCCGTTTGTCGTGCATTTGCGCGACGGTATCGAACGACAATTGGAGAAAATCAACATGCGCACCCTTATCAAGCGGACGGCGTTGCCTGCGCGCGCCGCGTTCCTCGCAACGGCAGCGCTTGCCGCCTTCACTCACACTTCGGCGGCGTCGGCACACGCCGTGGTTGGCGACCGGGTGTTTCCCGCTACACTGACCGTAGACGACCCCGGAGTCGGTGACGAATTCGATACGCAGTTCGGTCACATCAAGTCGCCCGACGATAACGGCGACGACATGAACGTCAACACGGTTTCGTATGAATGGGACAAGCTCATCACGAAGAACCTTGCGTTCAGCGTGGCGGGCGACTACGTGAGCCAGAATGCGCCGAACGGCAATTCGGCCAAAGGCTGGGACAACATCACGCTCGGCGTGAAGTACATGATTTACGCGAACGCCGAGCACGAATTCATGGCGTCGATCGGGCTGCTCAGCGAGATCGGCGGCACCGGCGCCAAGTCGATCGCCAACTCGTATTCGACCTTCACGCCGAGCGTTTACTTCGGCAAGGGCTTCGGCGACCTGCCGGCCTCGCTCGGTTACCTGCGGCCGTTCGCCATCACCGCACAGCTCGGTCCGAACCTGACCACCGCGACCTCGGAAAACGGACCCAACTCGTTTGGCTGGGGGCTGACGTTGCAGTACAGCATTCCGTACCTGCAAAACCAGGTGAAGGATCTCGGCTTGCCGCAGCCGTTCAGCAACCTGTTCCTCGTCGTCGAAGCACCGATGAGCACCTGCACGGCCGGGGCGTGCGCGGGGCAGACCACTGGCACGATCAACCCTGGCGTACTCTGGCTGAACCGTTACGGCCAGTTTGGCGTCGAGGCGCAGATTCCGGTCAATCACCTGACCGGCAATCATGTGGGCGTCCTGTTCGACGCGCACCTGTACTTTGACGACATTTTCCCGAACTCGCTCGGCAAGCCCCTTTTCTGATCTAAGGAGACCGCTCATGAAACTCCACACCTGCACGCGTGCCGCCATTGGCGCGCTCTTCATCGCCGCCTGCCAGCTCGCGCATGCGCATGCCTATCCCACCCACCAGGCGCCCTCAGCGGGCGCTACGGTCCCGACCACACAGAAGGACGTCGCAATCGACTTCGACGATGCGCTCGAGCCCGCATTCAGCTCGATTACCGTCACCGACGCGCAAGGCAAGGCCGTCACGAGCGGCAAGGCCGTGGTCGATCCGTCGAACAAGAAGCACATGTCAGTCGGCCTCAGTGCCCTTGCGCCCGGTGTCTATACGGTTGCGTGGGTGGCCGTCGCCGACGACGGGCACCGCACGCAGGGACACTACACCTTCACGGTGAAGTGACGGTGGACCCGCTCGTCACCGCCCAGATCGCGCTGGCTGCCGTTCAGAACCTGCTGTTCGCGGCTGCAATGGGCTTGTTCGCATGCGGCGTGATGCAGACGCGCAGCGGGCTGATCGAGCATGGTGCGCAGCGCGTGTGGCGCGCAGGCCTCACCGCGGCACTGGCATGCTCGGCGCTCGCCTATCTTTGGCTACAGGCGGCGGTCATGAGCGGCTCGCCGCTCGCCGAAGCGGCTCCGGCCGTCGTGGCTGTGTTGACGCAGTCTCACTTCGGCGTGGCATGGTCGGTCGGCTTCGCGGGCGCACTGCTCGCGGCGTTGGGCGGCGGGTTCGGCCGGCGCGGCTCGCCGGTGTTCGCCGCGGGTCTTTTCTTGTGGGTGGCGGGCAAGGCGGCGGCCAGCCACGCAGCCGACGCGGGTGACTTCTCGTGGCGTGAGGCCAATCATGTGGTCCATCTGCTCGCCACGGCGCTCTGGGCGGGCAGCGTGATCGCGGCAGCGGTTCTGCTGAAAGGGCGCTTGCGTGGCTCAGACGTCTCGCCGGAACAACGCACGGCGTTTTGCTCGGCGCTGTCCCATCTTGCGACATCCGCGCTGGTGGTCGTGCTCGGTACGGGGTTCTACAACGTCTTGCAGGACACCGCACACGCGGGCGCGCCGCTGCTCGACATGAACTGGGGGCGGCTGCTCGCGGCCAAGCTCACCTGCGTCATGGCCGCAATCCTGCTGGGCGGCTGGAATCGCCTGGTCGTCCTGCCCGATTTGCGTGCGCGCGCGCACCGCGACGATCCGGACTATCACGTCGTGCAGCACCGCTTCAACCGGGCGCTGGTGATGGAAGCCGCGGTCATGTTCGCGGTGCTCACGCTCGCGGCTGTGCTTGGCCACACGGCACCGACTGCCGGAGCCGGATAGCGGGTCCATGATGCATCCGGCAGCGCACCTTCGCGCGGCCGGACAGGGCGCGGTTACTTGCCCGCCGCGTTCTTCACGGCGCACTGCGCCTCGACGCTTTCCCCGTCGCTGAACTTGAAGGTGACGGGAATCGACGAGCCGACCGTGAGCGGCTTCTTCGCCTTTTCGAACATCACGTGATAGCCGCCCGGCGCGAAGGCGAGCGTGCCGTTGGCAGGCACGCTCGCCTTGTCCACCATGACCATCGTCGAGGTGCTGCCATTGCTTTGGGTCTGGTGCAGCATGGACATGCCGAACGCGTCCGTGCTCACGCCCACGAGATCGATGGGCTTGTCGCTCATGTTCATGAGCTTGAAGTAGCCGCCCGAGGGCGTGTCGCCGGGCATCGAGCGAATCCAGCAGTCGGACACCATCATCGAGCCGGGGGCGGCGAAGGCAGGCAGCGCGGCGGCAACGAGGGGCAACGCGAAGGCAATACGGCAGAGGGTGCGGCGCATGAGAGGAGCTCCTGTTTGACGTTGAGAAGAATATCGCCCGGCGGCCATGGTTTCGATTGACGCCGGACGAGTTGCAGAACCCGATTCGGTACGGTGATCACAGTTCGGAAGAGGGGTAATGGGCGCCATCTCAGCTCGCGCCCAGCAATTCGCGCAGGTCGTGAACCCAGGGCGTGGTGCCTTGTCCGTCGCGGGCATAGAGCCGCAGCTTGCCGGTCGTGTCGAACACGAGACTCGCGGCGGTGTGGTTCATCGTGTAATTGTCCGGGGTCGAGCCCGGTACCTTTTCGTAGACCAGATGAAAGCCCGTGGCCATCTGCTTGAGCTGAGCCGCATCGGCCGGGCGCAGGGCGCGGAACGACGGATTGAAGGCGGCGGCGTATTGCGCGAGTACCGATGGCGTATCGCGCGCCGGGTCGAGGGTGACGAACAGCACCTGCACGCGTTGTGCGTCTTGCGGCCCGAGTTGCTGCAAGGCCTGGGACAATTCGGCAAGCGTGGTCGGGCAGACATCCGGGCAGTGCGTATAGCCGAAGACCAGCACCACGATCTTGCCGTGATAATCGGCAAGCGTGCGCATCTGGCCATTCGTGTCCGGAAGGTCGAAGTGATCGGCGAATTGCCGGTTGCCGGTGATGTCGAGGTTCTGGAACGACAGCACGGGCTTTTGATCGCAGCCCGCAAGCAGGGCCGTGCCAAGAAACGAGGCGGCCACGAGGGCCGGGATGAATGATTGCGCGCGCGATGTCCTGCGTGCAATACGAAGCCAATTGAACATGATGCTTCCTCAGTGACGTGTTGGAGCGGTCACGAAGCCCAGCTTCGTGAGGCCGCCGCGCTGTGCCGCCGACATGACCTGCGCGACCTTTTCGTAGGCGACCTTGCGGTCCGCGTTCAGATGCAACTCGGGTTGGGGCGAGGCTTGCGAGGCGGCGGCAATCTTCGCCTGCAGCGCTTGCTCGTCCACGGCGGCGCCGTCCCACAGCACAGTGCCGTCCGCTTCGATCGACACGTCGACCTGCGCGGGTTTGCTGTCCTCTTTCTGGCTGCTCGCATGCGGCAGGTCGATCTTCACGGCGTGACGGATCACGGGAATCGTCACCATGAAGACGATCAGCAAGACCAGCATCACGTCGACGAGCGGCGTCATGTTGATCTCGTTCATCAGACCATCGTCTTCTTCGCTGGAAAAGGGGCTCATCGCCACGGTGCGCCTCCGCTTCAGTGCGCGCGCGCCGCGACGCGCAGCGTGCCCTGGGTGGAAGCAAGGCGCGCGCCGGTCACGAAGAAGGCATGCAGACCGTGCGCGAAGCGGTTGAGCTTCGTGACGGTCGCCTTGTTGGCGCGTGTGAGCGCGTTGTAGCCGAGCACGGCCGGAATGGCCACGAAAAGGCCGAATGCCGTCATGATGAGCGCTTCGCCCACCGGGCCGGCCACGGCGTCGATCGAGGTCTGGCCGGTTGCGCCGATGGTAAGCAGCGCGTGATAGATGCCCCACACCGTGCCGAACAGGCCGACGAAGGGCGCCGTGCTGCCGATCGAGGCGAGGACCGCGAGGCCACTTTGCATCTTCGCAACCGAGTCGTCCATCGTGTCCTTCAGGCAGCGCGTGATCCAATCCGACACGTCCATGCGGTCGTGCAACTGCGGCTGCGTCTGGTGATGATGTTCGGCGGCTTGCTGGCCCGCGCGCGCGAGCGCGAGGAACGGGTTGTCGTCGGGCGCGCCATGGCCGAGCTTGCGCATGCCGTCGGCCATGTCGTCCGCATGCCAGAACGCGTGCTCGGCGTGCTTCGTGAGGCGTTTGAGGCGCAGGACATGCCAACCCTTCACGACGATCACGCTCCACGAGAGCACCGACATGATCAGCAGCGTGAGCGCGATGCTCCGCGTCACGAAATCTCCTTGAGCCCACAAGTGGGTCATACCGTAGTTCTGCATCTGGCATTCCTTTGGGTCATGGTTCAGGCACGGTTTCAGTCGTGCAGATTGAAGTCGAACGGCTGCGTGTACGCGGCGCGCACCGGTTGTCCGTCCTCCGTGTAGGGTTGGCACGCGCTGTCGCGCATGGCGGCGAGGGCGGCGTTGTCGAGCCGGCTAAAGCCGCTGCTTTGCTTGAGTTCGATGTTCTCGATCCGGCCGGTGAGGCCCACCACGAAGTGCACATAAGCGATGCCGGCCTCGCCGCGCCGTTTCGACAGCATGGGGTACTCGGGCTGTGCGATCCGGCAGTCGAGGTGCGAGACGTTTTTAGGCGCGCTCAGCGCCATCACGGGCCGGGTGGCGGCTGGCGCGGCGGCGACCTGCGCGGCCGGGTCCGTCGCGGGCTGCGTTGGCGCAACCGGCAACGGGCTCTCGATCGCTTGCCGGGAGGGGGACTGGGCCACCGGTAGCGGTTTCGCCACGGGCTCCTGCACGGGCGCGACATGGCGCGCCTCACGTGCGGCGTGCCTGAGCGGTTCTGGCGGCGGGGGCGCCGGCTGAGACTGGATCGCGGCCGGCGCAGCCGCGCGCTCGGGCGGCAGCAGCTCGGCCGTGAGCGTGCGCGATTCGAGAGCGACCGGCGCGGCCCTGTCACGTCTTGTCATCGTCGCGACGATCAGCGCAGCGTGGAGCGCCACGACGACGGCCACGGCGCAAGCCGCGCGTCGATTGTCGGCAATCACGCGGGCCTCACGAGGCCGCGAGCGGGCCCGCACGGCGCAACAGCACGCGGTCGGCCAGCCAGACGGCGACGATCGTCAGGCCCATCAGCGGAAAGACGATGCCCAGCACGACGAGCGCGGCGATCCACGCGCGCATCGGCGGAGCGGGGCGCTCCCGGCCCGGGGCGCCAAGCGTGCCTGCAGGGCGGCGCTTCCACCACATCACGAGACCGGTGACGGCGAGCGCGGCCAGCCCGAGCGATATCACGGCACATACGATCTGGTTCGGCAGTCCGAAGTAACGGCCCATGTGCAGGGACGTGCCATACGACACGGCCTTGCTCACGGCGCCGTAGTCCCCATAGCGGATGTCTTTCAGCACGGCGCCGCTGTACTGGTCGATGTACACGGTGCGTTCGAGCTTCGGGTCCGCCGGAAAGTACGACACGGTGTACACGCCCTGAGGCGACGTGGGCAGCGCGATGTCGTAGCCCTGCGCGAGTCCGGCCGGGCGCATCTGCGCGACGACCTGCCCGAGCGGCAACGGCTTGACGCCGGGAGCGTCCGCGTCGGGCGAGCCGGGCACATGCACCGCGCCCACCGCCCAGGGCACCTGGGGCAAGGGCATGTCGTCCATCGTCATGCCCGGCATCGAATCCATGCCGGACGCGGCTTGATGCACGTGGGCGGTGCTTGCCGCAGGCGATTCTCCAGGCACCGTGGAATGCAGCGCCAGGCCTCCCCACGAGCCCGGCGGCGCGCCGAGCTTCACGCTGGTCGCTAGCGCCTTGAACTGCTTGCCCCACGAACCCGTCCATGGCAGGCCCGTTGCCACGAACGCGAATGCGCCGATGGCGAGCCAGATGCCGAGCGTGGCGTGAAGACTCTTCCACAGCGGGCGTCCCCGCTGCGCGAGATCGGGCGTGAGCGCCGCGCGCAGCGAGGTTTTCCCGCGCGGCCACCAGAGTGCGACGCCGGTGCCGATCATCACGAGCGTCCAGCAGGCCACCAGTTCCATCAACAATTCGCCCGGCTTGCCGAGCAGCAGCTTGCGGTGAATCATCCGGTCGACCTGCATGAAGCGGCTGTCGACGTCGAGCGTGCCGAGCAGCGCGCCGTCGTAGGGGTTCAGGTACACGCTTTCCTTGTGGCCATCCGGCAGGCGGAAGATGAATTCCGCGCTGCGGTCGGCACGTGCGCTGATGCGCGCCGTCGTCACCACGGCGCCGGGCGGCATGGCGGCGCGCGCGCTCGCCAGCAGGGCATCGACGCCCAGACGCGGCGACGCCGCGGGCGTCACGACGAGCCGGTGCGGATAGAGCAGGGGCTCGATCTGCGGCTGAAAGCAGTAGATCGTTCCCGTGATGGCGAGGATCGCGAGAAACGGCATCACGAACAGCCCCGCATAGAAGTGCCAGCGCCAGAGCGTGCGGTATCCGCGTTGAGGCGCCGCAGCGGCTGGCGTCGTGCGAGCGACGGTTTCGGCAGTGGACATGGGCGAGCCTCCTTTACATCCGCAACCGGCCTTCGAGATAGAAGGTGCGGCCGGGGTAGGGGTGATAGACGAAATAGCGGGCGTCGAAGAGGTTGTCGACCCCCACGCTGATGTCGCTGAGCTTCGTCGGATGGAACGTGAATTTCGCGTCCGCCACCGTATAGCTGCTGGTGCCGCCGAACACGTTCGGGTTCGTGTCCGTATTGGTCAGCGTGTTGTATTCGCGGCCCGAGTAGCGCGCGGCGAGCGTGAGCGCATAGCGCTCGCCGATGTGATAAGTCGCCGCGACATCGACGCGCCAGAGCGGAATGCGGTAGAAGTATTTGCCGACCGTTGCCGGGTTCTGCGCGTTGGCGAGAATCTTCGATTGCGTGTAGGCCACGCTGCTGAGCAGATCGAGGCCTCGCACGAACACGTCCTGGCCCTGGTAGCTGAACTCGACGCCGCGCGAGCGAACCTTGCCGATGTTCTGGAAGTTCGTGACGTTCGGAATCACCGTCGTGTCGGTCTGGCTGAAGATCGTATTCTTTACGTCATCCTGAAAGAGCGACAGGCGGAACAGGCCGTTCCAGTGCGCCCACTCGGCGCTCAGCTCCTTCGAGAGGTCGTCCTCGGGCTGAAGGTTCGGATTGTTGTTGACGATCGACGAACCATTGATTTGCCCCTGGAACAGTTCGCTCACGGTCGGGAAGCGGTAAGCGCGCGCGATGGACGCGCGCAGCGTCAGGTCGTCCGTCACGTCGAACGAAAGCGAGGCCTTGGGCGAGAAATGGTGCTGGTTGACGTCGGCGTAGGGCACCGTCGTGCCGCCTGCCGCCTGCGAACCGTCGTACGCCTGCCAGTCCTCGTAACGCACGCCATAGACGAACTTCCAGCGCGGCAGGAAACGCCACGCGTCCTGCACATAGGCCGCCTGGGTCTGCGTGCGGCCCTTGAACGCGTTCGCGAAGCTGCCCGCGCCGCCGTCGATCCAGGCCGCCGTGTTGTACGTTTCGTTGTCGAGGAAATAATTGTCGTAGTGGTAGCCGAACGTCACGGCATGGTTGGCGAGCCCGGCCTGCGGCGAGGGCGGCGTCCAGCTCGCCTTGAGGTCGAGCGTTTTCCAGCCGGTGCCGTCGCCGAACGTGACCACGCCCGGGCCGTTGCCCGGACCGCCCGCGTTCGCCGTGCGCGCCACGCTGTTCGTAATGTCGTAGTACGAAGCGATGGCTTCGCCGTTCCATCCCGTTGCGTTGTGCGTCTTGAGCGAGAGCCCGTAGAGCCAGTTCTCGCTCCACCCCGCGCTTGGCGCGAGCGCCGATGCCGGAATGTTGTACTCGTACCCGCCGATGTTCACCCGGCCGCTATACACCGGGTTGCCGTTGGCGTCATACAGGAACGTGGAGGTCGAGCTGTTGTATTGCTGATGCCAGTAGCCGAGCGTGAATGCGCCCTGGACCGTCGGCGTGAAGTCGTACTGCATCTTCAGCTTGAGCTGGTCCTGGATCGTGTGCTCGATGCCTTCGCCATTCACGCCGATCACGGCGGTTGGCGCATTGGTCTGGTTGTTGTAGAAGTACGCGCCGTTGACCGGCGTGTCGCCGGGTTTGGCGGGCGTCGTCGATTTCGCGAGCGTCGCGAACTGCAGCGGCTGGCTCGTGTTTTCGAGGTGATTCGCGCCGACGAAGAACGAGAAGTTGCCGATGCGGTTGCCGATCGACGCACTCGCTTCGCTGCCGTTGAAGTTCTGGTTGACGCCATAGAGGCTGAAGTGCTGCGTGAACGCCTTGACGTCCGCGTCCGCCTCGAACTTTGTGGGCATCTGCGTAGTGATCAAAACCGTCGCGCCGAGCGAATTGCCCGGATACAGCGCCGAATACGGCCCGTAAATGACGTCGACCTGCTGGATTTCCTCCGGGAACACCATCGACCAGCGCGGCGGAAACGAATAGCTGTTGCCGAGCAGATTCGACAGCAGCAGTCCGTCGGCATAGACGAGACCGCGCGCGCTTTGCGTGTTGCTCGTGCCGCGCACCGCGATGATCGAGTTCAGATCGCCGATGAAGCGCTTGCGGACCGCGAGGTTCGGCATGTACTTCAGCACGTCCTCGGTATTGACGACGTTCCAGTTCTGGAATTGTTCGGGCGTGACGGTTTCCACCGACGCGGGCATGTCTGGATCGACGGCAGGCGTTGCGCTGCTGTTGCCGGAGCCGCCGCCCGCGCTGGCGCTGACCGTGACAGCCGGCAGCACGGCGGCGTCCTGTGGCGTGGCGGCCGGCGCTGCGCCCGGGCTCGTCGTTGCGTTGGATGTGGTTGCGCTGGAGGGGGTGGCGCCCACGCTACTCCCGGCCGCGGCGTGCGCAGCCTGGGCCATCAAGGAGAGAGGCAGGAGTCCGAGCGTGACGAACCGCGCCCGGCGGCGCGCAGGGGCGCGCTGCCTTCGCGATGCGAAGTGAAGCATGAAAATGTCCTGAAATCGTTGTACGAGCGGCTGCGCGCGCCAGCAGGAGGCGCGACGAAGCGACAGTCAATAACGGAGGTCAGGAAAAGGCGGGTGGGGCGCGTGGCCGGCCGGAAGGGAACGCGCCGAGCGGCGTGTGACGGATGGACAGCACGGGCACCGCCGCGATCGCGACAAGCATCAGCAGCACGAGCGGCGTGGGCGGCAAAGCCGGCATGGCGGGTTGATCGGCGAGCAGGTCGCAATAGCCACACGCCGCGAGCGAATCATGCTGGAGCAGATGCGCGGAGTTGGACGAGGGCTGCGTCGCCGAGCAGAGCACGGCCGTCGTGTCGTCCCGATGCGCCGCCAGAACCAGTTGACTGACGAGCGGCGCGAGCACGATGAGCCACATGGCGACGAGGCCAAGCCATGCGGTCAGATGTGTGCGGGGTCGGTGGGTCATGGTCGAGCGACGAAATAGCGCCGCGAAGTTTACCATCTGAAGGGATCGCCGTGTCGACCCGCGGGAGGCAATCCTCACCCAGGCGGCCGCGCCAAAGCGATCGTGCCTCTGCAGTACACAGATCGAGCGGCAAATGGTTCGGAACCCCACAATTGTTGTTGTCGTTACAACAATCGGGAACCGGTCTTCCAGGGTTCCCGTCGAAATTGCGGCGGGTCAGTGCCTGAAAGCGGTCTCGCGAACGTGAGATGCGGCACTCTGACGCATGGAGTGCCAAGGTCTTGACCGCTCTCCCCCTAACCGGACGCAGGGTTACGGCGTTTCTTGATGTACATGCGTCGATACAGGATCGACCAGGCCATCAGTCCGGCATAGGTTCCATATCTGACCAAGGTGGAGAGTCGATCGACGTCGTATCCGGTCACGTACCCGACGATATACAGCCGCAAAACGTTTTCGCCTACGAGCCCGATTCCCCAGACGGCTGTCATGAGCCGGATGGATCTTGCGAGTGCCGGGCGTGACTGCCAGCTCGCGTCGAATTCCCGTTCGCGTCCGAGAGACTCTCGCGCCAGTGTCGATCTCGCGAGATAGTACACGAGTGGGCGATCGGCCATCAGGGACAGGAGAAAAAGGATGCCGATCAAGCCGCCCACCAGCGGTTCGCGTGCCTCGCGCAACCATCGGCCAGCGGGGGAAATGAGCAGAAGCAGCGACAGGGCGAGGCTCGCAAGCACGATTGCGCTCAACGCATCGAAGTGCCGAAAGCACGCCCAATCGAAAGTGATCCAGATGAAGAGCGGTATGCTCGACGCCATCAGCGCACCCAGCAATCCCCAATGGGGAAGTGCTATCCGGTAACTCACCGCAGGCAATGCCACGTTGACGACGAACGCCAGAAAATACCGGGCAGAGGGGATCATCGCGGGACGCATAGGGTTTGACGGGGGCGGCAATATGGGCGCGAAGCGCACATCCGAGTGCCGGAGACACCATACCACCGCCTGACCGCCCACGGCCGACCCGCAGCGGTATGCGCTGTCTGCGCCGGTTCTATGGCACCTGCGACAGGTTTGCCAACATGCCCCGACAATTTCCTTACAGTTGTGAGGCTATCCAGCCTGGGCCCATCGCGACGCGTGCTGGCTGCGCCCTGAGGCGTCGTTGGCGTCGCTCATTCTGCTTATAGGAAGGTTGTCTTGTGCTAGCCTTCGATCATCCGCTTTACCGGATGGAGGCCGCAGGATGAACCCCGATGCGCTCCCGATCCTTGACTGCCACCAGCACTTTTACGACGCCCGGCGCTTCCACTATCCCGTGTTCGCCCAGCGTAGCGACGGCTTCGAAGCCCTGGTTGGCGACTATGCCGCGCTTCCCCGAAGCTATCTCCCCGACGACTATGCCCGAGACACGTACGGCTTGAACGTCGCTGGAACGGTATGGGCTGAATTTATGTCGACAGATCCGGTAGGCGAAGCGCTTTGGGCGCAGGAACGGGCGACGGTGGCCCGGCGACCCAACGGCATCATTGCGCTGGTCGACTTTCTGGGCGCCGACCTGACTGCCACACTGGACGTCTACGCGTCGGCAGACCGGATTCGTTGTGTTCGTCAGCATCTTGGCTGGCATTCAACGAATCCTCTGCTTCGCTATGCAGCTGGCCCGGACGTGATGTCGGATCACGCCTGGCGACGGGGAATCGAGTGCCTGCGGGGACGCAACCTTGTCTGCGAGATAGAGCTTTTTGCTTCGCAGCTGCACGATCTCGCATCTTTGGCGAGCGCGTTCCCAGACCAACAATTCGTACTCCCAGTGATGGGCTGGCCGGTCGATTTGACGAGCGCGGGCGAGGCAGCGTGGCAGCACGGGATGACAGCAGTCGCTGCCTGTCCCAACGTGGCGGTCAAGATATTCGGGCTCGAATGCATCTTCGGCATTCACTGGACGGTCGATCAGGTTCGCGCCTGGATTTTGAAGGCCATCGAGATTTTTGGTCCCGAGCGCTGCATGTTCGCCAGTCACATGCCGATATGCACGCTCGCATGCAGCTTCGCACAGCTCTATCGCGCCTATTTCCGGATCGTTGAAGATTTTAGCGTTGCCGAGCGCAAACTGCTTTTCCACGATGCGGCCGCAAAGATCTACAGATTGCACTAACGCCGCTCGCGCAGGCCCCCGAAAGAGATCACGGACACTTCCATGAACGACAGCCCGCGACGCTCGCCCGATCGAGCCGGAAAATCGCTCCGGTGCATGCTGCAACCCGTCGCCGCATTGGGGCGTTGGCTGGACCGGGTCGATCCTGGCACGCACCGTCGGATCAAGGGGCTGCGGCTCGTGACGGCCTACGGTATCGCGGCGGCGCTCGGGACGTTGCAGGACATTGCACGGAGCGTGCCCAGCAGCGTCTCGCTGGGCTATCTCGCCGGAAGCTTCGCCCTCTGGGCGAGCGTTTCAGAGGGCAAAGCGACGCGAGTCGAATCGAGTCGTGATCTCACGCTGCTGAGCTTTGCCGCCGCGTTCGGCGCGGCTTTGTTCGTGGTTTTATCCGGGCCGCTACAGCTTGCAGGTCGGGCAGGGCCGGAACTGGTTCTCGTGACGGGTGCGTTTCTGGTTGGATATCTCAAACGATTCGGTATCCTCGGGGCGGGCGTCGGATCGCAAATCTATATCGGTGAATTACTCGCATACGGCGCCCATTTAACGACAGGCGACCTGTGGGCCATCGTGATTGCTGCGCTGATCGCCGTGCTGGCGTCGGTCGTGCCGCGCGTGCTGAGCGGTCCCGCGGAGCAGCCCGTCGTTGCAGCGGTGCTCGCCGCCGGGCCGGCACCGTTGCGAGGCAGGTGTTCGCCGGAGTTCTTCATGGGATTGCAGGCAGCCATCGGCGCGTTGCTCATCTGCCTGCTGAATGGCCTGATGAGTATCGAGGAGTCTGCCTGGGCGATCACCGCGTGCACGTATGTTGTCGCCGGTTCGGCAAGCGGCACGATACAGCGTGTGCGTCGCCGGATTTTCGGTACGTTGATTGGCGTCCCGCTAGGCCTTGCCTGTCTGCCGGTTGCCGAGCACGCGCCGCTGCTCATCTGGGCGGCAGCCGCATTCGCGATGATCATCTATGCGATGGCTCTGCCGGAGCGCTACGACGTCGCCTGCGGGGCCTTCGCTTTCACACTGATCGTCACACTGGCGGCAAGTGGCGTGCACTCAATCTCCCTGCTTGCGGCCCGTGCCTGGGAGACGCTCCTTGGTGGATCGCTGGGCATCGCTGCCGCCATGCTCATTTTTCCGCTCCGAACCTCGAACCCCACCAAATAGGCGGCGCTCAGGACGCTATGCGGCGCTAATGGAATAGAGCAGCCAGGGTTTGACAGACTGGTCAACAGGGCGAGTCTGCCGTCCCGAAGCTTGTAGAATAAGCGCTATTGCTCGCTTTCAATCCGACAAGATTGTGACAACGAAGAGGCGTCCCTCACTCAAGCCGCGAAAGATCCCGCAGCAATCCCGCGCCGAATACACCGTTGCCGCAATTCTGGAGGCCGCGGCGGGCATACTCGAAACCCGGGGCATGGAGGGGCTCAATACCAACCTTGTTGCCCAGCGCGCCGGAGTCAGCGTCGGATCGCTATACCAGTACTTCCCCAACAAGGATTCGCTCATCGTCGCCCTCTGTCTGCGGGACAAAGCGGTGTTCTACAGCGAGGCCGAAGGCTCGCTGAACGAGCCGACGGGGCAGACGGCACTGAAATACCTGATTACCGTCTCGGTGCGCCAGCAATTGCGCCGCCCGGCGCTGGCGCGCGCGCTCGATTTCGAGGAAGGTCGTCCTGCCATCGCAAAGGAGCTGGCAACCTCATCGGTCGCTTTTCATGGGTTGGTGCAGCAGATTCTGTCGCGTAGCGATATCCCGCCGCAGGCCAGCATGGAGATCGCGACGGACGATGTTCTCGCCCTGGTGCGTGCCCTCACCGATGCGGCCGGAGAGCGCGGCGAGGTACGCCGTGGCGCACTGGAACAGCGAGTCGAACGCGCGCTGTTTGGCTACCTTGGCATCACCGCTTGCCAGACCGAAACATCGCGAGCGCCACCTAAGCGGTCCCGCTAGCCGGCCGAGGCTGTCTTTATTCAGGTCATCCGGTGACCCGTTCGCAACGCGGCCCCCATGCCAGGCCAGATCCCGGCGGATCCAAAAAGCGAGTAAACATTCGCTTCTGTACCCGGTACAACGCGATAACCCGCGTCGGCGCGGGCTCCGGCGCCCGGTGAACCCGCACGCCTAAAGCGAGTTTCAAAATCGGCTAATGACTCACAAAATCTGCTCATGGCGCATCATCCTGAACGCCCTGTCGAACAGCGCCGGATCGGCGAGTGCGCCTGCACAGCAATCAACATCTTGTGAGATCGATCATGAAACTTCATCAGCAAGCGAAACTCAACCACCTGAGCTTTCCCACTGTCAACGTTGCCGAAACGGCTGCGTTCTTCGAGAAATATCTCGGCTGCGAGGTTGTCGCCGCAGGCCAGCACTGCCTGCTCAAGCGTAACGGCTTCGACATTGTCCTCGAGCACATCGAGGACAATGTCGAGCCGGTCTGGCCGGGAAATTTCCACTTTGGCCTGGAAGTCGACACGCTGGAAGACCTCCAGACGCTCTATCAGGAATTCCTTGACGGCGGCGTCCGGATGGAAACAGGGATATTCAACAACACGCGCGGATCGCGCTTCTTCTGTCGTGCGCCGGGTGGCGTGCTGATCGAGATTAACACGCGCGCGGACATGCAGCAGGATCAGTGGCGCAAGCTCTTTTGACAGGAGACGCGATCAGGCCGGACATCATGGGTCATGGTGGCCATGCGCTTTAGAGTCCGTTCTGGGGCGGCCCGTGCGCGTGCTGATACGGACTCCAGATCGTTTTCGCGCTGCTGGAAAACCGCTGGCGATCTGCCTGGCGATCAGCGCATCGCCAGCCTGTTTCCAGCTTTGACGGTCGCAGGGGGCACCCTGCTCGATGAAGCAGAGCAGCGCGCCCAGCAGTTCGCCTGGGTCGCGATTCTCCAGCACCGCGCAATCGATCAGCGCGCTGTGCACGATGGCGAGTTGATCGCGCGCCCGGCGTTGCAATAGCCGGTCTTCCTTGAGCGCGCGAGTCGCGTTCGCGCGCGCTTTCTGCGCGCGAAGCGCCGCTTTTTCGGCTTTGACCAGAGCGGCGAGCTTGCGCTCTTCGTCGATGCCGCGCGCCGGATCGTCAAAGAGAACCAGCAGCGCGCGCTGGTGTTCGGTCGGAGTCTTGAGCGCGCGTAAAGCTCCGATGCGCTCGTTCAGCCATGGATCGTTCATGTCGTGTTTCTTCGATGAATGTGGGACGCGACGCGATTGCGTCAAATGCGCATGGCGGTGCGCTGATTGCCGCCAGCGTCCTGGCATGGACAGGCGCGCAGGAGCTGCAGTTGCATCGGAGCGGCAGCGGAACCGGGCAGCCCGTGCACGACGGACCATGCCCAGCCTGCCCAAAGCAGGGCGGCGACGCACGCCGCGAGGTTCAGCCATGCGGCGTGCCGGTGAAGCCATTTGAGTAAGTTCATTGAGAGAACCTCGATATCGAACAAGATGCAGGGAACACGGGGGCTGGCTTGCGGCACTTTCGCAAGCGCGCGCGGGTAGCCACGGACACCACGTACGCGTAGCGCAACGTAGTCCGGGCAGGACGCGCATCACGCGTCGATTACGATGGCGTGCGCGATCGCCCGCACGCCTCGGGGGCGCGCGGTGCAAAACAGCTGGGAAGGGGAATCAGTGCGCGGCTGGCGGCGCTCTTGGCCGTCCCGAAGGGAACGCGCCAAGCGGCGTGAAGCGCGAGATCAGCGTGGGGACAATGGCTGCGACGACGAGCGCAAAAAACGCCGGCGTGACGGCGGGCAACGGCGGCATGGCCGTGTGTGTGGCCAGCAGGTCGCAATAACCGCAGGCGGAAAGCGCGCTATCCAGCGCGTGGTGAGACTGGGGGGCCGCGGCCTGTGTGGCGGAACACAGTGGCGCGAAGGGTTCATGCGCACGCTCGGCCGCGACCAGTTGACTGATCAGCGGCACGAGCACGATCAGCCACATGGCAATCAAGCCAAGCCAGGCGGTCGTGCGGGTGCGGGCGCGAGAATTCATGTCAGAGAGCGATAGGGGTGCGGTAGTTTAGCACCGCCTCCAATGGGCTTCCATGGGGAGCGCAGGATAAGCGGCCATCATGGCGTGATACAGGGTATAGCGGCTTGGCATGCTCATATCGGTTCTTCAGTTTTCCGAAGGAATCGGCGAGCGCGGGAAAGCAAGCGTGTTGAGGCACTCAGGCGGACAACGGTGGGGCGGAGCATGCGCCATTGCAGCAACGTGCCGCAATGGCGCATGAGCCTGCCAGGACGGCGGGTGGCGCAATGCGCGTTATCGCGCTTGCGCCGTCATGTAGGCAATCGCAGCGCGAATGTCGGTGTCGGTGCAGGTCGCGCAACCGCCCTTGGGCGGCATCGCGTTAAAGCCGTGCAACGCGTGCTGCAGGAGCGTCGCGTCACCTTGCGCGATGCGCGGGGACCACGCGGCACGGTCACCGACCTTCGGCGCGCCCGCGGCGCCCGTCGCGTGGCAGGCGAAGCATGACGATCCGTAGACCTGCTTGCCTGCCGCCAACAACTCCGCTTTGGCGGGCGCCGGCGTCGCCGCTTGCGGCTTGTCTGCCGTGCTCGCGCGAACCGGCACGATCGCCTCGCGCGGCGGCTGAGCGGCGACCGCCACCGTCTGCACGCCGCCGTTGGCGCCGGACGCGCGCGCCTGCAAGCTGAAATACGCGGCGATATTGACGATGTCGCGATCCGACAGCGGTTGGGCCATGGCATTCATGGTGGGATTCTGACGCGTCCTGCCGTCGCGATAGGCGCGCAGCGCGCTCTCCAGATAGTCGCTTTGCTGCCCGGCCAGATTCGGCACGCCCGGGATGCGCGCAATGCCATTGGCGTTGTGGCACGCGAAGCAGACGGCCGCGCGCCGCTGACCGGCGCCCACATCGGGCGCGGGCCCGGACGATTGCGCGTGGGCGGCCGACTGAACCAGCACCAGCAGCGCGAGCACCATTCGAAGCATCGTTTTCATGAGTGAAATTCCAGAAGCGATTGAGCAGATCGTTAGAAGCTGTCGCGAACGGAGATCGCGATGCCGTAAGCCAGGAAGACGGCGATCCAGACGCCCAGCACCGCGACCGCGCCGGTGCCCATGCGCGCGACGGAACGCTCGGCGGTATAGACGCCCTGGGTGCGTCCCGAGCGGTAGAGCAGCATCAGGTAGAAGCCGCCAACGAGGCCGCCGATGCCCGTGAGCGTGGCGAAGAACAGCACGGTGGACGGCCAGTCGACATGCACCCCATAGGTATGGATGTCGTAACCGAGGGGCCGCAGATAATGCACGCGGATGACTTCGCGCCAGATTGCCAGCAGGCCGAGCAGCGCGACGCCACCCGCGAGCGGCGCATAGCCGTGCGTGGCTGCGCCGCTCCCGCGCATCCAGAGCGCCATCGCGCCGAGTCCGGCGACGATCAGCCAGCCCAGCGGATGAAGCGCGAGCCCGCTGGCTGTGGGCAGCGAGGCCTGCCATGCGAGCATCGGCAGGATCGAGAGCGCAAAGCCCCAGCGCGCGAGACGACGCCCGAGCGTGCGGACGAAGTCGAGCCAGGCCGCTTCGTGGTCGGCGCGCACGGCGAAGTAGTGCGCATAGGCGATCAGGAACAGTCCGACCGCCGGCACCGAGAGTCCCATGATGAAGACATAGCGCGGCCACTGGATGGCGTGCAGCGCGGCGCCGCGCGTATCCACCATGCCGCCCGGCGCATACCAGTTCATCCATTGCTGCGGCAGCAGGGCCTGGTAGGAGAGCGCATGCATGATGAGACCGTCAAGGCAGAACAGCGCCAGCGCGATCCATGCATAGACGCCGATATGGCGGCGCGCGCCCGCCCGATTCGCGTGATAGAAGGCGAACCAGCAGCAGTAGCCGACGATCAGCGTGAAGATGAAGGCGATGGCCCAGCGTCCCGACAGCACGTTGGACGTATACCACTGCGGGTCGTAGATGACTTGCGTGAACAGCAGGGGGCCGACGCCCAGCACGATCAGTAGCGACACGGCCACTTTGGCGACCTTGGTGAGCGCGAAGGAGAGCCGCTCCCAGTGCGCGCCGTGGCGGCGCCGGTGAAACGCGAAGATGGCCAGTCCCGCGGCGCCGAGCGCGAGGTGCACGAAGGCGATGTGCAGCACCCACGTCACCACCATCAGGATCTGAAACACCACGGGCTGCGCGGGTACCCCGGCGGGGTCGCGCATCGTGTTCATGACGGTTCCGATATCCATGAACTCATTTCCTCATCGAAACAGGTTGAAGCGCCGTCTGTTGCTGCGCGCTTGCGGGATTGGCGGACTGTGTGCGGTCGACGGCGGCCAGATAGTGGGCGATGGCCCGGATCTCGTCGTCGGGCAGGTCGATGCGCGGCATGTAAGGCTGCGTGCCATATTTGAGCGGGCCGCGCAGGAACGCCGCGATCATGTCCTCGTCGGTGGCGTAGTGAAGCTTGCCCGGCAGATTGCGCAGCGGGCCGCCCGGTTCCAGCGAATGGCAGTTGGCGCACGCCATCTTCGTGAGCAGCTTGCCCGCCTCGAGTTCATTGGCGTCCGTCACGCGCCGCAGACGATCGGGCACGAAGGGATTCAGCTTGAGCAGACCGTGCGCGGCGATGGTGTCGACCTCCGCGGTGATGCCCTTGCCCGGCACGTCGCGTGCAATGACCTGGTTGCCGTAGATGTACTGACCGGCGACATACGGCTTGCGCATCGATTCGCGCATGCGTTCCTCGGGCCAGACGCCGAACACGGCGATAAAGGCGAACATCGCCAGCGCGAGCGAGGTGTAGACCTGCTGCGGGCGCCACCAGGCGAACATGAGCCAGAGCGTGGCCACCACGAAGACCGCCACCATGTCCTTTGCGTACACGGGCAAAAGATTGGTGTTGAGCATCACGATGGCGTTGTTGGGCAGCGTGCGCAGATAGTAGAGAAACATCAGCACAGCGAACAATCCGCCCAGCAGGCCGATTGGCGCGAGAAAACGCACCACGCTGCGCCGCAGCGCCGCGTCCTTGAGGCGGCTCGCGACCAGCAGCCCCACCAGCGCGGCCATCACGAACATCGCACCGGTACGGGTGCCGAGCTGCGCGAAGAAGTTGACATTGAAGAATGCGTCGCTGGTCGAACCGGTCTGGTACCAGCGGTCGTTGCCGGGCCACATCATGAACGAGAGGATGCCGACGATCAGCAGCATCGTCGCCCAGGAGGCCAGCGCAAACGACCAGGTCAGCTTCAGATGGGTCTTCGGATCGATTTTGCCCAACAGGTAGACGAGGGCGTAGATACCGATCACCTCGACTGTGAAATAGACCCATTCGCTGGCCCAGACCCAGACGAAGTTGTGGATCAGACCGCTGACGCCGCGTGGGCTGGCCACGGTGATGGCGTACCAGATGCCAGGGCCGGTGATCGAGCCGATGATGTAAGAAAACACGAGCAAAAACATGCCGTACTGCTTGATGAAGTTCAGCAGTTCGGGCTTCTTCTCGCGCCAGGCGCGCGTTTCGAGCAACGCGAACAGGAACGACGCGCCGACGGAAGTGTGGGAAGCCACGACGTGAATCACGCCGATGATGCCCATGACCCAGGCGGTGCCGATGCCGGGTACGTAGAACGTTGGATACATGCCTAGCATGTCCATACGGTCTCCTTGCAGATGAAAAATGCACTCGCACTCCGCACCGCCACATCGTGGCGCGCAGCGAAGGCGCGAGCAGGGCCACGGCGCGCGCGATGGCGCGCCGGGTGCGTGAAGATCAGAAGACGAGGGGCGTGCTCACGGGCGGCGGATGACGCACCGCTGTGGATCGCTCGCGCCGGGGCGCGGCGAGCCGAACCGCTCGCACGCGTGCGCGAACGGGCCTGGGCCGTGGCCCGGGCAGATCAAGCGGTGTAGCGCGTCCGGCCGGCGTGCTTGTGCCAGCGGCAAAGCGCGGCCGCGTCACGCCCGAAGGGGGGCTTGCGAGGGAGGCGCGCGGCTACGATGCGCGCGACGGCGAAAGCGCTTCTGGCCGCGACACACTTCTGTCGTGCGCCGCATGCGCCCGAACCAGAAGCTGAGCGCCTGCCAGGGCGGGACCTTGACCGGCAGCGCCGGAGCATGCTGAAGCAGGGCGCAAAACGCACAAGGGTCGAGCTTTTTCAGCGTCCTGCCGTCCTCTGTGGCGGGTGCAGCTGACAAGCCGGATTCGGTTTGATGGGCGCCCGCGCCACAGACCTCCCACGGTTGTGGAAGCTGACGGCTTTCGAGGATGCGCGACAAGATCGGCGCGCAGGCGCCGAACATTATTGCGAGGACGACGATCCATGTCAGGCGCCGATAGCTTTTGGCTGCCTGTTGCATTGTTGTCTCTTCGTTATGCTGATCGTGGAACTGGTGCAGCCTGACGCGGCGCGATAGTGAGTCCGACTTTGAGCGTGCCGCAGATTCGTGCAGTTGGCGTGGGTACGGTTGCGGCAAGTACGTCGCGTCGACATAGTGATAATTACTTCAACCGTATGTATGCCAGGGATGAAATCTGCGGGGACCGTTACCTCGGAGTGTCGCTCGTCCCCGCCCCTTGGGCGCTCGGCCGCGCGACGCTTATCGAGGATGACGATGCTAGCAGAGCGCGGCGGATTGATATGCAGGGTGGCTGTTATCCTGGCCATTCATCGCGGCACAGGTTGATCACGCAGTCGCGAGGCGGACTTGAGCCCGCAGCGGCGGCCAACGCATATGCGCCGGCCTTCATGGCGGCCTATAAAGCGCGCTTTGTGGAGCCGCCGCTCAGTACGTTCGACGCCCACCAGTCACTGCGGGAGCATGCGCCAGGCGCGTTTCACAACATCCCGCAACACTGGTGGTAACATTTGTTGTCGCCCACCGCCCGTCAGCCATCCGCATGCCAGAAAGCTTCGACCAGCTTGCCGCGCTCATCCGCGCGCGTTTCTCCGAACTGAGCCCGCAATTCCAGACCGGCGCGGCCTTCCTGCTCGACCATCCCGACGAAGTCGCCGTTTCCTCGATGCGCAAGGTCGCCGAGCGCGCCCAGGTGCAGCCCGCGTCGCTCGTGCGGCTCTCGCAGCAGTTCGGTTTTCCGGGCTGGAACGAGTTGCGCAACCTGTTCGTCGCGCGTGTGCGCACGCGTCCCGAGCCGCTTTCGAGCCGCGCCCGCTCGCTCGTCACGGGCAACGCGAAGGACGCGCTCGCACACGATTTGCTGCAAGCCCAGCAGCACAACCTCGAAGCGAGCGCCGCGCACAACACGCGCGCCATGGTCGAAGCCGCGCGCGTGCTGAAGAAAGCGAAGCACGCGCACGTGGCGGGCTTTCGCTCGTGCTACGCGGTCGCGTTCGGCCTCGTATACGGCTACCGGCTCTTTCGGCCCTCGGTCTCGCTGCTGGGCGGCGAGGCCGGCACGCTCGAAATGCAGCTGCTCGGCATCGAGCGCGACAGCGCGACGATCGTCGTGAGCTTCGCGCCATACTCGGTGGAGGCCGTGCGCGTGGCCGAGGCGGCGCTCGAAAAAGGCAGCCGGCTGATCGCCATCACCGATAGCGCCGTCTCGCCCATCGCGCTGAACGCCGAAAAGGTGCTGATCTTCACGCACGAAAGCCCGTCGTTCTTTCCTTCGCTGGTGGCCGCGACGGCGCTCTCCGAGTCGCTCGTCGCGCATCTGCTCGCGCTCGAGGGCGCGGGCGCCGTGGCGCAGCTCGAGCAGTCCGAGCGTACGCTCAACGCGCGCGGCGCCTATGTGCCGTGAAGCGGCGCAGACTCGGCCGCGCAGGTGTCTGGCGCGGCAGCGGAGTCCTGGCTCGCTCGCTGCCTCGTCATGCGGCCCGCCCGCCTGTTCGTAAAGCCGCCTCCGAAGCGGTTTTTTTTCGCATCGCAGATTGCATTTGTTGTGAGATGTATTTAATTTGACAACATATGTTGTGTGGCGTATAAATCGAACATCGGCCGTTTCAGGCATTCAGGCGAAAAATTTCGATGCAGGAACTCAATACTTTTCGGGGGTTGGCCATCCAGGGGCCGGCCCTCCGGATGGGCGGCACGCCCGAGGCGATCGGGCGGCGGCTCGGGGAACTCGCGAAGCCCGTCTTTGCGGCCTATATGGCGCAGAGCAGCGCGTGGGCCGCGGTGAGCCGCTGGCGTGGCAGCGCCTTTGCACAGCAGTTGCGCGCGGCGGCCGAGCGGCATTTTCCGGCCTACGTCGCGGAAATCGACGCGATGGCTGCGGCGCTCGACTGGCCGGCGCACGATCTGTTCCTGTGGAATTGCCGCGGCGAGCTGATCCACAACGCACCGGACGGCTGCACGACGCTCGCGATATGTACACCCGAGGCCGGCCTGATCGCCCACAACGAAGACGGCGATCCGCACCTGCGCGGGCGCTGCGCCGTGGTCGAGGTCGAGCCTCTGGGCAAGCCCGGCTTCGTGAGCTTCTACTATCCCGGCTCGCTGCCCGGCCACACCTTCGCGGCATCGCGTGCGGGGCTGGCGCAGGCCATCAACAACGTGCGCATTCGCGAGCCGCGTGCGGGCGTGCCGCGCATGATCCTCGCGCGCGCCGTGCTCGATGCGGCAACGCTCGCCGACGCGCTGGCGCTGCTGCGCGACACGCCGCGCGCGAGCGGCTTTCACCATACGGTCGGCGGGACCGATGCGGCGGGCCAGGTGCGCGTCTATAGCGTGGAAGCCACCGCGCAGCGCAGCTCGATCGTTGAAGTGGGCGCGCCTTCGGGGCACGCCAACCATCTGACTCACGCGGGATGCGAGAACGAGGGGCAAATCGTCACCGATTCTTCGCGCGACCGTCAGGCACGGCTTGCCGAGCTGCTGCCGGGGCTGGGCGCACAGCCGGATGGCGAGGCGTTCGTGCGCACGCTGCAAGACCGCGCGGGCTCGGGCCTGCCGATCTACCGCGACGACCCCCACGACCCCGACGACGAAAACACGCTCGCCACGGCCTGCATGCGCGTGGAGCCGCGCGGCGTGACGTTCGACGTCTGGCAGGACGGCGTGCGCACGCTGGGCCTGCAGGTCGAGCACGGCGCCTGAAGGGGGCGGCGCAGGCCGCTCAACGTAAAGCGTTTCACGAGCGTCATCGGATCAATTTCAACGCATCAACCCGATTTCAGCGATTTCAGCGAGAAAACCCATGTCCACGAAAGTCTTCCATCGGATGCCGAAGCAAACCTTGCCCGTCGCGGTGGCGGGCGAGGGGATCGAGATCATCGATTCCACCGGCAAGCGCTATATCGACGCGAGCGGCGGCGCGGCCGTCTCGTGCCTCGGCCACAGCAACCAGCGCGTGATCGATGCGATCAAGCACCAGGCGCAGCAACTGCCGTACGCGCATACCTCGTTCTTCACGACCGAGGCTTCCGAGCAGCTCGCCGATCACCTGATCGCCGCGGCGCCCGCGGGGCTCGACCACGTCTATTTCGTTTCGGGCGGCTCGGAGGCGATCGAGGCCGCGCTCAAGCTCGCGCGCCAGTATTTCGTGGAAAAGGGCGAGCTCTCGCGCCGCCATTTCATCGCGCGCCGCCAGAGCTATCACGGCAACACGCTCGGCGCGCTGGCGATCGGCGGCAACGCGTGGCGCCGCGAGCCGTTCCTGCCGATCCTGATCGAATCGCATCACGTGAGCCCGTGCTATGCGTACCGCGAGCGTCATGAGGGCGAGACCGACGAGGCCTATGCGCAGCGCCTCGCCGACGAACTCGAGCAAAAGATTCTCGAACTCGGCGCGGAAAACGTCGCGGCCTTCGTGGCCGAGACGGTGGTGGGCGCAACGGCCGGCGCGGTGCCGCCGGTGCGCGAGTACTTCCGCAAGATCCGCGCGGTGTGCGACCGCTACGGCGTGCTGCTGCTCCTCGACGAAATCATGTCGGGCATGGGCCGCACGGGGTATCTGTTCGCGTGCGAGGAAGACGGCGTGGCGCCCGATCTGCTCACGATCGCGAAGGGCCTGGGCGCGGGTTATCAGCCGATCGGCGCGACGCTCGTGAGCCAACGCATCTACGAGACCATCGTGGGCGGCAGCGGCTACTTCCAGCATGGCCATACCTATATCGGCCACGCCACGGCCTGCGCGGCGGCGCTCGCCGTTCAGCGCGTGATCGCCGAAGACAGGCTGCTCGAGAACGTGCTCGCGCGCGGCGAGCAACTGCGTGCGCGGCTGCGCGAGCGCTACGCCGGGCATCCGTATGTGGGCGACGTGCGCGGGCGGGGCCTCTTCGTGGGCGTCGAGCTCGTGAAGGACCGCGCGACGAAGGCTACCTTCGATCCGTCGCTCAAGCTGCACGCGGCCATCAAGCGCGAGGCGTTCGCGCGCGGCCTGATGGTCTACCCGATGGGGGGCACCGTCGACGGCAAGAATGGCGATCACGTGCTGCTCGCGCCGCCGTTCATCTGCACGGCCCAGGATATCGATACGATCGAGGAGCGCCTGGCCGCCGCGATCGGCGCAGCGCTGAGCGCGACGGGCGTGGCCAACGCCGCCTGATACGCTTGATCGCGTTTTTCCTTTCCCGGAGCCCATTGATGACGCAACCCCAGAACTCGCGCCTGCCCGCCTTCGAGGCGGCCAGCGCGACGTCCGAGCAGAAAGCGGTGCTCGACGAAATCCTTTCCGGCCCGCGCGGCAACCTGAACGGGCCGTTCCTCGGCTGGATCCACAGCCCGGAGCTTGCCCAGCATGCGCAGCGTCTGGGCGCGTTCTGCCGCTACAACACGGGGCTGTCGCTGCGCCTTTCGGAGCTGGCGATTCTCGTGACGGCGGCGCGCTGGCAGGCACAGGCGGAGTGGTATATTCACTACCCGATCGCGCTGAAGGCGGGCGTGCCCGAGGCGCTGGCGGAGCAGATCCGCACCGGCGCCGAGCCGGTCTTCGCCGAAGCCGACGACGCGCTCATCTACGCATTCGTGACGGAGCTCTACGAGGCGAAGCGCGTCTCCGACGCGACCTACGCGCGTGCGGTGGAGCGCTTCGGGCATGAGACCACGATCAACCTCGTCGGCCTGCTCGGCTATTACGCGCTCGTGGCAATGACGCTCAACGTATTCGGCATGCGCGCCGAAGGCCAGACTTCGCTGCCATTTCCCGAGTAAGCGCGAAGCGGCGACGAGTCCGGCACCATCAGGCGCCTTGTCCGGGTCAACTGGGCGAGGCGCTTTTTCGTTTAAGTCGGCCCATAATCATGACGGCCATATTTCAGGCGAGGATTTTTACCCAAACGGTTAATGTCGCGCATTGCAACGCACAAATACCGGCCCGATTCAAGGCGAAAAAATAAAACGGGCGGACGATTTCCGCCTTAAAGTCGGGTTACGCATGGCTCAAATCGGCCTTGCATGCGTGAAATAATCTGACTGTTTGCGCGGTGCAGGCTCGCGGTAAGGCCTGAAGGCCCGCCGGGCCGCGCCGTCCTGCGGGGCGCGGTTATGCGAAGCGAGTTCTCGTGGATTAATTACGGTTTTCCCGTATTCGCGTCAAAATCGCTTGCAGGCTTTATTTCGCGTTGTTAGTCTTGCCGGACTTATTAACGGTCGCCCGAATAACATTATCGACAAACGAGGCCTGCGTGCGGGAGAGGGGAACCCGCGCCGGGCATTATTCGAAGAGCGACCTGGCCTGGGAGGTAATGCCATGCTGGATACGTCCATTGAGCTTGCAGAAAACGAACGCACCGCCACGGCTAGCGTTGGCGACGTGGTCACCCTCAAATCGGGTGGGCCGCGCATGACGGTCATGTACGCGGGGCCTGTGGGCTTTGCGAATGGCCATTGGCTGATCTGCCAGTGGTTCGACGACCAGGGCGAGCTGCGCCAGGACATGTTTGCGCAAGACATGGTGCAAAGCGAGCCGCGCCTGATTTCGGCGGCTTCGGTCAAGCTACGCATGCCGGCAGCCCGCGCCAGCGGGCGCGTTTGAGGCCCGTTGAGGCCGCCTGCGCCCGCAGGTGAAGCGCTGAACGGCGGCGTGCGGCGCCGCGGGGCGGCACGGCCGCCCGCCGATTGCCGTCTACCGGGCGGCCGCTAATTCACGCGTTCGCTTAACGCTGGCCTTCGGCAGCGATCCGTACGGCCAATCCGGCCAGTACCGTCCCCATCAGATACCGCTGAAGGGCCAGCCACTTTGGCCGGCGGGACAGGAACGACGCAATCGTGCCGGCCGTGATTGCCGCGGTGGCGTTCACGCTGACCGAGAGCGCGATCTGCACGGCGCCGAGCTCGATCGACTGGGTGAGCACGCTGCCTTTGGCCGGATCGATGAACTGCGGCAACAGCGAGAGATAGAGGATCGCCACTTTCGGGTTCAGCAGGTTCGTGACGAAGCCCATGAGGAAGAGCTTGCGCGGCGGGTCGGGCGTCAACTCGCGCACCTGGAACGGCGAGCGCCCGCCCGGCTTGAGCGTCTGCCAGGCGAGCCAGGCCAGATAGAGCGCGCCGCCCAGGCGCAGTGCGTCGTACGCAAAGGGCACGGCCATCAGCAGCGCGGTGATGCCGAACGCGGCGCACAGCATGTAGAAAATGAACCCGAGCGCGACTCCGCCGAGCGAAATCAGGCCCGCCTTGCGGCCCTGGCAGATCGAGCGCGAGATCAGGTAGATCATGTTGGGTCCGGGCGTGAGCGCCATGCCGAGCGCAACGGCGGCAAAGGCGAGCAGCGGGGCGACATGGGGCATGGCGGGCTCCGTGGTCCTGCGGGTCAAGCAGTTGGAAAAAGTGGGGACACGCAGGGTGGGGGACCCGCGTGCACGGCGGCTATGTCTGTGATTATTTCATGCAATCGAGGCGCATGCGCGGCCCGTCGCGCGGTTTGGCCGTTCGGCCAGGACGGGCATCTCGCGAAGGCGCTGATCGCGCGTTGTTGCGCCGGTTACCCGGATGCGTCGCGGGGCGGGTTCAATGCGAGGAACGTCCGCGCTCGGACTCGCGGGCCTCGCGCGCGTGGACGCGGTCGTCGAGCCGGCGGGAGAACACCAGCATGCCCAGACGCCGCTTTCTTTCCTTCACGTTGCCGCCGATGTCCTTCGGCGGATTCGGCTGCAGCGACCAGTAGAGCGCCAGCAGCCAGCCGAACACCGTCCAGCCCAGCACCGCGTTGAAGAGGGCGATCGTCAGCAAATCGTCACGCATGCGGTGGTCCGCGATCAGCGCAGGCAGGAAATAGAGCGCGACCGCTGCCAGCAGAACGATGATCTCGAAGACGGAATGGCTCACCATAGCCGGTCCTTCCCAACGGGGCGTCATGCCCCCCAATCGTTCATTGTCGCGCGGATCGGCCGCGCGTGCCTGGCGCACCTCGAGTACCTGGCCGGATGGCCAGCGCACGGCGAGTTTGTGACGGAGGCCTGTCGGCAAAGCGGGGTTCCGGTCTATGATTTATGTTTTTCCCGCACGGTATTCGCACCATGAGCTCAGACACGACAGAGGACATCCGCCAACTGGATCACGACGCATTGCGTGCGTTCGTCGAGCGCAAGTGGAACGACGAAATCGTCCCGGCGCTCACTGACTACATCGCGGTGCCGGCGAAGAGCCCGGCATTCGACGCCGACTGGGCAAAGCACGGCTATCTCGAGCGTGTCGTGCAGGACGCCGCGAAATGGGCCGAAACACAGCCCGTGCGCGGCCTGAAACTCGAAATCGTGCGTTTGCCGGGCCGCACGCCGGTGATCTTCTTCGAGGTGCCGGCCACGCGCTCGGGCAGCAGCGAGACCGTCGTGCTCTATGGGCACCTCGACAAGCAGCCCGAATTCGCCGGCTGGCGCAATGACCTCGGGCCCTGGACGCCCAAGCTCGAAGACGGCCGCCTCTACGGGCGCGGCGGCGCGGACGACGGCTATGCCATCTACGCGAGCGTCACGGCGCTGGCCGCGCTCGACGCCCAGGGCATCGAGCGCCCGCGCTGCGTGGGCCTCATCGAGACCTGCGAGGAGTCAGGCAGCTACGACCTGCTGCCCTACGTCGACGCACTGCGCGAGCGCCTCGGCAATGTTGGGCTCGTGGTCTGTCTCGACTCGGGCGCGGGCAATTACGATCAACTCTGGCTCACCACCTCGCTGCGCGGTCTTGTATCGGGCGATCTGGAAGTCGAGGTGCTCGAAGAGGGCATCCATTCGGGCTCCTATGGCGGCATTGCGCCGTCGAGCTTCCGCGTGATGCGCCAGCTGTTCGAGCGGCTCGAAGACGCCGCGAGCGGGACGCTCCTGCCCAAGGGTTTTCATTGCGCGATTCCGTCCAGCCGCCTTTCCGAGGCCGAGGCCACGGCGAAGATTCTTGGCGAGAGCGTCTGGCGGGGGCTGCCCTGGGCCTGCGGCCAGGACGGCCGCCCCGTGCTGCCCAAGACGACGGACCCGCAGCAGGCGCTGCTCGATTCGACGTGGCGGCCCTCGCTCTCCGTGACCGGCGCAGCGGGCCTGCCCGCGCTCGCCGACGCCGGTAACGTGCTGCGGCCGCGTACGGCATTCAAGCTCTCGCTGCGGCTGCCGCCGCTGGTGGAGGCGTCGAAGGCCGTCGCCGAGCTCAAGGCGCTGCTCGAACTCGATCCGCCCTATAACGCGAAAGTCACCTTCAAGCCCGACACGGGCGCGGCCAACGGCTGGAGCGCGCCGGAACTCGCGCCGTGGCTCTCGCAGGCGCTCGACGCGGCTTCGCGCACGCATTTCGGCGCGGACTGCGCGTATCTCGGCCAGGGCGGCACGATTCCGCTGATGAACGTCCTGCAGGCGGGGTTCCCCAAATCGCAGTTCATGGTGTGCGGCGTGCTCGGGCCGAAGTCGAACGCGCATGGGCCGAATGAATTCCTGCACGTGCCGTACGCGAAGAAGCTCACCGCCGCGGTGGCCGAGGTGATTGCTTCGGCTCCCTGAGGGGCTGGAGCGGTCCAAAGGGCTGGTGCCTGTTATTGACGTGAGCAGGCCCTGAAAGGATGGTGCGCGTGCCAGCCGCGCACCATCCGCCCCGTTTGCGTTTTATCCCTTCGCCGCTGTGTCGTCGTGCGCGGCATCCGCGTGGCAGGAGCAGTTTTCTTCGTCTATCGGCTGCTCCAGATTCTTCATGATCCCGCACTCGGCGCTGCTGCTGTGGTGGGCATTGCAGCTCTCGCGCAGCGTCCGCAACTGCTGCTCGAGCACGCGCATCGACTCGATCTGCTCGTGAATGCGCGCAATCTGGCAATCGATCAGCTGATTGACTTCGTCGCAAGGCTGTCCCGGGTCGGCCTGGTAGCGCCGCAGCATGCGGATGTCGGCGAGCCCGATGCCCAGCGAGCGGCAATGGCGGATGAAGTTCAACTGCGCCGCATGCGCGCCCGTGTAGCGGCGGTATCCGTTGGTTTCGCGCGCCGGCTCGTCCAGCAGGCCTTCGCGTTCGTAGAAACGCACCGTTTCGACGTCGCAATGGGCCTGGCGCGCCAGTTCACCGATTCTCATGGTCGCAGTTCTCCCAAAATGGCTTGACCCTGTAGCGGCTACAGGCTGTCCAATGATTCTGTCACTTTTGGGAGAAATCGGCCATGGTCCAGGCTTTCTGGTCGCGGTTTGTGCTCGCGCAACGCTTTCGGGCGCGCGACGAAGGGCGGGATGCTGCGGCGTCGCGCACGACGGAATCGGCCGTCACGCTCGATGAAGCGGAGGACGATCACGCCTGCGGCTGCGCGCATGCGCACGCAGACGAGGATCGCGCGCGCGGTCGTGCGGACGCCAGTGCCGATGAGCACGGGGGCGGTCATCAGCATGACAAAGGGCGCGACCATGAGCATGCCCACGGTCACGATCATGGGCACGAGCATGACGATGATCACGGGCACGCATGCGGCCACGATCATGGCAAAGCCCACGCCCATGACCATGACCATGACCATGACCACGTCGGCCATGAAGCCGCATCCTGCTGCGCCGGCGCTGCCGCGCTGCAATCCGTCCGCAGCGCCGCGCCGGCGAGCGCACCGGAAGGGGCGCAGCGCGCACGCTACCGCATCGACAACATGGACTGCCCGACCGAGGAGCGGCTCATTCGCAAACGCCTCGAGCCGATGCAGGGTGTCGTGCGTCTGGACTTCGATCTGCTCGCGCGCGAGCTGACGGTCTACCATCGGCTGCCCGATGCGCAGCCGCTTGAAGCCGCGCTGCGCGCGCTCGACATGGCGCCGCGCCTGCTCGACGACGGCGCGCAGGCCAACGCCAGCGCGGACGCACCGGCACGCAGCGCAGGCCTCGCGATGCGCGAGAAGCTGCTGCTCGCCGCGAGCGGCATCGCTGCTGCTGCGGCCGAGGTGCTTGCGTGGACCACGGGTCATGAGACCGGCGTGCCGGTGCTGGTCTGCGCGGTCGTCTCGCTGCTGTGCGCGGGCTTGCCCACGCTGCGCAAAGGCTGGATCGCGCTCAAGAACTTCACGATCAACATCTATTTCCTGATGTCGCTGGCGGTCGCGGGCGCCGTTGTCATCGGCAAGTGGCCCGAGGCGGCCATGGTCGTGTTCCTGTTCGCGCTCGCCGAGCAAATCGAGGCGCTTTCGCTCGAACGCGCGCGTCACGCGATTCGCTCGCTGACCGCGCTCGCGCCCGAAACCGCCGAGGTTTGGATGGCCGCCGCCGGAGCACAGTCGGCGCAAAACTCGGCCCAAAACTCGACGCAACCGTCGGCCCAACAGCCGGAGCCGGGCGAATGGCGCACCCGCGCCGTCGCCGAAGTGGCGGTGGGCGAGCGCATCCGCGTGCGCACGGGCGAGCGAGTCCCGGTCGATGCACGCGTGGCCACGGGACGCGCGGCGCTCGATCAGGCGCCCATCACCGGCGAGAGCCTGCCCGTCGACAAGTCCGAAGGCGATGCGCTCTACGCGGGCAGCATCGTCGTCGACGGCGTCGTGGAGGCGATCGTCACCGCGACCGCGCGCGACAGCACGCTCGCGCGCATCGCGGCGGCGGTCCAGGAGGCCCAGGCGCAGCGCGCGCCGACCCAGCGCTTCGTCGACCAGTTCGCGCGCTACTACACGCCCGCCGTCGTCGCGCTCGCCGTGCTGATCGCCATTGTGGGTCCGCTCGCGTTCGGCGGCGCGTGGGGCGCGTGGCTCTACAAGTCGCTGGTGCTGCTCGTGATCGCCTGCCCGTGCGCGCTCGTCGTCTCGACGCCGGTGACGGTCGTGAGCGGCCTCGCGGCGGCCGCGCGCAACGGCATGCTCGTGAAGGGCGGCGTATGGCTCGAGCGCGGGCGTTTGCTCAAGGCCGTCGCGCTCGACAAGACCGGCACGCTCACGCGCGGCGCGCCGGTGCTCACCGACACGCTCGCGCTGGCGGCGCTGCCCGAGGACGAGGCCCTGCGCCTCGCCGCGAGCCTCGACGACGCCAGCACGCATCCGGTTGCGCGTGCGCTCGTGGCGGGCTGGCGCGAGCGCGGCACGCAAGTGTCGCTCGAGCCGATCGACAATTTCGCGGTCCTCAACGGCCTCGGCGTGACGGGGCGCATTGCCGGCGAGGCGTGGCATCTGGGCAATCATCGGCTCGTCGAGTCGCTGGGCCTATGTTCGCCGGATCTCGAAGCGCGGCTTGCGCAGCTCGAAGCGGCGGGCAAGACGGCCATCGTGCTGTGCTCGCCGCGCGAGCCGGTGGCGCTGTTCGCCGTCGCCGACGCGCTGCGGCCCGAGAGCTTGAGCGCCGTGCGCGCGCTCAAGCAGCTGGGCGCGACGCCGGTGATGCTGACCGGCGACAACCCCGCGACGGCACGCGCGATTGCGGCGCAACTCGGCATCGACGACGCGCGCGGCAATCTGCTGCCGCAGGACAAGCAGGACGCGGTGGCGGACCTCTCGGCGCGGCACGGCATGACGGCGATGGTGGGAGACGGCGTGAACGACGCGCCCGCGCTCGCGCGCGCCGACATCGGCTTCGCGATGGGGGCGGCCGGCACGGCGACGGCGCTCGAAACCGCCGACGTCGCGATCATGGACGACGACCCGCGCAAGATCGCGGCGTTCATCGGCTTGAGTCGCAAGGTGTCGGCGGTGCTCATGCAGAACATCGCGCTCGCGCTGGGGATCAAGGCCGTCTTCCTCGTGCTGGCGCTGGCGGGCGAGGCGACCCTCTGGATGGCCGTGTTCGCGGACGTGGGCGCGAGCCTGCTGGTCGTCGCCAACGGGTTGCGCGTGCGGCGGCATTTCGCAGGAAAGCCTTAATTGCGCGTGGCGAGTGGGGTATAGCGGGGACGCGCAGGTGGGGAAGCACGGTTGAGGTGACGCATGCCTTGGCCGTGCCTGCGCGGATCAGCGCGCAACTAACAGCCACCAATCGTCGGCACCTTGAATTACGCAACTAACAGCCCATCCCGCCCGAGTTCCCCAACAAACTTCACCGTGGCACCAAAAACGGTACTCGTAATACGCACGCTAGGCGCCCGAAGCAACGCTCCCTAAGCTACCAAAAGCCGTGCGCAGGGCGGCGCGCGCGTCCTCATCGAAATCGCCGAGAAACGCCCAACGGCTCGCGATTAGCGTCGCGACGGGCACGCCATCCCGAAACACGATGCGATTGCCCGCGACCGCGGGCACTTTTTCTCCAGGCAACACGGTGCCGACGAGATTCAGCGGATCTGAGGCGGCAATGCAGACGAGCACGCCTTCTGCGCCCGGTGCCCCGTGCGCCGGACTGCCTGTGCCAGCGCGCCGCCGCACCTCGCGCAGCAGCGCGACGGCTTCCGGCAGGGCAAACTGCTCGCCCGAGAGGCCCGTGACGAAGCGGCCGCCGCGCAAGTCGCCGCGCGCCTCCATGCGGCGCAGCACGCGCAGCAGGTCGCGCCACGGCGGCAGCCAGGGCGCCTCGCGCGCGAGCAGTTGCCAGCACACGACGCCATAGCGGCGCAGCAGCACGTGCGCGACATGTTCCTGCAGATCGGGGTCGGCTGGCGGGCGGCGCGATGGTGGCGCCGATGTTGCCAGGTTAGTCGCGCGCACCGCTCGCACCTCGCTCGCGGCGACCGGCGCCTGCGCGTCCCCCAGTGCCGATGAACCCAACACGACATCCGTGGCCACACGATCCTCCGCCGGCGCCGCCTGCGCAGCGGGCAACGCGACGCGCCTGAGCACCGCCCAGCGCCCGGCATCGGCCATGCCGCCCACGAGCGGCCCGAAGCCGCGCGCTCGCCGTCGTCCGTAATGTCCGTGCTGCGCATGGCGCTTCGCCGCGGGGCGGACCAGTGCGCGCAGCCCCGCGAAGCTGTCGGCGTTCACGAGCCCCGCGGCCACCAGCTCGCCCAGCGCGTTCTCCAGCTCCACGCCGAGCAGGTGCGCATCGGCGGCCAGTTCGTCGAAGAACATCGCGCCGTGGCGCAGCAGCGCCTCATGGACGCGCCGTGCGCGCGCCGAAAGCTCCGCCGCTTCGGGGGCCTCGACGAGCGCGGTCCAGCGCGCGAGCTCACGGCGCGGCAGCAGCACGACGGGCGTGCTGCGCACCGTCGACGCTGCGGCCCGCGCGGGCAGCCGCGCCCAGGCGAGATGCCCGGAGCGGCACAGCTCGTCGAGCAGCATCGGCGTGTAATCGTCGATGCGCGCGGGCAGGATCTCGTCTTCCCACGACAGCGCCGAAGCCTCCCAGCCTTCGAGCTGATCGAGCATGGCCGCGAGCGCGTCGCGGCCCGAGCCGCGCGCGTCGGCGCCCACGTGCTGCCACTCGAACAGGAAACGCATGAAGTCCTGGCGCTCGACCGGCTCGATCTCGCGGCGCAGCTTGCGTACCGTGTAGCGGTGGATGCGCGCGAGCAGATGACGCTCGCACCATTCCTCCTCGCGCGCGCCCGGCGTGAAGCGGCCGCGCATGACCGTGCCTTCGGCTTCGAGGCGCGTGAGCGCCAGCGCGGCCACGCTCGCCTCCAGCGCGAGCGGCCGCGCCACTTGCGAAACCGTCAGGGGTCCGAATCCGGACAGTCGGGCACGCACGATCTCGACCAGCGCCGTGTCCTCGTTCCACGCTTCGTCGCGCGCTTCCTCGACGCCCGCGAGCGCAGCCAGCGGCGGCTCGCATTGCGCCTGCGGATAGATCGCGCGCACGCAGGCGAGCCGCTCGATGCTGACCCACAGCGCGTCGTGTTCCGCGACCGGCATGCGCGTCGCGCGACCGGCGGCGGCCAGGCCGGCGAGCCATGCGCTCCAGCCGTGCGCGTCCGCCTCGCTTTGCGCAAGCGCGCCGAGCGTGTTGAGCGCGTCGTGCAATTCGTCCGCATCGCGCACCTGCGGCCAGGCTTCCTCGCGCACGCTCGCGATCGCCTCGGGATCGAGCGCGCCGAGATCGTCCGTGGATTCCGGGTCGCTCCAGCGCCGTGACAGCACCGCCTGGGTACGCCGCTCTTCGAGCGGGGCATCGTCGAGGAACGCATAGGGACGCGCGCTCAGAATCTCCGCCGCGAGCGGCGAGGGCGCCGGCAGCTCGCGTGTCACGAGCCGCACGCCATTCGACTCGATGCGGCGCAGCAGGGCGAGCCATGCTTCGGTGTCCATCGCATCGTGGAGGCAGTCGTCGAGGGTTTGATCGACGAGCGGATGGCGCGGAATTTCGCGCTCGCCCGCGAGATTTTCGACGCACGCGACCTGGTCGGGGAACACGGCCGCGAGCAGGTCCTCGCTGCGCATGCGCTGGATCTGCGGCGGCGTTTTGCGCCCGCCGGTCTGGCGCGGCAGCGCGAGCGCCGTGGTGGCGTTCCAGCGCCAGCGCACGCCAAACAGCGGCGCGTCGAGCAGCGCCTGTACGAGCAGGTGCTCGGCGCTGTTCGAGTGCAGATAGCGCCACACTTCGTCGAGCGCGAAGCTGTGCGCGTGCGTGAGCGAGAGGATGATCGCGTCCTCGGTCGCGGCGGCCTGCAGCTCGAAGTTGAACTGGCGGCAAAAGCGCTTGCGCAGCGTGAGGCCCCACGCACGGTTCACGCGGCTGCCGAACGGCGCGTGGATCACGAGCTGGGTGCCGCCCGCTTCGTCGAAGAAACGCTCCATCACGAGCGTGTCCTGGGTCGGCAGGACGGTGAGCGCGGCGCGTGCGCGCGCGAGGTACTCGACGATCTGGCGCGCTGCGGCGTCGTCCAGACCGAGCGTGTCGGCGAGCCATGCCGTGGCGCGCTCGATGGCGGCGGCGTTTGCCGCTACGCCTGGGCTCGCCGTGGCGTCTGCACCGTCGTTCGCGGCGTCTGCGATACCGGGCGGGCCGTTCTGGGAGATATCGCTCGACGCTACCCCAACAGCGTGCGTGCCAAGTTCCGTCTCGATCTGGGCGCGCAAGCGCGAGATCGCGAACGAGAGCTCGTCGCTGCGGCCCGGCGCCTCGCCGAGCCAGAACGGGATGTTCGGCGGCTGGCCGTGCGCGTCCTCCACGCGCACGCGTCCCGCCTCGATGCGCAGGATGCGGTACGAGGCGTTGCCGAGCTGGAATACGTCGCCCGCGAGGCTTTCGACGGCGAAGTCCTCGTTCACGGTGCCGATCTGCACGCCCTGTGGCTCGAGCAGCACGGCGTAGTCGGCGTTGTCGGGGATCGTGCCGCCCGAGGTCAGCGCGACGAGGCGCGCGCCGCGCCGCGCGCGCAGCGTCCGGCTCACCACGTCGCGGTGCAGATACGCGGCGCGCGGCCCGTGGCGGCTCGTGTAGCCCTCGGCGAGCATGCGCAGCACCGCGTCGAAGCGCGCGCGCTCGAGCTGCGCGAACGGCGCGCTGCGGCGCACGAGCGCGAAGAGCGCGTCCTCGGACCATTCCGCGCAGGCCACCTCGGCGACGATCTGCTGCGCCAGCACGTCGAGTGGCGCGTGCGGCAGCGCGAGGCGGTCGAGCTCGCCGCGCCGCACGCAGTCGAGCAGCGCCGCGCATTCGATGAGGTCGTCGCGCGAGGTCGGAAACAGCCGCCCCTTTGGCATGCCGCCGACCTGGTGGCCCGAGCGCCCGACGCGCTGCAAAAAGCCCGCGATCGAGCGCGGCGAGCCGATCTGGCAGACGAGATCGACATCGCCGATATCGATGCCCAATTCGAGCGAGGCGGTTGCCACCAGCACGCGCAGCTCGCCGCGCTTCAGGCGCTGCTCGGCATCGAAGCGATGCTCGCGCGCGAGGCTGCCGTGATGCGCGGCCACGACCTCGGCGCCGAGTCGGTCGCTGAGGTGGCGCGCGACGCGCTCGGCCATGCGGCGCGTGTTCACGAACACGAGCGTCGTGCGGTGCTGCGCGACGAGCTCGGCCATGCGATCGTACACGCGCTCCCACACGTCGTTGGCCATCACGGCCTCGAGCGGCACCGGCGGCACTTCGAGCGCGAGGTCGCGCGCGCGCACATGACCCGCATCGACGATCGCGCACACAGGCGCCGCCGCGTCGTCGCTACCCATGCCGACCAGAAACCGTGCGACCGTTTCGATGGGCTTTTGCGTGGCCGAAAGCCCGATGCGCAGGAGACGCTGCCCGCACAGCGCGTCGAGGCGCTCGAGGCTGAGTGCGAGATGCACGCCGCGCTTGTTGCCCGCGAGCGCATGAATCTCGTCGACGATCACGCTGCGCGCGCCAGCGAGCATGCGGCGGCCCGACTCCGAGCCGAGCAGCACATAGAGCGACTCGGGCGTGGTCACGAGGATATGCGGCGCGCGCTTGCGCTGTGCGGCGCGCTCGGGCTGCGGTGTGTCGCCGGTGCGTACGGCGGTGCGGATCTCGACGGGCGGCAGGTCGAGGCGCGCCAGCTCGGCGCGGATGCCTTCGAGCGGGCGCTCCAGGTTCAGGTGGATGTCGTTGGAGAGCGCCTTGAGCGGCGAGACGTAGACCACGAGTGTGGCGTCGGGCAGCGCGCCGCCGTTCGCGAGGCCTTCGCGCACGAGCGCATCGAGCGCGGCGAGAAAGCCCGTGAGTGTCTTGCCCGAGCCGGTGGGCGCGGCCACCAGCGTCGCGCGGCCGGCCGCGATGAGCGGCCACGCGGCGCGCTGCGCAGGGGTGGGGGCCGCGAAGCTGTTGCGGAACCACGCGGCCACGGCCGGATGGAAGAGGGCGAGCGGATCCGCCAGGTCTGCGACGTTGGCGGCGTCGGGCGCGTTGAGCGCGGACCTGGGCGAATCGGGCTGGACGGAGGCGGGCGAAAGCAGGCTCATGCGCACAAGGTTTGAGGGCGCGGCGCGCGGGTTTCAAGTGCCGGGCATTCGGGAGATGCGGCTCATGGGGCTCGCGCGGTCCATCGGGTTGATGGGTGCAAACCGCAAAAGGCATCGCGAAAGGGCAGTCTGGCAGGTTTCGCGCGCGGCTGCCAGGCGGCGCCTCGGGCACGTCTTGCGTGAACGCAGTATCCTCTGCCCCGTTGTTGGATGTTCCCTCGGTCCACGTCGGAGTTTCCCCATGCGTATGCATCCTCTTGGCCGTACCGGCCTCTTCGTTTCCGAACTTTGCCTCGGCACCATGACCTTCGGCGGCGGCGCCGGCATCTGGAACCAGATCGGCGATCTGCAGCAGTCCGACGCCGAACGCCTCATCGGCCGCGCGCTCGATGCGGGCATCAACTTCATCGACACCGCCGACATCTACTCGCAAGGCGTTTCCGAGCAGCTCACCGGCCAGGGGCTGAAGAACCTCAAGGTGGTGCGCGACCAGGTCGTGGTGGCGACCAAGGTGCTCGGCGAGATGGGCCCCTCGCCGAACCAGCGCGGCGCGAGCCGCTATCACATCATGGAAGCCGTGAAGGCGAGCCTGCGCCGCCTGCAGCTCGATCACATCGACCTGTACCAGATTCACGGCTTCGATCCGGTCACGCCCATCGAAGAGACCGTGCGCGCGTTCGACACGCTCGTGCAGCAGGGCTATGTGCGCTATGTGGGCGTCTCGAACTGGGCCGCATGGCAGATCGTGAAGGCGCTGGGCATTGCGCATCATCACGGGCTTGCGCGCTTCGAGTCGCTGCAGGCCTATTACACGATCGCGGGCCGCGACCTCGAGCGCGAGATCGTGCCGATGCTCGCGAGCGAAGGGCTCGGGCTGATGGTGTGGAGCCCGCTCGCGGGCGGCCTCCTGAGCGGCAAATACGGCCGCGACCGCCAGGGCGAGGCGGGTAGCCGCCGCACGACGTTCGACTTTCCGCCCGTGGAGCGCGAGCGCGCATGGGATTGCATCGACGCGATGCGCCCGATCGCCGAGAGCAAGGGCGTTTCGGTGGCGCAGATCGCGCTCGCGTGGCTCCTGCATCAGCGCGCGGTGACGACGGTGATCGTCGGCGCGAAACGCACCGACCAGCTCGACGACAACGTCGCGGCGACCCAGGTCAAGCTCTCCACGGAAGAGCTCGCGATTCTCGACGACGTGAGCGGCTTGCCCGCCGAATATCCGGGCTGGATGCTCGCGCGCCAGGGCGACGCGCGGCGCGAGCAGTTGCGTGATGCGCAACGCGAGGAGCGCTGAGGGTGTACCAAAGAGCAGTGGGACGCGCGTGTCGCACGCGTCCCACTGCATGGCGCCATGGGACGCCCGCTGCGTGGACGGCGTCCACGGCGAGCGTCGCGCATGGCGAGTCGATGCGAGGCCAATGCGCGGTTTAAAGAGCGGTTAAAACGCCGCTAGTCCACGGTTATCCCGCGGCCGCCACCTTCAAGTGGTTCTTCACCGCGCTCACGCCCGACACGCCTTCAACCACCTGTTTGGCGTTGTCGCGATCCTCGGCGCTCGGCACGGTGCCCGTGAGCGACACGACGCCCTTGCGCGTCTTCACGTGAATGTGCTCGGACTTCACGTTCTTGGCGGCCAGCAATTCGGTCTTCACCTTGGTCGTGATGGTTGCGTCATCAACGTGCTGGCCGATGCTTTCGGAGCTGCCCGTGGGCGCCGCCGAAGGCTCGGTCGTGGTCGTCTGCGCGCCGGCGGCGAGTACGAAAGTCATGCAGGCCACACCTGCAACGGTCTTGAGCATCGGAATGCGTTTCATGCGTTTCTCCTTTTCCGTTGGGTTCAGCCAGGCGTGCCGCAAGGTCCATGCCGTGCCGCGCCAATTGCGGTGAACGTGGCGACGCCACGGCGCGCACTTTGTGGGATTCAAGCATGGCCGCGCGAGGCGGATTGAGGAGTACGAGGGGTCAATGTGCGCTCAACGAGCACGCCATCAGGCACGCAATTTTGTTCGGGCGATTGTAAAAACGTCCGCTGGACGGCTGGGTCCGGGCGCCGGAATTGCGCCGTCGCAAGAGTCGATCCCGTTATAAAACAAGCGCTTGTAAAAACTGGCATGGGTGTTGCGTGGACTGGGCCATTCACATCACATTCAAGAACAGGACAGCCATGCCTTCCATCGCGTTACATGCGCGCCAGCATCTGGCGCTGACGCCGCGTCTGCAGCAGGCCGTGCGCCTGTTGCAGCTATCGTCGCTCGAGTTCCAGCAGGAATTGCGCGAAGCGCTCGATACCAATCCGTTTCTCGAATATGTGCCGCCCGCCCAGGAGACTGGCGAAGCCGCCGAGGCCGCTGAAGGCGCCGCCGGCATTGGCGCGGCCGCGAGCGTCGCGCCCGCGTCCGCCGCCGATGCGCCCGAGGGCGACCTCGATGGCGGCATGGACAGCGCCGCGGACGGCGGCGTGACACCCGATGGAGCGAGCTACGGCGGCGAACCGACTCCATACAGCGACGAAGCTTCCGGCTACAGCGACGACGGCGCGTCGTACGCCGCCGAGCTGCCGTTGCCGGGCGCGCAGCGCGCGTCGTCGAGCTATCGCGGTTCGGAAGACGGCGAAGCCGATGCCGCCGACTGGGTGCGCGTGCCCATCTCGCTGCGCGAGCAGTTGCATGAGGCGCTGCGGCTCTCGCCGCTCGAAGACCTCGACCGGGCAGCGGCCCAGGTGGTGATCGAGGCGCTCGACGACGATGGCTATCTGCGTCAGGAGCTTGCCGATCTCGCCGATGTCGAGGGCGTGGGCGACACGCTCGACGAGGACCGTCTGCGCGTCGCGTTGCGCGTCGTGCAGACGCTCGACCGGCCCGGCATCGGCGCTCGCTCGCTTGCGGAATGCCTGGCGCTGCAGCTTGAAGCGATGCCGGAGGACACGCCGCACCGCGAGCTCGCGCATCGCATCGTCACCGAGCATCTGGAGCGTCTCGCGCGCCGCGAGCATGGCGAGCTGCAACGCCAGCTCGGTTGCGATGCGCAGTCGCTGCAGGCCGCGAGCGCCCTCGTGCGCCGCCTCGATCCGAAGCCGGGCAATCACTACGGCCGCGCGGACGGCGGCTATGTCGTGCCGGACGTGATCGTGCGCCAGGTGCGCGGCCGCTGGGTGGTGAGCGTGAATCCGGCCATCGAGCCGCGCGCGCGCATCCACAAGCTCTACGCGGAGCTGTTCGCGCGCTCGGAGCAGACGAGCCGCTCGCCGCTCGCGCAGCAGTTGCAGGAAGCGCGCTGGCTGATTCGCAACGCGCACAAGCGCTGCGAGACGATCTTGCGCGTGGGCGAGTGCATCGTCGCGCGCCAGAAGGCCTTTTTCCAGTATGGCGAGATCGCGCTGCGCCCGATGCTGCTGCGCGATGTCGCCGACGAGCTCGGCCTGCACGAATCGACCGTGTCGCGCGCGACCGGCAACAAGTACATGGCCACGCCGCGCGGCATCTTCGAGTTCAAGCGCTTCTTCCCGCGCGAGCTCGAGACGCGCACGGGCGGGACCTGTTCCGCCGCGGCCGTGCGCGCGCTCATCAAGGAGATGATCGACGCCGAGGATCCGTGCGATCCGCTCTCGGACGTCGTGCTCGCGCAGGAGCTGGAAAGGCAGGGCGTGCGCGTGGCGCGCCGCACCGTCACGAAGTACCGGCAGATGATGAAGCTGCCAGCGGCGGAAATGCGGCGGGCCCTATAGGGCGGTAGGTAGAGAGACCCACACGACACCCACACTTTGAGCGTACAGCGCGCGAGTGGGGTCTGCGGGCACACAGGGTGCGATCGGAGAGGGCCGGATGGACGCATTGCCGAAATCGGCCTTCTTGCTGTCCAGTTCGGCCTTCTTTCGAATGCCCAAAAGCTTTTTCATGATCGTCCTCGGCCTGGTTGAGCAGGCTTCATTCGAACACCTTGGCGCGCGGCTTCGCAGGCGTTTCAGTGTTCGCGGTGGCCGACCAGATCAGAGCGCCAATCCATCCCAGCAACGTCCAGCCAAGGAACAGGTTGAGCAGCAGGACGGGCGTGCGGTTGATGTGGCCGCGCACGTTCGCAATGATCGTGGGCAGGAAATAAAATGCCACGAGAAGAAGGCCATAAATTGCACTGGTCGTTTCCATCATTCACTCCATTTTTCAGTTAAGGCGTTTATCGTGCCGACTGATTCATTGTGTCGAGAGTGGCCTTTCAGGAAGGCCTGGGGGGTTGTTGCACCCTTTGGCACGATTTTTAAATCGGATTAACACTTGCGGGCATTGCGCCCCTGCAATTAATTATGAGATAAAAAAGCCTGTATTTCCGCGACAAGGGGCCGCGAAACTATTGTCGGTGCGACAAAACACTGATGCATTTAGAGGGCGCGCTCTATGGCCTCTCAACCAATTAAAAGCACGGCAGGACATGCGCTCGGACGAAGCGAGCGCACGTTTTGAACAACAGGAGAGACCCAATCGGTCATCAGGCACGCAATTTCGCCCCACTCAATCATTTCGACGGCGTGCCAGGTGCGCTCTATGCGCTTCCAGCGCTCATTGCGCGCCGCGCTCGCGCAGCCGCTCGATCAGCGCCATCGCCGCGGCGGGATTGCGCGCCTTGTAGCCGCTGATCACATAGAGATAGACGTCGCGTCCGGCCTTGGCCGCGAGCGGTGCGTCGAAGGTGGCGAGGTCGCCAGGGTTGCCGCCCTGGGCCCACGTGAGCGCGCGCTCGGCCCAGCGGTCGAGCGCCGCGGGCGAATAGCCGAGGGGCTCGCCATCGGCCGTGCCCATGATGCGGGCATAGACGAAGGGCGCCGATACGTCGGCGATCTGTGGGTATTCCGAATCGCCGGACACCACAATCGCGGCCTGGCGCTGCCGCGCCAGCGCGACGAACTCCGGGGTGCAGAAACTCTCGTGCCGGACCTCCAGCGCATGACTTAGCGCCCGTCCATCGGCTTCGACGGGCAGACTCTCGAGAAATCGTGCGTAGTCCTCTGGATCGAAGCGCTTACCCGGCAACAACTGCCAGTTGATCGGGCCGAGCTTGTTGCGCAGATTCAGCACGCCACCGGCCAGAAAGCGCTCGATCGTGGCGCCGGCCTCGGCCAGCACGCGGCGGTTCATCGCGAAGCGCGGGCCCTTCACCGAGAACACGAAATCATCAGGCGTCTCGTCGTGCCAGCGCATGAAGCTCGCGGGACGCTGTGCGCCGTAATACGTGCTGTTGATTTCCAGCGAAGTGAGGTGGCGGCTCGCGTAATCGAGTTCGAGGCGCTGCGCGAGCCCCTCGGGATAGAACGTGCCGCGCCACGGCTGATAGATCCATCCTCCGATGCCGACGCGAATGCGGCCGGTTTTCGCGGGCGAAACAGGTGAGCGTGCCATTGGAATTGCACCGTCGAGTCCGGAATGCCCCAGTTTAACGCGGCTTTTTAGCGTGACGGGCCGAAACGACGTCATTGCAATAGCAGAATTTCGAAAGCCCCGCCAGGCAGGCGCGATGCCATCGCGCCTCGACTATCACACTGATTTTCAGACCGTTTTAGGCATAGTCCGATATTTTCGCAAGAGGACGTGAGGCTAATTTAGTCGTTGTGTGTCAGACAACCTAACTTGGAATATCAGATGCAGCCTCGTCCCTCGATGGAGCTTAGCGACGCCCAATGGCGCAGCGTCGAACCGCTCTTCCATGAAATCCGTTCCAGCGGCCCGCGCCGCGGCCGTCCCGCGCATTGCTCGCGCGCCGTATTCGAAGCCATTCTGTGGGTGCTTTCAACGGGCTCCGTCTGGGCGAAGTTGCCCGAGCGCTACCCCGACTTCCGCACCTGCCATCGTCGTTTCAAGATGTGGTACGACGCAGGCCTCGTGCAGCAGGCCATGGAGCGCCTCTACGGCGAAGAAGGCGTCGCCATGTGCGCGGCCATGAGCGCGCGCATGCAGCCGTGGCGCGCGCCGGCCGGCCGCAAGGCGCCGCGCTTCCCGGTCGCTTTCTCGCTGCGCTGGCCGCTGGCCCGCACCTGAGCGTCGGCTGGCAGATCGGGCAGATCGGGCGGCGCGGGCGTCCGGCGGATTCCGAGCCCGCCGCACGCTCGCGCATGCGGGCTGGCTCGCGGCGATATGCCGTCGTCAATCGATTCGCGTGAATCGCCGGGCGCGAAGTCGTGTGATGGGCTGAGCGAATCGGCCCTCACTGTGATCGGTCAAATCCTCCCTTTGTGGGATTCGCATTCGGTGCGCGATACTGTGAAGCTCAACGCAACGGAACCCACAGGACATGGCGCATTTCGACGTATTCAACGGTGATGCAGACGGCATCTGCGCGCTGCACCAGCTTCGCCTCGCCCGGCCGCGCGAGGCCACGCTCGTCACGGGCGCGAAGCGCGACATCGCGCTCGTCAAGCGCGTGCAGGCGCGGCCCGGCGACTCGCTCACGGTGCTCGACATTTCGTTCGATGCGAACCGCGAAGCGCTTTGCGCGCTGCTCGACCAGGGCGTGCACGTCGAGTACTTCGATCATCACCACGCGGGCGAGTTGCCGATGAACGTCAACCTCGCCGCGCACATCGACACCACGGCGCAGGTCTGCACGAGCGTGCTGGTCGACCGCCATCTGCGCGGGCAGTACCGCCCGTGGGCGGTCGCGGCGGCGTTCGGCGACAACCTGCAGGCCACCGCGCACGAACTCGCGCGCGAAGCCGGGCTCGACGAAGCGCAGGCCGCCCAGTTGTGCGAGTTGGGCGAGTCGATCAACTACAACGCCTACGGCGACAGCGTCGAAGACCTGTTCATCGCGCCGGCCACGCTCTACGAGACGCTCAAGCAGTATGCCGATCCGTTCGACTTCATTGCCTCGGAGCCGCTCGTCGCGAGTCTTTCGGCATGCCGCCGCGAAGATCTCGAACGCGCGCAGGAGATCACGCCCTTGTTCACGGTGCAGTACGGCAGTGTCTGCGTGCTCCCCGACGAGCCATGGGCGCGCCGCGTGCGCGGCGTGTTCGCCAATGCCCTCGCAATCGAGGAGCCGTCGTGCGCCCATGCCGTGCTGAGCGTCAACGCCGACGGCAATTACGCGGTGAGCGTGCGCGCGCCGCTCGTGCGTCCGCGCGGCGCCGACGAGCTCTGTCGCGCGTTCCCCGGCGGCAACGGACGGGTGGGCGCGGCGGGCATCGATTGTCTCGAATCGGAGCGGCTCGACCTGTTCGTGACCGCGTTCGTGCGCGTGTTCGGACGCGCCGCGCCGCGCTGAACGCCGCGCGCGCGGGCCGTGCGGTCCATGTGGGCCACACAGGCTACACGGGGCACTCAGCCCGCATCATCGTTCGTCCCGCGCCTCCTCAGTCGCTGCCGCCCGCCGCAGTCGCGCTCGTGCGCGACCAGCGCCAGTTGCGGATCTCGGGCATGTCGTCGCCGTATTCGTCCACGTAGCGGCGGTGCGCGGCGAGCTTGTCGTGCAGCGTCTGCCGCACATGCGCGGCGCGTTGCGCGAGTCCCTCCACGCGATCGATCACGGCTTCGCACAGGTGGTAGCGGTCCAGCCGGTTCACCACCGCCATGTCGAACGGCGTGGTCGTCGTGCCTTCCTCAATGAAGCCGTGCACATGGATGTTCGCGTGATTGGCGCGCCGGTAGGTCAGCCGATGGATCAGCGAAGGGTAGCTGTGATGGGCGAAGATCACAGGCCGGTCCGTCGTGAACAGCGCGTTGAAGTCGGCGTCGGAGAGACCGTGCGGATGGCGGTCCGCCGGTTCGAGCGTCATCAGGTCCACCACGTTCACCACGCGCACCTTCAGATCGGGCAGCCAGCCGCGCAGCAGATCGACCGCGGCGAGCGTCTCCAGCGTCGGCACGTCGCCGGCGCAGGCCATCACCACGTCGGGCTCGCCGCCTTCGTCGTTGCTCGCCCATTGCCAGATGCCGATGCCGTCCGCGCAATGGCGGATGGCGGCGTCCATGTCGAGCCACTGGGCCTGCGGCTGCTTGCCCGCAACGATGATGTTGATACGGTTCCAGGTGCGCAGCACGTGATCGGTCACGGCGAGCAGCGTGTTGGCATCGGGCGGCAGGTAGACGCGCACCGTATCGGCCTTCTTGTTGACCGCGTAATCGATGAAGCCCGGGTCCTGATGGCTGAAGCCATTGTGGTCCTGGCGCCAGACGTGCGAGGTCAGCAGGTAGTTCAGCGAAGGCAGGGGCCGCCGCCACGCAATCTCGCGGATCACCTTCAGCCACTTCGCGTGCTGGTTGAACATCGAATCGACGATGTGGATGAATGCTTCGTAGCACGACATGAAGCCGTGGCGCCCCGTGAGCAGATAGCCTTCGAGCCAGCCCTGGCAGGTGTGCTCGCTCAGGATCTCCATGACGCGGCCGTCCTGCGCCAGCTGGATGTCGTCGGGCGTCGTTTCGGCGAGCCACGTGCGCGACGTCACGTCGAAGACGTCGGACCAGCGGTTCGAAGCGGTTTCGTCCGGGCCGAAAATGCGGAAGTTGCGCGTGGGCAGGTTCACGCGCATCACTTCGCGCAGGAACGCGCCCATTACGCGTGTCGCTTCGGCATCCACCTGGCCCGGTGCGGGCACGTCCACCGCGTGGTGCTCGAACGCGGGCACGCGCAACTCGCGCACGCGGCCGCCGCCGTTCGAGCGCGGGTTCGCGCTCATGCGGCGCTCGCCACGCGGCGCCAGCGCGGCGATCTCGGGTGCGAGCCGGCCTTGCGCGTCGAACAGCTCGGCGGGCTTGTAGCTGCGCATCCAGCTTTCTAGCAGCGCGAGGTGGCCCGGCTTCGCAATGTTCGACAGCGGCACCTGATGCGAGCGCCATGAGCCTTCGGTCTTCAGGCCGTCGACGCTCTTCGGGCCGGTCCAGCCCTTGGGCGTGCGCAGCACGATCATCGGCCAGCGAGGGCGCTCGATATGCGCTTGCGGACCGGTTTCGGCCGCTGTGCGCGCGGCCTGCTGGATGCGTGCGATTTCGTCGAACGCGGTGTCGAAGGCCGCGGCCATCAGGCGGTGCGCGACGCCGGGGTCTTCGGCCTCCACGAAGATCGGCTCGTAACCGTAGCCCTTCATGAGCGAGGCGAGCTCGTCGTCGCCGATGCGCGCGAGCACGGTCGGCCCGGCGATCTTGAAGCCGTTCAGATGCAGGATGGGCAGCACCGCGCCATCGGTTACCGGATTGAGGAACTTGTTGGAGTGCCACGAGGTGGCGAGCGGCCCCGTTTCGGCTTCGCCGTCTCCGACCACGCACGCGGCGATCAGATCGGGGTTGTCGAACACCGCGCCATACGCGTGCGACAGCGCGTAGCCCAGTTCGCCGCCCTCGTGTATCGAGCCGGGCGTTTGCGGCGCAACGTGGCTCGGAATGCCGCCGGGGAAGCTGAACTGCTTGAAGAGCCTCGCCATGCCTTCTTCGTCTTGCGGCACGTTCGGCCAGGTCTCGCTATAGGTGCCTTCGAGCCAGGTGTTCGCGACGACGGCCGGCCCGCCGTGTCCCGGCCCCGCGATGAAGAGCAGATCGAGATCGCGCTCGTTGATGATGCGGTTCAGGTGCGTGTAGAGGAAGTTGAGGCCGGGCGTGGTGCCCCAGTGGCCGAGCAGACGCGGCTTCACGTGAGCGAGCTGCAGCGGCTCGCGCAGCAGCGGATTGGCGAGCAGGTAGATCTGACCCACCGAAAGATAGTTGGCGGCGCGCCACCAGGCGTCCATGCGCTGCAGCAGTTCGTCGGAAGGCGGCGGGCGGGTGGAAGGGCTGATCGGGCTCATTCGCTGCTCCTGTCGATGGGGCCTGGTTGCATCCCATGCAAAGCGGTCGGTCGGAGGTATGGTGCCACGATCGCTGGGAGCGCTTCCTCTGGGTGTCCGTGCGCGTTCGTCGCCATGCGCGCGCCGACCGCGTAACATGGAGAGATGATGCGTCCCCGGGCGTCGCGCGCTGTGGGCGCCGCGCCGGGCTTCCCGAGCGCCTTCGGGACGTGAAACGCAAGCTTGGTATGGGGCGGAGTCAGCGCTCTGCATGGGACCGGAGTCAGTGCCAAAGCACTCATTCCGGCCGGCACCTCAAGCACTCACTTCGGCCGGCAGTTGATGCAAGAACTCCGATCAACGGGAGGACGGCGATGCGCGCCATGCTGTTCGACGGTACGAGTCCGCGGCTGCGAGAGGCAGACGTGCCCGATCCGGTTCCCGCGGCGGGCGAACTGCTCATCGACGTTCATGCGTGCGGTGTGTGCCGCACCGATCTCCATGTCGTCGATGGCGACCTCACGCAGCCGAAACGTCCGCTGATTCCCGGCCACGAAATCGTCGGCACGGTGGCGGCGCTCGGCGTGGGCGTCACGGGCTTCGCGCCGGGCGACCGCGTGGGTGTGCCGTGGCTCGGCCACACCTGCGGGCACTGCCGCTTTTGCCAGCGCGGCCGCGAGAATCTCTGCGACGCGCCCGGCTTCACGGGCTACACGATCGACGGCGGCTATGCGCAACGCACGGTCGCCGATGCCCATTACTGCTTCCATCTGCCTCGCCAATACAGCGATGTCGAAGCCGCGCCGCTTTTGTGCGCGGGGCTGATTGGCTATCGCACGCTCGCGCTGGCCGGCGATGCACCCTGTATCGGCATTTATGGATTCGGCGCGGCGGCGCACATCGTCGCGCAGGTCGCGCGGCACGAGGGGCGCACGGTGTACGCGTTCACGCGTCCCGGCGACCACAACGCGCAGCGCTTCGCCCGACGCCTTGGCGCGGCGTGGGCAGGCGGCAGCGACGAAGCGCCGCCCGAGCCGCTCGACGCCGCGCTGCTGTTCGCACCCGTGGGCGCGCTGGTGCCCGCGGCGCTGCGCGCAGTGGCCAAGGGCGGCACGGTGGTCTGCGGCGGGATTCACATGAGCGACATTCCGTCGTTTCCGTACGCGTGGCTGTGGGAGGAGCGCCGCATCGTCTCCGTGGCGAATCTGACGCGCGAGGATGGCGCAGCGTTCATGGCCATCGCGGCGCGCCATACGCTCGAGATCGAGACCACGGTGTATCCGCTCGCACGCGCGAACGACGCGCTTGCGGATCTGCGCGACGGGCGGCTCACGGGCGCAGCGGTGCTGACGATGCGATGAGTGCACCATCGACGCGCCGGCAACGCAGGCACCCGCCCGCAGCGACGATGCGACGTAGCGACATGCGGGCTTTCGCTCCTGTCTATCTGGATGGAGACGATATAACCAGCGAGTAGCAGCGAGTACCCGCGAACAAGCATGTTTTCGATTGCGCGAGCCTGCAAGGCGGCTCGCGTGGGACGCAACGGCCGGCAAGGCCGTCGTGCGCGACCCGGACGACCGGGGCCGCGCACGGCGGATGCCGCGCATCATGGGCCTGGCCCGGGAGGTAACAATGTACAAGCTGATTCTGGTGGCCGTCGACGGCAGCCGTAGCGGACGCCGCGCGCTGGACGAGGCCGTAAAGATCGCCAAGGCGACGGGCGCGGCCGTAGAGGCGCTCTGCGTGGTCCAGCATCCGGCGCGCCTCGTCGATATCAGTTCGGGTTTCGCGGAGGAGCAGACGCGCCAGTCGGCCGAGGCCGATGTTGCCACGGCCGCACTCGAGGAAGCGAAGACGGTGTTCGCGCAGGCCGGCGTGACGGGCACGGCGCGCGCCGCCGACTCGATGGGCGAGGAAGTTGCGGCGGTGATCTACCGCATCGCAGCGGAAGATGAGGCGGACCTCGTCGTGATGGGCACGCGCGGCTTGTCGGGCGTGAAGCGGCTGCTGCTTGGCAGCGTGGCGGAGTCGTTCCTGCGCATGGCCGACCGTCCTGTCATGCTCGTGCGCAACGAGGAGCCGCAGGCCGCTTGATGCCACGGCTTTCACGGGCAAAAAGCGGGCGAAAAGTTGGAAACAAGCGGGCGCGCTGCCGCGCAGGTGCGGCGCTGCCCGCCAACGCACGTGCGCACCGGTGCCCCCGCTCGCATCGAAAAATAGCCGTATAGGCATGGTCTGGCGTGCGTTTCTGCGGTGCAAATATCTTGAAATACGATTTCGATCAAGTTTCCCGGCAGCGTTCGGCCCGCCGGGGGCGAGCAACTTGCTTATCATGTGAATTCGACCGCGTAATGGCTGTACGCGCTGCATCCCGACCTGTCGCTTGCCGTGTCGCGTGAACGGGTGCAAAGCGCTGCAGTCCACGCGGCGTGCATCGCAACCGGGTTTGCCGGCGTTCCGCTGTCCGTCATCCTGGAGCGCCGCGCCGCCGCAAGTCCTTGTCACTGTCGCTCTCGCCGGGGCGCCTCGCCACGTCATTCTTCGCGGTCACGCCATTGCGTGCCCGTCCGCGGACGGGCCCCATACTCTCGTAAGGAAATCGATCATGGCCACTGCTTCCCATCCGTCGTTCAATGCATGCCGCACCGGCGTCACGGCCGCGCTGCAGTGGCTCGTCCATCAGCAGCAATGGCGCGAGCAAGCGCTCCAGCTCATGTATCGCCGCATGGAGCGTGACCGCGCCGCGCTGGAAGGCACGCTGGAAACGCTGCGCGACGCGCACGACTGGAACGATTTCGCCGCCGCGAGCCAGTCGGTCTGGCGCGACTATCTGAGCGCGAGCGCCGCGCTCTGGCAGGAGGGGGCGGTGGCCGCGCTGCAGGGCGCCACCGCATGGAACCAACTCGCGCGAGACATGGCGCAGCAATGGCAAGACACGTTGACCGGGTTGCAGCAGGGCGCGCCGGGCGTGAAAGGCGGCGCGGCAATGCCCATGCGCGAGTGGATGGCCGCGTTCGAGCGCGTGATGGGCGACACGGCGCGCGACGCGACACAAGCGGCCGCGGGCACGCAGCGCGCGGCTGGGGAGCGTCAGGGGCAGGGCCGGGGCGCCGCTCGCGGCGACGGCAAGGCCCAGGCGAACGCGAACGGAAGCCAGCACGGGCGCTAGACGCGGCGTATTCGTCACCGCTGGGGTCGTGGTTCCGCTATGGCAATTAACCGGAACATCTCCGGGTCAGGGGTGACGCAGCCCTCGACCGGACGACACGTCGAGCCTAAAGCGCCGGCGGCATTCCTGTGCGCCGACGCAGCGGGCTACATTGCCGCCGCGGACATGGCGCCCGACGGCGGGATCCAGATGCAATAGCCCATCCGCGCGCAGGCATTCATTTCCTCTGTCTATATTCAGGAATCCGATTTATCTTGTGCGCGGTAATGCGTGACACATTGAGGGCATCATGTAGCGCTCGGCGTGTTGTTTCAGCTGGCGCATCGATCGCGCGAGTAATACGAAGAAACACGGCTGTAGCGAAACTGTACGTTTTGCTCGCTATGCTGATGTCCACGGTGAGTTCTGAACAGGAGAACCTCGATGCTCAGCCATCACGAACTGGCGGCGTTGTTGCTGATTCGCGACACCAATGCGCCGCTTCAGACGCTCGATTCCGATTTTCTGGCGCTGACGCGCTACCACCTCGTCGAGATGGACGAGGACGAGGACGGTTACGCGCCGCGCCTCACGATGCGTGGCGAGGAACTGCTGCGGCGGCTGACACAGGCCAGGCAGCACGATGGCGAAGGTGGAGGGCGGTAGCAGCCTTGCGGTCCCGCAGCAGGCTGTAATCACATTGAAATGCGGGTTGGCGTGGCCCCGCTGTCAAGCCCCTGACATTTGACGCTACGCTCGTTACAAGCGTGTAACGAAGTGTTGCGCACTCTGCGATACAGTGCTCTCTCTTGTTTAACCCACGCGATATCGAGAGAGTCAGACCGTGAAATCCGTTGCCAAGCCGTTCGTCCGCCTGTCCGCCCTGATGCTTTGCGCCGCTCTGGCCGCCCCGCTGGTTGCCGTCGCCGCGCCGAACCACCATGAAGTGTGTCACGTCGAGCACCACAATCATCACGCCGTGCGCGTGTGCCACCACGTGCGTTGATTGACACCAAACGCAATGCCGCACTTCGGTGCGGTTTTTTTTGCGGCAGATAGTTAGGCATCCGAATGTAAGTGGAGCGTATGCACAGTCCTGTGTTGCGGCTCGTTCGCCACTAGTCTTGAATCACAGATTTCGATGGCGTGAGCGGTCATCTACACGAAGCTCGACCGCATTGCGTGCGGTTGAGCTTCGTCGCCAAACGCTAGAGCTGCAATACCGATGCGATCCCCGGCAGGACCGGCTAGCGGTTCCGGTCGATGCCGCTCAGGTGCCGATTAATTGCCGGGGGGGTGTCCACCACCGCCGCCGCCACCGCCACCACCGCCTGGGGGCGGCCGGTTGCCGCCGCCGCCCGGCGGCTTGCCGCCCTGGCCCGGCGGCCGCGCGCCGTTGTTGCCCGGCGGG
>NZ_BAYD01000023.1 GCF_000685075.1 Paraburkholderia oxyphila NBRC 105797
GAACCGCAGCCGCCTGGGTGGCGGCGCCGGGCGGCTGGGCGAGCGCGGCGGCGGCGGTCGGGCGCTCGGGCTTCAGGCCATCGTCGATGACCTGGCCGATGCTGCCGACCATGGCCTCCGAGCCGGTCACCACGGGGCGCCGCCGCGCGCGCAGCGCCACGCTCGAGACCGCGGCGACGAACGCCGCGCCACCGAGCGCGAGACCCGCGATCAGCGGCACGGGAATGCCGTAGCCGGGCACATCGGTATTGATCAGCATGAGCGCGCCAACGGCAAAGGCGACGATGCCGCCAAAGCCGAGCACGCCGAAGGTGGGCAGGAAGGCCTCGGCGACGAGGCACGCGAGCCCCAGCATCACGAGGCCGAGCCCCGCGTAGTTGATGGGCAGCAGCTGCATTGCGAACAGGCCGATCAGCAGGCAAATCCCGCCGGCCACGCCGGGCAGCACGAAGCCGGGATTCGCGAACTCGAAGAACAGCCCGTAGATGCCGATCGTCAGCAGGATCAGGGCGACGTTCGGATCGGCCACGATCGAGAGGAAGCGGTTGCGCCAGTCGGGCACGACGTACACGAGCGGCGCATTCGCGGTGGCGAGGCGCACCGTGCCGGCCGCCGTGGTGACTTCGCGGCCGTCGAGCTTGTGCGCGAGATCGACGGGGTCGAGCGCAATGAGATCGACCACGTGCTGGTCGAGCGCTTCGCTGGAGGACAGGCTCACCGCTTCGCGCACCGCGCGTTCGGCCCACACGGCATTGCGCGCGCGCAGTTGCGCGAGGCCGCGGATGTACGCGGCGGAGTCGTGCATGACCTTGCGGGCCTCGGTGCTGGCGTTGTCGTCGGGCCTGGCGCCCGAGGCGGCGCCTGACGTGGCGCCCGACGTGGCGCCCGGCGGGGTGTCGGGTGCGGCGCCGGGCGTGGGCGCCGGGCCACCGCCGCCGATCCCGAGCTGGACCGGCGAGGCGGCGCCGAGATTGGTGCCGGGCGCCATCGCCGCGATATGGCTCGCATAAACGATGTAGGTGCCGGCACTGGCGGCTCGCGCGCCGCCAGGCGCGACGAACGTGGCCACCGGCACGGGCGAGGCGAGGATCGCCTTGATGATCTGGCGCATCGAGGTGTCGAGGCCGCCGGGGGTGTCGAGCTGGAGAATCGCGAGCTGCGCGTGTTGCTGCGCCGCATGCGCGAGCGTACGGACGATGAAATCGGCGCTCGCGGGGCCAATCGCGCCATTGACGGTCATGACGACGACGGCGCGCTGCGCCGCGGACGGCGCACGCTGGGCCTGAGCCAGGGCATTGAGGGCCGCAACCGCGGCGCAAACGACCAGCAGCGCCGCGAATACCGCGGCGCGTGCGATCCGCGCCGGCAGCGGGTGGCGTGCGTGGCGGGCATGGGGCGGAGGCGGGTCGTGCTCCGCCGCCCGGGTGGGGCGATGAGCGCGCATCGGAACGTCCGGACGGGCATTGGCCCGATATTTAAGAGTAGGTGGTTTTGGGGAAAAGCGGGAAGTGGGGGTGGGTGGTGCGGTGCAGCGTGAAATGTGACGTGGCGCGGACTGCCAATCAGAGACCTGGCCTGAGCGTTATCAAGAATGACTTGCGGGCCTGGCCGGTTTCATCCAGCGGCATTGGGTCCGCGCGTCTGACTGCACTGAGCGCAGCGCTGTCCCACCTCGCGTCGCTGCTTGCCCGGACAATTTTTGCCGACTCCAGGTTGCCCGATGATGTGCAGTGCACTTCGACTACCGTCTCGCCATGAACTACCGTGCCATCCCAGACGATGAGTGGACGTATGCGTTGACGCACCACCTCTGCGTAATCAAACACTTTCGGGGCGGCCGGTGATTGAAGCGAGGCATTGGGTGACGCACCGAGCTTCTTTGTCAGCGTCGTGAGCATCGACACAAGACGTTTCTGGTTTTCGATCTCTGTGAGCACAATCCAGTCACGCGCTGGCTGTGGTGTGCTACCGAGGGCATTCTGATAGAAACGTACTGCCTTGCACCATGCTTCTGGAGAAAGGTCCGCCTGTTTGCCGTTCATCAGCAGGGCGAGATCTTCTGTCTCGGAAGAATCACGTTTCAGGGCGTCTGCGATAGACGCCGAGAGTGCGAGTTTTCCCTGCAAACGCTGTGCCGCAGTCAGTTGCGGGGGGGGGGGGCGTGCTCTGTGCTGACTGTTTGAGAAAGTCGAAAAGCGTTTGCAGTTGCGCCTGAAGTTCGTCATCACTTTGCGTTGCCAGTGATAGATACCGTGACGTAATCACTTGCAGATTCCGTGTGCCGCCGCAATCCGGCGGTGCATTGCTAATAGCCCGCGCAGTCATGGCGGTCAGCCGATCACGGTCATCCCGCGAAATTCTCTCCATTCCGTCCAGCAAACCCAAGGCACGCGACGAGGCATCGGTGCCCACGACAGGCGAATTATTGTTGGGAAAAAAATAGGCTTTGATGTCCGGATCGGACGTGACTTTTTGTGCCCAGTTCACAAAGATCTTCGCTTTGGGGGAGTCTGGAGGAATACCGAGTTTCGCCAGGGCGGCCGCATCGATGGGCTTCCCGAACTCGAACGGGACAGCAGCCCCCAACGGAGACGAGTTTACCCGGCTCCCAGGAGAGACCGGTTGGCGAATGCTATCGATTGCCAGCGCGTTGCCCGTAGCCGCTACAACGCCACGCGCAGTCTGCGGTGCCGCGATGCTCGCCAGGGAAACTTGTGAACCCGAGTCGGGCTTTGCGTATGGCGGATCCGATTTGTCTGCGCGGCAGAGCATGCTATGTAATTGCTCAGGAGTAGGTGATGCTAACGCGGGGCCGCTAATGGAATAGGACGACTTGTCCGTTGAATTCACGACATTCTTGTTTCCATTGATCGTGACCGTACTGTTCGCGCGACCCGAATGGAAAAACCATCGCATGCCTCCATTTGTGCCTTGCTCAACCAGAATCCCGAAAATATCGCCGTTACCAGCAAGAGTCTGATAGACGCCATCACCGCGTGGCGAAATGCCAGAGGTCAGAATGCGCCCCTGCAGCCCCGCGTTGGTCGCCGTTCCCGACGCGCGCCGATAGCATCCGTTCCCCACGGACGCCGGGCCTTCGCCGTCTCGCTCGAACGCCGTGATACGACCATTCGGCTCGATTTCGATGAATCCATCGGTCTGCACTTTGACGCCATCTACCGTCAATGGATGCGCGGTGCTGTAGACGCCTGCCAACGAAGAAACGTTGTTCGCACAATTGCCTGTTGGGACGTAACCGGCGAGCCCCAGCGCGAGAAATGAAACGAGTACGGTGTGACTGGCGTTATGCAATGCAGACGTCAACTTCATGGTCTTCGATTCCCCCGGGTTCTCAAGCGTGCCGATGTTACTGCGATCAGCGCGCCAAGTGTGTCTTGAAATATAAATGAAAGGCCGAGCTGACCAACGCAAAGTAACGGCGCGTTCAGGTACTTGTGGAAGGGGATAACGAGCGGGGGGACCTTGCGTTGGGGCTGGGGGAGGATCTTGGATAGATCAGTATGAAGTCCTATATATCGACCCATGAGGCGATTCGCGGGACTGCTGCTTTCTCTTTGCTCCGCTACCATCACGTACCGTGAGTTCTCAATAGTCCGGAGGATTCCTGTTCGCTATTTCATGCGCTATTCTCGCTGCCCCCCGGAAACATCAACACAACCGCAAACCCACCCCCCTCCGGAAAATCAAACCCCACACGCCCACGATGCGCCTTCATCACCTCCTGCACGATCGCGAGCCCGAGCCCTGAGCCGCTGCGGCGCGGCGCGCCATCGGGCTCGAAGCGCTCGAACGGGCGCAGCGCGGCCTCCCAATGCTCGCGCGGGATGCCGCGGCCGTTGTCGGTCACCGTGAGCATGGGCTCGCCGCGCAGGCCGGCCACGCGCACGACGATTTCATCCGCATCGCCATGCAGCAACGCGTTGTGCAGGACGTTCGAAAACGCCTCCTGCAAGCTGATCGGGTCGCCGGCGATGGTCACGCTCGGCGCATCGCTTTCGAACGCCACCTGCACGTCGCGTTCGCCCGCCAGCGGGATCGTGCGCCCGATCGCCTCCCGCGCAAGCGCGACGAGATCCACAGGCTGCAGCGGCACGGCCTCGGTGCGATGGATCACCATCGCATGATTGAGCAGCTGCCCCGTCAGCCGGCCAACGTCCGAGCAGGTGGTGCGCAACGCGTCGAGTCCTTGCGCGTAGCGGGCGGGATCGGTCTCGCCGCTGAGCAGCTCGATCTGCGCGTCGAGCCGCGCGATCGGCGTGCGCATCTGATGGGCGGCATCGGCAATGAAGCGCTGCATGGCCGTCATGCGCTCCGCGAGCCGGCCGATGAGGCCGTTGATCGCGCCGATGATCGCGTTGATCTCGCTGGGCGTGTCGTGCTCCACGGGCCGCAGGTCGGCGGGGTCGCGGGCGGCAATGATCGTCTCGATCTGCGCGAGCGGGCGCAGGCCGCGCCGGATCGCCAGCCAACTGGCGCCAATGGCGAGCACGCTCATCATCAGGATCAGCGTCCACACCTTGAAGCTCATGTCGTTCGTCAGTTGCTGGCGCGCGTGCGTGGTCTGCGCAATCGTCACGACGGCCCAGCCCGGCGTGCGCTCCTCGGGCATGTAGCGGGCAATGGTGGCCGTGCGGATGCGCTGGCCCTGGTAGGTCCCGTTCGCGAAGGCGGGGCCTTGCCGCGCGGCCGCCGTGCTCGCCGGGCCGGGCAGGTCGCCGTAGCCGGCCACCACGACGCCGCGCGAATCGGTCACCTTGTAGTAGACGAGGTCATAGCGCGACAGCGAGGAGAGTGCGGCCACCGGTGGATTGAGCGCGAGCACGCCGCCCTGCACATAGAGATTCTCGGCCACCTGAATGGCGGCGCCGGCCAGCAACTGATCGTAGGCGCGCTCCGCGGCGACCCCCGCGTAGTAGCGCGCGATGAGCGCGAGCGCCAGCGCCCCCGAGGCCACGACCAGCGCGATGAAGAGCAGCGTGCGGCCGAGCAGCGTCTTGCGGAACCAGTCAAAGCGCGGCAATTTGATATCCCATCCCGCGTGCCGTGCGGATCTCGACCGAGCTGCCGTGCAGCTTCTTGCGCACGCGCGTGATGTACTGCTCGACGGCGTTCGCGCTGGGCTCGTTGCCGAAACTGAACAACTGGTTCAGCAGATCGTCCTTCGAGAAAATGCGTTGCGGGCGGCTCGCGAGGATTTCGAGCAGCGCGAACTCCTGGCGCGAGAGCGCGAGCGGCTGGCCGTCGAGCTCCGCGAGCCGGCTGCTGCGATCGATCGCGAGTCCGCCCACCTTGACGAGGTCATTGGCGTGGCCGCTATTGCGGCGCAACAGCGCCTGCACGCGCGCTTCGAGCTCGCGATAGTCGAAGGGCTTGACGAGGTAGTCGTCGGCGCCGAGCCCGAGACCGCTCACGCGATCGTCGATGGCGGAGCGCGCGGTCACGAGCAGCACTGGCGTCGTGGAGCCGGCCGCGCGCAGATTGCGCAGGATCGCGAAGCCGTCCATCGAAGGCAGCATCACGTCGAGCACGACCAGATCGAAACGCTCGACGCCAAGCAGGCTGTTTGCCGCCGCGCCGTCTGCCTCGAGATCGACGGCATGGCCGAGCCTCGTCAGACGGCTGCGCATGGCCGCGCCGATTTGCGCGTCGTCCTCTACGACCAGAATGCGCATGATGCCGTACCTGCCGTGTTGTTCATGATGGGATTTACGGGTTTTCCCGAGGGGCTGATCTCAGCATTTTCTCAGACTCGCCCGGTAACCTTGCGAACCATGATTACCAGAACGCGAGGAGACGGCAAGCCAGCGCAACGAGCAGGCGGCGCGCGCGAGCGCAAGGCGCCTTCGCTGCGGCGGCGTGCGCTCGTGGCGGCGGGGCTCGGTGCGGCGCTCGCTCCGGCGCTGGTGCGCTCGAGCCCGCGCACGGTGCGCATTTCGAAGGGCTATGGCCTGCTGTATTTGCCGCTGCTCGTGATGGAGCAGCGTCGCCTGTTCGAGCGGCATGCGGCGCGCGAGGGCATGAGCGACGTGAGCGTGGACTGGACGCTGCTCGACGGCGGCAACTCGGTGGACGACGCCATGATGGCCGGCACGCTCGACTTCGCGGCCGTGGGCGCACCGGGCTTCATCGAGCTGTGGGCGAGGGCGCGCGGGATTCCGAACGTCGAGGTGATTGGCGTGAGCGGGCTTTCCACGACCGCGCTCTCGCTGAACACGAACCAGCCGCGCATCGCAACGCTTGCCGACTTCACGAGCGCCGACCGCATTGCGGTGCCGGGCATCCGCACCTCGCTCGCGGCGGTGGTCTTGCAGATGATGGCGAGCAAGCTGCTCGGACCGAAGCACTTCGCGCAGCTCGACGCGATCACCGTGAGCCTGCCGCATCCGCAGGCGGTGCAGGCGCTGATCCGGCGCGAGAACGGCATCACGGCGCATTTCGCGTCGCCACCATTTTCGTCGCTCGAATTGAAGCAGCCGGGCATTCATCGCGTCGTCAATTCGATCGACGTGCTGGGTCCGCTGACGCTCGACGTGGTGTACGCGCCGAGACGCCTCGTGGATACCGAGCCCGCGCTCGTGCGGGCGTTCCTTGGCGCGCTCGACGAGGCGAACCGGTTGATCGCGCAGGACCGGGCGGCGGCAGCGGCCATCTACGTTGCTGCCTCGGGACTCGACGTATCGCACGAGGGCGTGATGCAGATGCTTGCCGCACCCGAGACGCGCTTTTCGGTGTGGCCTGAGCAGTTGATGGAGTACGTCGATTTTCTGTACATGGTGGGCACGATCAAGACGAGGCCGCGCGCGTGGAACGAGATGTTCGCGCCCGCGCTGGCCGCATTTCATCCCACGTAGCCGGCATGGCCCATTGAATTTCCGCTTGCGCCCGCAACACCGGGCACGGCAACTGGCAGACAAAATATAACCTGAAGGAGTCCATAGTGAACGCCGCCTCAACCCTCGACCATCAGCCTGCGGAGGAACGGCACGTCATGTCGAAGATCGCGCGGCGCCTGCTGCCGATCCTGGTCGTGATGTTCCTGATATCGTTTATTGACCGGCAGAACGTCGGCTTTGCGAAGTTGCAGATGGTGCACAGCCTGCATATGACGGAGACGGCGTTCGGTCTGGCGTCCTCGCTGTTCTTCATTGGCTATTTGCTGTTCGAGGTGCCCAGCACGCTGGCGCTGCATCGCTTCGGCGCGCGCGTGTGGCTCGCGCGCATCATGCTCACGTGGGGCGTGATTACTGTGCTGATGGGCTTCACGACCTCGATGCAGGTATTTTGCGGCATGCGCCTCGCGCTCGGCATTGCGGAGGCCGGCTTTTACCCGGGGGTGATCTACTACCTCACGCTGTGGTTTCCGCAAAGCTACCGTGCCCGCGTGCTTGGGGTCTTCACGCTTGGCAGCGCGCTTGCCAACATGCTGGGCTCGCTGGTTGGCGGCTGGCTGCTGAGCTTGAATGGCGTGTGGGGCCTCGCGGGTTGGCAATGGGTGTTCATCGCCACGGGCCTTCCCGCGGTGCTGGTGGCGGTGACGGTATTCAAGCTGCTGCCGGCCTCGTATCGGGAAGCGCGGTTTCTGAGCGAGCACGAGAAGGCGATTGTGGCGGCTGCGCTCGAGCGCGAGAAGCCTGAGCACGCGGAGCATGCGCAACCGTGGAAGGCGCTACTTGATCCGCGCGTGATGCTGTTCGCGGCGACCTACATGCTGATGTCGACCTCGCTCTACGGCGTGACCTATTGGCTGCCGACACTCGTGAAGTCATTTGGCGTGTCGAGCAGCACGAATGGGATGTTGAGCATGCTGCCGTGGGCGCTCTCGGTATTGCTGCTGTTGTATCTGCCGGGCAAGCTGCGCCGCGCGAAGAGCATATTGTGCGCGATCTCGATCGTGGCTGCGCTGGGCGCGCTGGGTTTCCTGCTGAGCCTGGTGTTGCCCACGACGCCGCTGCGCTTTATCGCGCTCGTATTTGGCGGCGCAAGTATTCCGCTGCTCTACCCGTGCTTCTGGTCGATGCCGCCGCGCTATTTCACTGGTGCGCGAGCGGCGGCCAGCGTAGCGGCGATCAACTCGATCGGCAATCTGGGTGGTTTTTTCGGCCAGAACCTGATGCCGATAGCGGGCAAGGCGACCGGAACGGCATTTGGGCCGATGATCGTGCCGATCGTCTGCCTTGCGGTGCTTGGCGTGGGCGCACTCATCGCGTGGGCCCGTTCGGAGCGCGTATATGCCGATGGGGCAGGCGCCTCAGCGTGAGGTGGGGGGGGGGGACGGGGCAGCCAGGGACGACGAATAGTTTAGCGAAGACGCACGAACCCAGAGGGTTTGGGAAATACCCGACGGCGCGCGAAGCGCCGCCGGAAGGATGAGCCCTTTGTCACCAAGGCGGAGTGTGCGAGAAGACGGATGCTCCGGAGCCGCTCCGATGGACAGGGCAGTGGTGGACGGCGTCACACTGGCGGTGTGAGCCGCTTTCTTTTGCCTACTTTTCTTTGCGGCTGCAAAGAAAAGTAGGTGCCGCCCCGCACAGGGGCAACGCTTGCGGCCCGCCGCGAAAACAAGTCAAGGCCAAATCGAAATAACTCACGAAAGAAAACGTGAATCAACTACCTGGCCCCCCAAAAACACCGACTCAATAGTGGACAACAGTCCGAATAGACTTACCTTCATGCATGAGATCGAAGGCTTCATTGATACCTTCGAGATCCTTGGTATGCGTAACGAACGGCGCGAGCTGAATGGTGCCGGCCATGGCGTCCTCGACCATACCGGGCAGCTGCGAGCGGCCTTTAACGCCACCGAAAGCGGTCCCGAGCCAGCGGCGGCCGGTAACCAGCTGGAAAGGCCGCGTAGAGATTTCCTGCCCGGCGCCGGCCACACCAATAACGACTGACTGCCCCCAACCGCGATGCGCACATTCGAGGGCCGCGCGCATCACATTAACGTTCCCGATACATTCGAAGCTGTGATCGACACCCCAACCAGTCATCTCAACGATCACCTGCTGGATAGGCTTTTCGTAATCCTTGGGATTGATACAATCGGTCGCACCGAAAGCACGCGCCAGATCAAACTTCCCAGGATTAGTATCAACGGCGATGATACGTCCCGCCTTGGCAATCTTGGCACCCTGAATCACGGCAAGCCCGATCCCGCCCAACCCAAACACAGCAACCGTATCGCCTTCCTGCACCTTGGCGGTATTCTTGACCGCACCGAGCCCGGTGGTCACCCCACACCCCAACAGACAAACCTGCTCAGGATTAGCTTGCGGATTGATCTTGGCGAGCGAAACTTCCGCCACCACGGTGTACTCGCTAAACGTAGAGCAGCCCATATAGTGATAGATGGGTTGGCCGTTATAGCTAAACCGGGTCGTGCCATCGGGCATCACACCCTTACCCTGGGTAGCCCGCACGGCCACGCAGAGATTGGTCTTCCCGCTCTTGCAGAACAGACACTCGCCGCACTCAGCGGTATACAGCGGAATCACATGGTCCCCTGGCTTCACGCTGGTCACACCTTCACCCACCTCCACAACGATACCGGCACCCTCATGCCCGAGCACGACGGGAAAGAGCCCTTCCGGATCATCACCGGAGAGCGTAAACGCATCGGTATGGCAAACGCCGGTGTGCGTGATCTTCACGAGCACTTCGCCCTTGCGGGGCGGTTCGACGTCGATCTCGACGATCTGGAGCGGCTTGCCCGCCTCGAATGCGACTGCGGCACGTGATTTCATAGCAATCCTTACAAATCGAATAATTGACGAAAAACTGCGTGCGCGGGGCTGATGCCATGCGCTAGCGTAAATAGGTCCGCACGAGCGTCACGACATCGTCGATCGATCCCGCCGCGGACTCCGTTGACCCCGTCAGTTGCGTGAACTCCTCGCGCAGATGGCTTTCGAGCACGCCCGCCATCACCCCGTTGATGGCGCCGCGGATGGCCGCCAGTTGCTGCAGCACCGGAGCGCACTCGGCGCCTGCTTCGAGCGCGCGCTCGAGCGCGTCCAGCTGCCCGCGAACCTTGCGGACGCGGGTGAGGACTCGTTTTTTTTCTTCAGGCGAATGGGGCATGGCGTCACCGGAATCGTGATACTGGGAGGCAGTATAAGGGAATACTGCCTGGGAGTATAGGGGCGAGTGTCAACCCCCGTGAAAGCCACTGCATCAATGCCGCAAAAGCCATAGCAGCACGGATATCACGGCGGAAACCAGGATGCCGGTGACGATCGGGAAGTAGAAGTCGAGGCCATCGGTGACGATATGGACGTCGCCGGGCAGCCGGCCGAACGGGATGCGAACGAGCCAGCGCCACCCGAGACCGGCAAGCACGCACACGATACCAATGACGATCAGGAAACGATTCATGGGGCGCGATCACCTGCGAAGCGCGGATAAATCCATGATAGGCGCGCGCGGGCGAACGGGGGAGTCACGGGCGGCCGGGTGCGTGGCCAGATCGGCCGAGGCCTTCCAGTCGCGCCCGCGGGTCATGCGGGCGAAGTCTCTTTCCAGGCGGCCAGCAGCTTCTGACCGACCGATGCGAAAACGTCAATCGCGGGAAGCAGTTCGCGTCCGAGTGCCGTGAGTTCGTACTCCGCGGACGGCGGCGAACTGTCGAGTTTGCGCCGCGCAATGAGGCCCCGCGATTCGAGTTCGTGTAAGCGCTTGCTCAGAATACGCGCAGATATGCCCGGTAGATCGTGGCGCAGTTCGCCAAAGCGGCGTGCCTGGTCACGGAGTTGCCAAATGACGTTCAGAGCCCAGGCCCCGCGCAAGAATCCAAGTGCATCGGTCACCTGGCAGGCGGGTGGCGCAGGCGCTTTGTTTTTCCGGACAGCCAAACCCATCGTTGCGTGTCTCCCGCGCCTTGGTAACTTTGGAGTTACCGGATTATATCGGGCAAGCTGCACCTGATTGCGTCGAGACCGAATAACATCCGATGCGCGTGATGACCTGTGCGGAATCGGTTATCGCGCGAATATCTTGGACGCTAATCAGGAAAGCCTATGAAGCTCTATTATTCGCCCGGTGCATGCTCGCTCGCACCGCATATGGTTGCGCGCGAAGCGGGTCTCGCGCTCGATCTCGAGAAAGTCGACATCGCGACCAAACGCACGGAACGGGGGGCCGATTTCCGCGCGATCAATGCGAAGGGCAATGTGCCCGTGCTTGAACTGGACAATGGCGAATGGCTGACGGAAGCCCCTGCAATCATGCAGTATCTCGCCGACATGAAACCCGAGCGCGAACTTGTCCCACGCAATGGGTCGATGGCGCGCTACCGTCTGCAGGAATGGCTCGGCTTTATCAATTCGGATATGCACAAAAGCTATTCACCGCTCTTCAATCCTGCAACAAGCGAATCGGTACGCGCGGAAAAACGTGAAACGCTTCAAGGACACTACGCGTTTGTGGCCCGGCACCTGGCCTCGCAGCCATGGTTGATGGGAGAGCGCTTCTCCGCCGCCGATGCTTATCTTTTCACCGTGACGAACTGGGCGCCGCACGTTGGCCTCGATCTGTCCGGCCTGACTCCCATCGTGGCGTTTCAGCAAAGGGCGGGGGGCCGTCCCGCGATTCGGGAAGCGCTACAGGCCGAAGGGTTGCTTCAAGACATGCCGGCGTAGAAAGCCGGCAGACATGGCATCTGCTGCCGCAGGTACCATGCGTGGCAAACGCATGCTGTCTCTGTTATATCGCGTGCCCATCGCCACTCGCCGACTGCCGATCATGGATGAATTCTTCAACCGTCTCTTCCATTTTCAACCGTCGCTGCTCGCGACGCTGACCGCCGCCGGTCTCGCGCTTGCGGGCAGGGCGGCGGAGAAAGCCCCGGCGAGCCGCGGCGGCGGTGCGGGAGCCGCGCTCTCGCATTCCTGAAGTCAATTCCCCTTCTAGCGGGAAATCGTTCCTTACCCCGTCATCGGGGTCGCCCCATCGAGGGGCAGACCATGGAACGGTAGTGCGCGCAGCAGTCAGGGCATAATTCCGTACGCAAACGCACTGTAATATTTGAAAGCTCCATGGCCTTAAAACGACTAACCGCCTTCGCGCGTCAGCTCGCGCTGATCGCGCTTTTGTCCCCGCTTTTGTCTCTCGTCCCTGTCGCCCCTGCATGGGCGTTTCCCGGCACCGGGAGCGCCGCGAGCGCCAGCGCGGTGGACGCCGCGACGGCGCCCATTTCGCTGAACGACGCCCTCGCGCAGCTCAAGCAGATGCAGTTCAAGCAGGACAGCATCAAGCAGCAGACTTCGACGGCCACCAACAGCAAGGATCTCGACGCGCTGGCCGGCGCAACCCAGCAACTGAGCGCCGACGTCGACAAATTGCGCAGCCAGCTCGTCCCGCTGCGCACGCAGGTTCAGGCCCAGCTCGACGTGCTCGGGCCGGCGCCGGCCTCGGACGTGACGCCCGGCACCCACGCGGTCGCCCGCCAGCGCGACAGCCTGACTGCGCGCAAGGACCAGATCGACGCCGTGCTGAAGATGGCGGACGACCAGAAGAGCAATCTCGACATACTGACCGCGCAGTTTGCGAAGCTGCACCGTGGCTTGCTGAAGAATCAGCTCGCCCTGCGCTCGAGCGGCATTTTCAGCGCGCAGTTCTGGGTGCCGCTCTTGCATCGCTCTCCTGAAGATGGCCAGCGCCTCGACGCGTTCGATGCGCAAGTGCGCGCCATGCTGCACTCGGTCTGGACCCCGGGGCAGCGCGCGCTCACCTTGCTGCTGCTGGGCGCCGCGCTCGCGATCTGGCTCGGGGGCCGCAAGCTCATGCAGCGAGGGCTGGCGTGGATCTGCCTGCATGGGTTGCCCGCCACGCGTTTGCGCCGCAGCGCGCTCGCGTTGTCGACGGCCATCGCCACGCTGGTGGCGACGGGCATCGCGCTCCAGGTCTTCTATCTGGCGGTGGCGCGCCACTTCGAACTCACTTCCGCGCTGAGCGACCTGTGGGACGAGCTCACGAAGCTCATGCTCACCTGCGCGCTGATCTCGGGGCTCGGCCGCGCGCTGTTGTGCACGCATCACCCGTCGTGGCGGCTGCCCTCGCTGGCCGATCCCGTGGCCCGCGCGCTGCGGCCGTTTCCGAGCACGCTCGCGGCGCTGCTGCTCGTCTCGGGCACGGTCGAGGCGATCAACCGCATCGTCGACACGAGCCTCTCGGTCACGCTGCTCGGCCGCGGCATCGTCTCGCTCGTGACCGCGCTGACCATCGGCGCGGCGCTGCTGCGCGCGAACCGCGTGCGCAGCGCGCTTGCCGCGGCCGGCGAGGCGCCGGAATCGCACTCCACGGTCGCGGGGCTGATTCACGCCGGCACCGCGCTGGCGATCATCGCCTCGCTGATCGCGCTGGTGATCGGCTACATCTCCGTTGCGCGCTTCATTACCTACGAGCTGGTCTGGTTCGAAATCGTGCTGTGCAGCATCTACGTGCTCACGCAATTGAATCGCGATATCTGCGCCAGCCTCTTCAGCGCGCATCTGGCGACCGGCAAGCAGCTGAAGAATCTGCTCGGGCTCGACGACAAGCATCTCGAACAGGTGCAGACCGTGCTCTCGGGCCTCGGCACGAGCCTCCTGATGCTGCTCGCGGTCGTGGCGCTGCTCACGGGCGGCTTCGGCACGACGCCGGCGGACCTGATCAATAGCTTCATCGGCATCATTGGCGGGCAGCGGCTCAAGAGCCTGAACATCATGCCCGAGCGCATCACGAACGCCGTGATCGGGCTCGCGGTTGGCATCTATCTGCTGCGCTCGGTGCGCCGCTGGCTCGACAAGGAATTCATGCCCGCGCTCGGCATGGACTCCGGCATGCGCATGTCGCTCATCACGCTGTTCACGAACGTCGGCTACGTGCTGCTGGTGCTGATGACGCTGTCGCTGCTCGGCGTGCGCTGGGACAGCCTCGCGTGGATCGTGAGCGCGCTCTCGGTCGGTATCGGCTTTGGCCTGCAGGAGATCGTGAAGAACTTCGTCTCGGGGTTGATCCTGCTGACCGAGCGCCCGGTGAAGGTGGGCGACATGATCAGCATTGCGGGCGTGGAGGGCGATATTCGCCGCATCAACGTGCGCGCGACCGAGATTCAGCTCCCCGACCGCTCGACGATGATCGTGCCCAATTCGCAGCTGATTTCGCAGAATGTGCGCAACGTGACGATGGGCGACAGCACTCAGGGCGTGGCCACGCTGGTGCTGACGTTCCCGCTGGACACCGATCCCGAGCGGGTGCGCGACCTGCTGCTCGACGTCTATCGCGAGCACCCCGCGGTGCTGGAGACGCCCGCGCCCTCGGTGACGTTCAGCCAGCTCACGCCGGACGGCATCACGCTCAGCGTGACCGGTTATGTCGGCAGCCCGCGCATCGCCACCTCGACCAAGAGCGATCTGCTGTTCGCCATCCTGAAGCAGTTGCGTGCCGCGGGAATTACGCTGTCGAATCCGCGCACGCTGCTGGTCCAGAACGTGCCGATGAAGAACGACGCATCGCACAACGCATAACGCGCGCCAGGCGCATGCGTGCGCCCCCGAACACACCCGGGCTTGTCGACTGCGCCGGCTTGAACGATGGGCCTCTGCATCTGCGAAAATCGAGCGAGAATTGGCCTATGCGCGCCAGCCGGCCGCCATCATCCGGGCAGTGACCCGATGATGGCGGCGGCGAGGACAGCCCGCCTTTCTTCCTTGCGAGGTCCGCGATGATCTTTCGCCAGCTTTTCGACGCCGTATCGTCCACCTATACGTATCTGCTCGGCGACGCCGAAAGCGGCGAGGCGCTGCTGATCGATCCCGTCTACGAGCAAGTGCCGCGCGATCTGGCTTTGCTGCAAGAGCTGGGCTTGCGGCTTCAGGCGACGCTCGACACGCATGTGCACGCCGACCACGTGACGGGCGCGTGGCGCTTGCGCCAGCGTTGCGGCAGCGAGATCGCGCTCGCCGCAACGGTGGGCGCCGAGGGCGTGAATCGTCCGCTACGGCATGGCGATCGCGTGGCCTTCGGCAAGCGCCACCTGGGCGTGCGCGCGACGCCGGGGCACACGAGCGGCTGCCTGACCTATGTGCTCGACGACGAGAGCATGGCCTTCACCGGCGACAGCCTGTTGATTCGCGGCTGCGGCCGCACCGATTTCCAGGGCGGCAGTCCGCAGCAGCTCTTTTCTTCCGTGCGCGAGCAGATCCTGACGCTGCCCGGCGACTGCCTGCTCTATCCGGCGCACGATTATCGCGGCATCACGGTCACGAGCGTGGCCGAAGAGCGGCGCTTCAATCCGCGCCTGGGCGGCGACGTCGATCTCGGCGACTTCGCGGGCTATATGAACAACCTGAATCTGCCGCACCCCAAGCAGATGGCCGTCGCGGTGCCGGCCAACCTGCGCTGCGGCAAGCCCGAGGGCGAGGCGCCGGTGGCCGAGACGCCCGACTGGGCGCCGCTGATATTGCGCTTCAGCGGCGTATGGGAAATCGAGCCCATGGCGCTGCTCGAGCACGCGGCGAAGTTCCAGATCGTGGACGTGCGCGAGGCGCCCGAGTTCATCGATCAGCTGGGCCACCTGCCCGATGCGAGGCTGGTGCCGCTCTCGCAGTTGATGGGCCGGCTCGACGAGCTCGACCGCGAGCGGCCCGTGGTGGCGGTGTGCCGCTCGGGCGTGCGCTCGGCCCAGGCCAGCGTGCTGCTGACCAAGGCGGGCTTCGGCAAGGTGGCCAACCTCGCCGGCGGCATGCTGCGCTGGAAGGCCGAGGGCTTGCCCGTTGCGACGGACAGCGTTTGATCGGCTCCCGGTCGCGCTTTCGCCTTGGTGGCCAAATTAGTGGCCCATTTAGTGGCCAAGTCCCGACTGGGCGATCTGCTGCTCCACGAATTGAGCGAAGAGGGCGTGCAGATGCGTCGTCGGGTGGAGATCGTCGGCGAACATATACGTCTGATCCGCATTGGGCGTGACGTAGGTGGGCGGCGAGCACAACAGGGCCGTGTCGTCCGGAGTTTTCGAGGGATCGCAGGCCTGTGCCGTGTTGGACACCGTAAAGCCATTCGCCTGGTAATTCGCGATCGTCTGCGTGATCCACGTATATGAATCGATCTCGATGACCTTGCCTTGCAGGCCATTGCTCTGCAACGCGGCGTTCAACGTGGAGTTGAAAAGTTGGGATAACTGAGTGAAGTTCGCGCCGCCGTCGGCCGCGGCGAGGCCCTTCGGCGAGAGGCCGATGTTCGGCAAATTGACCACCACGACGTGGGTGGCGCCGGCCTGGACGATCTGGCCGACGATCTGTGCGAGCGTGGTGGCCGCCTGCTGCACGGTGGTATTCGCAGCGGGCGGCGTGCCGGCCCGCAGCACGTCGTTTGCCCCGGCCCAGACGAGCACCAGTTGACCGGCATTGAAATTGCCATGCGCGGACAGGTAGCTCGAAACCTGCTGATTCACGGGCATTTCGATATTGCCGATCACGTCGGTGAGGAAGTCATACTGGTTGGCCGGCGTGGCGACCGTGGCGCCGCCCTCCGCGTAGCCAAAGCCGCCTTGCGCGCTCAGCCGGTGATCGATGCTGATCGTGAATGCGGCGTTCAAGGTGTCCCCGTAATATTGCGCGACGTCCTGCGTCCACACTTGCCCGGGATTGGTCGTGAAGCGGCCGCCGCCTACCGCGCTGGCGAGTGGTGCATAGGTGCCCACGTCGGAAAGGCTGTCACCAAACGAGACAATTTGCAGTTGCACGCCGCCCGGCGGATTGTTTGTGGCGCTGCCTCCACCACTCCCACCGCCGCCACCGCCGCAAGCCGCGAGCAGTGCTAGCAGGAGTGCAGATATTGCACTGCGCACGCCGTTGCCGATTTGTCCCATCGCGCCTCCCCGCCGCTCAGGGCGGCTGCGCCCGCGTGGCTCGCGTCTCGCCAGCCGCACCACGGACTCGTGGAAGGAGTGGAGGCAAAAAGAGTGCCCGCCCCCGGCGACCAGGGGCGGCTAGCGGCGGCTGCGATTCAAGGTGTCGCTTGGCAGTTCGCCGAATGTCCTCCGGTAGTACTGCGAAAATCGGGGCAAGTGGCGAAAGCCCCATTTCGCGGCCACAGTGGCCACCGTGCACGCCGGAGCCGCGCTCAGCAGGTCGCGCAACGCACCGTTGAGCCGTGCATTCATGAGCCACCTTCCCGGCGTCATGCCGACGCTGTCGTGAAAGATCAACTGTAGCGAGCGCAGGCTGTAACCGCTGCGTCGTGCGATTTCGGCGAGCGCAATATCGGCTGCCTCATCCGACAGCGCCAGTTGCTCGCATGCGAGGATCAGATGGTGATGGCGCTCCTGCGCCGATGATAGCGTGGACTTGCGGGCCGGCGCCGCATCGCAGAGCGCGTCGACATACCCTTCGAGCAACGACCGGCCAATCGTACTTGCCAGTTCCGGGGCGATTCCCCCGGCGTCCGCGAGGCGCCGGGCGAGGCCCATGGCGTCGTCGGCCAGCACGGTGAGCGCGGCGCGGCCGCGCGCGAGCAGGCGCACCGAGGTCGCTGCGCGTCGTGGCAATTCCAGCGGCCGTCCCATGCGCAGCAAGGCCGTTTCTTGAAGCCGCTCTTCCGACACCACGAAATTGACCCATCGGGACGATGCGCCAGCGTGGTAAAGCAGTTCAACGCCCGCTGGATACACCTGGACATCGTCTTCTTCGATCGCGGCGGTGTTGTAGCGGGTGACATTGGCGCCTTCCGCCACGAAGCCAACGCAGATTGCATCGCGCGGCATGCTGCCTCGCGCGATCACCGGAAAATCATAACAACCCGATTCCAGTCTCACGTCGCCGAGCGCAAGGCGCTGATGCTCCATTTCGGTTCGTTTTGCAGACAATAAACGGTGTTCGAAGTGTCCGCCGTAAACGACGTCAAAAGCCTGTGACGGTTCGAAACCCGAATATGCATGCCGGAAATAAGTTGGCTGAAATGACACGTCGAATTCTCCCGAGACTTTTCGCTTTTCGGATAACGCATTTTTCCGCCGTCGCTTATTGTATGACCGTGCAGCGTACAGGTGGAGTGAATGGCGAAAACCTACCCGATGGTGAAGGCGCGGCTGTGCGCTCTGGAAGCCGAGGCTGAAGCATTGCGTCGCCGGGAATTGCCGGATGTGGTGGCCGACATGCGCCGCAAAATCAAAGAATATGCCATCACCTCCCAGCAGTTATTTGGCCCCGAATTGTCGGATCTGGTCCGGTACCGGGATCCCCAGACAGGGCAGACGTGGAACGGCATGGGGCGTCCTCCGAACTGGATACGTGGAAAGGATCGCGGACCCTTTCGGGTGGGCTAGAAGGCTGGTTCGTCTATGCAGGGTTTTCATAAAAGGAACATTGAGGGGTTTTATTTTGAAAAACGCAACGAGGCAAGTGGTTTGTAGTTCGTTGGCCCTCCTGCTCGCGAGCGCTTCCGCCTTCGCGCTGGCACAGCAGGCGACGGCGATTCCCGCGAGCACCATCGGCGCGCCGCCCGCCAACATCGTCATGACAAAAGAGTATGTGGCGACGGTCGGCCGGATGGCGTATCTCTGGGGCTGGCCGCTCATCAATGCCCGCCATCGCCGCGCGAGTTTCAACAAGGCGCCGGAGCCGGGCCGCCTGGGCGGCGTATTGCCGGTCGCGCCTACGGGCTATATCACGATGCTCACGGACTATATTTCCCCCGAGGAGCGTTTCGTCACCTGCCCGAACCAGGATGTGGTCTATGGCTTCGGCTTCGCGGCGGTGGACAAGGACCCGGTCATCATCCAGGTGCCGGACTTCGGCAAGCGTTTCTGGGTCTATGCGCTCTATGACGCGCGCACCGACAGTTTTGGCGGACTCGGCAAGCAATACGGCACGAAGCCCGGCATGTACATGGTGGTGGGCCCGAACTGGAAGGGTACGGTTCCGAAGGGCATCACCAGGGTATTCCATGCGCCAACGGATCTGATCGGCATGGCGCCGCGCATTTTCCTCGACGATACGGCCGAGGACCGCAAGGCGATCCAGCCGGTGCTGGACAAGATCGCGATTTACCCGCTCAGCCGCTATACCGGCAAGCTGCAGACCCGGGACTGGTCGAAGGTGCCGTCGTTCCCCGCGCCGGAGGGCCAGGGCTCGGGCGAGACGAAGTGGGTCGATCCCGAGACGTTCTTCGACGAGTTGCCCGACGTGCTTCGCGAAGTCCCGCCGCTGCCGGGTGAAGAAGCGCTGTACGCGCAAATGAAGGCCGTGCTCGATGCAGCCGCGAAAGATCCCGCCATCAAGGACCAGCTCAAGCAGATTGCGATCGACACGGACAAGAGTCTCGTTGGCCCGCTGTTCCAGTTCAGCAACAACGGCGTCCCGGTGGGCCATGGCTGGACGACGGCGCCCAACGGTGGACGCTTCGGATATGACTACGTGACGCGCACCGCCATCGCGCGCTCGAACATGTACGTCAACCGCCCCGAGGAGACCCGTTACTTCTACCTCGATGTCGACAGCAAGGGCACGCGCCTGAATGGTGCGAACCACTATACGGTCACCTACAAGACGCTGCCGCCGGTAAACGGTTTCTGGTCGTTGACGGTGTACAACGAGCATCACCTGTTCGAGCCGAATTCGATCAATCGTTACTCGCTCGGCACGAAGAACAAGAGTTTGAAGTACAACGCGGATGGCTCGCTCACCCTCTATGTGCAGAACGAATCTCCCGGCGCCGACAAGGAGTCGAACTGGATCCCGGCGCCCAAGGGCGATTTCTCGCTGTATCAGCGGACCTATTGGCCCAAACAGGACGTGATCGACGGCAAGTGGACGCCGCCGGCTGCGGAAAAGAGCAACTGACCATTGTGTGCGAGAGAACAGGATGAAGAAGAAATTGGCTAACCGCCCGGTCCTGGCCGTTGCACTGGCTGCCTCAGTTTGCGCGGCCGGTGCGTCCGCACAAACGAGCCGCTTCGATGCGCTCGCCAACAGCGCGTTCGCCGAGGGCCGTCCGACTGAACAGACGGCAAAGACGCTGACCGACGAATTGACGTTCCAGCGCGCGACCCAAACTTACCTGTGGGGCTTGCCGCTGCTCAACACCATGGGGATGCGCGATGGCTTCGCGCAGGCTTATGGCACCGGCTACAACAAGATGGCGATCTGGGCGAAGCGTCTCGATGCCAAGACCCTCATCACGACGCCGAATTCCGATCTCATCTACGGCATGGTGTTCGTCAACCTTGCCGACACGGGACCGCTGGTCTTCGAGGCGCCGCCGAAACTCCAGGGAATCCTGCTGGATATGTGGCAACGCCCGATCCCGGGGCCGACCGTCAACGGCACGGCCTATGCCGGCGACATCGGCCTGCCGGGCCCCGATGGCGGAGCCGGCGGCAAGTTCCTGATTCTGCCGCCGGGCTACTCCGGCGATGTGCCGTCGGGCTACTATGTCTACCGCTCGCAGACCAACAACATCTTCATTTTCCTGCGCTCGTTCTATCAGTCGCTCGACAATATCGGCCCGGCGACGGATCTGCTCAAGCAGTCGGTGCTGTATCCGTTGGGCAAGAAGGACAGTGCCGAGAAAATGGCATTCTTCGATGCGTCGGGCAAGCCGCATGACATGCTGCCGCGCAGCGACCTGAGAGCCTTCGAAGACTTCAAGTACCTCGTGGACACCGAGGGCAGCAATCTTGCCGATCCGGACTGGCTCGGCATGCTTGCCGGCCTCGGCATCGCTAAAGGCGTGCCGTTCCAGCCGGATGCGGCCACGAAGAAAATCCTGGCCGACGCGGCCAAGACAGGCTACAAGACCAGCCGCGTGATTGGCCTGAAGGCCGACAAGAGCCTGCGCGTCTACGCCGATCGCCAGTGGGTGAACCCCGTCAACAACATGACGTCGCGCTGGCCGAACTCGGCCAACGACCTGGGCTTCACGTCCAACAAGGGCGGCTATCGCGACATCGACGGACGGATCTGGTTCTTTACGGACTACTACTCGATCAGCCCGGGCATGGTGTCGATGACGCCAGGCAAGGGCGCGTTCTACATGATCGGATTCGATGACGCGTCGGGGCAGCCGCTGGTGGGCGATCACAGCTACAAGGTCACGCTGCCGGCGAACATTCCGGCGAAGCTCTTCTGGTCGGTCACCTTGTACGACGCGTCGAACGCATCCGGGCTCGACAACGGGCAGCCTTTCCCATCGCTCGGCAAGCTCAATCATCCGAAAGAAAACGCGGATGGCTCGACGACCCTCTACATCGGGCCGAAGGCGCCGGAAGGCGAGAAGGGCAACTGGCTCGCAACGGTGCCTGGCCGTGGCTTCTTTGCCATCCTGCGCCTCTATGGGCCCGATCAGCCCGCACTCGATGGCAGCTGGAAGCCGGGCGACATCGAACGCGTGAAGTAAGGCGGGCGTGGGCGCCAGGGGCGTCCGCGCGTCGGGGCGTTCCCGGATGCCTTCGCGTTCTTCATAGCCGCGCCGCCCGACTCCGCGGCGCCAGCCGCTTGCGGTACGGCAGGCAGCGCGGAGTGTGCAACCGGTCGAACGCTGCGGCTTTTCAGGGCAGCGACGCCAGCGACTGCTGCAAGCTGATCATATTGATCGGCACGACGCGAATCAGGCCGCCGCGCGGGCTATCGATATCGGCAATCAACGAAAGCGATAGCGCCACGGTAATGGGCAGCACGAACAGCAGCACGCGCCGGCCGGTCGAGCCGCGCGCGCCATACCCCTGCATGAGATTGCTGAAAAATGCGATCAGCATCATCAGCCCCCACGCGGAGACCGGAATGCGATTGGCCCAGGCCGCTTGCGTATAGCCCTGCGTGTTCAGCACGTCGTTCATGCCCGAGACCACCAGCGCCGAGATGGGCGTTGGCCGTTCGAGGGCCACGCCGCGCACGCTCGTCCACAACTGCGCCTGCAATTCGGTGGTCTTGTTGTTGATGGCGGCGAGTTCGGGGCCGCTGCGTGTCTTGTAGTTCTCAATGCGCAGTTCGAGATACTGCGCGAGCAGAGCCTTGACTTTCGGCGCGTCGGCTTCACCGATCAAATCGGCGCGCACGTACTCCGTGCCAATGGCGTTGGCTTCCTCTTCCTCGTAGTTCTTGCGCTGGTCATAGCGGCTGACGGCCATCGAGAGCGTAAAACCGATCAGGAGTGCGAGCAGTGTGAGCGTGGCGCCCTGCACCACGTTGTAGTTGTCCCGCGCGTCGTTGGAGAGGGGAAAGACGCGCTGCATGATGAGTGCGCCACACGCGGCGGCCACACTAAGCAGTGCAATCAGCGCGATGAACAGGTATGCGGGGTGGTGAATGAGCTGCGCCATCTCTATTCCTCGAGCCTTAAGTTGTATTAGGGGCGGGGTCCTGAGGATTCTACGGTAACTGGCGTATTTCGGGCTATCGGTTGTTTATGCGAAAGCGATAGTTTCGAATCGATTATTGGATGGGTTTTCCCATCGATATTGCCCAAAAGGGCAATGAAATTACCCCGATTACCTATGGCAGTTTTTCATCGAATTACCAAAAATTACGCAGTGAGTCAAAAGGCGAGGTAATACGAACCCGGCGGATCTGTCCGAGCGGGCGCGCCCGCTCGCGCAGCGTTTGGCGGTTCGCGTTGTCCGTGCGGCCTTCGTGCCGTGTCGATATTGCTCGTTTCCCTGAATACGTTGGGCGATGCCATGAATCATATTTACCGTTTGTGCTGGAATCGTTCGCTTAGACAATGGGTTGTTGCGTCCGAGCTTGCCACGCGGCGTTCGGGCAGCGGCGCTTGCCGTGTCGCAAAAGGCGTGCGGCGCGCGGTGGCGCTGGTTTTCGCGGCGGGGATGCCATGGCTGGTGATCGGCCCGGCGTATGGCGCGGGCGGGCCCAGCGGCGGCCAGATCGTTTCGGGCATTGGCTCGATCAGCCAGGCGGGCGCGGTCACCACGATCCAGCAAGGCAGCCAGACGCTGCAGCTGAACTGGCAGAGCTTCAACGTCGGCGCCGGCCAGACGGTCAATTTCGTCCAGCCGGGCGCCAGTGCGCTGGCGGTCAATCGCATCTTCGGCAGCACGCCGAGCGCCATCATGGGCCACCTGAACGCCAATGGCCAGGTCTGGCTCATCAATCCCAACGGGGTGCTGTTCGGGCCGTCCGCGCGCGTGAACGTCGGCGGCATCGTGGCTTCCACGCTCGACCTCGATCCCAACAGCCTCAGCAGCAGCACCCGCCGCTTCAGCGGCAACGGGCAGGGCAGCGTCGTCAACCAGGGCACGATTACGGCGGCAGATGGCGGCTATGTCGCCCTGCTGGGCAATCGCGTCTCCAATCAGGGCGTCATCAGCGCGCGCCTGGGTACGATTGCGCTGGCGGGCGGCAGCGCCGCGACGCTCACGTTCGACGGCTCGCGGCTCGTCCATATCCAGGTCGATGCGAGCACGCTCGACAATCTGGCCGAAAACCGCCAGCTGCTGGTGGCCGACGGCGGACAGGTCATCATGACCGCGGGCGCTAAAGACGCGCTGCTCGCCAGCGCCGTGAACAACACGGGCAAGATCCGCGCGCAGACGGTCGAGGACCACCAGGGCACCATCGTCCTGCTGGGCGGCATGGAGGCGGGGCAGGTCAACGTGGGTGGCACGCTCGACGCGAGCGCGCCCAATGGCGGCAACGGCGGGTTCATCGAAACGTCGGCGGCGCAGTTCAATCTCGCGCCCGATACGCATATCACGGCTGCCGCGCCGCTCGGGCGGGCCGGCACCTGGCTCGTTGACCCCACCGACCTGACCATCGACGCCAACGCGGCCAGCACGATCTCGAACACGCTCAACGGCGGCACCAGCGTCACCGAGCAGACGACCGCAACGGGCGCGACCGGCGCCGGCGTGCAGTCGCCCGGCGCGGGCGACATCAACGTCAATGCGGCGATTAGCTGGACCAATGCGGCGGCCACCCTGACGCTCGATGCGTACAACGCCATCAACGTGAACGCGGGCGTGAACGGCGCGGGCGGCGTGACCATGCTGGCGCGCGGCGCGAACCTGACGATCGGGGCAGGCGGGTCGATCACGGGCGGCACGGGCGTGACGCTCGCCACGGCCGGCAACTTCGTGAACAACGCGGGCAGCGCGGCCGTGAGCACGGGCACGTCCTCGCCCTGGCTGATCTACTCGAGCGATCCGAAGAAAGACACCACAGGGGGGCTCACGCCCTCGTACATCCAGTACAACGCCCCGTACGGCACGACCCCGGCGGCTTCCGGCAACGGCTTTCTCTACAGCCTCGCGCCCACGATCACGCTCACGGGCCTGACGGGCTCTGTGACCAAGGTCTACGACGGCACCACCACCGCGAACCTGACCAACGCGAATCTGGTGACGACCGGGCTCTATAACGGCGACATCATCGCCAGCGCAACGGGCAGCTATGCCACGTCCAACGCGGGCACGGGCATCACGGTGAATTCGCCCACGACGTTCGCGGGCGTGGTCGTCACGACCGCGACGGGCATTCCGGCCTACGGCTACCAGGCGACGGGCAGGGCCTCGGCCGACATTGGCACCATCACGCCCGCGCCGCTTACGGCGGCCATCGTCAACAATCCGACCACGGTATACGACGGCACCACGTCGGCAACGCTCACGGCCAGCAACTACAGCTTCACGGGCTTCGTGCAGGGGCAGGGCGCCACCGTGAACCAGGCCAGCTCGGTGGCCTATGCGAGCCCCAACGCCGGCACGAACATTCCCATCAGCGCGACCTTCACGTCGACCAATTTCGTCGCGAACAGCGGCACGAATCTCGCCAACTACACGCTGCCGACCTCGGCCACTGGCACCGGCACCATCACGCCCGCGCCGTTGAGCATCACCGGGCTCATCGCCAACAACAAGGTCTACGACGGCACGCGCGCCGCCACGCTCAACACGAGCGGCGCCGCGATCTTCGGTGTGATCAGCACGGACAGCGGGCAGGTTTCGCTGGACACGAGCGGCGCGAGCGGCCTGTTCGCCACGCCCAACGTGGGCAATGGCATTAGCGTCGCGGCCACGGGCTTCACGCTCACGGGCGCCAAGGCCGGCAACTATACGATCTCGCCGCCGCTCTATCTGGCCGCGAACATCACGCCGAAGTCGCTGACGATCACGGGCATCACGGCGAGCGACAAGGTGTACGACGCCACGACGGCGGCGACGCTGAACCTCAGCAATGCCACGATCACGGGCCTCGTGCCCTCGGACGCCAGCAACGTCACGCTGTCGACGAGCGGCGCCACGGGCACGTTCAGCCAGTCGAACGTGGGCAACAACCTCGCTCTCTCGGTCAACGGCGTGACGCTCGGCGGATCGGCGGCCAGCAATTACAGTGTGACCGCCATCGCCAGCGGCCTCACCGCGAACATCACGCCAGCGCCGCTCACGATCACGCTGGTCGGCTCGCCGACCAAGGTCTACGACGGCACCAACCATGTCGTGCTCGGTCAGTCGAACTACACGATCACGGGCTTCGTGGGCGGGCAGAGCGCGACCATCGACCAGGTGTCGGGGTCCTATGCCACGTCGCATGCGGGCACCAATATTCCCATCAACGCGTCGCTCACGCCTTCCGATTTCGTGCCGGCGGCCGGCACGGCGATGTCGAACTACACGTTCTCGCCCACGATCAGCGCATCGAGCGGGATCATCACGCCCGCGCCGGTGACCGTCACCATCATCAACAACCCGACCAAGACTTACGACGGCAACGATACGGCTTCGCTCGGGGCCAACAACTACCAGGTGGCCGGCGCGATCCCCGGCGAGAGCATCACCCTGAATCCCTACCCGCCGACGGGCACCTATGCGTCGTCCAACGTCGGCTACTGGAACGTGAGCGCGACGATTCCGGCCGGCGACTACCAGGCCGGCCCGAACACGCTGCTCACCGACTACGCATTGCCGACCCTCGCGACGGGCATGGGCACGATCGTGAAGCGGCAGATCGGCCCCGGCGAGCTGACGGCGTCGATCACGGACAACCCGACCAAGACCTACGACGGCACCACGACCGCCACGATTCCTGCAGACGGCTTCACGTTTAGCGGCTTCGTCAGCGGCCAGGGCGCGACGGTCAACCAGACCATCACCGGGCAGTACGCGTCGAAGGACGCCGGGTCCCAGCCGGTGACGGCGAGCCTTACGCAGTCCGAACTGACGCCGAATGCCGGAACCGACCTCAACAACTATTCGTTCCCGGTCGCGGCGTATGGCATGGGCACCATTCTTCCGGCGCCGCTGACCGTCTATGTCTCCGGCCTGCCGAGGAAGGTCTACAACGGCGACACGATCGCACCCGTGACCGGCAGCAACTTGACGGTCGCCGGCTTCGTGAGCGGCGAGGGCGCCACCGTGACACCGACCTCGCAGTTCAATTACGCGAGCGCGAACGCGGGCACCTGGATCGTCAGCGGATCGCTCGTGCCGGGCAACTACACCGCCAACAGCGGCACGCTGCTCAGCAATTACCTGTTGCCCCTCACCGCCTCGGGGCCGGGGATCATCACCCCCGCGCCGCTGTACATCATCAACGCCTACGCGACCAACAAGGTCTACGACACCACCACGGCCGACACGCTCAATGTGAGCAGCGCGTCGCTCTCGGGTCTCGTGCCGTCCGACGCGGGCAACGTCACGCTCAACACGTCCACCACCGGCACGTTCGCCCAGTCGAACGTGGGCAACGGCATTGCCGTCACGGCGAGCGGCTTCGGCATCTCGGGCAGCGCGGCGGGCAACTACACGCTGCAGCCTATCACCGGGCTTGCCGCGAACATCACGCCCGCGCCGCTCACCGTGACCGGCGCGGTGGCGAACAACAAGGTGTACGACGCCACGACCACCGCCACGATCAACACCGGCAATGCCACGCTCTCGGGCGTGCTCGGCAGCGACAGCGTCACGCTCTCGTCGGGCGGCGCCACAGGCCAGTTCATCACCGCAAACGTGGGCAACAACCTGCTGGTCACCGCGAGCGGCTTTACCGTGAGCGGCCCGCAGGCGGGCAACTACACCGTGTCGCAGCCTTCGGGCCTGTTTGCGAACATCACGCCGGCGCCGATCACGGTCACGATCACGGGCAACCCGATCAAGCAGTACGACGGCACGACCTCGGTGACGCTTGGCGCGTCCGATTTCACGCTCTCGGGCTTTGTCGGCAATCAGAGCGCCACGATCACGCAGACCGCCGCGAGCGGCTACCTGTCGCCCAATGTGGGCACCAACGTCGGCCTTGGCGCGACGCTCGAGCCGTCCGACTACTCGGCGGCGGTGGGCACGAACCTGTCGAACTACAGTCTGCCGACCGAGGCAACCGGCACGCTGGGCGAGATTACGGCCAAGATCATCAATCTGCAGGGCACGCGCGTCTACGACGCCACGACCGGCGCCGATTCGAGCCTGTTCCTCACGAGCAACGGCACGATCGCCGGCGTCAACGGCGAAACGCTGGGCCTGACCGGGGCCGGCGTGCTGTCCACCAAAAACGTGGGCAATCAGCAGCCGTTCGTTGCCGGCGCTTCCGGCCTCAACACGCTGACGCTCGTTAACGGCAGCGGCCTCGCGAGCAACTACACGCTCGTGGGCGGCGTGGACTGGGTGACCATCACGCCCGCGCAGCTGACGGTGCTCAACACCGCGGCGGCCAACAAGGTCTACGACGGCAACACCAACGCTGCGCTATCGGGCGCGACGCTCTACGGCGTGCTGGGCTCGGACCAGGTGGCATTGGGCAACACCACGCTTGGCCAGTTCAACAACAAGAACGTGGGCAATGGCAAGCCGGTCTCCACGAGCATGACGATCTCCGGCACGGACTCGGGCAATTACACGCTCATTCAGCCCACGGGGATTACCGCGAACATCACGCCGCTCGGCATCACGGTCACGGCCACCGGCATCGACAAGTACTACGACGGCACCACGAATGCCCAGGTCAACCTCACCAACTCGCCGTTGATTGCGGGCGATAACCTGACGTTCAGCTATTCGGCCAGCTTCTCGCAGGCCAACGTCGGGCAAGATTTGCCGGTCACGGTGACGGGTATCACCGCTACGGGCGCCAACGCCGGCAATTACACGCTGAACAATACGACGGCGAATACCACGGCCAACATCCTGGCCCGCATCATCAATCTGCAGGGCACGCGCGTCTACGACGCCACGACCAACGCGGACTCGAGCGTCTTCGCGCCGGGCGGCACGATCAATACCGGCGTCAACAGCGAGACGCTGACGCTGACCGGCACCGGCACGCTGAACGACAAGAATGTGGGCACCCAGAAGCCGTTCGCCAGCTTCGGCTCGCTCGCGCTCGGCAACGGCACCGGCCAGGCCAGCAACTACACGCTCGTGGGCGGCACGGACTGGCTGACGATCACGCCCTACACGCTGACCGTGAGCGGGACCTATGCCGACAACAAGACGTACGACGGAACCACCACGGCGACCATCCACAACTCGGTGCTCAACGGCGTGTTCAGCGGCGATCAGGTGGCGCTGACCAACACCGTCTATGGCACGTTCGCTACCAAGAACGTCGGCAACGACATCCCGGTGTCCACCAACTTCGGGCTGAGCGGCACCGATTCGGGCAACTACATCGTGCAGCAGCCGAGCGGCATCACGGCCGACATCAGCGCGTTGCACATTGCCGTGGCCACCGCGACCGGGCAGAACAAGGTCTACGATGCGACCACCACGGCCACGGTCGGCCTTTCGAGCGCCCAGGTGGCGCCGGGCGACCAGGTGACGTTCAGCGACACCTCGGCGCTTTTCGTCACGCCGAATGTGGGCACCGGCATCACCATCAACGTGTCCGGCATCACCATGAGCGGCGCCGATTCCACCAACTATGTGCTGGACAACAGCACCGCCACGACGAGCGCCAACATCACGCCCTACGTGCTGAGCCTGACCGGCTCGCGCGTCTACAACGCCACGACCAGCGCCGACGCCAACCTGTTCAGCGGCGGCACGCTCGCCGGCGTGAACAACGAGACGGTCACCCTGAGCGGTTCGGGGGTGCTGGGCGACAAGAACGTCGGCACCCAGAAGCCGTTCACGCTCGGCACGCTCACGCTCGGCAACGGCAGCAACGGCGGCCTCGCCAGCAACTACACGCTCGCAGGCGGCACCGACTGGCTGACGGTCACGGCCGCGCCACTGACCGTGAACGGCACCACGGCCAACAACAAGGTCTACGACGGCAACACCAACGCGGTCCTCAACAACTCGACGCTAAGCGGCGTGTTCAGCGGCGATCAGGTCGCGTTGACCAACACCGCCACCGGCACGTTTGCGAGCCCGAACGTCAACAACGGCATCGCGGTCTCCACCAACTTCGGGCTCAGTGGTACGGATGCGGACAACTACACCTTGACGCAGCCCACGGGCGTCACGGCGAACATTACGCCTTACGTGCTGAGCCTTCAGGGCACGCGCGTGTACGACGGCACCACGAACGCCGCTCCCACCTTGTTCGGCAACAACGGCGTGCTCACCGGCACGAACGGCGAAACGCTCACACTCTCCGGCGCTGGCGCGCTTTCCTCGCCGAATGTCGGCACTCAGGTGCCGTTCGGCGCGAACGGCACCACGGACTACATCCTCACGGGCAACGGTACTGCGCTCGCGAGCAACTACACGCTTGCCGGCGGCACGGACTGGGTGAGCATCACGCCCTACGTGCTGAACCTGACCGGCTCGCGCGTCTACAACGCCACGACCAGCGCCGACGCAAGCAACTTCGGCGGCGGCACGCTCACGGGCGTGAACGGCGAAACGGTCACCCTCAGCGGTTCAGGCGTGCTCAACGACAAGAACGTCGGCAGCCAGAAGCCGTTTGCGCTCGGCACGCTCGCACTCGGCAACGGCAGCAATGGCGGCCTCGCCAGCAACTACACACTCGCGGGCACCGACTGGCTGACGGTCACGCCCGCCCCGTTGAGCGTGACCGGCACCACCGCTGCCAACAAGGTCTACGATGGCACCACCAACGCAGCCCTCCAGAACGCGGCGCTAAGCGGTGTGCTTGGCAGCGACGCGGTCACCCTGACCAACACTGCCACCGGCACGTTTGCGAGTCCGAACGTCAACAATGGCATCGCGGTCGCCACCAATTTCGGGCTGAGCGGCACGGATGCGGGCAACTACACCTTGACGCAGCCCACGGGCATCACGGCGAACATCACGCCCTATACGCTGGTCCTGCAAGGCACGCGCGTCTACGATGGCACGACGGGCGCCAACGCCACGCTGTTCGGTGCGGGCGGCGTGCTCACCGGCGTGAACGGCGAAACGCTCACGCTTTCCGGCAGCGGCACGCTCGCGAGCAAGAACGTGAATTCGGCGCAGCCGTTCGCCACGCTCGGCGGCCTTTCGGGCTACACGCTCGCGGGCAACGGCAGCGCGCTCGCGAGCAATTACACGCTGGGCACCGGCATTGGCGACTTCGTCAGCATTACGCCGAAAGCGCTGACGATCACGGCCGTGGGCCAGAACAAGGTCTACGACGCCACCACGAACGCCACGCTCAGCAGCTTTACCGTGAACGGCCTCGTGGCGGGCGACGACGCAGCGGTGAACTACAACTCGGCCAATTTCGCCACCGCCAATGTCGGACAGAACATCCTGATCACGGTCCTTCTCTACGCCACCGGTGCGGACATCGGCAACTACACGTTCGGCAGCAAGGTGGCGGTGACGAGCGCGGACATCACGCCGAGACCGCTGACCATCACGGCCAGCGCACAAAACAAGACGTATGACGGCACGACCACGGCCACGCTCAATGGCCTGAGCGTGAGCGGCCTCGTGGGCGGCGACACCGCCACCTTCACGGCCGGCAGCGCGAACTTCGCTACGGCGAACGCGGGCAACAACATCCAGGTCAACGTAACGGGCATCACGGGCACGGGCAGCGACCTCGGCAATTACACGTTCGCCACCACGGCCACCACGACCGCGGATATCTTCAAGTATCTGCTGAGCCTGCAAGGCACGCGCGTCTACGACGGCACGACGGGCGCCGATGCCGCCCTGTTCGGCAACAACGGCGTGCTCACCGGCGTGAACGGCGAAACGCTGACGCTTTCCGGCACCGGCACGCTCTCCACGAAGAACGTCGGCACGCAGAATCCATTTGCCGCGAACGGCCTCTCGGGCTATACGCTCACGGGCAACGGCAGCGCGCTCGCGAACAACTACACGCTGGGCCTCGGCAGCGGCGACTGGGTCACCATCACGCCGAAGGCGCTGACGATCACGGCCACGGGCAACAACAAGGTCTATGACGGCACGACGGTGGCGACGCTCGGCAGCTTCAGCGTAAGTGGCCTCGTTCAGGGCGACAACGCGCAGGTGGGATACGACTCGGCCAATTTCACCACGGCCAACGTCGGCACGAGTATCCCGATCGTCGTCGGCCTCACCGGCAGCGGCACGGACCTCAGCAACTACTCGTTCGGACACTCCGTGGTGCTGACGAGCGCGGACATCACGCCGAAGCTGCTGACGATCACGGCCACCGCGCAGAACAAGACGTATGACGCCACGACCACGGCCACGCTCAACGGGCTGACCGTGAGCGGCCTCGTGGGCAGCGATACCGCCACTTTCACGGCCGGCAGCGCGAACTTCGCCACGGCGAACGCGGGCAGAGGCATTCCGGTGAACGTAGCCGGCATCACGGGCACGGGCAGCGACCTCGGCAACTACACGTACAGCAACACGGCGACCACGAGCGCGGACATCCTGCCCTACGTGCTGAACCTCACGGGCACCCGCGTCTACGACGGCACGAACCTGGCCGACGCGAGCCTCTTCGGCAACAACGGGCAGCTCACGGGCGTGGCCGGGCAGACGCTGACGCTTTCCGGCAACGGCACGCTCACGACGAGAAACGTCGGACGCGAACAGCCGTTCATTGCGGGAGGGGGCACGAACCATACGCTCACCGGCAACGGCACCACGCTGGCGAGCAACTACACGCTCATTGGCGGCGTGGACTGGGTCACCATTACGCCGCTGGCCGTCACCGTGACGGCAACGGGCGTGAACAAGGTCTACGACGGCACGAGCGCGGCCACGGTCGGTCTCGCGAGCAACGGCATCCTGAGCGGCGACAACATCAGCTTCAGCGAGCAGTCGGCCAGCTTCGCCACGCCCAACGCAGGCAACGGCATTGCCGTCTCGGTGGCGGGCATCACGGCAAGCGGCGCGGGCGCGAGCAACTACACGTTCAACACGACGGCGAGCACGTTCGCCGACATCACGCCGGTCGTCCTCAACCTCACGGGCAGCCGCGTGTACGACGCGACCACTGGCGCGGCGGCGGGCCTGTTCGGCGCGAACGGCGTGCTCCAGGGCGTGAACGGCGAGACGCTCACGCTCTCGGGCAGCGGCACGCTCGCGACGAAGAACGTCGGCAATCAGAATGCCTTCGCCGCGGGCGGGCTCGGCGGCTACACGCTCACCGGCAATGGGGCGGCGCTCGCCGGGAACTACACGCTGGCGGGCGGCGTGGACTGGGTGACGGTCACGCCCGCGCCGCTCACGGTGGTGGGCACGCTAACGACCAACCGGGCCTATGACGGCACCGTGCTCGACGCGCTCACGGGCGCACGGCTCTCCGGCGTGCTCGGCAACGACACGGTGACGCTCGGCAACGCCGACGTGGGCTACTTCAACAACCCGGCCGTGGGCATCGACAAGCCGGTGACCACGGCGATGACGACGGGCGGCGCCGATGTCGGCAATTACGTGCTCGTGCAACCCACCGGGCTGACCGCCGACATCATCGCGCCGGTTCCGCCGGTGCCTGCGGGCACGCTCGCGAGCGTCCAGGCGCCGCTCGCGCCCGACGACCCGACGACGCCATACGGCACTGCGTCGGACACCGCACAGGGCAGCTACGCCGGCAACCAGAAACAGGAAGAGCATCCGAACGAGCGCAATGTGTCGCACGCGGACTTCCATCCCGGGCTCGCGCTCACGGTGCTCAACGGAGGGGTCCGCTTGCCCGCGAACTGAGTGAGGCCTCCAGGCGGAGGCAAAAGACAACGCAGAACAATGCACGCGCGGCAGCGCGACAAGACATCTACATACCATGATCGAGATTCGCTCGAACCGCTTGCGTAAAACACGGATTTGTCTCGCCATCACGGTTGCCACCGCGGCGCTGGCCGCGCACGCGCAGGTTCGCGTGGCGGCGCCCAACAGCGGCAGCGGCCAGCTGCTTCAGCAGGTGCCGCAGCCTTCGGTGCAGCCGCCATCCTCGAACCTCGATCTCACGATCCAGCAGCCGAAAGAAGCGCCGGCCGATAACACGAAGACATTCCCGGTCCGCAAGATCGAGATCACGGGCAACACCGAGCTGCCGACCGAACTGCTGCATCAGGTGGTTGCCGCGGGCGAGGGCAAGAACCTCACGCTCGCCGACCTGAACGCGCTGGCCGATAGCATCAGCGACGTCTATCACGAGCATGGCTACCCGCTCGCCACCGCCTACGTGCCCGCGCAAACGATCGAGGGCGGGGTGGTGCGCATCGACGTGGCCGAGGCGCGCTACGGCGCCGTATCGCTGAACAACCAGAGCAGCGTATCGAGCCGCGTGCTCAACAACACGCTCGCGGCCCTGCAGTCCGGGCAGCCGGTCAGCGAGTTCCAGCTCGAACGCACGCTGCTGCTGATGCAGGACATTCCCGGCGCGGAGGTGAGCTCGACGCTGCGGCCCGGACAACAGGTGGGCACCTCGGACCTGCTCGTCGACGTGACGCCGCAGCAGCGCGTGAGCGGCGACGCCGGCGTGGACAACTTCGGCGACCCCTATAGCGGACGCGTGCGCGGCAGCGGCAACCTGTTCATCAACGGACCGTTCAACCAGGGCGACCTGCTGGACTTCAGCGCGCTGACCACGGGCCCCGGCATGACCTACGGGCGCATGGACTACCGCTACCTGCTCAATGGCCAGGGCACGACGCTCGGGGCCACGGTGTCCGGGCTCAACTATCATCTGCGCAACGACCTCTCGGACCTCGATGCGCACGGCTCGGCCTTCGTGGCCGGGGCGGTGCTCGCGCAGCCGCTGATCCGCAATACGCAGGGCAATCTGTACGGCCAGATCGAGTACGACTTCCGCAGGCTCAACGACAACATCGACGTGATCGGCCTGCAGAACGATCGCCATACGAATAGCGTGACGACGACGCTGTCGGGCGACCAGCTCGATTCAACCGGCGTTTCCAATGGGCGCCTGGCGATGACCTATGGCGTAAGGTCTGCGAACAATCTGCAAACCGACATCATCGACCAGTTCGGCGCGGATGCGGCCGGCCATTACGTCAAGCTCGCGCTTTCGCTCTCGCGGCTGCAACAGCTCACGAAGAGCGACGCGCTTTATTTCGGCTTCTCCGGGCAGAACGCGAGCAAGAACCTCGATACCTCCGAGCAGTTCTACCTGGGCGGCCCCGATAGCGTGCGCGGCTACGACGTGGGTGTGCTGTCCGGCTCGCGCGGTTATCTGGCGACGTTCGAATACCGGCACGACGCGACGTTCCAGAATATCCCGGGCATCTGGCAGTTTTCCGCGTTCGTCGATACGGGCTGGGTGCAGCAGTACAAGGATACGTTCGTTCCCGGGCCCAACACGGGGCAGTTGAGCAGTGCAGGCTTCGGCGTGCAGTGGAACGGGCCGTACAAGCTGCTGGTGAGCGCCAGTGTGGCATTCCCGTTCGGCAGGACGCCGGAGATTCTCAGCGCCAATGCCAATACGTCCGTGCACTGCTGGGTGCAGATGCGCAAGGCGTTTTAGGGGGAGCGGGCCGGGGCGGTCGAGGCGGCGCAGTCGGTCCGGGAGGCGTATCGCTCTTCAGGTCAGGACTCGAGCGCCCAGGTCCTGGCCGTCGCGAGCGCGAAGTCGCGATATGAACGTGGCATACGTCCCAGAAGTGTCGCGAGACGCTCGACATCCGCGGAGGAAGCAGCGGCACCATCCTGTTGGTAGCGGGCCATCATCAATCGCATGTCGTATGCCAGCCATGCCGGGGCAGCCGCTTTGAGGCGTGCCTCGAGGCGTTCGAGATCGTCGCCGCCATAACGGACCGGACGTCCCAGCGCTTCAGTCCACACCGCGACGGCAGTTTCTGCATCGATCACATCGGGCCCGACGAGTTCGTACGTCTCCCGCGGGAGTGGATCGCTGGCCCGCTCGCGGCGCAGCAACGCTCGGGCGGCGGCGTCGCCGATATCTCGAACGTCGACCATCGAAATGCCTTTTGCGCCGATCGGCATGCCGTAGATGCCGTACGAAAGCAGCGACTCTTTCAAGCGAGCGTCGTTCTGGATGAAATAGGCGGGGCGCAGCACGGTCGCCGGCAAGTCGAGACGTTCGATCATGCGCTCGACCGTGTACTTGCCGGTGAAGTGCGGCACATCGACGTAATCCTCTCCCTTGAAAACCGAAAGGTAGACCACGCCTTTCACGCCTGCCTCGCGCGCGACGCTTAGCGTCTGGAGTGCCTGAGTGAGCTCGTCCGCCGCGTTCGGCGCCAGCAGGAACAGCGTGCTGACGCCGTTCATCGCCTGCCGGACGGCGTCGAGGTCGGCCAGGTCGCCCTTGACTGCGGCGACACCATCGGGGAATGCCGCGCGCTCTGGCGTACGGGTGAGACCGCGTATTTCGGCGCCGCTGCCGCGCAGATGTTCGAGAACCTGTTTGCCGATGACGCCTGTGCTGCCTGTAACGAGGATTGCCATGATGATCTCCTGGAAAGGGCTGGGACCGGTTCGTCCACGAGGTGAACAATAGGCGTTTCATGGGTGCGCCGAAAGTGACAGAATTCAGACTGCTCGTCTCAAAAATGGAACGATCATGGATCTGATTTCGCTTGCCGATTTCAATGCGGTGGCGGCGCACGGCGGGTTTGGCCCGGCGGGCCGGGCGCTCGACCGGCCGAAGGCCACCTTGTCGCGCCGCGTTGCCGAGCTGGAGGAAAGCCTTGGCGTCAGGTTGATCGAACGCGGTTCACGCAGGCTTCGCCTCACCGAAGAGGGGCTCGCACTCCACGAGCGCACGCGCGGGCTGCTGGCGGAAATTCAGGAGGCTGGGGAAGCGATTGCCTCGAGCGCCCCCGTCGCGCGGGGACGATTGCGCATCAGTGCGCCCGTGGTGTTCGCACACGTCGTGCTGAGCCGGATCGCCGTGCGCTTTGCGCTTGCCTGGCCCCAGGTCGAGCTCGAAGTCATTGCGGAAGATCGGGCCGTCGATCCTGTGGACGAGGGGTACGACCTCGTCATCCGGATCGATCCGCCCCGCGACGAAACCCTTGTCGGCCGGCGCATCCTGGGCGATCAGCGGCTTCTCGTGGCGGCGCCTTCCCTGGCGATGCCAACGGCGGTTCCCGATACCCGCACGTGGGTGGTGCCGGCCGTCATGTACGCGGCCACGACCCCGGGCGCACTTTGGGAGGTTTGCACCGAAGACGGCGGTACGAGAGCGATCAAACCGACGCCCGTGTTGCGACTGTCGTCGCTGTTGATGGCGCGTGAAGCGGTGCTCGAAGGCGTGGGCGCGGCGGTTTTGCCCCGTCTGTTGGTCAGTCGGGACATCGCGGAAGGGCGACTCGCTTGCTGGGGAACGGTAGGCGCGCCCGTCGAGATCTGGGCGCTCTTTCACTCGCGCCGCTTGCTGAGCGCAAAGGTTCGCGCATTCATGAATGTTCTGCGGGATTTGCAGCAGGAGGAGGGGTAAGGCACAAGGGGGCGTATGCCACGTCATCGCGGACAAGATCTACGACACGCTCCCCCATGCGTGATGACTGTATGCAAAGGTCAGTCGTCTAACGCGATCTCGTAGCGGACGTGCCCGCTGCGTTTCGCCACCCGGTCATACGTGGCCTGAGCCGCCATGTTGTCGCCGTTCGTTATCCAATAGATTCGTGTCCAGTTCTCCGCCACGCCAATCGACTTCAGTTTCTCGATGAAGGATGTGGCGACGCCCAGGCGCCGCCAGTTGAACGGCCGGTCAGGCGCGTCGCGACAGAGCGATTCAGGTCGGCTATGGCCAACTGCATCGGCCGCAGTCGGCCATGAAGCGCCATTCGCACCCGTCGTCGCTCAGACATTCAGACGTCGGTTCCACTCCCCGGAACCGGCCATCCAATTCGCAATGTTGAAGTGTTGCTTGAAGGCCATTCCCGACGTTCGCTGTCGGCGTTCATGAGGCGGGTACACGTTGCATTTCCGGCATTCCCATGTCGACAGTGACGAATGTCGGCCCTTGCTGCGCGGGTACGCGTACTGGCATCGTTTTTCTGTTGCTCACACCCCGATCGCCGCGACCATACACCTCTCATAGCCACCGGGTGCGTGCTTTCGGACCGGTACCATTCTCTGCCGCAAGCGTCGAAGGACCGATGGTCTTCTTCGAATGCCCGACAACGCACGCAAGTTGTGCGCCCCTAGAGAACGCCCCTAATAGCGCTATTCGGCTTTTGAGCGCTAACTCTATTAACGAACAGGCGCAATATCTCCATGACAGAAGAAAATGAACATTCGTTTCTCCATGTTGGTAATGATAATGCTCATTTTCCGGCCAGATGCAGCGGCCGGCGCGAACGCAAGTGGGCATCACGTTGGTACCGCGCCGCTCGCGGACGTCCGCTACGCCGATCTCCAACGTAACTTCCAGGAAGAGATACGCCAACGTGCTCTATCGGAGGCGGAGCTAAAAGCTTCAATCCAGGAGCTGACGCAAGAAAATCGATCGATTGTGAAGCAAATTTCGGAAATGAAAGGCCGCTACGATGCCAAACTAGAAGCTACCCCTACCCTTACCGCCAGCAATTTGATCGCTTTTTTTGGGTTAGTTGTGACCGTACTGATTTGGCGCCTTGGTAGACAACTTGAATCGAGAAAATTAACAATAGATATGTGGGAGCAGTTTCTGACGCGATTCAAGGACATCGGTGAAGCACGGTACGTGCTCACGGATCCCCTAAATGCGACGCCCGAGGATTTCTCACGCGTTCAAGCGGTACGCAACTGGATTGACAGCGTTGCTGCGTTGGGTTGTACGACACGTATCCTGGACGCGAATATGATCAAGGCATTCGGCATCACACGACCTCTGCGAGATTTCATGAACGATTTATCTGCCGCGGCAGAATTTGTTAGAGTAAGTCGCGCTGCAGGTGCAGCAGTAGCCGTGCATCTCACATACGAAAATGAAGTAAATGCTTCTGAAACCATTGAGAAATTCATTAATACCTACCAGTAGGAGACATCCATGTCTGATACACAGAGAAATGCAAATTCAGTTCGGGCTATTGAAGAGCAGGTCCGGAATCTGAAGCGAAATCTCGAGCTTGGAATGACATTGGAAACTGATGATATACGACTGCTTCAAGTTGTAGCATTTGACATATTTAATATCATTACAGCTCAGGCAACCAGTCCAGTCCCGACAAATCCTAGAGGGCCACTGGTTGGTACCATAGGCTCCAGTCCAAAAACCACACGGTATACTTCTGCGTCAGTTAGCACAAATTGCCCCGCATGCAACGCTGCCGTAACTATTCAACTGACTTAAGATGAGAGTAACGTCAAGGCTAATGGTCTATAGGTAGAGTTCAGGCGTACTTTTTCACGCGGCGCTCTTAGCCGCATCCAGACGCGCGTGCAACTGCTCCGGCGCTCGAGCGCGCGCTTAACACCGCCGGCTGTGTTAGTGAACGCAATAGGCCGATCTTGCAATGTTCGCGGATGGATAGAAAGCGATTGGTCGACGCATTTGCATGCAACGAAGCCCAAGATTCGTCGTTTGCGCGGCGAGGATGTCTATAAAGCCCCCCGCTACAGCCTTCTTGTCCGCAAAGGTCGAGAACTCGCATGGAGGGTCACCCAACGAGTGACCGCTGCACTCCGAATCGCGCCGCACTGGGCGCGAGACGCCGAGCGGCAGCAACGGGTCGGGTTATGCCTTTTGCGCGAAACCCGCACCCAAGGCGAATCGCGCGCACGGTCGTGGGGTATGTGAATGCCGGTGTTCTCGCACCCCCGCTGTCGTAGACGCGCTTCTTTTCACGGAGACGCCTCAACGGAGATATGAGCGATGACCTCCCAAAGCATCCGCAGGGCAACGGCAGAAGACGTACCGGTCGTTACCCAGATCCGGAACGATGCGCATGCAACGAAGGTGGCTCACCGCGACTATGCCTGGGGTAAGGGAGGAGACGGATTTTCCGAGAGGTGGGTGCGAGAAAGCGTCTCTGAGAAGGTGGTGTATATCGTTGAGCTGGACGGCAATCCGGTCGGCACCTTTGTGCTCGACCTGGATGATGAAAAACACTGGGGGCCGCAAGAACCGGTCGCCGGTTATGTCCATGGGCTGTGTGTGCGAAAAGGCTTCAATGGCCGCGGACTCGGCAGTTTCATCCTTGATTGGTGCGGTGACAAGCTCAGCGCCATGAACCGGCGTTTTATCCGACTCGACTGCGCCGTCCACAACGCGAAGCTTTGCGCCTACTACGAATCGCTCGGCTTTATCCGGGTAGGGCAGTACGCTGAGCCAGACGCCTGCGGCTATGTCTGGTCACTGTACGAGAAATCGACGAATCCGATGCGCGAGCGGCCTTCCGCCAGGCTTCTAATAACCAATCCAGAGCGGCGCGTATTGTTGTTCCGCTTCGTGCATAAATCCGGTGCGCTCGCTGGGAAGGCCTATTGGGCGACGCCGGGCGGCGGTGTCGAGCATGGCGAGACTTTCGCGGACGCGGCGATACGCGAACTTCGCGAAGAAACAGGTATTCGCAAGGCGCAGGTATCGCAGCCGGTTGGTCGACGCGAAGTGCCCTTGCGGTTACCGGACGGCGAGCACGTGCTCGCCGTCGAGCAGTATTTCGTCGTCGATACCGACACGGAGTCCATCTCGCGTGACGGTTGGACCGCCGAAGAGAGGGAAGTGATGGTGGATCATCACTGGTGGAGCCGGGAGGAACTGTCCAGCACCGCTGAGACGATCTATCCCGAAGGACTGGTTGAGATGCTCGATAGCGCCGGCGTTTTCGGCGCTGAACAGCGGCTATGAAGCGAACCCGACGAGCGAAATGGGCCTTACGCCTTTTGCATGAAACGTGCCACCGGCACGATCGGCGCGCTCAACTGTGGGGCGCACTGCGGCCAGAACCTGCCGTTCACATGTATCGCCGATCGGACTGCCGCGCGTCAATCAAGGTGAGAGCAGCGCGTCAATCAGGATGAGAGTACAGGCGTGGCGGCAGCGGTGAAGGGCGTAGCCCGGAACCGCTGCCGCCACGCCGCGCCGAGGAGCCCCCCGTCATTGGAGAGCCTTGTCGGTGGTCGCGGTAGATCGGGTATGAACTGAGCCTTCCATGTCAAGGGAGGCGCAGTGCCCGGACGACACATCAACGACCATCAGATGAGGCTCTACATGAAGTACAGACTCAAGGAAGGACCAACTCAGGCGGCTGCGCGCGCCGGGTTCAGCACCGCCACGGGTTATCGCATCGAACAGGACCGGCGACTGCCATCGCAGAAGACGGCGCCCCGCGAGCGCCGGCGCGCGGATCCGCTGGCTGCGATCTTTGACGCCGAGATCGTCCCGTTGCTGCAGTCCGCGCCGGCTATCCGGCCCGTGGCCGTACTGGACGAGATGCTTCGGCGCCATCCAGACCTCTCGCGCAACGTGCGCCGAACACTGGAGCGACGTATTCGCGACTGGCGCGCACTCCATGGCAAGGAGCGTGACGTCGTGTTCCGTCAGGTACACGAGCCCGGTCGTCTCGGCTTGTCCGACTTCACCGAGATGGACAGTCTGGGTGTCACCGTGGCCGGCGTCGCGCTGGAACATCGCCTGTATCACTTTCGCCTGGCCTGCTCGGGCTTTGAACACGCTCACGTTATTCTCGGCGGCGAGAGCTATGTCGCGCTGGCCGAAGGGCTGCAGAACGCGCTCTGGGCACTCGGTGGCGCGCCGCGCGAGCATCGCAGCGACAGCCTGTCCGCGGCGTTCCGCAATCTCGAGCGTGAAGTGCACGAAGACCTGACCACGCGCTACGAAGCGCTGTGTGTTCATTACGGGATGCAGCCTACGCGCAACAACCGTGGCATCGCCCACGAGAACGGCTCCATCGAGAGCCCTCACGGCCACCTCAAGAGCGCGGTGCGTGATGCGCTGCTCCTGCGCGGCAGTAACGACTTTGCCGGGCTCGAGGCCTATCGCCGCTTCATCGACGAGATCGTCGGTCGCATCAACGCGCGTAATGGCAAGCGCATTGAGGCCGAGCGAGCGCTGCTTCAGCCACTGCCGGCGCAGCGTACGGGCGACTACGAGGAAACGCGTGTGTACGTCAGTTCCACCGGTGGCTTCGTCCTGCGCAAGGTGTTCTATACCGTCCCGTCTCGCCTGATCGGTCATCGACTGCGTGTGCGGCTGTATGACGACCGGCTGGAACTGTTCCTGGGCAGCACGGCCATGATGACGCTGCAGCGCGGCCGCCCAGGCGCCAACGGCAAGCACGGCCACGTCATCAACTACCGGCACATCATCCACGCGTTACGCCGCAAGCCCATGGCGCTGCTCAACCTGGTCTACCGCGATCAGGTCTTTCCGCGCGAGGCCTATCGATTGACCTTCGAACGCCTGTGTGAGCAACTGCCGGAGCGTGCGGCATGCAAGACCATGGTTGAACTGCTCAGCCTGGCCCACGAACGCAACTGCGAGGCGCAACTGGCAGAGGCGCTGCAGCACTGCCTGGACGATGGACAGTTACCCGATCTGGGCGCACTGGTTTCGCGTTTCGCACCGCAACCCGCAGCCGTGCCGCAGGTGCACGTCCAGCTGGCTTCGTTACGCGACTACGAGGCCCTGCTCGACACCGCAACGGAGGTGGCAGCATGAGTCACGATTTCGACGCCACCCGCCTGTCACTGCTGCTCAACGATTTGCGGCTGCCCGCCATCAAGCAGATCTGGTCCAGCTTTGCCGAACGTTCCGATACTGAAGGCTGGCCCGCCGCTCGCCTGCTGATGGCGCTGGCCGAACACGAGATCGCCGAGCGCGATCGACGCCGGGTCGAACGCCACCTCAGGGAAGCCAGACTGCTGCCGGGCAAGACGCTGGAGAACTTCGATTTCGACGCGGTCCCGATGGTGTCCCGGGCACACGTTTCGGCGCTTTGCGCTGGCGACGGCTGGCTGCGCAATGGCGCCAACCTGATTCTCATGGGGCCGCCCGGCGGGGGCAAGTCGCATTTATCGTCGGCCATCGGACTGAGCCTGCTGGAGAAGGGCTGGAAAGTCCTGTTCGCCCGCACCACCGACCTTGTGCAGCGGTTGCAGGTTGCGCGACGTGAACTGGCTCTCGAATCTGCCATCAACCGGCTGGATCGCTTCGATCTCCTTATCCTTGACGATTTCGCGTACGTCAGCAAGGACCAGGCGGAGACGTCGGTACTGTTCGAGTTGATCAGCGCACGGTATGAGCGGCGTTCGGTGCTCTTATAAGTTATTTGGAATTGAACCTGTGTTACGGTAGACCCGCTTTCTGTCGGTTGGTGTGCGAGGTAGATACGGATTTCGCAGGGTTATCCACGGGGCCGCCGCCCGCTTCTCTAAAGCAAGAGGCGAGCGGCCCGGTGGGTAACCCGTGCCGAAGGCGATGTCGGTTTCGGGCGCTTGTTTTGAAACGTCGTTTACTGACGAGCAAGCATCCGCTTCGCGAGGAGCAATTCATGGCTTCAGACAGTGCGGTCGTCGAACTGGTCTGGGAACGGTATCCACTCATCGCCTCGAACTCTTGCGCTCGCCGCTGGATAGAGAGTTGCGTGATGCTCGGCCTAGCTAGGAATACGATCAAGGCCTACATGTACGCTACAGAAGGCTTCCTTCGCTTTGCCGTGAGCCGCTCCGTTGATCTGCGCAGCGTGTCGCGCGAGACTATCGCCCAGTATGTCGGCGAACTGAGGACGCAGCCAAGGCGAGTAAATGCGAATGTGGTGCGCATCGACTCGGGCGGCTTCCTGTCAAACGCAACGCTGCAGCAGCGGCTCACCGCAGTCCGACTGCTATTCGAGTTTCTTGTCGATGAGGGGCTCGTCAGAACCAATCCGGTAAGCCGTGGCCGCTATACGGCATCCAGTCGCTTCGGAGCGCGTCGTGAGCGAGGCCTCATCCAGAAGTTTCACAAACTGCCGTGGATCCCAACAGAGGCGCAGTGGGTGGCCCTGCTGGCTGTGGTCCGCAACGAGCCGAAGCGTAATAGATGCATGCTGGCGCTTGCCTATGACGCGGCACTTCGTCGGGAGGAACTGTGCCAGCTTCGGAGCAGCGATATCGATCCCGCCTACCGGCTGCTGCGCATCAGGGCGGAGACGACCAAGGGGCATCGAGAACGCGTGGTGCCATATTCTGCGACATCCGGCGAACTGCTCCGCGATTACCTTCGACACCGACGAAGCGTGGGCGGCGATGGCACCGAACTATTTCTCTCGGAATCGCCACGCAACTACGCCGCCCCAATCAGTATGTGGACCTGGTCGAAGGTAGTTCGTTCTATCGCGATTCGGGCTGGCGTTCCGGCGTTTTCAACGCATACGTTGCGTCATCTTTGTTTAACGGATCTTGCTCGCGCGGGCTGGCAACTGCATGAGATTGCCCGATTCGCTGGTCACCAGAATCTGGAAACGACGCGGCAATACGTGCATCTGTCAGGGCATGACCTCGCGGACCGGTTTGCAACGACCATGCACCATGTTCACGCGTGGCGTCTTGAAGCGCTCGCGTGCGTCCCAGTAGCAGAGCGACCATGATGGCTTCGTCCAAAGCGGCCCTCGCCCCAACTGTCGCTGGCACACCTACATGGACGTGGCCGATCGATATCACGAACTATGACCGGAGAAGCCGGTTGACCGCGAGCGAGCAGAAGGTGCTGACACAGGACCTTCCACTCGCCGTTGCCAACGAACGCAAGATAGGAGCGATGCTCGGAAGACTGTCGCGCCTTGATCGTCTACTTGCGCCGATCGACGACGCGCTCGCGGCTGTTGATGGCACGCATCTTTACGACGATCGCGTGAGACTGATGCTGCTACAGCATTGCGCAATTCGGCACCAATCCTTCTGGGCCTGGGATGCCGCCGCATGGCACATGGTTCTTGGAACAACGCAGGCAGCCTTCTTCGCAGCCCACCTTCCCAAACCGCACGCCGGTGGCGAACGTCACGCCTTGATTGCGGTAGCGTACCTGCTGCGTTGCTTTAACGACATTCCTGACCTGGGGGAAGTGAAGCGGGTGACACTGGCGGAGAAGATCTTTGGCAGGGAACGGCTCGCAGGCACACTACAACGCGTCACGGAGGTGTCCGCTGCATGGGGCTATCGTAGCCCTTGCAAACCTCTGATGAGCCTGTTGGCGGAACTACTGCTTGTGCAGCAGCAACCGGAACTTGAAGCGCTGACCAGTGAGTTCATCGCCTCCGTTCGCGCACGCTTTCACAACTCTAACTATCGAAGCTCCCTGTACTTCCAGCTCGCACGCGTCCTGGCTTCACTGGGGATACTTGCGGAAGAACCCTCAATGCGCAATGGAATCGACAGGGAATCGATTTATGTGGCAAGGGTCTCTGGCATTGCCACTGACTGGGTCAGCCTGATCGAACGGTGGGAGGCAACCAGCACCTTGACGGCGTCCAGTCGCCGCCATCTTCGGGATATGGTCCTGAAGGCTGGCCGGTGGTTGAGAGCTTCCCACCCTGAGATCACCCGAGCGGATCAATGGACCCGGGAACTGGCGGCAGAATATATTGGTGCGGTTGAGCGCATGCATGTCGGTGATTACGTCTGGAAGACTACCTCGGTTGCCAGGAAGCTCGGCAAACCAATAACGGCACGATCGAAGAACGCTTTCCTCGGCGCGATGCGATGCTTCTTCGCTGATCTTCAGGAGTGGGAATGGATTCCTCGCCGCTTTGATCCGTTTCGAGCCTTTGCGACGCCTCGCTCCACCAAGGCATTGATAGGACCCGCGCCCCGTACCATTGCTGACGACTTGTGGGCCAAGCTTCTCTGGGCCGGGCTGAATCTGACTCTCGATGATCTCCCCGGACACGGCGGTAACGCGAGGGGGCGCCGCCATCCGACCGGGAGCATTCGTCGCGCCGGCGGATATTATCCGCTTGAGATGCTGCAGGCGTTGAGTATCGTATGGCTCTTCGCCGGACTACGTAGCGATGAGATTGTACGGCTACGAGTTGGCTGTGTACGTGAAGAACCATCAATAGGGCAACCAGGTACACAATGCCGGATGCTTGACGTTCCGGTTCACAAGACCGGAACTGCATTTACCAAACCGATTGATTCGGTCGTCGGCGAAGCAATCTCGGCGTGGGAGCGAGTACGTCCCGTACAACCGGCTGCGCTCGACGTCAAAACCGGAGAGCAGGTTGACTTCCTCTTCTCGTATCGTGCAAGGGCGATACCACGCGCGTACCTGAACCGACATCTCATTCCCTTGCTTTGCCGGAAGGCAGGTATTCCTTGCGCGGATGCTCGCGGACAGATCAGCAGCCACAGGGCACGCTCGACCATCGCGAGCCAGCTCTTTAACGCGCGGGAACCGATGTCCCTGTTCGAACTGCAAGCGTGGCTCGGTCATCGGTCGCCAGCAACGACCCAGCATTACGTCGCGTTCACGCCCACAAAGCTGGCCAGAGCTTATTCTGAAGCACAGTACTTCCAGCGCAACTTGCGAATGATGGAAGTACTCATTGACCGGCAGACGATCGACGACGGGCACACGGAGCAGCCGTGGAGATACTACGACCTTGGTCACGGGTTGTGCTCATATGAGTTCTTCGATCAATGTCCACATCGCATGGCGTGTGCGCGTTGCGACTTCTACATTCCGAAGGATTCGTCCCGGGCCGACTTGCTCTCTTCGAAGACGGGCATGATCCGGATGTTGCAGGAAATTCCTCTCACCGATGACGAACGCGCGGCAATCGAAGGTGACCAAGAAGCTGTCGATCGTCTGCTTCGGCACCTCGAGGGGGTACCGACACCCGACCGGATCACCGCCTCAAAAAAGGAAGAAACAAAGGTAGAAAAACCCCTCAATTCCATATAATGACCGCAAATCAGCCATTCGGCGAATGGACCAAGGTCTTCCCCGACCCGGCCATGACGGTGGCCGCCGTCGACCGGCTGGTCCATCACTCAACCATCTTCGAGCTCAACGTCGAAAGCTACCGACGGCGCACCGCCCTGCAGCGCAAGCAACAGGGACCGGGACGTCCGGCCAGTTTCGCGACACCAAACAACGTCGGGGCGCCGCCGCGCGCGGAGGAACAGCAATGACGAGCAACTCACAACTGAATGTCGTCACACGTGATGGCACATCCGATGCGTCGACGGCGACCTCCATCCCGCGCACTGCCGCGCAACGGCAACGCGCATACCGCCTACGGCGCAAACGAGCCGTCATTGACGCCATTGGTGAAGAGACCTGCGCGTCACGCGTTACATTGCTGAGCCTGCTTGGTGATGGGTTGGCGGCACTGGATGCCGGTGGAACTCCGACGATGCTCATTGAAATCAAACGCAACAGCGTGAAGCGCGTGCTCAAAGCGATCGTCACGCGTTACGGAATCGATCTCACCGACTGACGCACTGTTCTCATCCTGATTGACGCGCGGCGCACGCGATGCTCGCCCGCGTCAAATCAACAAGTGCGCGTCAATCAACAATCGCTTGCCAGCGTCAATCAGTATGGGCATCATCAACCTCGCCGCGACATTCTCATCTTGTTTGTCGCGCGTCTCTCATCCAGATTGTCGCGCCACATCATTGTTTCGCTCATCATCCTGCTCAGGCGGTTCCCGCGCCTGCACACAAGGGTAAGCAAGGTCTATCGAAACATCAGGCGAAATGAGTGGAAACCCGACGCCGTGTCTGGACAGCCGGCGCTGCTGCATCTGGGCGGACGCAGCCTGGCTGGGAGCGCCAATCTTGCGGTTGATCCCGTACCAACCACACCGCCTGCGCGACCCGGACGCCTTGCGCTTTGGGTTGCACTGGTGAGCGTTGTGGCGTTCGGGACCGCGGGTGCCGTCACGTATGATCTCTGGTCCGACCATGATCAGAGCGCTGGCGTCGAATCAAACGCAAGCGCACGACAGGCGTTCGGGATAAACAGACCGGCATCGCCGATGCCACAAGTGTCTTCGTCCGCTCAGGTTCCGCCAGCAACAACAGTTCCTGCTCGCGCAACCGCAATCACTCGTGCGGAACTCGCCCCACCTGCGCCTTCCACATCGGCTGGCCATCGAGCGGCAGCTTCCCGCGACGCTGCCGCACCGCGGATGGCCGCAGGGCGAGTTGGTAAAGCCGGCCACGTCGCGGCGCAGAATCGCGGGCATTGGGTGTCGCGCTTTATGGCAAGCTTGCGGCAAGCGCTCGGCATCACCCGGTCAACATCGCCAAAGCGACAGACGCTTTCGTCCGGCCATGGCGCACCACCAAGGTCGGCCTCTGCTCACGGAACTGCGGTTCGCAGTGCTGAGATCATCCGGCGTGTCCCTTCCCCTCCGTTCGATCACGGCGCTGCACAGCCCAGGGATTTCCCGGTACCGGGCGTGGCTACCGGTTGGCCCGGTTCCGCGGACGATTTCGCCACGCAGAATCGCCGCCATTCGGTGCAACAGGTTCCTGTGGATGAAGCGCGGCCAAGCGTCGTCGTCGAAGCGGCCCCGATCGTATACGCGGCGCCTCCTGGTGTCTATGAGGCGCCTCCGCTTGTGTACTCGCAAGCGCCCGTTGCATACGGCCGCGGATATGAGGGTGAGTACTGGGACAGTCGGCAACGGCACGACAACGGCCGGCACAAGGGCTGGAAACATCGCCAGCATGATGATGCCGACGACGATTAGTGCCTGCCACACGGCACACCACCTGCGCATTCGCTAGCTGCGACCTGTGGTGTCACAGAATCTTTTCGCGTTGCCATGGGGCAATGCTGAGAATCTCACTGAGCGGCGGCTTGTCACCGGCATCACCGAGGATGGCGTGATTGCGCCGGTTCGTCTTGATGTGATCGATCCAGTGTGTGCGCGACAGTTGCTGCACCAGCGTGTAAAAACGCCGGAGGCAGCAGGCGACTCCATGCCCGAGTGTAATGCTCCCGCGACCGGAGCGCACGTAAAGAAACGTATCGGTAACGCCGCCGAAGTTTTGCAGGTAGTTCACTCCTCAGGGCGTGGAAGAACGAACCGAGGGGGTACCCTTTGGGTCCTCACCCTCGTCCTTCGCCACCAGTGAGTAAATCAAATCGCGGAACCACTTATTAGCTGGATCCCTGTGTACGCGTTCATGCCAAAACTCACGTACGACGAATCCTGGAATCACTACTGGCAAATCGAGGATCTGGGCATTCAAAAGTCCAGTCAACTCCTTGCTGGCGTGTCGCGGAATGGTAAATAGTGCATCGGAATTCGGGACCGTTGTAAGCACCGCAAGAAAATTCGGGACAGTTATGGTGAGATTCGCTGCGGGGACGTTTTCAAGGAGAAAACGCTCTAACGCTTCATATCCGGCAGGAAGTGCTACTAGCGCGTGAGTCGCGGACAGGTAAGCATCTCGCGTCAGCGTGCCTTGTATCGTTGGATGCCCGACGCGAGCAAGGCAAACATAATCCGTGTAAAACAGGCGCCGCTGATAGAACGGATGCCTGTCTATAGACAAGCTGCCGATAGCAAGATCGAGCTCGCCCTCCTCAAGCAGATCGTCGACGCCATGCCGTGGGGCGTGGGTCGCCCTTATGCGAATCCCGGGAGCGTGTTCCCCAAGATATGACAGGATTTTAGGAAGGAGGAATGCAGCGCCAAAATCGGTTGCGGCGAAGCTAAAAGTTCGTACGGATGTGGCCGGGTCGAACTCCTTTGGCGTCTCCAGGGCCTCATGCATCAGCTGGATCATCGTGGCGATTTTTGGAGCAAGCTCACGCGCACGCGGCGTTGGCGACATACCGCTGGAGGTTCGCACAAAAAGAGGATCTCCGAAATAATGCCGCAGTTTTGCCAGCGACTGACTCATCAGCGGCTGGCTCACGCCAAGACAATCACCCGCCACCGTCACGCTATTCTTTCGCATGACCGCGTCGAAAACAGCTAGCAACCGCAAATCGAGCGGCGAGCCAATACCGTTGTGCGCATCCACGGGTTTCAATCCTCGCTTTGATCCTTTAATGAGGGTTAGGTAGGCACGCGTGCGCGTCAATCGGAAAAAACCTTACCGAGCCCATTTGGACGCATCGGGTTCTGCGGGTTCCAACTGGCTGCACTGGCATAAGGGGTGTCTCGGCACTGGAGTGTATTCCTCGCCAGCGCCTTGGTGGCGGTGACGCGCAGTGTCAAGGGGCGCGCTGGAGCCCGAAGCGTTACCTGCCAGAGCACCGGCACGTGCAGACGTCGGCAGTATCCTGACGCCGGTATGTTATGTTGCGCTTAGTTAATTTCCTCGGCTCGCTTGACGGATGCCAACATTGAAGTCTCCATAAGGAATTCTCGACTCTTCCACGGATCTCGAGACGTTGCTTGCATAGCATCCTGATTTTGTCGGCGAGTGTTCGGGTCGCGCTCATCCCCCCCCCGTTCAGTCCAAAGCCGATGCCAGATCCCGCATTCAGGTCATGCCGAACTTGAATGATCAGTTCGCGCGAAACGCGAAGTTCGTACAACGATCAGGATACCTTCCCGGAATAAAGTGATCGCTTACGCCAACTGGTGAACGGTGAGGTTGCAATTGGAACCGGGCAAGGACGCGAGCAAGGCTTGCAGGCGCGCGGTGCCCATTTCGCCGACGCCTGGCTTCTCAAGCACGGACCATTCACAGCTACATGCCAGATCGGCATGTAGCCCATTCATGGATGGGGATAGCAGTCCGCTCCCCACGCTTCCATACTTCCTGACATGCCCTCCGGCTCTAACGTGACGTAGTGCCGGAGAGATAATTCACCCCACAGGAGACGCAAATGGAAACCGGTCTGATTCATGGGCTCCACCACATCACGCTATGTACGTCGACGGCGCAGGGCGATGTCGACTTCTTCGTCAAGGTTATCGGTCAGCGTTTCATCAAACGCACCCTGTTCTACGACGGAAACATTCCGATTTACCACCTTTACTTCAGTGACGCCGATGGCACGCCAGGTACGGTCATGACGACCTTTCCCATGCGTCGCACCGGTCTGGTAGGGCGCAAGGGGTCGGGCCAGTTCACCGCGATCGCCTATTCGATCCCTATTGGTGCGTTGGATTTCTGGCGCGAGCATTTTGGCAAGAACGGCGTCAAGGTTGTGAAGGAATCGGAACGGTTTGGAGAAAGGTACCTGCGCGTTGTGCATGCAGGCATTGACTTCGAAGTCGTTGAGGACGCAACCGATACGCGCAAGCCATGGAGATCGGAGTACGTGCCCGAGCAATACGCTGTCCGCGGCTTCCACAACTGGACGGCGACGGTGCGCGAATTCGAGGACATGGACGTCTTCATGAAACAGGCCTGGTACTTCCGCCCGACTATGCAGGACGGCCAGTTCACGCGGTACGAAGCCGGCGCTGGCGGGGCTGGAAGGCGTATTGACATACTCCATGAGCCGGACCTGCGGCAAGGCCAGTGGACGCTTGCCGAAGGAACTATCCACCATGGTGCGTTTGAAGTGCCAGACTACGACGCTCAGGCGCGCGTCAAGTTCGACACGGAGGGCATGGGATTCACGGACTTCTCGGATCGAAAAAATCGGGGGTATTTCGAATCGATCTACGTGCGCACGCCCGGGGGTGTCATGTTTGAGGCGACGAAGTCGTTGGGATTCAAGATGGATGAAGATGAGTCCAAGCTGGGCACAGAATTGAAGATATCGCCCCAGTTCGACATTTCGCACGACGAGTTGCGCAAGCTCATGCAAGTGGAGGATCCGATCAATGTGTAACTGGCTTCGGATTAAAGCGAACGTTGGACGCCTGGGAGTCCAAGCATGAAATCGTTCAAGCTCATCGGCCAGGGCCCCAACAAGGTTCTTTTGTTTCCCGGCTTGATCGGTACGCGCGATGCGTTCGACGCAATGCTGCGATATGCGGATCTCGATGCATTCCAATACGCGGTGGCCGAATACCGTGGATACGGTTGGTCGAGAAACGAAGTGGGCCTCCTGACTTTACGTGAAGTGGTAATCGACGCCGTGCGACTCGTGGAGTTTCTCGAGTGGAAAAAGTTCACGGCTGCCGGTCACTCGCTCGGGGCATTGGTGGCGCAGATGCTCGCAGTGGCGTTGCCGCATCGGGTCAACTCGATCGTCTCGATTGCCGGCTTGTCGGCGAAAGGTACGAGTTCGGATCCGGACGGAGTTGCGTTTATGCAATCACTCGCCGACTCGCGCGAACGGCGTGAAGCATTGGTACGCAACGGGATGGCGGGACGTTACACCGACGCGGTCGCGCGAGAAATCGTGGCGGCGACCTGGGACGACATCGACGGTCGCGCGCTTGCCAGCTATGCGCTCGATGCGAGTCGCACGGACGTCCACGGGGCGGTTCAGTCGCTCGACGCACCGGTCCTCGCGTTGGTGGGCGAGCACGATCACAACAACACCGAGGCGGTTGCCCGCGAAACCACGATGCGTTGGTACCGTCACGCGACGCTGGAGATCATGCGTGGCGCGGGTCACTACCCGATGATTGAGACACCTGCGGCGACGGTCTCTGCCATCGAACGTTTCGTGGAAGCCGTAGGCATCGACGACGCAGGGCGGTCAAGCAGGCCATCCGCCGCGCAGGAGTAACTGGGAAGCGTGTGCCGTCGCAACGCACAGCTGATATGACTCCCCGTGTCAATAGGGATCGGTTTTTTCACTTTCTTTAAAGACATGTCGTTTGAGTTTCCTGAAGGCGACGTAGCAGTACATCTCGACGGTGGATCACGCTGATATCCGCGGGTTGGCTACCGCATTACAGAGGTCCGCCTGATGAGCCTGCCGCTATCTAGAGCCGCGAGTCGGATCAGATCCGTTGCGTAGCTGTGTCGCGGATTACTCGTGTGCCGGGCTACGCCGCCTTCAGGAAACTCCTCCATCTCGAGTAGTTACTCGTAAACTCAGGGGGCGGAAGTTTCGCGTCACGCCATGCGCACCTCGGGCCGTAAGGCGAGCGACATCGCGAGCCGGCTGATGTCCCAGATGAACCCGGCGAGTTCGCGGGCGACCGCGACCACCGCGATGTTCTTCTGCTTGCCGCGTGCGACGAGCTTGCGATAGCGTTGGCATAGGCGCACTTGCGCGTCCCATGAGCGGTCAACGATGGGCTTGGGGATCTCTTCGTGGCGGCGCTGGATGTCGGGACTCACGCGGGCTGGGTGCCGGTAGCTCCAGGCTGCTTCGATGAGCAGCTTTCTGGCATAGCTGTTGCCGTTCTTGGTGATGCTGCCCTGGCGGCGCTTCTCGCCTGACGAGTGTTCGGACGGTGTGACGCCTAGCCAAGCCATCAACTGGCGGGGGTGTGCGAAGCGTGACAGATCGCCCAGCTCGGCGAGCATGCCCACCGCGGTGGTGAATTGCACGCCGCGCATGGTCTGCAGGCCCAGCACCGCCGGATAAAAGCGCCAGTTGACAACGGCCTCGCGTAACGCGGCCTCCAGCCGGTCGCATTGAGCGAGGCGGTCCTCGATCGCGCGCCGATGTTCCTCAAACGCCAGTTGCTGCCATGTGCTGTCGAACGCATAGGCGCTCAGCCAGCGCCGGTGCGCCTGGCCCCAGTCGGCGCGACCGATATAGCGCACCCCATGCGAGAGCAGAAAGGCCTTGAGCCGTTGCCGCGCACGCTTCAGATCGTCCTTGGCGCTGACCCACGCGCGGGCCAGATCGCGAAATGCTTCGTCTTCGACGCTGGGCACGTAGACCGCTGACAGGTCGCCCGCACGCAGCGACCGCACCAGTTTGATCGCATCGCGTCGATCGGTCTTGACGCGCTCACCGGGCTTCCTGGGAATCAACGACGGTGCGCACACCATGCAGTCGAATCCCTTCTGTACGAGCTGACGGTAAAGCCCGTAGCCGCATGGGCCCGCCTCGTAGACGATGCGGATGCGCCGAGCCTTCGACAGCAGGCGCTTGCACAAGCGTTCGATATCCGTCTTCGTCGTGCCGATCTTGCCGAGCAGTTCGACCTCGCCTGCGCCGAGCGCATAGGCAACCGTAATGGAATCCTTATGGACATCAAGACCGACGTACAGCGTGATATCGTCTTCCATGCTGGCCTCCGCGGTGGAAATCGCCGGGTGTGGCCCTGCCCACACCGTGCGGCTCTGGCAGCGATGCTAACTCGCGTTTGATTCCTCACGGCAGGCCAGCCTCTGCCCCTCACGGGGAGTCATACTGACTAGCCTGTGCGTTGTCTCTGGCATCCGACTGCGTCATCGATATCTGGAACATCTTTGCTTCGCTGAAGGCGCTGGATTTGCGATTAACCGACCTGGACCCGGTCACGGAAGCCACGTTGGCCACGCCGTACCCGAATCCTCGCCCGCTGCAGCGCACAGATATTCAGGCACTCCTCGTAAATGCTTATTACGGCCGTCGCCCGGTCGCCCCGACACGGGGTTCTTAGCCGCAGAATCCAAAGCAGGAACGCATGGCGCACAAGACGGCAGCCAGAGGCGGACGTAAGTGACATGAAGTCCATTAACGGGCTCGAAGGCTCACGGTTCTGATGGGCATTGAAATTGATGTGACAAAGCTAGCTGTGGCCGACGAAATCGTGCGCGGGAAATCAGGCGGTTTATCAAGGGCGCCTTCATCGGGACCGTGCACCCACGGTCCTCAAAACGCTGAACGCGGGTGACCGATGGAAAGCGTCCAGGGCGATGTGATCACACGAACGTAACCACACTTGGGCCGCACATAGATTTCAGGCGGGAATCTGATGCAGGTTTGACTGGATATAAATATTAGTATTCCTGTATAACTTTGGAGACGAGTATGATCAATAGAAAGAACGCGGCTTGCGTACTTGCCGCGTTGTTCCTCGTGCTGGCACGCACAGCCAGCTCCACCGAGAACGGGCTCACGACTTATCCGCTTGGTGTAAACACCGTATTAGATGGAATTCTGCCGCCCCCGGGGGCTACTCAATTCTACAATTATACGGAGTACTACTTCGCGAACAAGTTTTCCGGACCCGGCGGCAAGAGCGCGATTCCGGACTTTCATAGCGAAGCGCTGGTAGATGCAGCGCGTGTCGTGCATACGTGGGGAGGGACCTTAGGCCCCTTTACCTGGTCGAGCGGCGTCGTCGTACCGGTTGTCCATTTGCACCTTGACGTACCCGGAGCATCTGGAACGCGCACCGCGCCAGGCGACATAATCGCGCAGCCGTTCATGATTGGATATTCGAATCCATCACACACATTTTTCGCCTTTTTGACAAACGACATCAGCCTGCCGTCGGGTGCCTATTCGGTCAACCGTCTCGCGAATACTGGAGTGAACTATTACGCGTACCAGCCCAATTTATCCATGACGTGGTTTCCGGGTCCGCAATGGGAGCTGTCCGCGACCGCGCAGGTCGAGTTTCATTCACCCAATCACGCAACGAACTATCACTCGGGCGACGTCGCGAGCCTCGACTACCTGATTGGCTATTCGGTTACGCCAAAGGTGCAGATTGGTCTTCAAGGGTATTTCCTCAAGCAGTTCACGGATGACACGGTCAATGGGCAGACAGCGCCGGGCGACGGCTTCCGTGGACAGACAATCGGCGTTGGGCCACAACTGCGCTACGACCTCGGGCCCGGAGCTGCCATTGCCTTTAAGTACCAGCACGAGTTTGCGGTACGTAATCGACCGCAGGGTGACCGTTTGTGGGTGCAATTCGCGTTTCCTGTCTAACGCGGATGCTCACACAACCGGCATTGCTTTTCACTGTTCGAGCTCCGGAGATTTCCACCATGGCACTCGATAATCGGGATCGTTGGGGCGTCAGGTACGAATGGAAAATAGTCGCGTTGTTGTCGCTTGGCTTTGGCCTCGTCGGCGTGGACCGTTTCATGATCATGGCTCGACATCGGAAAGCACGCGAAGTTTGGAATGGCCCCCTCAAAATAAGCGGCGCGATATACCGCATATCCTGTCTGTGGTCCGGGGGGGATTGCTTCACCTTAGTGATAGTAACCATAGATCTAAGCAAGCTACCATTCGCAATCAAATAAAGAATTATAAAATCGATAATTATGCATCGACTGCACGGGTGACAGTGCTAATCGCGGGCCTCCCTGGTGGTCCATGGGTGCGTCGCTGCGGCAAAGCGGTACGCACTGGGCGCCACGCCGTAAGTGGTACACGGCACGCGCTGAGCAGTAATCATGGCGCGGCACGCTCGAAGCGGCGAGGAGGGAGCGGCTGAGGCTAACCAGGAGCTACTCGGGATAGAAGCCCGAACCCACCAGGCCGGGAACGCCATCGATCTTTATGGCCCTCACGTAGGACCATTTCCGCGATGGCTGAGTCTGCCCGGGTTTCGGGAACATGTAGTCGACCCATCCCGATCCCTTGGTTTCGGCTGTCTGAATCATGGCTTCATGAAACAACTTGCCGTTGACATCTTTTTCACCGGCGACTTTGGTCCCCTCACGGGCTGGGAAGGGAGGATTCAACAAGACATTTAAGTTCATGTCGTAGACGAATAGATAAGTGTCTCCGTGGAACCACTCGGTATCCTTCTTTCTGAACTCGGAAAAAGTCGCATTGCCTTTGCTTTCGATCAGCGCCGCAGCTTTGTTCACTAGCGCTTCGACCTGTTTCGTTTTCTCGGATGGCGGGGGAGACGACTGAGCAAATATGGGTGACGCGGGGCCAAGCAAGCCAACAAATAGCAAGAGACCGATCAAGAAGGTTTTCCTGTTCATGGCATTGTCTCCAGCCGCCGAATCCGGCAGCATAGTGCCACTCCTCCCAGCAGTAGTGGCGAAGGGCTGAAGTGGGTCGTCATGCGCCAACCGAATCGCGCAATGCTCGGCCCACGTCGGTCTGTTCATCTACCGAAACACCTACGGCGAAAGTGCCGAACGGCATCGGTCCGCCGGTGCGCCTGCTCAGGCCGATAAATCGGCATCGGTGATTGGGGCGCCGATCATGAAGTAATAGATCGCAGCCCCTACCGCCATAACAATACCTCCGATGGCCAATGCCAGGACGAAGGAGCCGGTCCGATCTACGACCAGCCCGGTGAGCACCGGAGAACAGGCGCCGCCGATATAAGAGCCAAAGTTCTGAATGCTGGAACATGACCCGCAAAAATCTTGCGGGGATACCGCTGTTATCAAGGTCCACTTCGCCGCCACGCCAAAGTACAGAGAAAACATCGCAAGAGAGATCCACAGGATTGCCGGTGCGGGGGCCGTTGATAGCGCAGCGAATGCAGTAAATAAAGCCGATCCCAAATAGCCGAGCGCCGCCGGCAATTTGCGCGCTTGCACGATTGACATGCCTCGCGCGATAAGCCGATCGGAGGCATAGCCGCCGTAGAATGAGCCGACCATCGAGAAGACGAGCGGGATGGACGCCAGATAGCCGGTCCGGGCAATACTGATGTGATGCTGTCCCTCAAGATAGCCTGGGAGCCAGGTAACGTACATCCATAGGCCGTAGCCAGAGCAGAATGCGCCCAACGTCATGGCCCAGGTCGTGCGAAACCGGAATAGTCGACCCCATTGTCGCGCAGTGATGGGCGCGCCACGCCGCGCCGATTTATTGGGTTCAATGCTGGTCGCATCCGCGGAACCCGGCGCAGCTTTTCCAGGATCGCGGTAAAGCCGAAACCACAGCGCCGACGCTCCAATACCGATGATGCCCATGATAATGAACATCCATCGCCATCCTGCGAGTAGCATCAAGGCGGTTAGCAACGGAGGCCCGATTGCTATCCCGAGATTGGATCCCATATTGAACACGCCAGTGGGAACGCCACGGTCACGGACGTGAAACCAGTTGCTTGTCACGCGTACGGCTGTTGGGTAGGCGGGTGATTCTGTGACCCCGAGTACCGCGCGCGCAATGAAGAGCTGCCCGTAGCTCGCAACCAGGCCTCCGGCTGCGACTGCAATCGACCACAGGATCATTGAGACGCCAAGCAGGATTCCTGGCCCAAGCCGGTCGATAAGCAGCCCGACCGGAATCTGAGCCAGTGCAAATGCCAGCGACCAGGCGGATTGAAGCGCACCAAACTGCGCCGCGCTCATATGAAATTCCGCGCGGATTTGGGGATTTGCGACCGCAATCGTTGACCGGTCAAGATAGTTAATGGCGATGGCGGCCGCGCAGAGCATCACCGCAGTCCATTGCATGCGCTTCAGCGACGTCGATAGCGTGAGCTGCATCCCTCATCTCCCTATAAACTTCGGTTGCACTCGGGCTCCCGGGGCGAAGTTCAGCCAGACCGTCGGCATCGACCGCAGAGATGGTTGTTCGAACCATCGACCGCGCCTGATCGCGCGCCCAAGGGTGACCACGATGCATGGTCGCGCGGTTGTCCCACATTAATACGTCGCCCGGCCGCCATTGATGCCGATAGGTGAATTCAGGCCGGGTCGCATCGGCAATAAGCTCTGCCAGCAGCGCCCTGGCCTCGCTTTCGCCCATGCCCTCGATGCCGTAGGCATGCGAGGCAATGTACAGCGCAGTTCGGTTGTTAACAGGGTTGCGCCATGTCATACGCCAGCGAACCGGCGGCAGCGCGGCGCGTTCCGCCGGCGTCATTAAACCCGGATCGATCTGATCACGGGAGTTGGCATAAGCGTGGGTAACAATGGCGTCGCGCAATCGTAACTGCATCGCTCGCGGCAACCGGCTCCAGGCCAACCGGGTCGAGGCAAACTCGGTCTCTCCACCGTAATCAGGAATGGTGCGTGCCGACAACACTGAGGCCAGCGCCGGGGTTGCCTTGAACGAGCTGTCGGTGTGCCACAGCTGATTGGCGCGGGCGGTCAATGTTTGCTGATGAGTCTCCGGCACGAGTGTGCCGTCTGCCGCGATATTGTGGAGTCGGTTGTAAAACGTGCCCGCGCCGACGGAGCCGATTTTGACCAGTTCCAGTGGGCCGAAGGCCCGGGAAAAAGCCGCCTGCACGTCGTCCGCGACCGCTTGCTCGCGAAACAACAGCACGCTGTGTTCTTCCAGAGCGGCACGGATCGAACGATACGCACGATCACTGCTGGCCCCATCGATCAGGCCGATGCCCCGCACTTCGACACCGAAACCGGGTCCGAGGGGAAGCAGTTCCATGACGCCATTCCCAAATGGAGGCTTACCTTCATGGATATTAGGCTCCGTGCCGAGCTAAATAAAGGAGGTTGCCCGAAATCCGCCGGTCGCGACAGTCAACGGGGCGGTGCAGACGATTGCGAGGCTGCGGGCCACCGACGTCATGGTGCGAAGCACGCGATACGCGATTTGCATCGGTCGGCTGTCGGCAGTTTGCCAGCGTGCGATCGCGGGCGATCGAGCAGCCGTTCCTTATACGGACCGAACCAAGGGTTTGTCTGGCTCTGCCAATCGTATGTCCACCGGACCCACCCCACAGATCGCAATGGTTACCGGCTCCCTTTCGTCTCGGGGAACGCCATCATAATGCCAGGTTCGTGCAATACGCCGAACGAATGTTCCAGTGGGCACCGGGACTGTGTGGGCCGTGTCGAAGTCCGCTCCGCTGTTGATCCACCAGGTGCCGGACACCACCACGCATAAACGATCCGAGGCATAGCTGTGTGGCGCACTCATGTAGCCCGGATACCAACGTACTAGCGTGTAGTAGATCCCTTCCTTCTCTGGACTGCTGTAAAGCAGCGCGCTTTCGACGCTCTTGGGGGGCGCCCCCGACCGAGCGCTGAATTTAATGTTCTCGGGAAGCGTGTACAGGGTCTCGGCTGTATTGATGGGACTAGCCTCGGTTGTTCTCGCTACTAGCAAGGATGTCATCCCTGCCAACATCGCTAGTGCTTCGCGTCGGGTGATGGCATCTCCGGCCATGGGGCTCTCCTTTTCATGGCAAATAGCGCTCATGAATTTTCTTGTGCAACATCCCGTGACATACCACTACGGCTAACTCTGGCCATTATGGTGCCATCTAACGCCGTGTAACTGCGCGTCGTGCACGGCCAGAAGACATTTCACCGCGCGAAGTTCGCTATGGCCGAACTGCCGCCCCAGGACAGCGGGTGTGGATGACCGGACCACTTCGTTCACCGCCGTTGAACCCCAGACAGTGCGACCGGTAGTTGAGGGTCGGGCAGCGACCACTACCAGACGGCACAGTGGATCTCCCTTCAATTGGAAGGAGATCGTCATGGAAACGCAGAATGGTCGGGCCGGAAACTGTGTGCCGTGGAACAAGGGCAAGCTCACTGGCCAGAAGCCGCCGTTGAAGCTTCCGGAAATCTGGGCTATTCGCACCAGGCTACAGATGTCTTCGAACGTTCGCGATCTGGCTATGTTCAATCTTGCGATTGATAGCAAACTCTTTTCTGAGAGTCAAACCCGGCCGGTGCCTGCCAGGCGGGGCGGGCAACGTTCCGGATTTCGCCTTCGAGGGGCCGCACGGGTGGCGGCCGACACGCTGCCCGTCAGCCGCAACCCAACCTTGGCTTTCCGTTTGCCCGGATATCTCGAGCGCATCGTAGACCTCAATGCCGGGATGCCTGGCCGCCGCTTTCGTCACTCAGCTTCGCCGCTCATGCAGCGAAGTCAGTCGACGCAGACAGATCCTTCCATGTTGCCGTTTCCTGCGCCACATAAGCGTTTTTCGCAGCGATGGCAGCCAGCGTGTCCGTGCCAAGCGGAAGGCGCAACGGCGGGTCAGACGCATCGACGAGCGTGATCAACGCGGCCGCAAGCTTCGTCGGGTCGCCGGGCTGGTTGTGATTCATCTGCACGGCTTTGCGACGGACCGCGCCCGAGGTTTCGTCGTAATCGTCGATCACGTCGGGCGCGACGACCAGCGAGGACGCATCCAGGAAGTCGGTGCGAAAATAGCCCGGCTCGACAACGGTCGCGTGAATGCCCAGCGGTTTCAACTCGGCATGCAACGCTTCCGTAATGCCTTCGACAGCGAACTTCGTCGACGAATACACGCCAAATCCCGCCGCGGCCCGATAACCGCCAATCGATGAAATATTGATCACGTGACCCGAACGGTTTGCGCGCATCGCCGGCAATACTGCCCGTGTAACGTTCAGCAGTCCGAATACGTTCGTGTCGTACATGCGGCGGACGTCCTTGTCGGCGGATTCTTCCACCGCACCCAGCAGACCGAAGCCGGCATTGTTGACGAGCACATCGACGCGACCGAATTTTTCCACCGCCAACTGCACCGCCGCCTTGGCCTGGGCCTCATCGGTCACGTCCAGCGCGACCGGCAGCAACATCGCGGAGTCGCCGAGCCGCTCGACGATAGCCGGGACGTTCCGTCCGGCTGCCACGACGGCGTTGCCGTCCGCGAGCGCTGCTTCGGCGATCAACGCGCCAATGCCACGCGACGCCCCGGTGATGAACCAGACGCGCTTGAAGCTACCTTGTTGAGCGTTAGCCACGATGTCTCTCCTGCGTGTGTGTGATGAAGTGATGCCATGGTAGGCGCACCGATTGACACAGACTAGCCGTATATTAGTGGAGTGATAATCAACGTTTGTTTGCGAATCAGGGGCCCAGAAATGAACGAAATTCGCGCGATCACCACTTTCGTCCGTGCCGCGGCGCTCGGGAGCCTGCGGGGTGCCGCGGTGGATCAAGGCATCTCTCCGCAGGCCGCAAGCCATGCGGTGATGCAGTTGGAGAAGGAGTTGGGCGTGCGGCTCTTTCATCGGACCACCCGCAAGCTGAGCCTGACCGAGGAGGGCCAGCGGTTGCTCGACAGCGTGGAGCCGGCGCTCGCGGTTCTCTCGTCTGCGCTCGACGAGGCGCGGCGCTCGAAAGAAGACGTGGCCGGCATGCTGCGCGTGAGCGCGCCGCGCTCGCTCGGGCTCCCGGTCCTTTGGCCGTACTTCGAGGAATTCCAGAAGCGCTATCAGAATGTGCAGCTCGAAGTGCAATTCGACGATCAATTCACGGACCTCGTGACCGACCGCTCCGACGTGGGATTCCGCGGCGGACCGCCGCCTTCGGGCGGCTCGATCGCACGCCGGCTGGTGCCCATTCAGCTGATCGTGTGTGCGTCGCCGGAATATATCGAACGCAACGGCGCGCCGCGGACCATCGAAGAGCTCGCTCAACATCGCTGCACCGGGTATCGGCGCGCCAACACGGGCAAGCTCGCGCAGTGGCAGTTTCGTGTCGGCGATGAAATCGTCTATCGCGACGTGCCCGCTGCCATCTGCGTGAATGATACGGAACTGGAAACGCAGGCTGTACTGTCGGGTCTCGGCATCGGGCAGTTGGGTAGCTTCAATGCCGCAACGCATATCCGAAGCGGCCGGCTCGTTCCTTTACTGATGCCACACGTCACTGAATACGGCACGATCACTATCTATTACAAGCATCGAACGGAACAATCACTGCGCGTGAAGACGTTCATCGACTTCATGGTCGAGCGCATGGCCGGCAACCGGAATTTTTTTCTTGATTCGTCCGAGCTTCGCGCTGCGCAGTTGCCGGAGAAGAAACGTGTGGTGAGGCGACCCCTTGCTTGAACTTGACGAGATCCTTGAAGATCAGCGTGAAGCTGCGATAGAGTTGTGACGCAAGGCCACCCGCCACGATGACGAGAGCGCGACCCATGCTCGAGTCCACACTAACCATGACCTCAGTGAGGTAGATTGCGGCCGCGGCTATCAGCGGATGATAGAGCGTCCTGGTTCGAAGATCGTCCACTTATGTTCTCCAACTTCCAGATCGTCGAAATACCTTGCCGCCTGACTATCGAGTCACTAAAAGCCCCCTTTCCGGGAAGAGGAAAGGGGGAGGGGGCTAACGGCGTCGCGATAGACCGTGCAATTGACTACCGTCCCCCGGGTTGCGATTCAGCGCTTCGGCCTTACGCCTGCCATGCATATGGCTGGAATGCCTCTTCGAGTGGTGGGTTGGCGACGCTGCCGGCGTAATTCGTCATGGTCGAAGCGGCAACAACCAGAATCACGTCGAGCACCAGGGCCTGGTCGAAACCGGCGGCCGTGAATGATGCGATGTCCTGATCGTCGAGACGGCCGCGCTTGTCGATCAATGTGCGCGCGAGATGCGAGAGTGCTGCGAGCTTCTGATCGTCTGGCAGACGACGCGCACGGATGGCCTGCACGTCGGCTTCGCTGAGCCCTTCCTTGAGTGCGAGGAAGGAGTGAAACGCGACCGCCCAGGTGCAGCCGTTGGTGACCGCGTTCGTGAGCAGCAGGGTCTGAACTTGTGCTTCCGTGAAGCTGCCGCCGTGAGCTTGCTGGAATACGCCCACCAGGCCGTTGATCAGCTTCGGCGAACCGGCGATGGCGCCGGCAATGTTGGGGACCATGCCGAATGCTTCGGCGAGACCTTCAAGTGCCGGCTTCGAGCCTTCCGGTGCCGTCTCGAGCGTATAGATGGGAAAGTTAGCCATGGTATTTCCTTCAGAGGTGGATGCGTGCGTCAAGGGGGGATCACACGACAACTGAAGGTTAGTGATACGGCCTGGCCTCGCCAATTACATCGCGGGTAATAGAAAGCAGTCCCGCATGACGTGCAGCAATCCGAAACTTGATGAACAAGATCAGGACCTCGTCATGCGCGCGTACGACGCAATCATGGTCGCCAGTTCTTGCGCAGCGGGCGTGAGTGGAACGCTTGCACGCTGAAGGAGGCTAACGGTCGATTCGGCCGTCCGCTCCGCGATGGCAATCGACGTGAGCTCTCCGCCGAACAGCCGATGTCGCGTGACGATTGACGGTTCCAGCGACAACCAGTCGGTTTCGACGATCAGATGCAGTGTGTCGAACAGTGCCTCGGTGGTGGCAACGATGCGGGGCGGGGCAAGGCCATGCGAGGCAAACAGATCCGTCAGTCGGTTGACGGGCGGTGCAGAGGTCGCGCCGGGCTGGCGCGTCGCGATCCAGTCGCAATCTGCCAGTTCGGCGAGCGCTTTGGCGTGCCGAAGCGGGTGCTCGCGCCGGCATACGACTACAGGGTCCGATGGAAATAGCGCTGTGACCGTCAGGTCCAGCGCGTCGGTTTTGGGGCCGACGAGCGCGACGGCAAAGTCCAGTGTGCCGTCGCGCAACCACGAGATCATCTTGCGCGAGGTGCCGTTGACAAGGTGTATCGATACGCGCGGAAAGCGCGCGCAATACTGTGTCAGCACCGGCGCAAGCGTCTGGATCATGGGCTCCGTGGTCATGCCGAAGGTCACACTGCCGGTGAATTCGCCTCGCAATTGCCGCATCTCGTCCTCGGTGCGCTCGCATTCTCCGAGGATCGCACTGGCGCGCGCGAGCAAGCGTTCCCCGAAAACGGTCAGTCCGATGCCGCGGTTTGTACGCGTGAGCAGCGGCGCCCCGAGTTCGAGTTCCAGATTCTGCAGTTGCTGAGTAATGCTGCTTTGGGCGAGATCCAGCGCGCGAGCGGCGCCACGCAGGCTGCCCTGCTCGGCAACCGCTGAAAAGATGCGCAATTGTGCGAGCGTCAGGGGCATGAGTCGGTGATCGGTAAAAACGATCATGATAGCCACATCCACACTTTTCAGGGCATTTTGAGCACCCTAGGATCGGGGCCTGTTCTTTGGAGACCCCTGCAACCATGACGAAACTTCTTCGAGCCGCACTGGGCGGCCTGTTGGCAATGAGCCTCTTTGGCGCGGCGGGTATGGCGCAGGCGGCCGATCCCGGGGTCGTGCGCTTCGGCATCGACCCGACCTATCCCCCGATGGACTCGAAGGCGCCGGACGGGAGCGTGCGGGGCTTCGATGTCGATCTCGGCAACGAAATCTGCCGGCGCATGCATGCGCAGTGCAAGTGGGTCGAACTGGAGTTTTCGGGCATGATCCCTGCGCTCGGCGCACGCAAGATCGACGCGATTCTGTCGTCGATGGCGATTACCGAAAAGCGCGCACAGCAAATCGCCTTTTCGTCGAAGCTCTATCAGTTCAAGTCACGCCTCGTGGCGCGCACCGGATCGGGACTCGGCACCGATGTGGCGTCGCTTGCCGGCAAGCATATCGGCGTGCAGTCGGGCACGCAGTTCGAAACCTACGCGCTGGCAAATTGGGCGCCACACGGCGTGAGCATCGTGCAATACAAGAGCCAGGAAGAAGTCTTCGAGGATCTCGTCACCGGCCGTATCGACGGGGCACTGCTGGGCATGGTCGAGGCCGATCAAGGTTTCCTGCGCACGCCACAGGGCAAGGGCTTCCAGTTCGTCGGTCAGCCGCTTTCGATGGGCGACCACGGTGTGGGCATCGGGATGCGCAAGGATGACGTCCAGCTCAAGGCGTCGATTGACGCCGCAATCGCGTCGATGCTTGCCGATGGTACGTATGCACGCATCGCCCATCGCTACTTCTCGTTCGATCCGTACGGCAACTGATGCCGTCCGGCACCGCGCAGACGCTTCTAATTTCGCCTTCGTCACACAATGCATACTCAATCGATTCCTTTGATCTCGCCTGCGATCGGGACGCGCCGCGAACTCGCGAGCTTTCACTTCGGCCCGCGGGATGCCGCCGATGCCCGGCAGAAGATCTACATCCAGGCGGCGCTGCATGCCGACGAGACGCCGGCGATGCTGGTCGGCGTCATGCTCAGGCGCCGCCTTCTGGAACTCGAAGCCGCCGGCGACATCGAGGCGCAGATCGTGCTCGTGCCGGTGGCCAACCCGGTTGGCCTCGCGCAGCATGTGCTCGGTCAGTTCGTCGGCCGTTTCGATCTGGCAAGCGGGCGCAACTTCAATCGTAGCTTTCCGGCATTGGCCGGCGACCCATCATCGCTCGATGGCGCGCTCGGACCGAACGCGCAGGACAATGTCGCCACCGTGCGCAAGCTGATGCGCGAAACGCTTGCGCAACAGAAGCCACGCACCGAGTTCGAGTCGCTTCAACATGCGTTGCTTGAACTGTCCCTCGACTCCGATGTGGTAATCGACCTTCATTGCTCGCTCGAAGCCACGCTGCATCTCTATACGAGCGACGAGGCATGGCCGCAGTTCGAGCCGCTGGCCCGCTACCTTGGGGCAGAGGCGTCGCTGATCGCAACGGACTCGGGTGGCCAGGCGTTCGACGAAGCACACAGCCTGCCGTGGTGGACGCTGCAGCAGCAGGCCGGCGACGCAAGCCCGCTACCGCCCGGCACCATCGCCGCGACGATCGAATGTCGCGGACAGCGCGACGTGAGTTACGAAACCGCCGGGCGCGACGCCGAAGCCATTATCGATTTCCTGCGCGCACGCGGCGCCATACGCGGCGCGGCGCGGCCTCTCCCGCCGCTCGTGCGCGCGCCGACGCCGCTTGCCGGCAGCGAGCAGTTCTATGCGCCAGCCAGTGGCATCCTGGTCCATCGTGCAGCGACGGGTGACCTGATTCGGGCAGGTGACGCGCTCTTCGATATCGTCGATCCGCTGACCGACGAAACGTGCACCGTGCATAGCCAGACCGAAGGCATTTTCTACATGAGGCGTGCGATCCGTTTCGTCACGGCCGGCGCGCCGCTTGGACGCGTGACTGGCACGCGTCCGATACGCACCGGCGTGTTGCTCGGCGCGTGACGATGCAGGGGGTAGATCGGTCGCCATGTACGGCGACCGATCAATTTATCAGGAAAACTAATTTAAATAACGCTAAAAGGTTTGAAGATATCTCATGAAAAAATACCTGCTTCCCATGGCGGTGATGTCGGCCTGCGCGACGAGCGCTTTCGCGCAATCGAGCGTTACCCTCTACGGCGTGATCGACGAGGGTTTGAACTACACGAACAATCAGCAAACGACGCCGGGTAACAGCAGCCATGTCTGGGAGATGGAGAGTGGCTTTGCGCAAGGCAGCCGCTGGGGGCTGAAGGGCGCTGAAGATCTGGGGGGCGGCCTGAAAGCCGTGTTCAGACTCGAGAACGGCTTTGACCTGAATTCCGGGATGCTCAACCAGGGCGGGCGCATGTTCGGTCGTCAGGCCTATGTCGGGCTGTCGCAAGAACAATACGGTACGGTGACGATGGGGCGGCAATACGATGCGCTCGTTGACTTCCTCGCGCCCACCACGGCAAACGGCAACTGGGGCGGCTATATGCTGTCGCACCCCTACGATAACGACAATACGGACAACTCGTTCCGTGTGAATAACACGGTCAAGTACACGAGCCCGTCTCTCTCCGGCTTGCAGTTCGGCGGTACCTATAGCTTCAGCAATGACACGAACTTCGCGAACAATCGTCAGTACAGCATTGGCGGTCAGTACGCGCATGGTGGCCTCGTGATCGCCGGTGCCTTTCTGCAGGCCAACAACCCGGGCGCGAGCAGCGGCGGCGCGATCGCCTCGAACGATGCCAACTTCACCGCAGCACTCCAGCGCATCTTTGGCGCAGGCGTGAACTACACGTTCGGCTCGGCCACGGCGGGCTTTGTCTACACGAACTCGTACATGAAGGATCCGACGTCGACGGTGTACCTGCCTGGCGCGCTCGCAGCCGGGGGCAGTACGCTGAATTCGCTGCGCTTCCAGAATTTCGAACTCAACGGCAAATATCAGGTCACCCCGGCGTTCTTCGTGGGCGCGCAGTATGTGTACACGTACGCCAACTACGACGCCTCCAGCGGGACCGTGCATCCGAAGTACCAGACCTTCGGTCTGATGGCCGACTACAACGTGTCCAAACGGACGGACTTCTACTTCCAGACGGCGTACCAGCACGTCTCGAGCGGCGGCACCGGAACGCAACTCGATGACGCCATGGTGCCGAGTGCCGACAATCCGTCGTCCACGAACAACCAGGTGTCGTTCCGCATCGCAATCCGGCACAAGTTCTGACAGGTTCCCGACCTCCGGCGAATGGACCCGTCGCAGACGTCGCGAGTCAGCGCCATGCGCCCCATCACGACGCCTGCGGCACGTTCTCCACAAAAAGACCAAACAACGCCGCCTGCGAAGAAATATCGAGTTTGCGGTACAGATTGCTGCGGTGAACCTTCGCCGTCGCGGGCGAGATGCCGAGCAGCCGCGCGATGTTCTTGGTGGAATGCCCGGCGAGGATCATCAGCGAGACTTCAACCTCCCGGGCCGTCAGGCGCGTACTCGCGCGTTCGTGCAGCGCGTGCTCGAAGCGCGCGCGCCACTCGGGTTCGGCGGCCACATGATCGGTCCTGTCCGGCTGGCCGTCCGGCGGCCGCACGGCGCGCCGCATCAGCGGCAGGATCCACGTGCCGTACAGGCACAGCGTGCCCACGTCCGCGGCGCTGATGTGCCGACGGCTGCCGAGCGACAGCGAAACGGTTTCCCCGCCTGGCAGGGGAGCGAGAAACTGCACCTCGTCCTCCAGCACGTTCACCGAGAAATAGCGCCGAAAGTACTCGGTCTCGCGAAACTGATCGGGCGCGACCTCGTCGAGCCGGTACACGCCGGGACTGATCGGTCCGAGGCTGAACTGATAGTACGGATCGAGCAGATAGACGTTGTTCAGGTAGCCCTGAAACAGGGTGTCGCCCGCCGCGTCGGACACGCTTGCCGCAATCAGGCGCGGCTTCAGCGTCGGGCTGTAGACCATCGCCACCCAGTTGTCGAACCGCACCACGCCGCGCAACAGGTCGATCAGCGCATTCCAGAATTGGTGATCGTCGAGACGTTCGATCAGGCGTCCGAGCCGCTGGTGGAACGCCACGTCCGCAACGTCGAGCTTCATAAACTCTCCTAATCCCAAAGGTGTAGTGCCGCGCCGGCGCGCCTAGCCCTCCGGCCCGATGTTCGTTCAGCCGCTCGCCCCCTAACATCGCCGTACCTCGACGTTCAACCGTCGCACTCAACGACAGGGCGCCCACGGGGCGTCCGGAGGAACAGGTATGCGAATCAGAGACATCGGCGTGCGGATCGGGCGCGGCACACCCGGCCCGCTGAACAGCATCACCGACGTGGAAGGCGTGCGCGTCGGCCATCGTACCGTGGTCGAAAAGAATGACAAAGTGTCGATCCAGACGGGCGTGACCGTCATCGAACCGCGCGCCGGCATGGCGCGGCTCGACCCGTGCTTCGCCGGCTACCACGTGCTCAACGGCAACGGCGACGCGACCGGGCTCGAATGGATCCGCGAATCCGGGCTGCTGACCACGCCCATTGCGTTCACCAACACGCACAGCGTGGGCGTGGTGCGCGACGCGCTGGTCCAGGCCGAGCGCGCCTCGGCGGGCTCGCATCAGTACTGGTGCATGCCGGTCGTGCTCGAGACTTTCGACGGCCTGCTCAACGACATCTGGGGGCAGCACGTCAGCGCGGCGCACGTCCACGACGCGCTAAACGCGGCGCAGGGCGGTCCGGTCGCCGAAGGCTGTGTGGGCGGCGGCACCGGCATGATCTGCCATGAGTTCAAGGGCGGCATCGGCACGGCGTCGAGGCGCCTCGCTGGCGACGAAGGCGGCTGGACGGTCGGCGCGCTCGTCCAGGCGAACTACGGTGTGCGCGAGGAACTGCGCGTCGGCGGCTATCCGGTGGGCGAAGTCCTGCGCGATGTGCCGTCGCCGTTCCGCAAGCGCGAGGCCGGCGTGCCGGGCATGGGGTCGATCGTCGTCGCGCTCGCGACCGACGCACCGCTGCTGCCGCATCAGTGCACGCAGATCGCGCAGCGCGCCGGCGTCGGGCTCGCGCGCGTGGGGGGCGGCACCGAGTACGCGAGCGGCGATATTTTCGTCGCGTTCTCGACCGGCAACCGCGGCTTGCCGGTCGCCGACTACGGTCGCCAGAGCGCGCCGCTGTCCACCGTACAGAGCGTCAACGCGGATTACATGACGCCGCTGTTCGTCGCCGCCGCCGAAGCGGTCGAGGAGGCGATCCTCAACGCGCTCCTCGCCGCGACTGACGCCGAAGGCCAGGGCGCGCACGTCAGCGCTCTCGGCGCGGACCGGCTGCTCCACGCGCTCGAACGCGTTGGCTGGCGCCCCGACACACGACGTGCGTAAGCATCCGGGCGCTCGCCGCTAGCCCGAACCGACATCACCGATCGAGAAACTGCCATGATCCCTCACCGCCTCGCCACCCCGCTGGCCGCCAGCCTCGCGGCCGCCCTGATCACGCTCGTGACCGCCGCCCCGCATGCCCGCGGCGAAGAGCTGAACGTGTACAACTGGTCCGACAATATCGCCGATGACACCGTGTCCGGCTTCGAGAAGCAAACCGGCATCCACACGCGCTACGACGTCTACGACGGCGACGAGACACTGCAGGCGAAGCTGCTGGCCGGCTCCTCCGGCTACGACATCGTCGTGCCGTCCTCGGGCTACGCGAGCAAGCAGATCCAGGCCGGCGTGTATGCGAAGCTCGACAAGAGCAAGATTCCGAACCTCGCGAATCTCGACCCTGTGCTGATGAAGATGGTCGCGACAGTCGACCCTGGCAATCAGTACGTCGTGCCATGGTCGTGGGGAACCGATGGTCTCGGCTACAACGCAACGAAGGTCCAGGCGATCCTCGGCCAGGATGCGCCGCTCGACCGGTGGGATCTCCTGTTCAATCCGCAGTACGTATCGAAGCTCAAGAGCTGCGGGGTGTCCGTGCTCGATTCGCCGGAGGATGCATTCGGCGTTGGGCTGATCTATCTGCACAAGAATTTGAACAGCACGAATCCCGCCGACTATCAGGCCGTCTATCAGCTCTACCGGAGCATCCGCCCGTACATCACGCAGTTCAATTCGTCGGGCTATATCAACGACCTCGCAAACAACGACATCTGCCTCGCGCTCGCGTGGTCGGGCGACGTCGCGATCGCGAAAGCGCGCGCCACGGAAGCGCATCGGACCTACGAGCTCCGCTATGCGATCCCGCCGGGCGACGGCCTGCTCTGGTTCGACCTGATGGCGGTGCCGAAGGACGCCCCCCACGCCGGTGCGGCGATGCAGTGGATCAACTACGTCCTGCAGCCGAAGGTGAGCGCGGCTATCACGAATCAGGTGTTCTACCCGAACGCCAACGCGCTCGCACGGCCGCTGATCAAGCCGGAGATTCTCCAGAACCCGGCCATTTACCCTGGCCCGGAGCGCCTGAACGCGCTCACGCTGCAGTTGCCGCCGCCCGCGGAGATCATGCGGCTCGAGAACCGGCTGTGGGCGCAGTTGAAGAGCGGCCGCTGACCCGGATTCAAGCGCGCCCGGCCGACGATCGCGCGTGCGGTGCTCCGGCACCGCGCGCGCCATGGGCGGCCGGACCGATCGCACCCTACAATGACCCCCATGTCCGCTGGATGCACCTGAGCCGGCTCGCAAGCGCGCACGCAAACGCCGCTGCACGACCGCCATGCATGCACGCAGCGGACCATCACGCCGTGCACTCGGTCCGGATTCACTGCGCGTTAGGGGGCGCTCATGAGCCATCCAACTTCTGGCCCAGCTTCCGGGCAGCCCGACAATATCTCGGCCTGGAGCCTGATCAGACCGTACTGGGTCTCCGAGGAGCGCCGAACCGCGTGGGGCCTGCTGATCGCGATCATCGCGATGGATCTGTTTCTGGTCGGCATCAACGCCCGCTTGAACACGTGGAACCGCGACTTCTACAACGCGCTGGAAGGCCGGAACGTACGCGAATTCCCGCAGCTGATGCTGCTTTTCAGTGCGCTCGCCTTCTCGTTCGTGGCGATCTCCGTCTATAACCGCTATCTGCGCCAGATGCTCGGCTTCCGGTGGCGCCAATGGCTGACCACACGCTATGTGCAGGAATGGCTTGGCGACGGCACCTTCTACCGCATCGAGCGCGACCGCCTCACCGACAACCCCGATCAGCGGATTGCCGTCGACCTCGACTCGTTCGCCAACACCACGCTTTCGCTCACGCTCGACCTGCTCTCGACGCTCGAGACCCTAGTCTGGTTCTCGACCATCCTGTGGAGCACGGCGGGCGCGCTGGCCGTCGTCATTGGCGGGACACCCGTCCAGATTCCGGGCTATATGTTCTGGGCGGCCGTCATCTATGCAATTGCCGGCTCGGTGCTGACCAACAAGGTCGGTCACCCGCTCGTGTCGATCAACTACCAGTTGCAGCGCGTGGAGGCGGATTTCCGCTTCGGCCTGATCCGTCTGCGCGAAAACGCCGAGCAGATTGCTTTGTACGACGGCATGCGGGCCGAGGCATCGAACGCCCAGGATCTGTTCGGCCGGATTCGTGACAACTGGTGGCGCGTGATGAAGTACACGCGGCGCTATAGCTTCGTGCTCAACTTCTACAGTCAGATCGCCGATATCTTTCCGATCTTCGTGGCGTCGCCGCGTTATTTCGCCGGGGTGTTCAGTTTCGGCACGCTGATGCAAATCACCGATGCATTCAGTTCGGTTAGCGATTCGCTTTCGTGGTTCATCAACAATTACGACACGCTCGTCCAATGGCGCGCCACGGTCAATCGTCTGCGCGAGTTCAGGCGCGTCATGCAGCTGCCGCATTTGAAGGAATCGGTGTCGCCCGCAACCGAGCATGGCGGCATCAATCTGCACTACGTCGACGAGAGCCGGCTCGCCACGCACCATCTCACGCTTGCGCTGCCCAACGGCGAGACGCTCGCGAGCGTGCGCGACATGGCCGTCAAGCCCGGTTCGCGCTGGCTCGTGCGCGGGCCGTCCGGCTCGGGAAAAAGCACGCTGTTGCGCGCGCTGGCGGGTCTCTGGCCGTTCGGAAACGGCTCGATCGACGCACCGGTGAACGCGCGCATCATGTTCATTCCGCAGCAGAGCTACCTGCCGGTGGGCACCTTGAAGACGGTGCTGGCCTACCCGGCAGCGGCCGCCAGCTTCAGCGACGAGCAATGTCGCGAGGCACTGCGTCTGTGCCAGCTTGCCGGCTACGTTGAGCGATTGCACGAATCCAGCCAGTGGTGGCGCATTCTGTCTCCCGGCGAGCAGCAGCGGCTGGCGGTCGCGCGCGTGCTGATGCACAAGCCCGATTATCTGTTACTCGACGAAGCAACCAGCGCGCTCGACAGCGAGAGCGAACTGCATCTGTATCGCCTGTTGACCGAGCGGCTGCCGAACGCGGCGATTGTCAGTGTCACGCACCGCAAGTCGCTCGCGAGATTCCACCAGGAGACCCTCGATATCGCGCGGGTGCGCGAGCACACCGTGGCATCGATACGGCCGCCTGCCCGCGCTGATGGACTAGATGGACCATGACGGCCTGAGGCGCCTGCTCGAGCCGCTGCGCAAACGCGGATAGCGCCAATCAGGCGCCGGGCGCGGGCATCTCCGGCAGCGAAATCTCGACGCCACGGCGGTGCAGCGCCGAGAGCACGTGATACACGGCCTTGAAGCACATCACCGGGAGCGCGGCGCGCCAGCTCCCGCGGAGATTGCCTGCCAGCAGATTGACGACGCCGTCCCGCATCCATAAGCGATTGGACGGCTCCATGAAAAGCGTGCGCATGACAGGATCGTTCACGCGATAGATCAGCCAGCTGATCCGGTCCATGGCCTCGGACAATTCCTTGTTGGCGGCTTGCGCGAGCTTCATCCCTCGCGCGGGATCGTCGAGCCAGACGTGGGCGACCTCGGCGCCGAGCTCTCCGCCCGTCATCGCCATCAAGACGCCGGTCGAGAACATCGGATCGACGAATCCGTAGGCATCGCCGATCATCAGAAAGCCGTTACCGTTGCCCTCGCGCGCGCGATAGCTGTAATTGGCCGTGCTGTAGACGTCCGATACGCGCTGTGCGCCTTGCACGCGAGCCGCCACGGTCGGGCTCGAGGCGATGCGTCCGGTCAGCAATTCGGCCGGCGTTCCCTTGCGTTCCTTCCATGCCGATTGATTGCCGACGAAGCCAATGCTCATGATGTCGCCGGGCAGGGGGATCAGCCAGAACCAGCCATCCTCCGCAAGGTGAATGCTGATGTAGCCCGCGAGCTCGCCTTCCCGGCGCGTTACGCCGGTGAAATGCGCATAGACGGCCGCCGTGTTGTTGTACTTGTTCGAGGTCTTGACCTTCATCCGCGACGCGAGAAACGTATCGCGGCCCGAAGCGTCGAGCACATAGCGCGGATGCCATTCGCGCGTGCCGCCCGATTCATCCTGCGCGGACACGACGTGACGCCCGCCGGCATCGTCGAGCTTGACTTCGGTGACGCGGGTCCGCTCGAAACATTGGGCCCCGCGCGCGATGGCGTTTTTGAACAACACGGCATCGAAGTCCGCACGCCGGACTTGCCAGGCGTGCGTGCGGTCGCGATTCAGGGCGTTGCCGAATGGGAACGCGCAACTGCGGCCCGTACGGTCCGAGACGAACTCCGCACCCGGCTTGTGGACGCCGATCTCCCGCACCTGGTCCAGCACGCCGAGCCGCTCGAAAATGTCGAGGTTGCGTGGCAGCAGGCTTTCGCCGATATGAAAGCGCGGATGCGCTTCCTTCTCCACGAGCACGACGTCGCGTCCTTTCATTGCGAGGAAGGCCGCCGCCGTCGCACCGGCGGGCCCGCCGCCGATAATCAGCACGTCAGGCCGGCTCGAATCGTTCTTCGATGAGTTCATTGCGCTAACTTCCCAAAAATTCAGTGGCCCGGCTGAGCAATTTGTGTTCCTGAGCGGCGCAATGGCAAACAGTCCGCCTGTTTCCCGATGGCGTGCCGTCATCGATGGCGCTATTCTGCCATCGCGAATAGTCCGCTCGTTCGTGCGATAGAACCGGCCGCGTGAGACTGGCGGGGCCTATGCCGCAAGACTCGTGAAGGCCCGCCGGCTGCGCAAACCTTGGGATTGTAGCGACAGGAGCGTGGCAATGAGCAAAGTGCAAGTGAGCGCATTCTCGATCGATGGCTATGGCGCGGGGCCGTGGCATAGCCCGCCGTCTTGCGGCGGGGATGAACGCTGCGGTCTGCAAAAGCCTGCCGCTGCCTCAACACCCGTACTGGCCCCAATCTGATGGCCATCAGCCAGCAATAATGTTCAGGTAAGCTGCTGCCTTTGGGCCAATTTGCGTTCAAGGGGCGAGCATGCGGCGTGTTGTATTCAATCAGAAAGGCGGCGTTGGTAAATCGACAATCGTGTGTAACCTGGCGGCCGTGAGCGCCAGCGAAGGCAAGCGCACGCTGGTCATCGACCTCGATGGCCAGGCGAATTCAACGCAGTACCTGCTCGGCGCGCGAGCCAGCGAGACGCATCCCACTGTAGCCGGCTTCTTTGAAACCGCGTTGACATTCAGCTTCCGGCCCCCGGAAGTGACCTCGTTCATTCATCCGACACCGTTTGAGAACCTGGACATCATGCCCGGGCATGCGGATCTGGACACGCTGCACGGCAAGCTGGAGTCGCGCTACAAGATCTACAAGCTGCGCGATGCGCTCAACGAACTCGACATGTACGATGCGATTTACATCGACACGCCGCCGGCGTTGAACTTCTACACCCGCTCCGCGCTGATCGCCGTCGAGCGTTGCCTGATTCCGTTCGACTGCGATGACTTCTCCCGCCGCGCGCTTTACACGCTGCTGGATAACGTGAAGGAGATCCAGCAGGACCACAATGCCGCGCTGGAGGTGGAGGGCATCGTCATCAACCAGTTTCAGCCGCGTGCGAGCCTGCCGCAAAAGCTGGTCGACGAGCTCGTCAGTGAGGGCTTGCCGGTGCTGGCTTCGCGGCTGTCGTCTTCGGTGAAGATCCGCGAGTCCCATCAACAGTCCGTTCCGGTCGTTCATCTCGATCCGGGTCACAAGCTCGCGCAGGAGTATCGAGCCCTGCATCGCGAGCTGGCCGCATAGCGGCGTTGTGCGCCCGTTTGCATACCTTCCTGTCCCGTACCGCCGACGCTTTCTTTTTCAGCGATCGCTACACTTGTCCGAATGGTTTTCGAATTCGCAATCGCCAGAACTAGTGACTAATATAGGTGATTAAAGAAGCGGAAAAATTAGCGCATTGATGCAACAACGCGCATATCGCTCGCTAGCAAGGCAAGCTGCAACGTGAAATGCCAGGCTTCGGCCTGCGACGACTTTCATTCGCAGTAAGAACATTCGGTGGACGATGTCATGCTGGCGCGCAGAACCTTTCTTATCGGCGGTGCGAGTGTCGCGGGATTGGGCGTCCTCGCGATCGGATGGTCAGTACTGCCACCAAACGGCAGGCTGCTCCCCGAGAAGCCGCTCGATACGCCCGGCAGCAACGTCGCGCTCAATGGCTGGCTGATGATCGATACCGGCAACCATGTCACGATCGTCATGAGCAAGGCGGAGATGGGGCAGGGCATCCATACCGGCGCTGCGATGTTGCTGGCGGAGGAGCTGGGCGCGGACTGGTCCCAGGTCCGTGTCGTCGAGGCGCCGATCGACCCGCTCTACACGAACCGTGAAAACATCGCGCATGCGCTGGCCATTCGCCCCGACGATCATAGTTGGACGGCGCAGGGTGAAGAAGAGGGCGCGCGCTTCCTCGCGCGCTTCGTCGGCACCATGGTGACGGGTGGCTCGACGAGCATCGTCGACCTCTGGAAGCCGATGCGCGAAGCGGGGGCATCGGCTCGCCTCATGCTTTGCGCCGCGGCCGCAAAGGCGTGGAAAGCCCCCGTCAACGAATGTGAAGCACGCGCGGGTCAGGTGGTTTGGGGCTCGGCAAAATCGGCGACGTTCGGAGAGCTCGTTGAAGCGGCCAAGTTCGAGCAGCCTCCCACCCACGTCACGCTCAAGGATAAATCGCAGTTCACGATTATCGGCCAGCGCTTCAAGCGCATCGAGGCGCAATCGAAAATCGATGGCTCCGCGCGCTTCGGCATCGACGCCCTCCCGCCCGATCTGCTCTACGCCAGCGTCACGATGTGTCCGACGCTCGGCGGCAGGGCGACCGGCTTTGACCGCTCGAAGGTGAAGAATACCGAGCGCGTGCATGATATTTTCAAGGTCGACGCTTTCCACGGCGGCACAGGCGGCGTTGCGGTCATCGCCGAGAATCCGTTCATTGCCATGCGACTGCGGCATCGCGATCAACCCGAATCTCGTCGAGCAGCAAATGGAGAGTGGGATTATATTCGGGCTGTCGGCCGCCTTGCAGCAGCGCGTCACCATTGTGAACGGCCAGGTGCAGCAGCGGTATTTTCCCGATTTCCCGCTCGTCAATATGTCGACTTGCCCTGAGATTCACATACACGTGCTCCAGTTGGGCACGGAGCCACAGGGCGTTGGCGAAGCGGGCACGCCGCCCATTGCGCCTGCCGTAGCGAATGCGCTCTTCGCACTCACGGGGGTGCGCACGCGCCGCCTTCCCCTTATTGATCCGCCCGTTCCTTGCGGAGGTGATATATGGTGTCAGTCTGTATTAACGGGCGAACCGTCGTCTTGCATTCTTCCGCAGACACTCCGCTGCTCTGGGCACTCCGGTGCGAGTGCAATCTGACGGGGACCAAATTCGGCTGCGGCATCGGCGTGTGCGGCGCCTGCACGGTCCTGCTCGATAACGTCGCCAAGCAGGCTTGCCAGACAGCCCTGTCGGCAATTGGCCATGCGCATGTCGTCACCATCGAAGGGCTCGATAGCCCGGAAGCGCGCGCGCTGAAGAAAGCGTGGCTCGAATACGATGTCGTCCAGTGCGGCTATTGTCAAAGCGCTCAATTGATCGCCGCGACGGCGTTGCTTTATCTTCATCGCCACCCGACCGACGCCGATATCGACGAAGCCATGAAGGAGATCGCGTGCCGCTGCGGCACGTTTCCTCGCATTCGCAAAGCCATCCACGCAGCGTCCGAGTCGCTGGGGCCGTAATTGTCCGTGCGAGGGGATTATCGCGTTGTTTCGATAACGAACATGCATTTTGGCTTCAGCGTAATCGTTGGGATTTCATTGAAAAGGATTCGAAACTCATGTAACCAAATTGACATTCGCTAAGCGTCGCCTATATTGTCCTCACCGTCACCGGGTGTGTGTAAATGACATCGGTGCACGAGCAGTTTCGACTGCTCGCCATCGGGAGCCGGTATTGAATGCTTCGCAAGCGCGGTCGAAGCGTGCCGGCAGTGCGCACCACGGCGCCTCGCTTTGCGGCAGTTACACAGTAGCCATTGCTCCTTGGGTTTCGCACCTTCAGGGGAGGGGCGATCATGCGTTCACTGTTCAGTTCACAAAGCGAATGGCGCTTGCTGGCGCGTCGGCATCGTCTTTCGCCATGCGTAATCACTGGCGTCCTGATGGGGGTTGCCTGCCTGTTGGCATGGAGCACCGCGAATGCTGCGGGAACGGCGGCATCGGGCTCCGTTGCGTGCGCATCGGCGAGCTGCGCGCCGGCGACGTCGAAGCAGGAGGCATGCAAATCGGTGGCATCGTCGGCCAAGGCGGTCTGTGAGGCCGAAGCGACGGAGCTGGCGAATGCGATCAAGCGCTATCCGGCCGCGTCGACCGCCCCCACGCCCTCGAAAGATGCCCCGCCAGATGGCGAGGTCGAAAAGAACGCTCCACCCGACGAGGCCGGGGCCACGGTCACCGCCCGAGGCGTGCGCCTGTTCCCGCGCAACGAACAATGCTTCCCGACGGAAACGCGCAATCTCTTCAGTGAGGTCGACAAAGTCGTCATCGGCGACGACCGCACGCCGCGCCCCATGGACTGGTTCGACGGACACAGTGTTCCGCCGACCGCGCGCTCCGCCATCATGGGGCAGAACACCTGGATGCTGTGGGGCGAGGGCAACGAGGCGTTCTGGGGCTGGGTGCAGGAGAACGGCTACGGCATTGCGGACTTTCTCGTCCTGCTCAATTCGAAGAACCGCGCCCATCGTTTCAGGGATGGCGGGCTGATCAACCAGCCCGGCATGGTCGAGCGCGATACGCCCATGACTGGGCTTGGTCTCTATATCGACGGACCTGACGGCGACAAAGTCAAAATGCATGCGCCGGCAAACGACGTCGACGCAGACGGCAAGCCTGTGGAGCCGGTGAAGATGCCCAACGACCCGGCGCATCACCATCAGACATTTTTTGAGGTGGACCCCGACGCTCAGGCGCTCTATGACCAGGCCATCCGCGAGCTCGGCAAAGACGGCGTCGACCCGCTCGTCTATGGCTATCCTTCCGGCGTCGTGGGTCTGCGGCTATGGCCGAATCCGGACTTCTTCGGCAAGTCGCCGGCCGCGAAGCAAGCCCGCGAGCACTGGAACGAGCAGGTCGTCAGCGATCAGGGCAAGCGCTACTACTCGACCGATCCCAAGGACGCGGATTTTCACGCGGACCCTTTGCTCATCCGGCCGTTTCGCGTCAGCATGGCGTGCTCGTTCTGCCATGTCGGGCCGCATCCGCTTTCGACGCCCAAGGATCTGGAGCATCCCGAGTGGGGCGATATGTCGAGCATGATCGGCAACCAGTACTGGCTGCCCTCCAACGCCTTCACGAACCTGAAGACGCCCGATAGCTTCCTTTGGCAGTTCGTCGCGAGCCAGCAGCCCGGGACCATCGATACCTCGCTCGTGGCCACGGACCACATCAACAATCCGAACACGATCAACGCGATCTTTGAAGTGAACGCGCGCCTTGACCGCGCCGCCGTCAACCCGCCCGAGGAGCAAAGCAAGAGCAACCTGATGCTGCGCGGTGTCGAGGACGCGCCCCTTTTCACGCTCGATCCGCGCCACACACCGCGCGTGTTGCTCGACGGCGCCGACAGCATCGGCATCGAAGGCGCGTTATTGCGCGTGTATCTGAACATCGGCGCCTACTCGGAGCAATGGCGCAGGGTGCAGAACACGATCGTCGGCTTCACGGCGCAGCGGCCGTTCGATATCGCGACCATCAAGGCCAAATCGGTCTATTGGAATACGACCGAGCACTTCCGCGTGGAAGAGCTGGAGAACTTCTTCAAGTATGTCACGACATCGGGCGCGACGGTCACGCAGCCGATGAAACTCGCCTCGACCGAAGAGGGGCTCGCGCGAATCAACGCCAATCAGGCCGATAGCGCAAAAGGCCGCGGCGTATTCATTCGCAATTGCGCGATATGCCATTCGAGCAAACAGCCGCCCAACCTGCAAATCACGTTTTCTCGCGATTGGCGCAGCGCGAACGCGGACGCGCAGGACGGCATCACGCTGCCGATGGACTTCGCCGATTGGGAGGCGTTCAAGCTGAGCCCGCCGTGGCTCGCCTATGTGGACCGGCTTCAGAAATTTATTGAGGCACAACCGAAAGGCGGGCAGGACTTCTTCGAGAAGGATAACTATCTTTCGACGGATGTGCGCGTGCCGATCACCCTCGTCGGCACGAATTCGCAGCGCGCCGTGGGCACCAACGGGATGCGTGGCCAGGTCTGGGACAACTTCTCGTCGGAAACGTACAAGTCGCTGCCAGCCGTGGGCGTGGTCCACTTCTACAATCCGTTCAGGAAAACGAGCGCCGTCGACAAGTGGGGGAACAACGACGAATACGCGCCCCCCGGCGGCGGCCCGGGCTACTACCGGCCGGCCTCGCTCGTCAGCGTCTGGGCGACGGCGCCACTGCTGCACAACAATGCGCTCGGCATCTATAACCGCGATCCGTCTGTCAAGGGCCGGCTCGAGGCGTATGACGACGCGATCGACAAGCTGTTCAACAACAGCAAGCGGGCCGTCATCGGCACGCCCGCGTATGGCGCGGCGCGGCTCGTGAATGTGTACCCCGCGCAAAAAGAGGCGTTCTGCCACGAACACCCGGCCGACCAGAGTCTCGAATGCAGTGCGCTGCGCGGTGATTTCCGCCAGTCGTTCGCGGCAGCGGGCGTGGCCGATCAACCGGGCTTCAGGGACATCGGCTTTATCTATAGAACAACGAAGGATTCCTATATCGATTTCGCGCCGAGATACATCAAGCCGCTCGTCAGCGGCATTCTGGGCGAGCGTTTGACATCGTTTTTGTTCATCTATCTGTGGGTGGTGCTGGCCCTGATCGCCTTCGTGCTGATTTTCGTGGGGCAACCTCGCCTTGCCGGCGGTTTGCTCGCCTTGCTCGCGGCGGTGCTGGCGACCGTGTTGCGCGTGTCGGGCGTGGACACGATCTATCTGTGGCTGTGGCTGATTCCGCTTGTCCTGTTTGTGGCTGCAGCGGCGTTCTTCCGTTTCCCCAATGCGCAGCCCTGGGCGCGCGCGTTCTTCGTTGCGAGCGTCGTGGGGTTCGCCGTCATGGGCGGCCTGGGCAAGGCGCTCCTCGACGGGCGCCTGATCGGCATCGACATCGGTCCGATTCCGCGCGGCACGCCGGTGAATCTCCTCATGAACATCGACCCGGACGCGCCCACAGTGGATCTCCTCCATGCGGTCGCTGGCCTCACGCGCGGGGTGCTGCTGGTGCGTCGCGACGACCCGAAGGACGGCAGCTTCAAGGCGCTCGACGAATTCCAGCGCGAGGCCGGCCCGGCGCTGCTCAAGGCCAGCAAGTGCCCCGACTTCGTGCTGGACCGCGGGCACTGGTTCGCTCAGACGCTGACCGACGACGAAAAGCGGCAACTGAAGGCCTTCCTCGAAACGCTCTGACTCGTCAACTTCGTCCACCGGAGCCGCGATGAACCCCGATGATCCGCTGTGGAAAGCCCGCGACCCGCAGACCACGCCCTTCGACTATGTGATCGTGGGATCGGGCGCGGGCGGCGGCCCGCTCGCCGCGCGGCTTGCGCTGAACGGGCGCCGCGTGCTGCTGATCGAGGCCGGCACCGATCCCGCCATCGCGCAGCCCGATGCGCAAGCTCAGCCGATGACGCGCGGCGCGCCGGATCTCGCGCAACAGCAGATGCGCCAGGTGTACGCGGTGCCAGCCTTTCATGCCAGCGCGACCGAAGACCCCGACATGAGCTGGGAATTCTCGGTGCGTCACTACACGAGCACGGCGCGTCAGCAAAACGACTCGAAGTACAACGCGGCGAAGGACCCCTCCGCGACAGCGCCGGGGGAGCAGCCGGGCGGCATCTTCTATCCGCGCGCGGCGGCCATTGGCGGCTGCACCTCGCATCACGCGATGATCATCATTCGCCCGAACGACGCCGATTGGGATCACATTGCCGAATTCACCGGCGACGATTCATGGCGCTCGCAGAACATGCAGGGCTACTTCGCCAAGATCGAGAACTGCCTTTACTACGCGGTCTACCGGACTTTCGCGGACAAAACGCTGGGGCGCGTGTTCGAGTTTCTGGAGTGGCTGGCACGCGTGCTCGATCCGCGTGGCCAGCTCGATCCGGGCGGACACGGTACCGCGGGCTGGCAGAAGACGAGTTTCGTCGACCCGTTCGTGATCGCCGGCATTGTCCGTGGTGACCGCACCTTTCTCGGCGTGCTCAAGGACGTGCTGTTCGCCGCGCTCGAAAACCGCAGCGCGGCGCAGATGTTCGGCCGCGCGCTCGTTCGGCTTCAGATCCTGCAGTTCCTCGACCCCAATGTCCGCTCGCCGGACATCCAGAGCCGCGCCCATGTCTCGCTGATCTCGATCGGCACCGACGGCAAGCGCCGCTGCGGCCTGCGCGACCATCTGCTGAACGTGAAGGCCGAGTGCCCGGACCGGCTCACGATCCTGAACCCGGCGCATGCCACGCGGATCGTGTTCGAGCAGAGCGGCAACGGCGTGCCGCGTGCGATAGGCGTGGAAGTGCGTATCGGCCCGTATCTGTACGCGGCCAGCCCCAGGTGTGGCAGCGACGATGATGGGGCGCCCGTCACGCTACAGGTGTTCGCGCGCCGCGAAGTGATTGTGTGTGGCGGCGCATTCAACACGCCGCAACTGCTGATGCTGAGCGGTATTGGCGACGCGGCGCATTTGCGCGGCATGGTTGAAGGCCCGTGCGACCATGACGGAAAACCCATTGCGCCGGTCGTGAATCTTCCGGGCGTCGGCCAAAATCTTCAGGACCGCTATGAAGTCAGCGTGATCAGCGAGGCGCGCGCGCCGTTCACCACCCTCGACGGCGTGACCTTCGATCCGGGCGACCCGGCTGACCCGATGCTGCGCCAGTGGCTCACCGACCAGAGCGGCCTTTACTCGACCAACGGCGGCGCGCTCGCCATGATGATGTCGTCCACGAGCGGCGCCTGCGTGCGCAGCGACCCGGACCTGTTCATCTTTGGCTTGCCGGTCGCGTTCCGGGGCTACTACTGGGACTATTCGCGGCAGTTGCTGTGCCGGAACATGTCGTCGAACGAAACGACGCGCAATTTGTGGAGCTGGGTGATTCTCAAGGCTTACACCAACAACAATAACGGCGCGGTCCGCCTGCGCAGCAACGATCCATTCGCCACGCCGGAAATCAACTTTCACTCGTTCGACGACACGAGCGAGGGCGCGCAGGACTGCAATAGCGACGTGGATGCCCTCTGCGACGCGATCCAGCACATCCGCGAGACCAATCGCCGGGTGTCCGCGTTCGCGAGCGAAGTCCAGCCCGGCCTCGACAAACCCGATTACTCGCCAACCTTGCGTCAGTGGATCAAGAACGAAGCGTGGGGGCATCACGCGTGCGGCACCTGCCGGATCGGCCACGATCCGTGGCGCGCCGATCCGCGCGATCTGCAGGACCCGTATGCCGTGGTGGACAGCAATTTCCGCGTGCATGGGGTGGAGGGCCTGCGCATCGTCGACACTTCGGTCTTTCCGCGCATTCCGGGCTACTTCATCGTGACGCCTACCTTCATGATCAGCGAGAAGGCCGCCGACGTGCTGCTGGCCGACTCGGAGAATTATCCACGCGCGCTGGAGGCGGTCGAAGCCGGCGCGGTGCGCGCACGCCGCCGCTCGGCCCGGCCCGAATGGGAGGAGGCGGCCCATGCGGATCCCGCGCGGCTGCCCGAGGACACGGTGGGCCTCGCCTTGTCGGGCGGGGGCGTGCGCAGCGCCACCTTTTGTCTCGGCGTGCTGCAGGCGCTCGCGAAGACGCGGCGTCTGCGCGATATCGACTTCATGTCCTCGATATCGGGCGGCGGCTATATCGGCTCATTTCTCGGCAAGCTGTTTACGGAGATGCCGGAGCAGGAACGCCAGATGCCCGTGGACCGCGTGGAAAGGACGCTCACGAATCTGGGTTCGCCGACCATCCAGTGGCTGCGCTACAACGCCCAGTATCTCGCGGGCGGCGGCCGGCACGACATCTTGTTCGACATCGCGGTCATCCTGCGCAACCTCGCGGCGGTGCACGTCTGGATCGGCGCGCTGCTGTTTGGCGTGCTGGGCGCGCTGCACTGGTTCGTGCTCGGCTGTCCGTCGCTCAGCACCCTCTCGCCCGTGTGCGAGACCGCGCCGCCGCAATGGTACGGCGTGACGCTCTCGGCCTGGTGGTGGCTGCCGCTCTGGCTCTTCGTGCTCGGCGTGCTGCCGCCTTCCATCGGCTACTGGCTCACGATGATGCGCCGCCCGCATGGCGACTGGCGGCCGTGGATGCCGTTCATCCTGTGGATCGTGATGCTCGGATGCGCGATCTATGGACTGACGCTGCACGACATCGAAGTCTGGAGCGCCGTCGCGCTCGCTGTGCTGCTGCTCGCGTGGTTCGAGCAGCAAGCAGCAGGGCTGCTTCTCGCCAATCCCCCGCCGCCCGGAGCGAATGCGCCGCCGGTCGATCCGGGCACGGCCCAGCCCGAGGACGGCACGACCGTCATACGCAACCGGCTGACCCGTCTGCTCGGCGCGGCGCTGTTCGGGTTCGCCGTGAGCGCGTTGTTCGTGGTGGTCGATACGCTCGCGCAAGCCCTCCCGACAAGCGGCTCGCGGGCGATGAACTGGTCGATGGCCGGCATCGCTCCGGTACTGGTCCTGCTGCGAGGGATCATGGCTAGCGTGCTGAAGCGCGAGATGAAAAAGGCCGCGACGCCCTCGCCGGACCAGGGGCAGACCTTCGTGGGCGGCCTCATGCAGGAGGTGCTGCTTGCGCTCATCGCCTTCACGCTGGCATTCGTGCTGTTCCTGTTCCTGGATCTGCTGGTCTATCTGGCCTTTAGCCTCGATTCGACCACCGCACGCTTCTGCGTGGTTGCCGCATTGCTCATTTCGGCCGTGAAAGGCCGCGCGCTGCTCTTTCTCAACTTGTCGTCCCTGCAGCACAGCTACGCGGAAAAGCTGGTGCGCACCTATCTGGGCGCCTCCAACGATGCCCGTGTGAATCCGCCCGGCGTCAGCAAGCCGGTGCCGGTGGGCGTGAGCGACCTGGGCGACGACGTCCCGTTCGACGAATATCATCCCGAGAACCATGGCGGGCCGCTGCATTTGATCAGCACCTGCCTGAACAACACCGTCGACCCGCTCTCCGGCAATCAGCTGCGCGACGACAAGGGCATGCCCATGTGCGTCGGGCCCGCCGGCATCAGCGCGGGCAGGCGGTTTCACGCGCTCTGGGGGGCGCGCGACGCGAAGCAGACACCCGTGCGCGCCGCGCCCATCATCCCCGTGCGAGTGGGCCCCAATCCGAACGAGTTCCACGCCCTTGCACGAGCCGACGGCGGCCCGGTCAGTGTCGAGCGGCTCAGCCTCGGCCAGTGGATGGCCATTTCGGGCGCCGCCGCGACCACCGGCCTTGGCCGCAACACGAAGCTCGCGGAATCCCTGCTGCTTGGGCTGTTGAACTTCCGGATCGGTTACTGGTGGAACAGCGGCATTGCCGCGGGCGAGCGCCCGGGACGGTATCCGCCGGCGCTCTGGCGCCGGCTCAAGTCGCTGCCTTCGGCGCTCTTCACCCTGCAAGCGAAGCTGCTGGACGAATGGCGCGCCTATTTCGAGGGGCCTTCCGCGCGGATGTGGTATCTGAGCGATGGCGGCCACTTCGACAACACGGGCATCTACGAACTGCTGCGCCGCCGGCTTCCCTTCATCGTCGCCGTCGACGCGGGCGCCGACCCGACTTACTGCTGCGATTCGCTCGCACTGCTGACGAGGCAGGTGCGCTACGACTTCTGCGCCACCATCACCTGGCTCGATCCGCGCGCCGTGCGCGCGAAACTTCCGCGCCGCGAATTCGGCTGGAGCGCCTTCGAGCGCGGGGCGAACGAGCCGAAACTGCCGGACTGGATCAAGCCACTGCTCGACCCGGAAGCCATTGGCGCGTTCTCCGAACTGAAGCGCGATGGCCCGCGTTGCGCCGCGCTTGCCTGTATCACCTACTCGAACCAGCCCGACCGCCCGAGCTGGATGCTGTACGTCAAGCCGAGTATCGGCATTGGCCCGCCCAACGACGTCAGCACCTACGCGGAGACCTTCCGTGATTTTCCCCAGGAGACCACGGTCGACCAGTTCTTCACCGACAGCCAATGGGAAGCCTATCGCGAGCTGGGCTATTGCGCGGGGATGAGCGTATTTGGGAAGCGCCCCGCAAGCTGACCCGAACGTTTAGCCTCTTTCGCGTTGCCGGGGCGCGGATTGGTGGCTCGCGCTTTCGACATCGGTCGCCGTGGCCGTGATTCGCAGGGGCTTCATCGGGCTATTTTCGCGCGGGTGCAGCCCCAGTTGATTGCATACGTTGGGCGTATTCGGCACGCCAGCCGGCAGGGTGTTGGCGAATTCGCTTCCACGGTTGGCCGCGGAGTGAATCTGCGCGTCGCTGCAGCCGGACGCTTCGAGAAGTGAGCGCGGCAAGCCCTGGCGGCACTCCGGCCGCTTCTTCGTCGTGCGCTCGGCCATGTTTGCGTAGGCGGTGCCCGGTATCAGGGCGAGCTGCTGACGCGCACGTCCAGCGGTATCCGCGTTCAGTGCTATGGCTTTCTCGTAGGCTTCGCGCGCCTGCTTTTCGTCGCCGCCGTAAATGGCTTTCGTGTTCGGGTCCGCAGACGCGGCCAGCAAGGGCCGCGAGGCGTCGCCCAGGTTGACGTAGGCCTCTTGATAGCCGGGATCGAGTTGCACGGCTCTCGTGGCGGCGTCGCGCGCCTTCTCGCGATAATCGGTGAGCGAAGGGGAGGCCGTGCCGGCGCGCACGCTAGTTTCCGAGAGCGCGTTGTAGGCGCGCGCGAGTGCGTTATACGCGGGCGCATAATCCGGATTCTCGTTGGCGGCTTCCGTGAGGACTTCTGTAGCGGCCTCGTAGCAGCCGAGATCGTTCAGCGCGACACCCCAGTTGTAATACGCCCAGGGCAGCACCTTTGCCCACGATTTGTCGTTTTGGCTTTTCTCGCGTATGACGCGAGTCCGCCCAATGGAACCCGCGTAGTCGCCGGTCAAATCGTCGATCTTGGACAACATGAGTTCCGCCAGGGCGGCATCGCTGTTCGAATTTGCCACTTGCTGGCCGACTTTCACGAAGTGGAGCGCGACCAGAATGGGCATGGCCCAGGCCGTCTTGCTTTCGGGCTCATCGGGTCTTTTCCCCCCATCGACGGCAATCTCCTCATAGCGCTTGCGCACTTCGCGAAAGTCGCATTTCGCGCTATCGGAAAAGCATTCGTCTTGCTGGCTATGCAGGAGGTTATCGGCGTAGAGCAGGGGGCTCTGGCGCTCGAGTATCTGCATGGCGGCACGCCGCAGCGTTTCCTCCATGACCAGAGGCGCGCCCGATCCGCTCGCGGGCTTCTCGCCATGCCGGCGCGCGGGCGACGCATTGTTCGCTATCGTTTGATGGATCGAGAGCGACTCGCCTTGCGCGTCGCGAAGGGTGAGATCCACGGAAAATCCAGACGGGGCGCCCGTCGCGCTTCCATAGACCGACGAGTCGAGCTCGAGCAAATCACGCGCATACTCGACGAGTGAGCGCATGGAAAGCCCCGTCCCGGGCACGGAGAAGTCCGGGAGATTGAACTCGGTCAGCACCGCCTCGGTGTCCGGGGAGCGGGGCGTGACGCCTTTGGCCGTCGTACGCAATTCGCTCAAGGCATCGACCAGCATGTTTTGCAGAGCCTCCTCCGTGAAGCCGCTCTTCTTGAGGGCATCGGACACCTGGATTGGCTGGACTAGCGTCGCCGGCTCGCCGAAGACCTGGTACACGCCGACCACGACCAGGGGGAGCGCGACCCCCAGGCCAAACGACTTGATAGAGAAGCTCATTTCCCACTCCACGGACGGCATTTGCCATCGCCCGAGGCATCAATGCATGCTCCGTGCCATTTGCATCTTCCGTTGTCACACCACGCAATGCGCGGAGGCCACGCCATCGGAGTGAAAAAAACGTTGGCATCGCACCAACTGGCCGGCATTGACAGTCTGGTTTTACCCGGCATTTCCTGCCGCTGGCGGACGTTGATTGTTCGTATGGAAAACAGGTCCTAGAATGGACTGGCACGCCTGAGCGCCAGACGTGCTTCCTGCTTCGCGAGGCCAGCGGGCATACCGGCGAGATGCGATGAACATGTTCAGGTTTCAGTCCGAGACGGAATCGAAATTCCTCAAACACTCGCCGGTGCCGGCTGCGGTTCGTGCGTGGCTCGTCGACATGCTTTGCTGGCCGGCACGGTTCGAGGATCCGCAACTCGAACAGGCCTTTACGGAAGACTATGGCCAGCGTTTTGCCGACTTCCGCCGTGCGGCGCTCGTGCTCGGAACCTTGATCTGGGTGTGTTTCGGCTACTGGGAAATCCGCCTCGCGCAGTCCAGTCCAGTGTTCCGGCCATATTTTCCGGAGGTTTTCGCGTTCCGTTGCGCCGGTGCGCTTGGCGCGAGCGTGGGCATCGTGCTGGCCTTCAGGCTCGCCTTTTATCGCGATCGGGTGGCGCATTGGATCCTGCTGTCGGGATTGGCATTCATGTGTCTGTGCCTGATGATGCAAACCTTTCTCGCGCCGCGCCCGTTCAATTTCACGCATTTTTTTGTCGGCTTTTATTTAATTCTTTTCTATCAGTTCGGTTTTCTTCGCCTGCGAGCCAAGGCGACACTGATTTTGGCCGTGTGTGTGATTGCCGTAATCGTGGTGGCGCAACTGCTCACTCAGGCGGTGGAGTCAGAGAACTTCGCGGCGGGCATGTTCTACCTGCTCAACGTGGCGGTTCTGGGCCATAGCGTCAACGTGAATGCCGAGCGCCATGTGCGCGACCGCTACGTTGCCGTCCAGGCGCTTGCCGATAGCAACGACACGCTGCAGGTCGTCAACTCGGCGCTCGCGCAAAAGCATCATGACCTCGAGCGTGCGCGGCGCGACCAGCAGACCAAGTCGGAGGCCCTGATCGCCTTGCGCGAGCAGCAGCGCGAAGCCGCCGAGCAGGCGAGCCGGGCGAAATCGCGCTTTCTGGCGGCCGCCGCGCATGATCTGCGGCAGCCCATGCATGCGCTCAATCTCTTTCTCGCCGCGGCCGACGAAGCACTGGTTGCGCGTGACGTCGAAGCGTCGAGCAGGCTGATCGGCGAGGCGCGCAAGGCGTCGGTCCTGACCGCGCGCCTCTTCAACGCGGTGCTCGACCTCTCGAAGCTCGAATCGGGGCATGTCAACCCGAACTATACGAGCGTGGACCTGAGCCGCGTGACCGAGGAGGCGGTCGAGCAACTCGCGCCCTTCGCCGCGAGTTGCGGCGTGACATTGCGCTATGGAAAGGCGCAGCAAAAACCGGCATGGGTGCGCACCGACGCCGACTGGATTCCGCGCGTGCTGAGCAATCTCATCTCGAACGGCATCAAGTATGCGGACCCGTCGAAGGCGGGCCGCCGCGCGGTGCTCGTGGGCGTGGTGCGCATGCCGAACTATGTGCGGCTCGACGTCCTCGACAACGGCATAGGCATCGCATCGGAGCATTGGGATGCGATCTTCCAGCCGTTCGTGCAGCTCGGCAACCCGGAGCGGGACCGCGAGAAAGGGCTCGGACTCGGTTTGTCGATCGTGAACGCGGTGGTGTCGCTACTCGAGGGCCACCGCCTCGAACTGAAGTCGATCGAGGGCCGCGGGTCGCGCTTCTCGGTCCGCATGCCGGTGGCCGATCCCTTTGCGCTCCAGGATGCCGCGATCGCGCCCGCCGATGCGGCATCGTCGCCGGCCTCGCTGCGGGGGCTCTACGTGCTGCTGGTCGAGGACGACAGCCTCGTGCGCGCGTCGATGGAGGCGCTGTTCGCGCGCTGGGGCGTGCTGTTCGATTCGGTGCGCTCGGTGGCCGAGCTCCGCGATCTGCTAGAGGAGATCGAGCGCGTGCCCGACCTCGTCATCAGCGACTACCGGTTGCCGGAAAGGTCGACCGCGGGCGATGTCGTGCGCCTGCTGGGCGAGCACTTTTCGCGGCCCGTGCCGTGCCTCGTGGTGACGGGGGAGGCCGGGGTCAGCACGCAGGGTGTGTTGCCGGCGCGCTGCGTGCTCAGCAAGCCGCTGTCCCCCGACCTGCTGATTGCGCGCATGCTCGAATTGACGGAGGCGCCCGCCCAGGCGTAGGGCCTACGCCGCCGTGTCGTGCGCCACGGTGGGAATCTCAATGCCGCGGCGCGCCATTTCGACGATCAGAAAGGTGCGCCGCGAGACGTTGAAGCGGGTCAGCAGGTCGCTGATGTACTCCTTCGCGGTGTTCTCCGTGATATTCATCTTTCGCGCGATGGCCTTGTTCGACATGCCCTGCAGCAGAAAGCGCAAGGTTTGCGCGAGGCGCGGCGGCAGGTTCAGCGAATCGATCGGAATGCCCTTGCTCGGGCCCGGCGATTGCGGGGTATGGCCGCCCTTGCCGAGCACGCTGTTGGGCAGGTAGACACGTCCATTGAGGATCGTCTGCAGGGCTTCCCGGAACACCGCGCCGCCTTCCTCGCTGGCCTTCGAGATGAAGCCGCCCGCGCCATGCTTGATGCACTCCAGCACGGTCTCGCGGTCGTCCTGGGCGGACAGCATCACCACATGCGCGGCGCGCTCGTTTTCCTGCAGCCAGCGCAGCAGGTCAAGCCCGGTGTGATCGTCGCCGATCTGGTAGTCGAGAAAAACCAGATCGTACGGCTTGTTGAGCAAACGCTCGACCGCGGCCGCGTACGAGCCGGCTTCGTCGATGTCGAGCGTCGGCTCCGACGTCAAGATCAGGCTCTTCATCGCGATCCGCGTCAGGCCTTCATCCTCCACAAGCAGGACGTGGCGGAAATACAGGTTGTCCATCAGCACCTCTCCAGTCGAGACCATCGTACCCGTATTCGCTCGGGACGCGATCCCCCCATTGCGGGGGACGCTTTTGGGGCCGTCTTCTGGAGGCGTTCCTCCCCCGGTATGGCCGGTTTTCGCCAAGCCCCGGGCCGCGCACGATGGAGTCGTTGCAGATCGGACGACGAGGAACGCCACCATGCGCTCGCTACACCCCGACTTGAAAAGCCTGCTGAACATCTTCCGCAGTGCGTCGGCAGACGAAACACACTTTCGCCGGCGCAAGCCGGAGCCGGAGCTGGCGACGGAGCTGCAAGCCCACATCGTGGAAGACATCCTTTGGGCATGGGTTCTCATGAGCCGCATCGAGTCGAGTGGCGTGAGATTGCCCGTGCAGATTTCCGAAATCCTCGTACAGGCCTGGGCCGCCTATGAACAGAATCGCTGGACGCTGCAGGTCGACCGGAGTTTCTGCAGCACCTTGAAGCTGCTGGAGTCCGTCGCGCGGCGCCGGAAAGTGCGCGACGGTAATGAGTGAGCGATCAGCAGCCATGAGCTCGATACCCGAAAATCCATCTCGCAAGAACCCGAGCCAGGCGGGGGGCAAGGCTCAAGGGCGCGAGAACGCGATTCGTGCGACTGCAAAGACAGCGACGGAGACCAAGGGGGAGACCGAGACCGAAACCGGGACCGAAACGCGGCGGAGACCGCTCAGTCCCTACACCATCCAGAATTTAGACGACGCCATTGCTCACCTCGAAAAGGCAATCGGCGCGGACAAGGCGATGGCGATTTTCGGTGTGCGTTACTGGCACCAACGCGTGCACGAACTCCGTTCCACACCGGGGATCTTGCGCGATCAGGAGCGTCGCTTGTTGTGTTTGCTGGATCGATTTGCCACTACGGGGTAGTGCGAGGGGCCGCTCATTCACCAATGGCCGCGACGGGGAATCGCGAGTCGTTGGCAGGCGGAGTCACTGCCACTCGGGCAGTGCGTTACGGATGTCGTCAAGTTCAAACATGTAACGGGCTCCAGGCGTGGCGCTCGACCACGCTGTTGTGTGCGGAAGCGAACGGAATGCTCGTGTGCGCTCGATCAGAGTCGACAGATGGGCCTTGAAACGAGGTACGCAGGTTCCCTTGGAGGAGGCGCCCATGACGCCGCGCAAGAGCGCCAATGCTGCCCCTTCGGGACCTGCCGGCGGCGCGCCAGACTCGTCTGGTTCCACGCAGATCGACTATTTGCCCCGCGGGTGGAAGTGGACGGCTATCGGGCTCGCGATAGTGTTCAATGTCGGCTGTGCTTGCTGGATTTTCTTCCGAATCCATCACTTGTGCAGCGGACACGACTCGTGCTGGAACACCCTCTTTTTCGATCCCCTGCCTTCGGAAAGCGCGGCGGAGGTATCCGTTACGCCGATGTACTCGGGAACGCGGTTTCCCTTATGGGTCACGTCGCTGCGGGAAGAAGCCGGTACGGGCGTATTCCTGTGGAAAGGCATGTTGCTGGCGATTGCGGTGACTGTGCTCACGGGCATCGAATTTCTTATTTTCCGTGTCAGAGGCGATGCGAGGCACCGCAGCGAGCAGGCCGCGGACGCTGGGCACGACGAGAAGCCGGAGCAGGGCGAGACGCAGGAGCAAGACGAACAAGGCGAGGCGAAGCGCGAAAGCAAAATCGCCGGGTTTTTCCATTGGCTTGGCAAGTGCTTCGAGGCCAAGGGCGGGCTATTTTTATTTTGCTTGAGTTTCCTGCCCGCCGCGCTGTTCTTTGCCGCAATGATATTGGACGGCGAGCAGGACGCCGCGGTCTTCGCCATGGCGCTCGCGGCGATCTTCGTTGCGGCCGAGCACTATAGCTCGCTCGAGCGGCAGAAGGGCATTGCGAGCGAGCAGCGCAAGGACCTCAGGAGCCAGTTGACCTACCTGAACGATTTGAATGCCCAGTTGAGAACCAACGTCCGAAGCATCGTCTCCGCGCTCGGCAAGAGTCCTGCGCAGGAGGAAATGTACCGGCTATACAGCCTCCTGCCAGAAGAGAAAAAGAAGGACGACGGCAAAAGAAAGCCTCCCGAGGAGCCTGCAGCCGAGCCGGATGGCGCGGAGGAGGGCACGCCCGCGGGTGCTCCGGCCGCGGCGGTGCCGGACCAGACCGGGACATCGCAAAACCGGCAGGCGAAGGAGGAAGAGGAACCGGAGTTGACACAGTCGGACCGGCGCATTTACGCCATCTTCCGCGAATGCTTCGTGGACCCTGTATGGTGGAACGAGGGAAGAGACAAGCGCCAATGGGACACATTCCTCGAAATCACGCCGGCCAGCGGGCACATGACGCTTGCCCACGCACTGATGAAAGGCAACCGGAGGCGAGTCACGATCGTCGTTCCTTATGGATTCAGAAGAAAGTCGGGTGATGACATTTCGTTCCAGAATTTCATCGGCCTGATGTGGCATTGCGTTTTGTTTGAAAAAACGGCCGAGCGGATGATCGCAAAAGATGCCCTGAATAAAGCCACATCATCCCATATCGGTGCGCCCAACCCGAGCGCCGGCGGCGCGCAACAGGACGATGCCAACGACGCCATCGAGCTGCGCATCTCGATGGCCGATACCGCACTCTGGCTTCATGTCGTCGACCGCGATGTTCACCAGATCGTGGATCAGCCGGACGAGGAAATCATGGTCCGCAATCTCAGTCTCAACATCAATGAACGTGCCATGCCGCTGGCGCAGTGGGCAAAGCGCGAGATCGAGCAGCTCGCCAGTTATGGGCCGGGTGCCGAGGAATTCCTGTGCGTCGCATTGTGCAACGCGTTTCCAGACTTATTCAATGACAATCGGCTTGACGAGGGCATGGCCGGGGCGATACTGCGTTCCAGCAGCCTGAAGATGGAATCGTGGCTCAGTCAGGAGCCGAATGGCCGGGAAAGCCGCGAACGCGGATGCGTGAGGTTGCTGATGGATTTTGCCGAGATGCTCTACGCCAGGCAGAACGGGAAAAAGCCCGACGCGACAACCCGATTGTCTACCCGCATTTTTAGTGGCGAGCTGGAATAATGAGCACCGCGGACGATTTCCTGGACGCATTCGAGGCTATGGCGCCGGATGTCCTTGCGGCGTGCAAGCAGTGCTTCGAGTCGAGGAACGATCTGCGGGACGCGTCGCAAGGTGTCTCGTCGGAGGTTCGATCGCAACAGGACGAGAATCTGGAGCCACGACTGGCGGCGCTGAGCAACTTTGTGAAAGCCGCGCTGCCGCACATTAACCGCGAGCAATTCTGGCAAGTCGAAAAAAGTCATCTCCTGCCGGAAAAAGTCAAACCAGCGATCGCTGGCTCCATGACGGTCGAGCACCAGAACGAGTGCTATGTGGAGCTGCTGACCGGGGCATGGCTTGGGCTCTACTTCCTGGGCGTACCCGACGGGCGGCCGTGGAGCGTCGTGCGCCACTGGGCGGAACATCAGGGCGGAGGTCTGCCGAATGGCGCCTGCGTGTCAAAGGCGATTGGGGACATCGTGAGGGACGCGTTCCGGGCACACAGGGATGCCGCTGCGGGGCGAGGTGGAAAGCCCGGGGACCTGCTGATCCACTCGTTCTTGCCGATGGTCGTTTTTCCGGAGCTCGTCATTGCCGCGAGCGAATACGACAAAGGCGACGGCGCGGCGAAGATTCCAGTCTGTTTTCATCACGTCGCGCGCGAGTATGAAGTGCTTCAGTTTCGCCGCTACGCGAATGGCGGATATCCCTATGTCTATTCGGTCCCGGCGCGGTTCGTTTACGGCTATCTGAAACAGCGAGTCGACAATCCACCCGATGGCAAGCCGGTCGATTTCCGTACGGCCTACAACGCATTGTGCGACGACCTGCGCGGTCGTTTGCAGGACGGTTGCCCCATTCGGGAAGCGGAAAAGGCGCAACAACGGATCGTCGTGCTGAGCTACGACCGTGCGCCGGCATGCTTCATCAACGACCACACGGGCCTGTTCACATTCGAGGCGATCGACGCCTGGGACGCGTCGCCAGCCGTTCCGCTGCCGGCGTCATACATGCGCGAGGACCGTCGCAAGCGCTATGCAGCGAGGCTCAAAAACCCGCCAGACCCGAAACCCGAAATGAATCTGCTGCTCGACAGGCAACAGTGCAAGGACCGCCACGACATGATCTTCGCGGAGATCATGAAAGGCCATGGAGGCCGGCAAGCGGCTTCAGGCACGCAGGCTTCGGGCATGCCGCCCGCTGCCGTCAGGCCGCCGGTTCGGGACGAGTAAGCGGCAGCCGCTGTCTGCCGCGCACCGTGCCCGCAAATCTTCGAAGAAAAAAAGCCCGCACACGGCGGGCAAATGGTTCGAGGAGACAAGAGGAGTGCGGAGCTATCCTCAGCAACGATTATGGGCGGGCCGCTGACTCTCGCCTACCTATCCGTTTGGACAGGGGGATTCCGTCAAGTCCATCACACGAAGGTTTACGCCACCGAGCGCGATTGCTACGGACGCTCTGACGACGAGGGCAACGGACCGAAAAACATCGCCTTGAGGCGGCCTTTGCCCAGCGCCCGTGCGAGTTCTGCAATCACGCAGTAGTTGAAGATCAACGTGAGCAGCAGGATTTGCACGGCCCAGAAGCGCGGCCAGCTGATATGGGCGAGCAGGGCGTGATTGGCGGCGGCCAGACTGTGCGCCTCCTTCCAGTAGTCGTAGAGCTCTTCCAGATAGTGGATCACGAGCGCGACCAGCGTGTACATCAGCGTCTTCCAGGCGACGTTCCAGACCAGCGGCTTGTCGGGAAAGCGATTGATGAAGGGCAGCATGTCCGCAAGCAGCACGGACTTTCCAAGGATGAGCGAGGCGAGCAGGATCGAAGCCGTCGTGGGCAGTGCGACACCGGTCTCCTTGACCATCAGCGCGCGTATCAATGCGACGATATGAAGGATGACGAAGAAAAAGATCGTCGGCGGCAGCACCTTCTTGAATTCTTCCTTCACTTTTTCCGTGAACTTGCTCATGGTGCCCTCCAGTGATCGGCGATATTCGCAAACGCGCCGCTGCCGCGGGCAGTGGCCCACGGCAGCGGCGCTCGCCAGCCCGGTGCGCGGGTGGCAATGGGGGAGGAGATCAGTAGGGCGCGTTGACCACGATGTACTGCGACCCCTGTGGCTGGTACCAGGTGCTGCCGCATTGCTGGTACATCATGCCGCGGTAGTTCACCGGCACGCAGTTCGACGGCACCGACCGGACGATGGAGCCCACCACCGCCGATGTGACGGCCACGGTGGCCGTGACGGCGGCGGCCGTGGCGACCGGGTGATAGTCGTTGTCCCAGCCGCCGTGGTTGTCGACGTTCACGTTGACGTTGCGGTTGGTGTTGATGTTGGCGTTGCGGTTGACGTTGTTGACGCTCGTGCTCCGGACATTGTTCGTGCGGGCGTCGGCGCGCGTGTTGTTGATCTGCGCGCGGCCACCGCCGCCACCGCCGCCGCCGCGCTGGAAATTGCCGCCGCCGCGTCCCGCGTTGGCAAGCGGCGGGACGGCAAGGGTCATGCAGGCCACGACAGCCGCGACGATGAGACGGGTGGGAATGTGCCTGATGGCGTTCTTCATGGGCCTACCCCTTGTTCGTGACAGGAACGAATTCGATCTTCTTCGCACCCGCCGGCGGCCGGAATGTGAATTCGGAATCGTTGAAGCCAGCATGCGTCGACCAGTCGAGAATCGACACGGACTGCGGCCGCGCGTCGTCATCGCGCCGCGTGATCACGATCTTGTGCGGCAGCGGATTCGCGCCGGTGCTGATCCAGATTTGCCAGTCGAGATCCTTCTGGCGGTACGCATAGTGATCGCACAGCGTCGAGCCGATATAGTCCTGGCCGGCATACATGGCCGATTCGAACTGGTCGGTTGGCGCGTTGGGCGTGCCCCAGACGAACAGGTCGGCCAGCGGGAATTCCATGCCGTATTTATCGCGCAGCCTGTCGATCAAGGTGGCGATCGTGCCGTCGAGCGGCACCGTCGAGTAGTACTTTTGCGCCGGCGTATAGAGCGTGACTTCCTTGCCGTTGAAGATGATTTCGCGCTCGCTGCGCGAGCTCGACAGGACCGTGCGAATCTTGTACGGGCGATCGACGTCGAGCTTGGCCGTCGCGGTGTGCTGCAGTTTCTGGCCGTCTTCCAGCACGCGCTCGCCGGTGACTTCGGTCGTGACGCTAAAACGTTTCAGTGTCTGCAGGTAAGCGCCCATCTTCTGCAGCGCGGCGACCGCTGCGGGATCGACCGGATTGGTGGCGGCGCTCGCCGCAACCGGTGCCGATGCCTGCGCGAAGACATGCGGCGTGACCAGTGTCGCGGCCAGCATGAGCATGCATGAAACCCTTCTCTTCATCATATTCTCCATGCGTGTGAACGAGTGGCTTCAACAACGCGAACGCGCCGTCGCGGCACGCGCGTAGCGGTGTTGGGCAGCGCAGTTTCAGTGCGTAATGTAATGGTCGCTATCGGTAAAGGGAAGGTTTCTGCCCGATATTGCCCAAAGGGGAAATGAGCTTGCCCCAAACCCCTATGGAAAGGCTTGCGTTTCATTCGCATTGGATTGCGCATGTTGGCGATTGCCCGAAGGTGAAGACGTATTTCCCCGTTTCCCTATGGTGCCGCGTATCCATCTGCTCAACACTCGTCAAATAGCCAGGTGGGCAGCGCATGGACGAGCAGCGGCAATTCATCGTGATAGTGGAGGACGATTACAGCCTGCGGCGCGCAGTCGAGCGCTTGCTCCGGCTGTCGGGCTTTCGCACGCGATCGTTCTACAGCGCCGAGGATCCCCATGTTTTCGAGTGGGCGTCGGCCGCGCGCTGCCTCGTCATCGACGTGCAACTGCCGGGCCTTTCGGGACCGGCGTTCTATGGAACTTTGCATGCGCCACGGCCACCCGCCGTATTCATGACGGCCCACGAAGGGGTGCGTACACGTCTTGCCATCGAGAGCGCCGGGGGGCACACGCTGCTGACCAAACCGTTCCTTGGCGACGCGCTGATCGAAGAAGTGATGAAGGCGATGAGCGGTCCGCCCTGAACATCGATGTCATGCATGCATTCAAGACGGTAACAACCCGGCATTAATTCGAACGATACCAAGGGGAAAAACATGAAGACTGAATCACGCTGGTGGCGGCTTGCCAGGCTGTCGCAACCGTGCCGCAGATATTCGACCTCTGGCAGGATCCTCAGGAACGCTACGATATCTACATGAACAACTTCACGGAGCACACCTGGACGATTCCGGCATTCGCGGGCGCGATCAAGGATCTCATGACGACGTACGTGCAGTATCCGCCTCGCAAGGCGCAAAGCGAGGCGTACTCGGGACCGATCACGCTCTCGCAATATGAGCGCTTCCAGTACGTTCGCGATCAGCTCAGCAAGAATGGCTTCAACATTCCCATGCCGAGCGGCAACTGACGGACTGGGCCGTAGCGAATAGCGCTAACGGTGCGGACGACTGGCGGTGTCGCCCGGGCGGCACGCCGGTTGTCCGCATTGTCTTTTGTGTCGTTCTCAATAAACGGATTCATGATGCGTGACAGTCAATCCAATGCACGCTCGCGAGGTGCGTTGCTGCGCCTTGCAGCTATCGCGGCAAGCGCCTGTCTGGCGCTTGGCGCTTGCGCGAGCCACGAGCCGGCCGCTACCACGCAAGCCATGCCGCCGGCCGCGGCCAGCACACCGGTTGCGGCAGCCTTGCCCTCGTGGGAGGACAGCGCCGCGCGCGCCGCCATTCTCAAGTTCGTGGGCGAAGTGATGCAAGAGGGCGCGCCCACCTACGTGCCGCCCGAAGCGCGCATTGCCGTGTTCGACAACGACGGCACGCTCTGGAGCGAGCAGCCGATGCCGTTCCAGGTGCTGTTCATGATCGACCAGCTCAAGGCGGCCGCGCCCCATCATCCGGAATGGCAGCGCAATCCGGCCTTCAAGGCATTGATGGCGCATGACAACGCCGCGCTCGCGAAAAATCAGAATGCACTGCTGCAACTGCTCGAAACGGCCAACAGCGGCATGAGCACCGACGAGTACGACCAGTCGATCCGCTCATGGCTCGCGAGCGCGAAGCATCCCACCCTTGGCCGGCCTTATACGGATCTCGTCTATCAGCCGCAACTCGAACTGCTCGACCTGCTGAGAGCGAACGGCTTCACGATCTGGATCGTGTCCGGCGGGACGGCGGAATTCATGCGTGTCTGGGCGACCGAAGCCTACGGCGTTCCGGCGGAGCACATGGTGGGCACCGAAGAGAAACTGAAGTACGAGATGCGCGACGGCAAGCCGGTGCTGATCCGCGAACCGGGTATCGATTTCGTCGACGACAAGGCCGGCAAGCCCGTGGGCATTTTCCGCGCGATCGGCAAACGGCCGATTCTCGCTTTCGGCAATTCCGACGGCGATCGCGAGATGCTCGAATACACGACGGGAGGCCCCGGGCCTTCGCTCGGGCTGCTGCTGCATCACGACGATGCGGCGCGAGAATTTGCCTACGACCGCAACGCGGGGTCGGCGCGGCTCGACAAGGCATGGGATGAAGCGCAGGCACGCGGCTGGGTGATCGTCAGCATGAAGCAGGACTGGAAGAGCGTTTATCCCGCGCACAAGGCGAATGGGCAGTAATCGCGGAGCGCGAACCCAGGGTACGATGGACGCCCATGGCGGACCATGCCCTGGGGCGTGCATCCGTAACGAGAAAGCTGGGGACATGAAATGCGCGAAAGTGCTGAAACGGCGGTTGAGGTACCTGTTACCTTCTTGGCGCCCGCGCAAAAGGGCCGCTTCCACGCGATGGCCAAGCCGATCGGCTCCACGTGCAATAGCAATCCGGCTGCCCGGCCGTCGCGAAGCGGTGGCCGGGCAGCCGTTTCTGCTCGCACTAGACGCGGAAATCCGCGGCCATGTCTTCGTCGCTGCGGGCTTCGAGCTTGCCCGAGCGGCACGCGCGTATGAACGTCTCGTAGTCTTTTTCGTTTTGCGTGGCGCAGGCGAAGGCGTATTCGGTGAGCGCTTCGGCGAAGCGGTCGCCATTGCCGACGTAGGCTGCGATCTCGACCGCCTTGCCGCTCGCCTTCGCGTGGGCGCGGGCGAGCGCCCAGCCGCAGATGCGCGCGTAGCCCTGCAGGACGGCGTTGCTCATGCGCTCCACTTCGGCCGATACCTTCATGTCGCGCAGCTGGCGCACGTAGAAGTTCCGCTTCGCGGGTCCGGTGGTCCAGCCTAGGAACGCGTCGCTGGCCGCCTGCAGCAGGCGTTGCCCGGCTACGACGCGCTGGCCCTGGTGCGCGGGCCCGTCGGCGGTGAAGTAGCGCGCGATCACCGACTCGCGCGCCTCCTTCACCTGCAGGAAGAGCGGCCTGCCGTGACTGTCGATGAAGAGCATGACCAGACAGAACGTCCCCACGCTACCCACCCCAACCACCTTGAACGCCACGTCCTGTAGCGCGAATTGCCCGATCAGCGCGCGGCGCTCGGGCGCCAGGGTGTCGAGGTAGGCGTCGAACGCGGCGGCAAGCTTGTTTTCCCACGCTTGCGTATTCGACCATGCCTCGTCCTTGCCGAGCAGCGTATTGGGCCCGCCCGGGTGAAACAGCGCGGGCGGCGAGTCCTGAAGGACCCAGTGGCCATCCTGCTGCGCCGCCATTTTCCCCAGTATGCTTTCGTTGGTCCGCCCGGCGGCTTTCTCTTTTGCCTTGAGGAGCGTGCGCCGGCCTTCGTCGGTGTCGGCGGTTTCGAGCATGCGCTCGAATGTGACGATCTCGTGCCAGAGATCGAGCGTGCTATACCCGGCATACTCGCGCATGCGATCGCAGTACTCGTGCACGGCGGTGGCGACGAACTCGCCGGTCGGCCCACGGCCGACGCCCATGTGCTGGCCCGCGATGGCGAGGCTCGCCGTGAGCCGCTTCAGATCCCACTCCCAGGGGCCCGTTGCGACTTCGTCGAAGTCGTTGAGGTCGAACACGAGTTGGCGCTCGGGCGTGGCGAACCCGCCGAAATTCATCAGGTGTGCGTCGCCGCAAATGGGAAAGGCGACGCCCATATTGGCGGTATCGGCCAGATCGTGGGCCTGCAGGATCGCGCTGCCGCGAAAGAACGTAAACGGCGAAACGGACATGCGCCCGTAGCGCAGCGGAACGAGTGCCTCCACGCGTCCCGCGCTGTTTTGCCGGAGCAGTTCGACCGGATCCCGATCGACATTGCCAACCTGTGCGTGCAGCGAGCGCTTCGCGTGTTCCCGCGCCGCGCGGCCGATTGCCTGCCTGGTTTCCAAACTTTGAATCTCTGCCATGAGCGCACCTTTATGTTTTGAGAACGTTTAAGCGCGAGCGGGTGGGCGTGCCTCGCGGCACGTTCGGTCCGGAGACAGACTGGAACCGACGCCAGTGAGTCTAGCATCGAACTCTTTCGGTGTACTGCGGGATGCGGGCGTGCTTGGCGCGTTACGGACAACCGTTCGGCAGCGCGGTGCTTCCTGCGTTCATTTAAATAGAGCGCGGCGCTTTCCATTCTTATTCGACTTATTTGTGTTATTTTCGCAAACGATTGCGATCTTTTCGTAATCGGAGTGTACACTTTCGCGAACAGTTATCTGCAAGGAAAAGAACAAATGGGGAAATGCCACTGTCGGCATGCAGATTTTGAATTGCTGATATAAATGTGCGGTGCAGCGGTGAATGCCGGGGCGATATGAGGTTTGCATACAACCTGCGTGCCCGGCGTCTATGATGACGGCCGAATTCCGCGTATTTCGGGTCGGCCGTACGACATTGGAGAGAACCGTGATCGACCATGCCAATACAGTGATTCACGTAGTTGACGATGACTCGGCAATGCGAGTTGCATTAAGGCGTCTGCTTCACGGCGCCGGTTATGAAGTGCGCGATTATGCGTCCGCCGGCGAATATCTGGTTAGCGAACCGGACACGCGCTCGGGCTGCCTGTTGCTCGATCTCGAGCTGGGCGGGCCGAGCGGGCTGGAGCTCCAGCAAGCGCTGCGGCGCCATCCGCGGGCGTTGCCCGTGGTGTTCATGAGCGCGTACAGCGACGTCCCCAGAACGGTCCAGGCCATGAAGGCGGGCGCCGTCGATTTCCTGCTCAAGCCGTTCGACCGGCATGCGTTGTTCGACGCGCTCGACGCGGCGCTGAGTTCGCCGGCCATGGCGCAGGCGCCCGGCGAAGACGCGCCGCCCGTCGATCTTGGCGATCGCGAGAAGGCCGTGCTACGCGGCATCGTTGCCGGGATGCGCAACAAGCAGATCGCCGCGCAGCTCGGGCTCTCCGAGCGCACGATCAAAAGCTGCCGCGCCGGGCTGATGCACAAGTTCGAGGCAACCTCGCTGGCCGAATTGCTGCGCCGGGCCGAATCGATGGTGAGCATGCCGCTCTTGCAGTAGCACGCTCACGCGTAGCGCGCCGCGCATTCACTGTGGTGCCAGGCCGCTCTCATTGACACCTGCCGCCCCGGAACGCTGAAAACCCTGGGGCGAGCCGTTTAGTACGCCATGGAATAGGCCATCCAAAAAGCCCGCAATTGCGCGGGAATTTCGGCTGCGGGTAGCGGGATCACATTATTTCCACGCGAATTCCGGCAAGAGCGTGTCTGTTCACACGATTGCTGGCACGGCTTATTCCCGATATTTCCTTGCCGCGGTGATTGTCGAATATTTACTCAATTAGACTGTTCGGACTTCGGATTGGACTGGACAACGGCCAATATCCATTTAACATTACGCGAGCGGACGTATCGGCGCGTTGAATGCCGAGCACAATGCCCGCAGCGTCCCGGCAGGGTGTGTCACGAAGTATGGCGCAGGGGCAGCCACGACATCCCGTATGAAAATAGCTCTCGAATATACCGTTCAGGCGCGAATCGTGCGCACACATGGCGCATCCCGGCGGCTACAGGCATTTGCGAAAGGCATGCAGCGCACGATGTGCGTTCGCTCACGCGTGCAATGCGTTTCCTGGATATTGACGAACGCGATCCGGCTCGGACTCTTCCTGTTCTGTCTGGGAAACACGGCAGCCTGCCTTGCCGCCGAGCCGGCGCGCGTGTTGCTGCTAATCGGCGCCGACCCCAGCCAGCCGGCGGTGTTCGTGCAGATCCACGGCATTCGCCGCGCACTCGACGCCGGGTTGCCTGGGGACGCCGAGGTCTACCTCGACTCAATTGACGGATTTCGCTTCGGCGACGCGCATCTCGCGCAGGAATTCCTCGCGTTGCTGCAAAAAAAGTACCAGGGGCAGCACATCGACCTCGTCATCGTGATGGGCACGCATGCCGCGGATTTTGCGTTGGCCTATCGCACGATGATCTGGCCCGGCACGCCCGTCTTGTTCTCGAGCGTGACGGATAGCTGGGTGCGGCAGCACGCCTTGCCTCCGGGAATCGCGGTGTTGCCGTTTCCAACCGACATCGGGAAGACGATCGCGATAGCGCAGGCATTGCAGCCCCAGGCGCGGCGTCTCATTGTCGTGGGGGGGGTGACCGACGTCGACAAGGAAATGGTCGATCGTGTCGTCAGCACGGTGAGCAGCGAACGAGGGCGCTGGACCACAGTGGAGCGGTGGGAGGGTCTCGGGGTCGACGAGTTGCAGCGGCGGCTGGCGGGGCTCGGGAAGGATGACGCGGTGCTTTACGCCACGATCTACCGGGACCGCGACGGCCATCGCTACTTTCCATATCAGCTCCTGCAGCCCATGGTGCGAGCGAGCCGGGCGCCTATCTATGGCTGGTACTCCACGTACCTGGACGGCGGCATCACCGCTGGAGGCGTCTACGACCTTGCCGAAAACGGCGTCAATACCGGCAAGGCGGCTGTCGCGATCCTGAAGAATGGCGGGAAGTTCACGGGAGTCGCGCTGCCGCCCATGCCCGTGCGCTGCGTGGCCAACGTCACCGAGCTCGAGCGCTTTGGCTTGTCGGCGGCGAATCTGCCAAAAGATTGCGAGCTCATCAATCTTCCGCCTTCGATCTTTCACGAGTATCGCGGCACGATGTTGGCGATGCTGGGCGTGCTGCTCGCACAGGCCGTGACGATCATCGCATTGGTCACGCAGCGGCGCAGGCGGTGCAGCGCCGAAGCCGAGGCCACCGCGCGCGGCAACGAGCTCGCGCGCGCGGCCCGCTTTGCCACGGCCGGCGAGCTGAGCGCTTCGATTGCGCACGAGGTCGGCCAGCCGCTGGGAGCCATCCTCAGCAATGCCGACGCGGCCGAGCTGCTCGTGACTTCGCCGCACATCGATGTCGAGGAGCTGCAGGACATTCTCTCCGACGTCAAGCGCGACGCCTTGCGGGCGAACGACGTGGTTCAGCGCCTGCGTGCCTTGCTGCAGAAGCAGAGCATTGTCTTCGCGCCGATCCCGCTCGACGCCACGCTCAAGGGTTCGTTGCCGCTGCTCGAGCCGGAAGCGAGGCGGCGCACGATCCGCATCGAGGCGCAATTCGGAGCCGGAGATCTCGAGGTCATGGGCGACCACGTGCAGCTCCAGCAGGTGCTGCTCAATCTTGCCATGAACGCGATGGATGCCATGCACGAGACGGCGCCCGAGGATCGCGTGCTCACCCTCGTGACGCGCCAGGACGGCGAGGGTGTCGAGATCGTCGTGGCGGATCGCGGCAGCGGCTTTCTGGTCGGCAGCGCCGAGCAGCTGTTCGAGCCGTTCTATACGACCAAGCCGCATGGCATGGGGCTCGGCTTGTCGATCGTGCGCTCCATCGTCGATGCGCACCACGGCCACGTGGACGCCGCGTTGCGCAGCGGCGGCGGCGCTCAAATCGTGGTCTGGCTGCCGCTCGTACAGGGGCGGCATCGCACGGCGGCTACGGCCGCTACGGCGGACCATGCCGCCGCCGCTTCGGCAGGCGAGGGCTCGCAGCGAGACGAGGCGCACGCCCGCCGTGCGCCCGGCGCAGCGGGCGAGCGCTTTTCCTCCTGAGCGTGCCGTCTTGCCGGCGCATCTGGCCTGCCGGATGCGTTACCGGGCTTCGCGCATGGGCACGGCTGGCCCGCGGGCGTGATCAGCCTTTCGGCGCCGTGCCCGCTGGACTCCGTTTCACCGTATCGGCCACGCTGCTCGTGACATAGAGCACCAGCATCTCGGCGAGCGCCTCGGTCATCGCTGCATCGGCGAGGCTCAGCGGCCCCGGATCGTTGAGCGCCGCATTGATCATGGTGGCGATCACCGTCTGGAACGCCACCGTCAAGCGCTCGGGTACACGCTTGTTGCGGCGCAACTCGGGCAAGGGCGTCAAATGCGTGGCCATGTCTTCCACAAAGCCGCGCGCGAACGCCTTGAACGGCTGCCACCCGTCCGACGTGTGATCGCGCCGCTGCAGCGACGCGCGTATCACGCCGCGATGGCGCAAATGCCATAGCCGCACTGCCTCGACCACCTCAAAGGCGCATTCGGCGAATGTCGCCGGTGTGCCGTCCGTGCCCACCAGCGCTTGTTCGAGCGCCTGCTGGACGCGCTGCGCATCATCGAGCGCGAGCCGCTGCAAGGCGAGAAAAAACGCGTCCTTGCTTTCGAAGCGGCGGTAGAACGCGCCCTTGGTGAGGTCCGCCTCGGCACAGAGATCGTTGATGCTCAGCGCCTCATAGCTGATCTCGACGAGCAGCGCCCGTCCGGCCTCCAGCAAGGCGTCCGCCGAGCGCTGGCCGCTGCGATAGCGTGGCGCGACAAATCCGTCCCCGCTTTCGAGCGACTCGGAGAGTGGCTTATCGATTGGATTCGACATGGGAAAACCCTTGGTTGACCCGCTAAATGATACCCGATAGCATCTTTTTAAACGATACCCGTCGGTATCTTTTGTCCTCGGGATCCGAATCATTCTGGAGAGAGTCATGCAAGCCACTGAGCCCACCCTTGCCGCAAGCGCCTCGATCGTGCGCTCAGGCGTCCTCAAGACATCATTCAGCGTCGAGCCGATCGCGCCCTCGATTGGCGCGGAAATCGGCAATATCGACCTCACCGTGCCACTCGACGACGACCAGTACGCCGCGCTGCGCGCCGCGCTGCTCGAGCACAAGCTGCTGGTGTTCCGCGATCAGGACATCAGCGCGGCGCAGCAGGTCGCGCTGGCGCGGCGCTTCGGCGAGCTCGAAGTGCATCCGGTGTTTCCGCATCATCCCGATCATCCGGAACTGGTCGTGCTGGGCGGCGACAGCAAGATCCCGGGCCGCGAGAATATCTATCACTCGGACGTGAGCTGGCGCGCGCGTCCCTCGATGGGCTCGATGCTGCGTTGTATCGAGTGCCCGAAGGTTGGCGGGGATACGCTCTGGGTGAACATGGCCGCGGCGTATGCGAAGCTGCCCGAAGCGGTGCGCAATACGCTGGAGGGCTTGTTCGCGGTGCACGACCTGCTGCCGGCATTCGGCACGCGCATGACGCCGGAAGAGCGCGAGGCGCGCCGCGCGGCCTTCCCGCCCGCCATTCACCCGGTCGTTCGCACGCACCCCGAAACGGGCGAGCGCGTGCTCTATGTGAACGAGGCATTCACGACGCATCTGGTGAACTTCATCGAGAAGCACGAAGTGCGCTTTGGCTTCGACTTCCGTCTCGCCGAAATGGATCTGCTGCAATACCTCTACCGTCAGGCCGCCGCGCCCGAGTATCAGGTGCGCCTGAAGTGGCGGCCCAATACGATTGCGTTCTGGGACAACCGCTCGACGCAGCACTACGCCATTCAGGACTACTTCCCGGCGCGCCGGCGCATGCTGCGCGCGACCATCATCGGCGACGTGCCGGTGTGAGCGCGTCCGACTTTTCGCTGCATCGAGCAAACCTCATGAAGTTGACCGAACAAGAATGGCTGCGCATCACACGCGGCGACGACGAGACCGCATGGCGTTTTTCGGCGATGCGCGCCGCGTTTGCCGAAGCGCCTTTTCCCTCCTATGGCGAGCGGCGCGACGCATTGCGCCGGCTGCGCGCCGCGCTGCGCAAGCATGCGAGCGCTTGCGCCGCGGCGGCGGCAGCGGACTTCGGCGTTCGCGCCGCCGACGAAACGATGCTGGTGGATCTGCTGCCTTCGCTGCTCCATATCGATCATCTGCTCAAGCATCTGCGGCGCTGGATGCGGCCTTCGCGCCGCGCGCCGGAGCTGCTGTTCGCCACGAATCGCGCGGCCGTGCAGTATCAGCCCAAGGGCGTGGTGGGGATCGTGGTGCCATGGAACTTTCCGTTCTATCTCGCGCTCGGTCCGCTCGCGACGGCGCTGGCCGCCGGCAATCGCTGCATGATCAAGACCTCGGAATATGCACCCGAGTCTTCGCGCGCGTTGCGTGCGCTGCTGTCCGAGGCGTTGGGCGAGCAACTGGTCTGCGTGGTGGAGGGCGATGCCGAGTGTGCGAAGCGCTTTAGCGCCTTGCCGTTCGATCACCTCATCTTCACGGGCTCGCCGGCCGTAGGGCGGCAGGTCATGCGCGCCGCGGCGGAGAATCTCACGCCCGTCACGCTCGAACTGGGCGGCAAGTCGCCCGCGATTGTCTCGCGCTCGGCCGATCTTGCGCGCGCCGCGCGGCGCATCGTGCACGGCAAGACCGTGAACGCGGGGCAGATCTGCGTTGCGCCGGACTACGCGCTGGTGCCGCGCGAGCAGGTGGGGGCGTTCGTGACGGCGGCCGCGCGCGCCTGCACTCAGCTCGCCGGCAATGGCGCGCACTACACCTCGATGATCGACGTGCGCGGCCGCGACCGCATGCTCGCGCTGATCGAGGATGCGCGTGCGCTGGGCGCGACGGTCACGGTATGCGGCTCGCACGGACTCGACACGGGCATTGGGCGGCAGGTGCCGTTGCACATCATCACGGGCGTGCGTCCGGAGATGCGCATCGCACGCGAGGAGATCTTCGGGCCGCTGTTGCCCGTGATCGAATACGACACGTTCGACGACGCGCTGAGCCGCGTGCGCACGGGCGAGCGGCCGCTCGCGCTGTACTGGTTCGGCACGGATCGCGGCGAGCGCGAGCGCGTGCTGCGCGAAACGCACGCGGGCGGGGTGACGCTCAACGACTGGGGCTGGCACGCGATGAATCACGCGCTGCCGTTCGGCGGTGTCGGCATGTCGGGCATGGGCAACTATCACGGGGAAGAGGGCTTCCGCGAGCTATCGCACGCGAAGGCCGTGTTCTCCGAACACCGCTGGTTTCCCGTCGAGCTGTTCCATCCGCCCTATGGCCGCGCCGTGCAGCGCATGGTCCTGCGCTGGTACTTCGGCGCGCGGCCCTGAGCCGCGCAAACGCTTCTACGATTTGCGCGATGCCGCCCCAGCGGTGTCCGCGTCCTGACACGGGAAATCTCTGTCATGCAACCCACGTATCAACCGGCGCGCGCCTGGTTCATGGCGGCCATGTTGTTTCTGCTCATCGCCATCAACTTCATCGACAAGGTCGTGCTCGGCCTCGTGGCCGCGCCGCTCATGAAGGAACTGGGCCTTTCGCCGGCCCAGTACGGGCTCCTCGCCGGCAGCTTCTTCTTTCTGTTTGCGCTGACCGGCGTGGCGGGCGGGTTTCTCTCGAATCGTCTGCCCACGCGCTGGCTGCTGCTGGTGATGGCCTTGCTGTGGGCCGTCGTGCAATTGCCCATCGCCTATGGTTCGTCGCTGGGCATGCTGATCGCGTGCCGGATACTGCTGGGCGCGGGCGAGGGTCCCGCGCAGCCCATCGCCATTCACGCCTGCTACAAGTGGTTTCCGGACGAGCGCCGCAATCTGCCCGTTTCCGTGTTCCAGCAGGGCGCCGTGCTCGGCATGGTGGTGGCCGGCATCGCGGTGCCATGGATCGACGCCACGTGGGGCTGGCGCACCAACTTCGTCGTGCTTGCGGGGCTCGGGCTGGCGTGGGCGCTCTTGTGGCTCGTGGTGGGCCGCGAAGGGCCGCTCGATGTGCGCGCAACGAAGGCTGCCGCGCAACCGGGCGAGCCTGGCGGCGGCACGCGCATCCGCTATCGGACGCTGCTCACCGACCGTACCGTCGTCTGCATCATCGCCTTGCACTTCGCCGCGTTCCTGACGCTGGCGCTCGTGCTCACCTGGCTGCCGGCGTATCTGAGCGAAGGCCTCGGCTATGCGCCGCGCCGCGCGGGGCAGTTGTTCGCCGCGGTGCTGGTCGCGAGCGCGCCGGTGGGCCTCGTGCTTTCGGCATGGTCGCAGCGGCTGATGACGCGCGGCGTGCCGTCTCGCGTTGCGCGCGGCGCTTTCGTGTGCGTCTGTCTTGCTGTGGGTGGCGTGCTGCTGGTGGTGACCGCCATAGGGGGCTTCGGGCCCATCGTGAAAGTCGTGCTGATCGCGCTGGCCATTTCCACTACGCCGATCATTTACTCGCTCGGCCCCGCCATGATCGCGCAGATCGCGCCGCCGGAGCAGCGCGGCGCCGCGCTGGCGATCGAATATTCGGTTGCCTGGATCGCCGGCATCGTCGCGCCGCCGGCCGTGGGCTGGATGATCCGCGCCGCGAACAACAATGTGGCGGCCGGCTTCGAACAAGGACTGTTGCTGACGGGCGCCTTGCTCGTGGTGCTCGGCGTGGGCGGCATCAAGGTGCTGAACCCCGAGCGCTCGCTCGAGCGGCTGGCGCGCCGCCTGACTGCGTGAAGCGGCTTCGTCACTGCTCGCTGCGCTAATCCATTTCAACCGGCTCCGGCCAATAATCCAGTGATCCAGACGGGGAAGACATGCAGAAAAGAAAAGCAGTCCATAACAAATATCGGGTGGCGGCGCGCGTCAGTGTTGCCATGGCGCTCGGCGGGGCGGCGGCCGTAGCGCATGCGCAATCGTCGGTCACGCTGTATGGCCTCGTCGATACGGCGGTGCGCTATACCACCCACGCCAACGCAGCGGGCGACGACAAAGTCCAGCTCTCGAACGGCGGCCTGAGCGAAAGCGTCTGGGGCATGCTCGGCTCCGAAGATCTCGGCGGCGGCAACCGTGTCGTGTTCCAGCTCGAGAACCGCTTCTTTCCGAACTCCGGTGTGAGCGACCCCGGCTATCCGATGTTCAATACCGCCTATGTGGGGCTGGTGTCGTCCACCTACGGGCGTCTCACGCTGGGTCGCCAGACCAATCCGCTCGCCGACGCCGTGCTGAAGACCTTCGTGACCTCGGCCTGGCTGCCGACGGTGTACCAGTTCCGCCCCGAGGTCTCGATGTCCGAGGGCGTATGGACCAGCAACATGGCCAAATACGCGGCGCGCTGGAAGGACGTGACGCTGGAACTCTCGTATGCGTTCGGCGGCCAGGCGGGCGCGTTTGGCGCGGGAAGCCAGATCGGCGCGTCGGTCACGTACATCCCGCAATGGCCGCTGCGCCTCGCGGCCGGCTATCTGGATGCGCGCGATGCGGTCAACAGCTCGGCGCACTTCAAGGCCTGGACGGCTGGCGGGGCTTATACGTTCGGCGACACGTCGGTCAACTTCGGCTGGGCGATGAACCGCGAGGACCCGGGCTTCATGGGCAACTTCCCGAACGGTCCGTTCACGGCGCCTCAATTGACCGCGCTGAAGTTCAACACGTTCTCGGAGCGCGAGATGTTCTTTGGCGGCGTCACGCAGCAGATCGGCAACTCGACGCATCTGGCGGCCAATGTCTGGCGCACGCTGCAGGATGGCAAGGCCGAGAGCGGCAACGGCAACGCCACGCAGTTTCAGCTGGTGGCCGATTACAGCTTGTCGCGCGCGACCGACGTTTATCTCGAGGGCGATTACTCGCTCTATCGCGGTGGCCTGGTCGGCGCGCAGTTGCAGGGTTTCGTGGGCGTGAGCGCGGCTGCGCAGACGACGCAGCTCGGCATGATGGTGGGGTTGCGGCACATGTTCTGAGCCGCCGTGGTGTGAAGGCCGGGTGGTGTGACCATTCCGGCTATCGGGCACGGCGCGTGAGCACCGTGCCCGATCCGTTGCGCAGCGGGAGTCAGGCGGCTACGCTGGTTTCCGCTACTGCCAGCATCTGCTTCAGGGCTGCCGTGGAAGCTTCGGGCGCGTCGACCATGAAGAGCCCGTCGCGCAACGCCGTTTCCGCGTCGAAACGCCCATCGAGCCAGCCGTGCAACGCGGCCTCGGACATGACGAGGACATTGCTGCGCTTTGCCTCATCGGTCGTCGCCACATCGGGTATCTCCGGGATGATTTCCGGGTCGAAGCCCTCCGTGGTGGCGTGGAAGAAACCCCACGTATCGTTCTCGATCAGCAGAACGTAGAAGTCGGGCAGCTCCAGCAGCGCGTCTTCGCCATGAGCTTGCTCGATGCGTGCTTGCAGGAGGTTCAACGCGTCCACCGAGGCCATGCGCATGCGCGCCGCGGAGAGCGCGCCCTCTGCGGCCTCGATGGGCGCGATCAGCCCGGACTCGATCGCCTTTCGCGCCGCTACCGCCACGGCGAGCGCGGACGGGTGGCTGATACCGAAATCGATCTTGAATTCGCAGACCGCGCACATATTCGCACCTCAGGGCGTGACGATGTTGAACCAGAATTCGAAGTTGTCGAGCCATGAAACGAAGTCGCCGAGCTTCTGGCTGTCGCCATCGACTTTGACATTGCCGGCCATCACGAGCTTCTGCATGTTGGTCTTGCCCAGCATGATGTCGTTCAGGTCCGCGCGCTTCATGGTGACCGACACATTCGCCGCGCTCGAGGCCTGGCCGTTCGAGTAGTGCAGTGCACTGTTCTCGACGCCGAGCACGCGATTCTCCTTCGTGTCGGTGAGCGCGAGATTGATGGTCACGGTTTTTCCGGCCGCGCGCTCGGGATTCAGGCGGATCCCGAGATAGTCGAGGAACATGTCGAGCGGCATGGCCCGGATGGTGTCGGGGCTCTGGGGCTGCGGGGCGGGCAGCTTCCTGACGCCGTCTCGCAGTTCCATCGCTCCGGTCAGGTAGAAATTGCGCCACGAAGCGGACTCGGACTGATAGCCCAGTTGCTCATAGGTGTCGGCCAGCAACTGCTTGGCCGCGGTGTTTTGCGGCTCCGCGAACACGACGTGGTTGACGACTTCCGCCACCCAGCGATAATCGCCTTTCTCGTAGTAATCGTGAGCCTTCTTCAACACTGCGGACGATCCGCCCATGAACTCGACGTAGCGCTTGCCCGCCTCGGTCGGCGGCAGCCGGTGCAGGTTCGCGGGCACGCCGTCGAAAAAGCCCAGACGCAGGTTGTACTGGGCAACGGCGTCGTGATACACCGTGCCGTAATACCCGCGGCAATACCAGTGCTTCGCGAGGCTGTCCGGCAGGCGCATGGCTTCGCCGATTTCGAGCGGCGTGAGGCCCTGATTGGCCATTCGCATCGTCTGGTCATGCAGATAGCGGTACATGTCGCGCTGCGCACGCAGGAACGCGTTGATGCGGTCGTTGCCCCAGGTCGGCCAGTAGTGCGAAGCAAACAGCACTTGCATGTCGCCGCCGAACATGTCTAGCGATGTCTGGAGGTATTTCGACCAGAGCAGGCCGTCACGCATCTTGGCGCCGCGCAGCGTATAGAGATTGTGTAGCGTGTGCGTGGCGTCTTCCGCCGCGCAGAAGGCCTTGTACTTCGGAATGTAGAACATGAACTCGGACGGCGCCTCGGATTCCGGCGCCATCAGCACCACGATCTCCACGCCGTCGAGTGTCAGCTTCTGCCCGGTCTTTTCGGCATACATCGTGGGCAGGGCCAGCGTGATGGTGCCGACCGAGGTGGTCTTGCCGAGGCCGCCGTCGACGATGCCCGAAGCGCTGCGCGGCAGCAGCGACCCATACATGTAGCTGGCGCGGCGCCCCATGGCGTTGCCGGCGATCACGTTCTCGCCCACTGCCGCTTCGGTAAAGCCGACCGGCGCCACGACCTGGACCTTGCCCGAGGCCAGGTCTTCGTCGCTGGCGAGGCCGCGCACGCCGCCGTAGTGGTCCACGTGGCTGTGCGTATAGACGATGTGGGTGATCGGCTTGTCGCCCAGGTGCGGAATGACGAGCTCCTTCCAGACCGTGGAAGAGACTTCGGTCGTGATGAACGGGTCGACGACGATATAGCCCCTGTCGCCCTGGATGATGCTCATCACGGAAAGGTCGTAGCCGCGCACCTGCCAGATGCCGTCCACCACCTTGAAGAGGCCGTGGTGCATGTTGAGCTTGGCGTTGCGCCAAAGGCTCGGATTGACGGTCGACGGCGAATTGTTTTCGGGGCCGCCTTTCACGAAGGCGAACTGCTCGAGATTCCACGCGGGAATATCGCCTTGCCCCTTGATGATGACGGGCTCCGGCAACGTGGCCACGAGTCCGCGGCTGGCATCTTCGAAGTCCTGAGCATCCGCGAAGGAGAGGAAGTCCGCGTACTTCTTGTTCAGCGCGATAGTGGCGCCCGTGGCGGGCTTCGCATGCGGGGTCGTGGGGCTCATGGGCTTGTCCGTTTGAGCAAGCGTCTCGCCGACAACCCCCGAAAGGCCCGTGGCCACGCCGGCGACGGCGACGTTCTTCAGGAAAGTTCTACGTCCACCGGTCTTTGCCGGATCCTCGGGTTGAGACACGACCACCTCCTGTTGTTTGATAACGACTCGCGTTCAAATTGTCGATATGCGACAGCAGTCGTTTTCTCACTGTGGCCAACGGGAAGCTATAGGGAGTTCGGGCAAAGCGTCTGCCCCAAGGGGCAATGAGATTGCGGAGGGCTATGGGTTTGCTGGGGCGGGCACGGCAAGGGGCACGAAAATTCGGGTGTGTTGCCTCACTTCGCGCCTTGCAGCTCCCAGGTCATTTTCGCGCTTTGGCAGTATTGCGGACGCAACGTGACCGCCTGATTCCCGGTATGCACCGTGACGGCAACGAACCGGCAGGTTCTGTGGTGCTTGATCGAAGTGCCCTCCGGCGTGAGGGTGGCGCTGACTTCGGCGCGATCGACCGTGGCGGCGCGCATCCATGAGGTCGTTTCGCCGTCGTTCTTCGTATTCAGCACGACCTGCACGGTGCTGTTCAGCGCGTCGATGTCCTTCTGGTCGAGCTGGCTCATGGGCGTGCCGTTGAGAAAGCCGGCGTACGCCGGCCATGCGGGCGGCGAGGCCAGCGCGAGCAGCAAGGCGCCCAGTGAGGCAAGGCGCATGCTGCGTCCGGCACTTCTGGCTGAGTCGTGGTGGGGCATCACGGTTCCCGGTATCTCAACGAGCGTGCTGCTGGCGAGGGGCCATACAGCCCGTCCTGATTGTCCTCGTGTTGGAGCGAGGTTGCCATTCGGAGCCGGGGAAGTGCCATTGCCCTTTGGGGCAACCTGGATTGCCCCGCGCCCCTATGGCATCGCCGGGCGGCGCATACGACACTCCCGGATAAAGGGCCCGTGCGCAACCCCTTTCGGCGTTTGCGGCTTCATCGAGCAAGCCCTGGCTCCGACCACCTATGTTGCCTGATTTACCGCCTCAGCAGCAATGCGGCCATTCAATCGCGAATCGGCTCAGAGGCGGCGCACGTGCGCCTCGCGGCCGAGGAACAGTCGGTGCCTGTCGAGGTGTTCAGGGGAGAGGACCATCATGTCATTGAGGTCGAGACGCGGCTCTCGACAGGCTCGCCACCGGCGCGGGCGTTTGCATGCGGCCCGGGTCGCGGGCGCCAGCCTTCTGCTGAGCGGATGGTGGCTTTTCGCCGTGCCGGCCGCCGCGCAAACCGCGCCGGCGGAGCCGGTCATCACCGGTCCCGACGTGCAAAAGCGCGCCAATGGCGTGCTCGCGCTGCTGAGCTTCACCGTGACGCCCGATCTCACCGCGAGCTCGCTGGGCATTCGCAACGGCGCCACGGGCAACCCGGCGCTGAACATGACCCAGCTAGGCGGCGGCTTCACGCTGAGCCAGAGCTTCCCGCTTTATCTGGAAGGCGCCATCGGCGGGTCGCGCTACGACCCCACGTTTATCGTCTCGGACGGCCAGGAGCAGCGGGCGCTGCCGACCCGGTGGACAAACGTGGCGGCCACGGGCGGGATCGGCTGGGACTTTCCACTCAACGAGAGCAAGAATCTGGTCATCCGGCCGATCTTCAACTTTTCGCTCGGGGAAGTCCTGAGCGATGCCACGGCGGCCCAGTTTCTCGTCAATCGCCACTACGACACGAACGTTCAGTTCATCAAGGATGGCTCGCTCAATGCCTATGGCCTGGGCGGATCGCTGATGCTGGGCTGGTATCCGCGCAAGGAGCCCTACGAGTTCGACCTCGAACTGCGCTATACGGACATCTATCTGCAGAGCTTCGGCTCGTCGAGCGGCGTGCGCGGCGAGGCCAATGCGGAGTCGACGAACCTGTATGCCCGCTGGCGCGCGCCGACGGGCCTGCTGGTGCTGCACCGGCCGCTGCGCTATGTGCTCGAGCTGTCGCATTCGACCTATATCGGCAGCCAGGCCGATATTCTCGGCTTCAACCATCTGACCTCGCTGGGCGCCGGCCTGGAGATCGATACGGGGGCGGTGACGAAGTTGTTTTCGCGTTTCCGGATCGTGGCGCGCTACGCATTCGGCAAGGACATTTCGGGCGCGTCGCTCGGGCTTGCGCTCAGCTTCTGATGACCTCGCGCCGAGCGCGCGCGAGCGGTCATGATGCTTCGCCCCAGCGCTCGACGCGGTTGCGCCCGCCGTGTTTTGCCGCGTAGAGCGCCTCATCGGCGCGCTTGAGCGCTTCGTCGAGACGGGTTTCCGCTTCGTCATAGCGGGCAATGCCGATGCTGAAGGTTTGCGTTAGCGTTTCACCGGTATCGAGCGGGATGGGCGTGTCCTGCAGCGTCTGCCGAATGCGTTCGGCAACCCGGCGAGCCTGTGCTTCGGGCGTATCGAGCAGAATCGCCGCGAATTCCTCACCGCCGATTCGCGCAGCGAGATCGTCTTCGCGCAGCGCGGCCTCGAACACGCGCGAGGCCACCTTGAGCACGCGGTCTCCCACCGCGTGGCCCCAGGTATCGTTCACGCGCTTGAAGAAGTCCAGGTCGAGCGCCAGTACCGACAACGGGCTGTGATGCCGCCGCGCATGTTCGACCGCTTGCGCGGCGGCCTTTTCGAAGTAGCGCCGATTGGCCAGCCCCGTGAGCGGGTCGAAGTCCGCGTCTGTTTGCAACTGCTTGAGCAGCAGATGTTGATGGGTGATATCGGTGAGCACGACGAGCAGGGGATCGCCGTCGCTTTGTCCCGCGAGGTCTGGAAGCCTCGTGCAGTGGACCAGCATATGGCGAACGCCGGAGCGCGTCTGGAACGGCGCGGGCTCTTTGGCGGACTCCGTCTGCATACGCGTCCAATGGGCTTCATCGACAAAGAGGCGCGCAAACGGCTGCCCTTTGTCGGCCAGCGCGCCGAACACGGCGAGCAGTGCGTCGTTGCCGAGGAGAATGCGCTTCGATTGCATATCGACCACGGCGACCGGCGTCGGCATGTTCTCGACGATGGTCGACACCGTGCTCGCATACCTTTGCACGCGGGCGTTGAGATCCCTTTGCCGGCCGATCAGGACAAAGCCGCCGGCCAGCATGGCGAGCAGCAATGCCGCCCCGGCAAGGTTGAGGTAGAGGCTGGCCCAGAGGCTGTCACGGAACGTGCCGATGGCATAGCCCAAATCCAGCGTCCAGTATGCTGTATTCGACCCAAGGCCGATGCGCTGCTGTGCAACGAGCCGCTCGGTGTGATCGCGGTGCCAGAGTGCATAGAACGTGCCATCGATCGGCCCGGCGCGCGAGTTGACGTCGTCGGTGATTCGCTGTCCGACGGCTAGCCCCTCCACATCCGGAAACCGCGCGATGATGCGTTGCGCGTTGTCGCGCAGCAGCAGGGCCGTGCCGGGAATCAGCTTTGCATTGTCGAGCAGATGTTGCTCGAGCGGCACGAGATGAATCGTCACCGCGTCCAGCTGGCCGGTCTGGCCGATGTGCCTGGCGGCGACCACCATGGCGCCCCGGTTGCCCCACACGACCGGCAGCCACAGCCGCGCGGACGGCGCCGCGCGCACCTGCGCGAAGATCGCATCGAACCCGGGAATCTCGTTGCGGGCATTGGCGCGAGAGGCGGCCAGCATGCGCCCGTTTGCGTCGAATACGGCAATCAAGGTGTCGCCCAGCGACAGTTGCAGCGTTTGTGTCAGGTTGACGAGCGCCTCGTTGCTGACCTTGCCTTCGTCGATCAGGGTCTGGGTAGCCGACATCATCGCGTCCAGATCGCGCAGGCGGTCTTCGATGAGCCGCCCGACCAGCGACGTTTGCGCGGTGAGCTGCTCGGCGGCCTGCCGGTCCGCGGCCCGGAAGTCGTGCCACGACTGCCATGCGTTGACGAAGATATTTGCCGCGACGAGCACCGTGAGCAGGGCCAGGATCTCGCGCATCCACGATTTGGGCGTGGCCGGATGCAAGGTCCAGCTTTGAGTCGTGGGCGGCGGCGGCGAGGGCATGGGTCGTAGGGGCGTTTCGATTCAGTGGCGGATTGAATTCCGGCGAAAGGGGGGCCGGGAGCGCGATCGCACTGCGCAATCGAATGATTGCCGGGGCGAAAGAACGGAATTCTGGATCGAATTGCCCTTTGGGGAATCGAGCTTGCCCAAAATCCCGATGGCCGCAGCGTGGATATTGTACGAGACTTCGCAAGCAGCGAAGCGCAGGCAGACGTGAAAGCGACGATGAAAGCAAAACCGGCAGTCCTTGCAGTTGCGGCGTTGGGAGCCGGCCTGCTCATGGCGCATACGCCGGCGTTCGCGCAGAGCGATGAAGATCTCGCCAGACAATTGAGCAACCCCATTGCGGCGTTGATCAGCGTGCCGCTACAGTTCAACTACGATTCGAATATCGGCCCGGACCGCGGCGGCGACAAGTATTACGTCAATCTGCAACCCGTCGTTCCGTTTCATCTGAACGCCGACTGGAATCTCATCTCCCGCACCATTCTCCCGCTCGAATCCCAACATGATGTCGTGCCGGGAGCGGGGTCGCAGACAGGGCTCGGCGATACGGTTCAAAGCTTCTTTTTCTCTCCGCAAAAGCCGACGGCAAACGGCTTGATCTGGGGCGCAGGCCCCGCGCTGCTGCTGCCCACGGCCACGGATACGCTGCCCGGAAGCGGCAAGTGGGGCGCCGGCCCGACCGCGGTGCTGCTTTGGCAAAGCAATGGCTGGACGTATGGCGCTCTGGCGAACCACATCTGGTCGTTCGCGGGCGATGGAAACAGGCCGGGCGTCAGTGCAACGTTTCTTCAGCCCTTCCTGACCTATACGACGCGAGATGCATGGACGTTCGGCGTGAATACCGAATCGAGCTATGACTGGGAGCATCATCAGTGGTCCACGCCCATTAACGCGACCGTCACCAGGCTATTGAAGATCGGTGGGCAACCCGTGAGCCTCGGCGCGGGCGTGCGGTACTGGGCCGCGAGCCCGGCCTCGGGACCGCACGGCTGGGGCGCGCGGGCCATCGTCACGTTCCTGTTCCCCGAGGGCAAGCCGCAGCTTTGAATGCCGTGCAACGAGGACGAATGCGATGGGAATAGATAGCACGCGTGAATTTGAACAACTGGCTGCGCACGACAAGATGGTCCGCAACTTGAATCGTACTGCGAACTGGATAGCCGCATGCCTGATTGGCAGTGCTTGCGCGCCTGTTTTTGGGGCAGGACCGGATTCCGCGAATGCGGGAACGGGGTGGCAATTCGCGCTCACGCCTTATCTGTGGCTGCCGAGCGTGAGCGGCACGGCGCGTTTTACGCTTCCGAACGGCGGTGCCGATGCGTCCACCGGGCCGTACAACTATCTGCAGAACCTGCGCTTCGCACTCATGGTGCAAGGCGAGGCGCGCAAAGGGGATTGGAGTATTTTCGGCGACGCGATCTATTTGAACTTTGGCCGGCACGGGAGCAATGTCAACGCGTTCAATACCTCGCTCGGTTCGGGCGAGACGCAACGCAGCATTGAAACGAGCCTGAGTGGCGGGCTGGTTGAAGTGGGCGGCGGGCGCACCGTGGTGCAGCGGCCGTGGGGCAATGTCGACGCGATTCTCGGGATGCGCTATCTCGGCGTGAAGGAGACACTGGACGCCTCGTTTTCCGCGAGCACGGAAGGCGGCGCATCGGCGAATCCGGACGTTCACGTGTCGGAAGTCCAGAACGTATTCGACGGCTTTGTCGGCGTGCGTGGGCGCCTGTTACTGAGCGGCGACGGGCGCTGGTATGTCCCGTACTATCTCGACATCGGCACCGGCAGTTCGAAGTTCACGTGGCAGGCCATGAGTGGCGTTGGTTATGGGGCGAAGTGGGGCGACGTCAGCTTGACGTATCGATATCTCGCCTTTTATGGCTCCGGCGATCCGCTTGTACAGACGCTGCGCTTTAACGGCCCAAGCGCTAATGTTACGTTCAGGTTCTGAGTGACCGCCCACGCTGCGACACCGCGGAGCGGACCGCGAAGCGTAGCATCGAGTCATCATGTCCGGACGACAGTCGGCTGGACAGACGTACGGGAAGCAGGTGGTCTATGGAGTGAGAAGCTATGGTTCAAATCAAAGCTGTCGCAGCGGCCGAAAAGCTGATTGACTGGATCTCGAACAACGAGGAAGCGATCGCAACCGGCGTGCTTGCCGTGGTCGGCTCGATTGCCATCTTGTTGCTGGGCCTGGTGATTGCGCGCGTCACGTCGGCGGGACTCGGGCGGCTCTTGCGCCGCAAGGAAGTCGACAAGACCATTATTCAGTTTTCGGTCAATCTGCTGCGCTACGTCTTGATCGCCTTTGCAGTGGTTGCGGCGTTGGGCCGGCTGGGCGTGCAAACCAGCTCGATCATCGCAGTCATTGGTGCCGCCGGGCTTGCCATCGGCCTTGCATTGCAGGGTTCGCTCTCGAACTTCGCTGCCGGGATCCTGCTTGTGGCGCTACGGCCGTTCAAGGCCGGCGAGTATGTGGACCTGGGCGGCGCCGCTGGCACAGTCGAGGAAGTCAACATTTTCTCGACGACGATGTGCATGCCCGACAACAAGGTGGTTGTCGTGCCCAACGGCAAGATCATCAGCGGCAACATCGTCAATTACACCCGGCATCCGTACCGGCGCATCGAAATACCGGTGAGTGTGGCGTATGACACCGACGTCGGGCATGTGAAGCGCGTTTTGGCGGCAGTCGTGGAAGCGGACCCGCGCATTCTGCATGATCTGGGCAATACGATCCGGTTGATGGAGATGGCTGCTCCGTCCCTCAACTATGTGGTGCGCGTGTGGGTGAACAATGCGGATTACTGGGATGTCTATTTCGATCTCGTGGAGGCAATCAAGACTGCGCTTGATGAGCATCGGATTGGTGTGCCTTACCCGCAGTACGATGTGCGTGTTCGTGGTGCGCAGGCGCGCTGGGGTGTTTCCGCGGATAGCGAATGAGGGCAGGGCCGGATGGTTGTCTGTGAGCGACTTGCGGGTCGAGGCGGCTGCAGGAAAAAAAGCGCCCGCGCAGGGCGGGCACCAAGCTTGAGGAGACCTGATAAGGGCGCGGGGTATGCCCTCGAGGCCAACTTTAACGCACGGCGTGATGGTGTGCACCTATCAGAATGAACAGGGTGGCAGGTACACAGGTGTCCGTGTCGGGGCAGGCGTGCTGCGGTGCTGCCCGAAACCCTCGTAGGTGCGTGTAGTGGCGGTGCCAGATGGCACGTTTCAGGGTTTGGGGCAACGCGAGAGCGGCAGTGTTCGCGATAAGATATGCAGGTCAGCTCGCGAATTGCGGCAGACGACCCCCGTAGCGAATATTTGCCCGCCGTGTGCGGGCGCTTTTTTTTTAGCGGTTTGATATTGTGATTGGCGGTTTTTTGGTGTGCTGGCTTTTCCTTGGCATTTCC
>NZ_BAYD01000022.1 GCF_000685075.1 Paraburkholderia oxyphila NBRC 105797
AACCGCCCGTCCTCAGCCCCCCCTGATACGGTCGTCGCGCAATACTACGCATAGGCGCCGACGCATCGAACAACGGCTTTTCCATCGCCTGAGACGAAGTGTCTGGCCACCGCCCCGTACACTATCTTCTGGTCGCTCTGTAGGGCAAACCGATGGCCCGCGCGGAACAGACTAGAATATGAGGTTCTCTGCATCCCAACTCACGGATTTATGCGCTCGCGAATCGCCAAACGCCTCCCTCCCGATGCCGACAAGCTCGTCGGCCTGTCGCTCGCCCTGTTCGCCTCGGGCAGCCGCACTGAAGACCGCTTCTGGGAGGCCAAGCTCGACACGCTGCTCGCGAAAGTCGTCCGCAACGGCAACCAGACCACGCTCGACGCCGCGCTCGATCACCTGCAGCAAAACCACCCGGACGCCTACGGTGCGCTCGCCGATATGGCTGAGACCCACAGCGAGTCGTTCCTCGTCGAGCACGACGGCGCGCAATACGAAGCGCTACTCGTAGCCGCACCCGTGCTTGCCTGGACGCGCTATGTGATTCCGTCGGGGCCGCTGAAGACGGACGCGTCGGATGCCCTGCGCACGCATCTCCAGGCACACGTGCTGGCGAACGGCACGCGCGTCGCGATGGCACCCTATCTCTATAGCATCGACCAGCTCCCGCGCCACCACGTCGAGACCTGGCGGCTTGCACAGCAGCTTTCGCAGGCCGCACTGAGCGGCACCGCGGCAAAAATCAGCGCGGGCGAGCTGCCCGAGACTTCGCCGATCCTCGCCGATCCTCGCTTTCTGCTGGCCGTGGTCGCCGCGCCGGTCGGCGCGCCGCTCTTCCGCTGGCAGGAAGAGGAGCACGGTGCCCGTATCGAGCGTGGCCAGTGCCTCGAACAATGGGCCGCGCAAGGCGGCGCCAATCTCGCCATCGTCATGCCCGGTTGCGAGTTCGAATGCCTGCTGCCGGACGCCTACTATTCGGCCTGCCGCGACGCCGACGAGCGTGTGCGCCCCCACACCATCCGTACCGCGGTGCGCTACCTGCTCGACACGATCGGCGCAAGCGCCCAGGACCTGCGCGCCGTTGTCGCCGGCTTCGGCGAACGACGCATCGACGAATATCGCGTCGGTTTCACGAAACGCGGCAGCAATGACGTGCTGTATGGCGTAGTCTGGCCGCTCTATGGCCGCGAGAACGGCGACGCCGAGATCGACGAAGAGCCGTCCGAAGAAAATGGCGGCACCGGCCCGCTCGAAGAGATCGTCGCACTGCTGAAGGAGTCGGGCATCACCGATATCCGTCGCCATGCCGGCCGCTTCGAGCCTGAATATTGCGACGATTGTGGCGTACCGCTTTATGCAGACCCACTCGGTGAGATTGTTCACGCCGAAATGCCGGAAGATGCCGAGCCCGTTCAGCCACATTTCCACTAAGCAATACGGCGTATTCCTACCCTGCCCCGCCTCAGTGCGGGGCTTTTTTTTGCCCTACGTCCTACGCCATCTGGACAGGCCGCCACGACGCAAGCTTTTTGTCATCATGGTGCTGTTGGCCCGGTTTAACGCAGCGAGTGCAAGGCATGCACCGCACAACATTTCGAGAGGGGCCGTTCACAACAGGAGGGCTTGGCTATGCGGTTTACGGTATTCAACCCGGACGCCGAACGGCGCGAGGGGCTCAAGGCGCTGTTACGACAAATCGACCGGCGCGCGCGCTTTAACGACGCGGCGGACTGGCGCAGCGCCGAACGCGCGATGCAGCGCTTCACACCGAACCTGCTTGTGATCGACTGGCACGACGGCATCCGTCCGGGCGAGCTGCGCAATTTCGCGAACCGGCATCAGACGCTGCCCGTCGCCGTCCTCGTAGACCGCACCGAGCCGCCCCACGCCGTACGCGCGGTGCTCTCCGAGGGCGCACGCGGCATCATCCGGCGCACCACCGACTCGATCCTCATCGTCAAGCTGCTCGAGCTCATCCTGCTCGGTGGCGATCATCTGCCCGCCGACGTATTCGGCCCTTCGTTCTGCCCACCGGGCTCGTGGCCGGTGCCGCAACGTCGCAACAGCAAGAGCGCCGCGCATATATCCAAGGCCCACCTCAAGGTGAGCCTTTCGCCGCGCCAGGAGCAGATCCTCCGCTGCGTCCACATGGGCAGCACGAACAAGATGATCGCCCGGGCGCTCGGCATCAGCGAAGGCACCGTGAAAGTCCATCTGGCGAGCATCTTCCAGCAACTCGGCGCCCCCAACCGGGCCGCTGCCGTAGCAATCTACAACGGCTTGCTGTCGAGTCAGCTACAAGTGCTGCGCACACGCCGCGACAGCGCGCCGAGGCCAACGTACGGCGAACACGGCCCAGTGCCGCTGCGCTCGCGTGATGATCGGTCGTTCCGCTATCCGTTGCGACAAGACGACACTGCGGAGGCACTACCGATCGCCGCGGAGCCCACCGTGCCCTACGGCGGCGCGGCGCCCGCCCCCGTTGCGCCACGCCCCGAAGCCGACTCGAGCAACGAAGAACCGGAAGTGCCGCCCAGCTGCGCACACCTTTTGCCTTCCAACGAGTAATATGAAGCATATGGGGTTCCTGTATACGCCGCTTCCGCTGTGGGTCATCGTCGGTGCATGGATTGCAGCCGGGGGCCTGCTCGCGCTCGCGCTATGGAATAACCCGTTCAAGCGTCTGCAAGACGCGACGCTCCAGCACGTGTGGCTCGCCATCATCGTGGCCGTCTCCGTGCTGTGGGCGAGCAATGCCTGGCTCGAGGACGGCACCGTGCTGCATCTGCTCGGCGCCACCCTCGTGGTCACACTATTCGACTGGGGACTCGCGCTCATCGCCATGGCGGTAGTCGTTGCGCTGGCCGCCGTGGTCTTCGACGCGCCATGGGACGGCGTCGCACTCACCTTCCTCGTGTTCGGTGCCTTTCCGGTGGCCCTATCGGCATTGCTGCAGCGCGCGTGCGCTGCGTGGCTGCCTCGCAACCTCTTCATGTTCATCGTCGGCCAGGGTTTCGTATCGCCCGCCATCGCGGTCTGCGCGGCGGCCTATCTGGCGCTCGGCACCCACGTCGCGCTCAACGGCGGATCGATGCTCACCGTGCCTGCGGGCTATGCGTTCAGCGTGTTCCTGCTGGCGTCCGGCGAGGCCTGGTTTACTGGCATGGCTACGGCGCTGATCGCTGTCTATCGCCCCGCATGGGTCACGACCTATGACGTGCGGCGCTATCGGCTGGGCGGTCCGCGCACCTGAGCGTGGATTGGCGCGCGACACGTGTGGTTGACGAATAGTCGACTGTTTCCTCGGTCGCCACGCAGTAGCCCTGCGCTAGAATGACCCAGCGCATGCCGCGGCCACAAGCCGCAGCAAGCCCGCCAGCGTTACCACAAAACGATCGCGCCATCTGGCTGCGCGAAATATTTGTCCGGCACTGGAACTCATCCACGTGACGCAGCATCTTACGGTGCCTGACGTCCCACCCCTCACCCAGAATAATCAGATGGACCGCAACAACGCATCTCGCCAGTTGCTGAGTGTATTTGGCCGACTGGCCGCCTGCGCCGTGAGCCTCACATTCATTTGCACGCCGCCCGCACAAGCCGATCAGGTCGACCCGAGCGACCCGGCCGGCCAGATCGATCAGCCAGCAGATCTTGCCAGCAAGCAAGGCGATCTCGCCAACACCTTCGTTACCCAGATGCATGCCGATCCGCTGGTCGCCAGCTGCGCCGCGCATGGCAACTTCATCGCAAGCACCTCCGACGCGCTCGATCACGTCGAGTTTCCGCCCAGCTCCTTCGATAGCGCGCATGCCACCGTGACGCCCTGGAACGACTCGTTCGACGAAGGCAAGCAGCGCGTGAAGGTCGATACGATCGTCACCGTCGATGGCGTCGGCATTCCGAAGGACAGTAGCCATGCGCCATACGATCTGAAGTTCCGCTGCGGCTACGTGGGCCAGCAGATCCTCGCGTTCACGTGGAACGATCCGGTACCGCCATTGCGTGCGCGCAGCGAGCCTCGCGCCACGACGGGCGGCACCACGGCCCATGTGAGCGGCAAGCACGGCACGAAGTCGAAGAAAGCCACGGGCAAGGGCCACAAGAAGGCCACTTCGGGCAAATCGAGCCACAAGTCTTCGGCGACGAGCACGAAGAGCGGCGCCAAGTCGACGGCCAAATCAACGGCCAAGTCGACAACGAAGTCAACCGCAAAGAAGAAGACGACGACGAAAAAGAAGTCGACGACGCAATGACGCCATGGTGCCGCCCGCGCGGAATGCGGCACACATGACAAAGGGGGAAGCGGCTCGCACCGCTTCCCCCTTTTTTCATGCCGTCGCCGCGAAGGCCTGCGGCTTTGCGTCAGGCGAACGTTTCGACGTGACGCAAAATGGCTTGCAGCATGGCGGCGCCCAGCGCCGCGCTGCGCTCGCCGTTCCAGCCCACGCGCTCGTCGGGCAGGTTCGCGTTGTCCTTGAACGGCATTTCGAGCGTGAGCGACAGGCAGCCGTAGCGATGCCCGATGTACTTCGACGCGAGCTTGAGCGCGTCTTCACGATAGCGGCTCGCTTCGTAGCCATGCTTGTCCTGGAAGTCCGGGCTCGCAATCTTGAACGCTTCGATGAACGCCGTCTGCTCGGCACGCTGCTGCTCGGTGAAGCCGGGCAGCATCTCCGAGCCGGCCACGAACACATACGGCAGCGTCTCGTCGCCGTGGATGTCGAAGAACAAATCGCAACCGGTTGCCTCGATCGCGTCGCGCACGACGAGCACCTCGGGACTGCGCTGCGCATCCGGCTCCATCCATTCGCGATTCAGGTTTGCGCCCACCGCGTTGGTGCGCAGGTTGCCGTGCACGCTGCCGTCCGGGTTCATGTTCGGCACGATATGGAAGATGACGCGGTCGAGCAGCTTGCGCGCAACCGGATCGCCCGCCCAGTCGCCCCAGCCCGCCAGACGCTTCACGAGCCCTTCGACGAACCATTCGGCCATCGACTCGCCCGGATGCTGGCGCGCGATAATCCAGACCGTCTTCTTGGGCTGGCCTTCGGGCGTGGTGTCGCCGGGCATGCCGAGCGAGAGCAGCGTCATCGGCCGGCCTTCGACCGTCTGGCCGAGTTCGCTGAGCGTCGCGTGCGGCAGTTGCTGCAGCGCGCCGAGAAATTCGGAATGACGCTCCTCGCTGTACGGCTCGAAATACGCGTAGTAGATGCTGTCGAAGTCGGGCGTATGGTCGATGGTGAGCGCCTTGCCATCGTACGAGGTCGGCACGCGAAACCAGTTGACGCGGTCGTAGCTCGCCGCGGCCTGGTAGTCGCGCCAGCCCTCGGGGAATGCGCATGCCGAGGCGTTCTCGAATGTGATCACGCAACGTTCGCCGCGCCCGCCCGTGAGGCGGAAATAGAACCACTGCGCAAAATCGGATTGATTGTCGGCGCGCACGCGCAGACGGATGTCGTCGGCTTGCTCGCACGAGAGCACTTCAATCGCGCCCGCGTCAAAATGGCTGGAAATGGAAATCGTCATGTCGGTGTCCTTCGCTGGGTCAGCAATCCGCACGGCACGCGGGGCACGTACGGCACAAGTGCCGCTTAATCGGCCAGGCGCCGGCGGAATACATAGGTCGAATCGTTCGATGCTTCTGCATCGAATGCATAGCCTTCGGTATCGAAGGCCTTGAGCGCCTCGGGCTCGGCGATGCGGTTCTCGACCGCATAGCGCGCCATCAATCCGCGCGCACGCTTCGCGTGGAAGCTGATGATCTTGTAGCGGCCGCCCTTCCAGTCTTCGAAGACGGGCGTGATGATGGGCGCCGCGAGCTGCTTCGGCTTCACGGCCTTGAAGTACTCGTTCGATGCGCAGTTCACCAGCACGCGCGCGCCCTTCCGGTTGCGTTCAAGCTGTGCGTTGAGCGCGTGCGTGATGCGCTCGCCCCAGAACGCGTATAGGTCCTTGCCGCGCGCATTCTCGAAGCGGGTGCCCATTTCCAGCCGGTATGGCTGCAGCAGATCGAGCGGACGCAGCACGCCGTACAGGCCCGAAAGCACGCGCACGTGCTGTTGCGCGTAGTCGAGATCGGCGTGAGACAGCGATTTCGCGTCGAAGCCCTCGTACACGTCGCCGTTGAACGCGAGCACGGCCTGCTTCGCGTTGGTCTGGCTAAAGTGCTGCGACCAGTCGGCGTAGCGCTGGAAGTTCAGGCGCGCGAGCGGGTCCGAGATGCTCATGAGCGTGCCGATCTGCTGGGGCGAAAGACGGCGCAGGCCATCGATCAGCTCGGCTGCGTCGTCGACGAAATCGGGGATCGTGTGGGTTTCGATGTGCGCCGGTGTGTCATAGTCGAGCGATTTGGCCGGCGACAGAACGATTATCATAGAGGCTTGCAGGCACCAGCGTGCCGATATTCAAAGGCGAAAGCCCGATTGTAGCGAATTCACGAATGACCGGTTTTACGCCCCCAGATAACGCCCCTGCCGATTCACGCGCGACGCTCGCGCAAGATGCGCTCACCGTGGTGCTCGACTCGAACGTGTGGCTCGACATTCTCGTGTTCGACGATCCGCATACGCGCCCCATTCGTGCCGCGCTCGAACGCGGCGCGCTGGCGGCGCTGATCGACTCGCGCTGCCACGCCGAGCTCGCGCACGTGCTGGACTACCCGCAATTCCAGGGGCGCGGCACCGACAAAGCGGCCGCGCTTGCCGCGCTGACCACGCTCGTACAACAGATCGAGCCACCGGCGCCGCCCGCCGACGCCCGTGCGCTGCCCCAATGCCGAGATCGCGACGACCAGAAGTTTCTGGAGCTCGCGCGCGCGAGCGGCGCCACATGGCTCGTATCGAAGGACCGTGCGGTGCTCAAGCTCGCGAAGCGCATCGCGCGTGATTTCGGCTTTCGCATCGGCACGCCCGACGCTTTCGTCGCGCAATGCGGGCTGGCCGCTGCCGAAACTTCGGCGGCCTAGCTCCACGCCCTGCACAACGGGCGTTTGGCCAGCAGGCCGGCAACCCCGAAGCCCCGCTACGCGCGGCCCGACCGCCCGCGGCCCGCACGATTTGCCTACAATCAAGCTTTTCCGTTCTCCCGACTTCCTTCCGCCAGCGCCATGAACGCACCGCATCCCTCGCAAGATCCGTCGCAAACCCCGCTGCTCTCACCCTCTTTTCCTTCGCGCCTGCCTGACGTCGGCACGACGATCTTCACGGTCATGAGCGCGCTCGCCGCGGAAAAGGGCGCGGTGAACCTGGGCCAGGGCTTCCCCGACTTCAACTGCGACTCGCGCATCGTCGACGCGGTTGCGCAGGCCATGCGCGACGGCCACAACCAATACCCGCCGATGGCCGGCATGCCCGCGCTGCGCGAGGCCATCTCGGAAAAGATCGCGAATGTCTACGGCCGGCGCTACGACGCCAATACCGAGGTCACCGTGACCGCGGGCGCCACCCAGGCGCTGCTCACGGCGATCCTCTGTACGGTGCATCCCGGCGACGAAGTGATCGTGGTGGAGCCGACCTACGACAGCTATCTGCCGTCGATCGAGCTCGCGGGCGGCAAGCCCGTGTTCGTGACGCTCGAAGCGCCCGACTATGCGATTCCGTTCGACCGCCTCGCCGCGGCCATCACGCCGAAGACGCGCCTGATCCTCATCAATACGCCGCACAACCCCACGGGCACGGTCTGGCGCGCCGAGGACATGCGCAAGCTCGAAGAGATCGTGCGCGGCACCAACGTGCTGATCCTCTCCGACGAAGTCTACGAACACATGGTCTACGATGGCCAGCCGCACGAGAGCGTCGCGCGCTATCCGGAACTCGCCGCGCGCAGCTTCATCGTGTCGAGCTTCGGCAAGACATTTCACGTGACGGGCTGGAAGGTCGGCTACGTGGCGGCGCCCGCGCCGCTCACGGCCGAATTCCGCAAGGTGCACCAGTTCAACGTGTTCACCGTGAACACGCCGATGCAGGTAGGTCTCGCGCAATATCTGCGCGATCCCAAGCCGTACCTGGAATTGCCGGCGTTCTATCAGAAAAAACGCGACTTCTTCCGCGCCGGCCTCGCGAATTCGCGCTTCAAGCTGCTGCCGTGCGAGGGCACGTACTTCCAGTGCGTGGATTATTCGGCGATCAGCGACCTGCCCGAAGCCGAATTCTCGAAGTGGCTCACGGCCGAGATCGGCGTGGCGGCCATTCCGGTGTCGGCGTTCTATCACGAGCCGCACGAATCGGGCGTCGTGCGGTTCTGCTTCGCCAAGCAGGAAGGTACGCTCGCGACCGCGCTCGAGCGCCTCGCGAGTCTATAGAGATTACAGATACTGCATCGTCACGGTCATCGAGGTATTCGCCGGACCGGGTGTGATAGCCGCCGCGGTCTGGTAATAGCGCGCCCTGAGCGGAATCGTATAGGACCCGCCCGTGCTCGTGACATAGCCACTGAAGGTCTTGACCGTGCTGAGCGGGAACACCGCCCCGGTCCCGTCGAGCAATTGCACGCCGACGCCCGTCGCAGTCGAACTGCCGTCGAGCGCCACAACGGATTTCGATGCATTAAGAACGGTCGTTGTCGGATCGATCCGATAGGTGACGCTCTTCATGCCGGCCGGGCAGTTCGTCAGTGCGATATTGAAAGACGTGGAAGACGAAAAGGAGTTGACGCCCGTAAACTCCGATTGCAGGTGATCGCCAAGGGGAATCGTCACGTCGGGCGTGGTGCACGCGGCAGCCTTCACAGCGATGTCGTTGGCAAGCACCATGTCGACGACATTCAATCCGCCGATGGAACCGTAAGCAATCACGGTTCCACCCGGTATGACCGTTCCGGCCGCGAGCGATCCCGTCTTGATCAGACGGAAAGCATGCGGCGTGTTGTAGGGCGAGCCCGAACCGCTATAGGGGTAGGTCCCATAGGAAGTCGCGGGCGTGCCGTTATAAATCCACTGAAACGCCAGTCCCGTGTCGCTGCCATTGACGTATATCGCATACTGGTTCGCGCCGTTTGCAGGCTGGGGGCCGATATTGTTCAAGATGCCCGACGGTGACGACGTGGTACACGTGATGTACGCACTTCCCGATGGCGAGACGTTTGGCGATGTGTACAGGGTTCCGTTGGCCGCGTCGCGGCTCACCGTCAATGAGGCAGGCACCGCCATGACGATGGTCTGCTCGCTGCCTCCCGAACTGAAATTGCACGCAGCGTATGCCGTCGGGACAGACAGTCCTCCAAAGGCCAGCACGCCCGCAAGAACCGCCAATCTCCACAAAACCGGCATAGCCTCCTCCTTCGGGATGCACTGAGCACCGTTGATTTACATTGCGCGATGAGCGCGACAGACCGGCAAGGCCTGAGCGCGCTTGCCTGCCGGGACCGAGCCACCGCCGAATCCCTCCCCATCTTCGGGCGGCGAAATCTTCGAAGGCCAACAAGGCTTTGCACAGCAATTGCCGACAGAAACCTTACGTTCCTATCCTACAGTGCACGGTTTCAGCGCCGGGCGATTGCCGCGCCGGCGTACGTGATTCATATCAATCATCGACCGAATAACCTTGAACCACTTTGATACCACTCACACAACGATTAAATCCCTTTAACAATCACGGCCTTACGGTCGGCACTCACGCGCGCCGCGGCGGGCCGCTCTTCAATCGCCTTCACGTAGCCCTTCCAGTCGATGCCGGCCTCGCTCAGGAAGTCGCGCCCGTAGATGGTCCTGGTCGCCAGCGCCACCAGCGGCAGGCTGGCGTAGCCCGCCGTATCAGCCACCGTGAAGTGCTCGCCGCGTAGATAAGGAGCGAATTTTGCGAGCCGCTGAAAGCCGGCGATATGATGGATGAGGAGTTTTTCGGTCCGTTCCCTGGTCTCATCGGTGATAGTGCCGCCGAAGAACGCCTGCTTGTAGAGATTGCGTGCGGTCAGTTCGAGGTGCACGTCGACGAACATGATCAACTCACGCTCCTTCGCCGCCTCCCACGGGTCAGCGGAAAAAATCCCTTTGTCAGGAAAGCGCGCGGCCAGATACTCGACGATCGTCTGCGACTCGCACAGATCGCCGTGCTCCGTTTCCAGATACGGCACCTTGCCGAGTGGCGAGTGAGCGAGAAATTCCGGCGCCTGGCTCGGTTTCTCCTCAACCTCCTCGAACGCAATGCCATACTCGAGCAGCACGAACTTGACCTTGTTGTAGTAGTTCGAGAGCGCGAAACCATGCAGCTTGATCATTCTCCTTGCCTCCTTGCAAGCGGCGGTGTCCGCATTGAACCCGCCGAACCGTTTTCATGAAATTGTACGACCGTGCTATTCTAGGCCAATCATGGAGCCAGGCTTCCAATGACTTCACATCCATTCAATATTGAGACAATCGGCATCGTCGGGACCGGCGCAATGGGCCGCGGCATCGCGCAGATCGCCGCGCAAGCGGGCCTGGCGGTCCGGCTCTACGATACCAATGCGCAAGCGGTCGCGGCCGCGAGCGCGTACCTCGCCGACACCTTCGCGAAACTCGCCGCAAAAGGCAAGATCAGCGACGCCGATGCCCAAACCGCGCTCGAGCACGTCACCGGCGTGAATACGATCGACGGGCTCGCGGGCTGCGATCTCGTGGTCGAAGCGATCGTCGAGAACCTCGACGCCAAGCGCATCCTGTTTCGCGAACTCGAAACCGTGGTGAGCGGCAAATGCCTGCTCGCCTCGAACACTTCGTCGCTGTCGATCACGGCGATTGCCGCTGCTTGCACCGATCCCACGCGCGTCGTGGGCTACCACTTCTTCAATCCCGTGCCGCTGATGAAGGTGGTCGAGGTCATCGACGGCCTGCGCAGCGACCCCGCCGGCGGCGACGCGCTCATGGCGCTCGCGCGCCGCATGGGCCACACGCCCGTGCGCGCGAGGGACATGCCGGGCTTCATCGTCAACCACGCGGGCCGCGGCATGAACACCGAAGGCCTGCGCGTGGCCGGGGAAGGCGTCGCGAGCTTCGCCGACATCGACCGCATCATGCGCGAACAGGCGGGCTTTCGCCTCGGGCCCTTCGAGCTGCTCGACCTGACGGCGCTCGACGTCTCGCATCCGGTGATGGAGTCGATCTATCACCAGTTCTACGAGGAGCCGCGCTTCACACCCTCGCCCATCACCGGCGTGCGACTCGCGGGCGGGCTCGTCGGCCGCAAGAGCGGCGAAGGTTTTTATCGCTATGTCGATGGCAAGCAGCAGGTGCCGGACGAACCCGCCGCGCCCACGACACTGCCTGCGCGCGTCTGGGTGAGCCGGCGTAATGCAGAAGCACGCGTGGCCGTGCTCGCGCTTGCCGCCCGAACGGGCGTCGCGATCGATGAAGGCGACGCGCCCAGCGCCGACTCGCTGATCGTGGTCGCGCCGCTGGGCCTCGACGCCACCACGGCCGCGCTCGAAGAGCAGCTCGATGCGAGCCGCGTTGTCGCCATCGACACGTTGTTCCCACTTGCTGGCGCAAAGCGCCGCACGCTGATGACGACACCCGCCACCACGCGCGCCGCGCGCGACGCGGGCCACGCCCTCTTCGCCGCCGACGGCGTGCCGGTCACGGTAATCCGCGATTCCACGGGCTTTGTCGCGCAGCGCATCGTCGCGACGATTGTGAACATCGGCTGCGATATCGCGCAAAAGCAGATCGCCTCGCCGCGCGACATCGATCTGGCCGTGACGCTCGGCCTCGGCTATCCGCACGGGCCGCTCGCGCTAGGCGACGCACTCGGCGCCCGCACGATCCTCACGATCCTGCGCAACATCCACGCCGTGCTCGGCGACCCGCGCTATCGCCCGTCGCCGTGGCTCGCGCGCCGCGCACAGCTCGGCCTTTCTCTCACGCAACCCGACGCGGCAGACGCCGGTCTTTCCAACGCATCGAACGAGGCACCGCAATGAGCGCCGAACTCCGCAGCACCCGCCCGCAAAACCACGAATCGACGCTCGTGCTGACGCTGTCGAACCCCGGCGCACGCAACGCGCTGCACCCCGACATGTACGCCGCGGCGATCGAAGCCTTCGATGCCGCCGAGCGCGACAACTCGCTGCGCGCGATCATCCTCACGGGCGCCGATAACTTTTTCTGCGCAGGCGGCAACCTGAATCGTCTGCTCGAAAACCGTTCCAAGGATCCCTCGGTGCAGGCCGCCAGCATCGACATGCTCTCGCAATGGGCCACGGCGATGCGCCAGTCGAGCAAGATCGTGATGGCCGCCGTCGAGGGCGCCGCCGCGGGCGCGGGCTTCTCGCTCGCGCTCGCGGCCGACCTGCTGGTCGCGGCCGAGGACGCGAAATTCGTGATGGCCTACTCGCGTGTGGGGCTCACGCCCGATGGCGGCGGCTCGTGGTTCCTCGCCCGCTCGCTGCCGCGCGCACTCGCCTTCGAGGTGATGATCGAGGGCAAGCCGATCGGCGCGCAGCGTCTTGCCGAGCTGGGCGTCGTGAACCGCGTCGCCAAACCGCAAACGGCGCTCGATACGGCACTCGCATGGGCCGACGATCTCGCGAAGATTTCGCCGAACGCGGTCGCGCGCATCAAGGGGCTGACGAACGCGGCCGTCACGCAGTCGCTCGACGACCAGCTCACCGCGGAACGGGAGAGCTTCGTGGCCTCGCTGCATCACCGCGACGGGCTCGAAGGCATCACCGCGTTCCTCGAAAAGCGTCAACCGGTCTACAAATGATGAGCGAATTCAAGCTGCCCTCGCGCCGGCGCCTCTATCTGATGCGCCACGGCGACGTCACCTACTTCGACGACTCGGGGCGCGCCATCGACCCGGACACCGTGCCGCTCAACGAGCACGGCCAGGCCCAGGCCACGGCCGCGGGCGAAGCATTCGCCCAGCAAGGCGTGCGCTTTGACCGCGTGATCGTGAGCGGCCTGCGGCGCACTATCGAGACGGCACAGCGCGTGCTCGACGCCACCGGCCAGCGTATCGAGCTCGAGGTGCAACCCGCATGGGAGGAAATTCACGGCGGGGGCCCTGGCTCGATTCCAGCCGGGCAAATCGAAGACGCGTTCCTGCGCATCTTCGACGGCGTCGTGCCCGAAGACAGGCGATTTCTCGGCGGCGAGAGCGTCGGCGAGCTGCTCGACCGTGTGCTGCCCGCGCTCGCCGCGCTGCGCGCCGACACGTCATGGGAGACGGCGCTGCTGGTCCTGCACGGCGGCGTGAACCGCGCGATTCTCTCGCATGCGATCACGGCCGGCGGCCGCATGTTCTTCGGGCATCTCGCGCAAACCACAGGCTGCATCAACGCGCTCGACGTGGGCGCCGCCCCCCACGACTGGGTCGTGCGCATGCTCAACTACGCGCCACCCTCGCCGCTGCACCGCGACGTGCGCAACACCACGATGGAGATGCTGTACGCGCAATATCTGCGCTATCGCCCGCAGCGCTAGCTCACGCAACGCCTATACGAGGAGGGAGACGAACATGGCGCAAGCCACCCCGGATGGAGACAAGACGAACGCCGATCGCTCGACCGACTTCTCGGCGTTCGAGGGCACGCGCCCTGTTGCCGAGCGCCAGCGCTTTGACACCGAGGCGCTCGCCGCGTGGCTCGCCGCGCAAGTCGACGGTTTCGAAGGCCCGCTCACGGTCGAGCAGTTCGCAGGCGGCCAGTCGAACCCCACCTTCAAGCTCGTCACGCCCAGGCGCAGCTACGTGATGCGCGCAAAGCCCGGCCCGAAGGCAAAGCTGCTGCCTTCCGCGCACGCGATCGAGCGCGAATACCGCGTGATGGCCGCGCTCGGCGCCACCGACGTGCCCGTCGCGAAGATGCTTGCGCTCTGCGAAGACGAGGCCGTGATCGGCCGGGCGTTCTACGTGATGGAGTTCGTCGAGGGCCGCGTGCTGTGGGACCAGGCGCTGCCCGGCATGACGCGCGACGAGCGCAGCGCGATCTACGATGAGATGAACCGCGTGATCGCCGCGCTCCACAACGTGAAGCCCGACACCGTCGGCCTCGCCGACTACGGCAAGCCCGGCAATTACTTCGCACGCCAGATCGATCGCTGGAGCCGGCAATATCAGGCCTCGGAAACCGAGTCGATCGACGCGATGAACCGCCTGATCGAATGGCTGCCGCGGCACCTGCCCGATGATGCGGGCTCGCGCGTGTCGGTCGTGCATGGCGACTATCGACTCGACAACCTGATCTTCCACCCCACCGAGCCGCGCGTGCTCGCGGTGCTCGACTGGGAGCTCTCGACGCTCGGCGACCCGCTTGCGGATTTTTCGTATCACTGCATGGCCTGGCACGTTGAGCCGGGCCAGTTCCGCGGCATCGGCGGGCTCGACTGGAAGGCGCTCGGCATACCCGACGAGCAGCAATACGTGCGGCGCTATTGCGAGCGCACGGGCCTCGAGATCCGCGGCGACTGGAACTTCTATCTCGCCTACAACATGTTCCGCATCGCAGCGATCTTGCAGGGCATCATGAAGCGCGTGGTCGACGGCACGGCCGCGAGCGCCCAGGCGGCCGACGCGGGACGACGCGCGAAACCGATGGCCGAACTCGCGTGGCAGTACGCGCAAAAAGTGCGCTAGCGCCGCATCGCATCGCATCGCATCGCATCGATCAGCATTCCATCAGCACTCGATCCTTACGCAGTGCTCCCTATTTGCGAGGTCCCGGATGAATTTCGACTACTCCCCGAAAGTGCAGGCGCTGCGCGAGAAACTGCTCGCGTTTTTCGACGAACACATCTACCCGAACGAGGCCGTCTATCACGAGGAAGTCGAGCGCAACCGCGTCAACGGCAATCCCTGGGTGCCCACGCAGATCGTCGAGCAGCTCAAGGTAAAGGCGCGCGAAGCGGGCCTCTGGAACCTGTTCCTGCCCGACTCGACGCGCGGCGCGGGGCTCACCAACCTCGAATACGCGCCGCTGTGCGAGATCATGGGCCGCGTGATCTGGGCGCCCGAGGTGTTCAACTGCAGCGCGCCCGACACCGGCAACATGGAAACCATCGAGCGCTACGGCACGGAGGAACACAAGCGCCAGTGGCTGGCACCGCTGCTGGAAGGCCAGATCCGCTCGGCCTTCCTGATGACGGAGCCCGAGGTCGCCTCGTCGGACGCGACCAACATCCAGACGCGCATCGAGCGTGACGGCGACGACTATGTGATCAACGGCACGAAGTGGTGGTCGTCGGGTGCGGGCGATCCGCGTTGCGCGGTCTATATCGTGATGGGCAAGACCGATCCCGATGCGCCGCGTCACGCGCAGCAGTCGATGATCCTCGTGCCGGCCGACACGGCGGGCATCACGGTCAAGCGCCCGCTCACGGTGTTCGGCTACGACGACGCGCCGCACGGGCACATGGAGATCGAGCTCGAGAACGTGCGCGTGCCGGCGTCGAACATCCTGCTGGGCGAAGGCCGCGGCTTCGAGATCGCCCAGGGGCGCCTCGGGCCGGGCCGCATCCACCATTGCATGCGCCTGATCGGCCTCGCCGAGCGTGCGCTCGAATTCATGTCGAAGCGCGCACTCTCGCGTACCGCGTTCGGCAAGACCATCGCGCAGCAGACGGTCACGCAGGAGCGCATAGCGGAAGCGCGCTGCCTGATCGAGCAGGCACGCCTGCTCACGCTCAAGACCGCCTACATGATGGACACCGTCGGCAACAAGGGCGCGCGTGGCGAGATCGCGATGATCAAGGTGGTCGCGCCGAACATGGCCTGCCAGGTGCTCGACTGGGCGATCCAGGTGCACGGCGGCGGCGGCGTGAGCGGCGACTTCCCGCTCGCCTATGCGTACGCGCAGGCGCGCACGCTGCGCTTCGCCGACGGCCCCGACGAGGTGCACCGCAACGCCATCGCCAAGCTCGAGCTCGCGCGCTACCTGGACCCGGCGGCGGCCTCGCGCGTGGAGATGCCGGTCACGCGCTCGTGAGCGAGCGGCGCCACTCCGGGCCCGTCGCAAGCAGCAAGCCCACACGCGCAGCAGGGGCGCTCGTGGGCCCTCTGCGCCGTCCGGCGAACTATGCTAATTTGCGCCAGTTCAGGCGCCGCGGAACTTCTGGAAACACCGGGCGGCGCCTTCGTCCAGGTGCCAAGGAGCCACGATGATCGACGTCTACAGCTGGGCCACGCCCAACGGCCACAAAGTCCATATCATGCTCGAGGAGACGGGCCTCGAGTACCGCGTGCATCCCATCGATATCGGAGCCGGCGACCAGTTCAAGCCCGAGTTCCTCGAGATCAGCCCGAACAACAAGATCCCCGCCATCACGGACTCCGAAGGCCCGGCGCGCGCCGACGGCAAGCCGTTCTCGCTGTTCGAGTCGGGCGCGATCCTGATCTATCTGGCCGCGAAGACCGGCAAGTTCATGCCCGAAGACCTCGCGGCGCGCTACGACGTGCTGCAGTGGGTGATGTTCCAGATGGGCGGCCTCGGCCCCATGCTCGGCCAGGCGCACCACTTCCGCATTTACGCGCCCGAGAAGATCGACTACGCCGTGAACCGCTACACGAACGAGGCCAAGCGCCTCTATAACGTGATGGAGGCGCAACTCGAAAAGACCGAGTACCTGGCCGGCGACGACTACACCATCGCCGATATTGCCGCGTTCCCGTGGACGCGCTCATGGCAGAACCAGGGCATCGATCTCGATGCGCTGCCCAACGTGAAGCGCTGGCACGAAACGATCGCGGCACGTCCGGCGGTCAAGCGCGGCGTCGAGGTGCTGGCGAACGCGCGCAAGCCGCTCATGGACGACAAGGCGAAGGAGATGCTGTTCGGCGCGACGCAATACGAGAAGCACACTTCGAAGGCTGCCTGACGCGCTTCGCGAGATAGAACGAAAAAGGGCGCCCGGCTCATGGCCGGACGCCCCTTTCGTTTTCTGCGCGTGCAAAGGCGCTCAGACGTTCAGAAGTAGTGCCGCGAAATGAATTCGGCCACGCACGCGGGCCGCTCGCTGCCTTCGCATTCGATGCCGATGTTCCAGACGACCTGCGCGCCACCGCCTTCCACGTCGCTCACTTCCTTCACGCCGACGCGCGCACGCACCCTCGCGCCCACGGGCACCGGCGACGTGAAGCGCACGCGGTTGAGCCCGTAGTTCACGCCCATGCGCTGGCGCATCGTGACGGTTGCCGCGAGCAGCGCCGGCACGAGCGAAAGCGTGAGAAAGCCGTGGGCGATCGGGCCGCCGAACGGCGACTCGCGACGCGCACGTTCCGCGTCGACGTGAATCCACTGGTGATCGCCGGTCGCGTCGGCGAACTCCAGCACGCTGGCCTCGCTCACCGTGCGCCAGTCGCTGACGAACGGCTCGGCGCCCACGAGCGCGCGCAAGGCGTCGACGTTTGCAATTTCGACCACACCGGCCTCGCTCATGATGCGGCTCCCGGATGGCGCAACCCGAACATCCCCTTCGAGGTCACCGTCACGACGGTCTCGCCGTGCTGATTGCGGCCTTCCCAGCGCGTCTGGACGATACCGCGATCCGGCTTGCTCGCTGAAACGCGCTTGCTCACGACGAAGTTGGTCATCGTGAGCGTGTCGCCGACGCGCACGGGCTTGATCCAGCGGATCTCGTCGATGCCGGGCGAGCCCATCGATGTGGAGCCCTCGAGAAAATTGCGCACGAGCATGCCCATCATGACCGAGCACGTATGCCAGCCGCTCGCGACGAGGCCGCCGAAATGCGAGGCCTCGCCGGCCGCCTCGCTCAAATGAAACGGCTGCGGATCGTACTGCTGCGCGAACTGCACGATCTCTTCGCGCCCGAACGTGTGCGAGCCGACTTCATACGACTTGCCCACTTCGAGATCTTCGTAACTCACTCCCATCGATGACTCTCCGTTTCGAGTTGCTTCACAACGCGCCTCAGGCGGCTGCCTGCGCAAAACCCGGCAGCGCGGCGAAACGTTCGAGATGGTAATCGACGTCTCCGAGCGTGGTCTCGATGATCGCGAGACGCTTGAACAGGTGCGCCGCCGCGACTTCGTTGGTCACCCCCATGCCGCCGTGCAGCTGCACGGCCTGCTGGCCGACATAACGCGCCGCCTGCCCTACGCGCACCTTCGCCGCCGAAATGGCGCGGCGCCGCTCATCGGGCGAAGCACTACTGTAACGCGCGGCCGCGAGGTATGTGAGCGAGCGCGCCTGCTCGCCATGAATCAGCATCTCGGCCATGCGGTGCTGGAGCGCCTGGAAGCGTGCGATCGGCACGCCGAACTGCTGGCGCGTCTTCGTGTACTCGACCGTCGCGTTGTTGAGCGCGTCGATGGCGCCCACGGCTTCCGCGCACAGCAGGAAAGTAGCGTAATCGGCAATCTGCTCCCACGTGGCCGCGCCGGCATCGCCCAGACGGCGCGCATGCGCACCGTCGAACTTGAGCGTGGCGGCGCGCTGGCCATCGATGGTGCGGTAGTCGCTCACCTCGACACCCTTCGCATCGCGCGCCACCACGAACAGCGCGACTTCGCCCGCGAGGCGCGCCGGCACGATCCAGTAGTCCGCTTGCGCGCCGTGCTGCACGACCGACTTGCTGCCCGTGAGCGCGAAGCCGTCGCCGGTTTCCTTCGCGAGCGTTTCGAGCGCGAACAGGTCGTAGCGCGCCTGAGGTTCGTGAAACGCCACGGCGAGTTTGATCTCGCCCACCGCCACACGCTCCAGCAGTTGTGCGTTTTCGGCGCTATCCGCACCCGCGAGCTTGAGTGCCTCGACACCCACCGCGCTCGCCCAGTACGGCTCGATCACGAGCGCGCGGCCCAGCTCCTGCATGACCACGAGCATGTCGAACGGCGAGCCGTCGAAGCCGCCCTGCTCCGCCGGCACCGGCAGCGCGGTGAGCCCGAGCTCGACGAATGCCTTCCAATGATCGGCCGATACGCCCTCGGGCGTCTTCACGATCGCCTGGCGCGCTTCGAATCCGTAATTTTTGTCGAGATAGCGACGCAGCGCGTCGGCGAGTTGCTGTTGCTCTTCGGTGAAATTGAAGTCCATTGCGCCGCTCCTCAAATCCCCAGAATCATCTGCGCGATGATGTTCTTCTGGATTTCGTTCGACCCGCCGTAAATCGACGTCTTGCGATAGTTGAAGTAGTAAGCCGCGAGCGGTGCTGCATCGTCGTCGCCACCGGCCGCGTGTGCATGCTCACCCTCGAGGAAGGCCGGATCGAACGGCGCGGCCAGCGGGCCGACCGCATCGACCATCAGCTCGGTGAGCGCCTGCTGGATTTCGGTGCCCTTGATCTTGAGCATCGACGCCTCGGGCCCCGGGCCGCGGCCATGGCCGCTGCTCGCGATCACGCGCTCGGCGGTCACTTCGAGCGCCATCAGCTCGATTTCGACGGCAGCTACACGCGCTGAGAAAACCGGATCGTGCAGCAGCGGCTTGCCGTGCTTCTTCTGTTCGAGTGCGACCTGCTTGAGGAACGCGAGCTCGCGCTTGGACGCGCCCACACGCGCGATACCGGTGCGCTCATGGCCGAGCAGATATTTCGCGTAGGTCCAGCCGCGGTTCTCTTCGCCGACGAGATTCTCGACGGGCACCTTCACGTCCTCGAGGAACACCTCGTTGACCTCGTGGTCTTCGTCGAGCGTAATGATCGGGCGCACGGTGATGCCGGGCGTCTTCATGTCGATGAGCAGGAACGAGATGCCCTCCTGCTTCTTCGCAGCGGGGTCGGTGCGCACGAGGCAGAACATCATGTCGGCGTGCTGGCCGAGCGTGGTCCAGGTCTTCTGGCCGTTCACCACATAGTGGTCGCCTTCGCGGACGGCGCGCGTGCGCAGCGAGGCGAGATCCGAGCCCGAGCCCGGCTCGGAATAGCCCTGGCACCACCAGTCTTCGCCGGAGAGGATGCGCGGCAAATAGCGGCGCTTTTGCGCCTCGTTGCCGTACTTCATGATCACCGGCGCGACCATCGACACGCCGAACGGCAGGACCGGCGGCGCGCCGATGCGGCCGCACTCCTCGTCCCAGATGTGGCGTTGCGTTTCGCTCCAGCCGGGGCCGCCAAATTCGGTCGGCCACGCAGGCGCCGACCAGCCGCGCGTGCCGAGCAGCTTGTGCCAGCTGGCGATGTCGTCGCGGCTGAGGCGTTTGTGATTGAGCACTTTCTCGCGCACGGCTTGAGGCAGATTGGCCTCGAGCCAGGCGCGGACTTCGGCGCGAAACGCGTCGTCGGTGGGGGTGTAGTCGAGATCCATGCGGGTTGTCTCCTGGCCGCGGCTGGTTGGGAACCCTCCCAAGCCGCAACGAAGACCCGCATGGCGTTATTGCAGCGGACCCTTCAACGCGGCCGGAACCGGCAGCGGCATCACATCGATGCCTTCTTCGACGAGAGCTTGCGCATCTTCCGCGGATGCCACCCCCCGGATGTTGCGCGCCGGCGCTTCGTTGTAGTGAATGCGCCGCGCCTCCTCGGCGAAACGGTCGCCTACGTTCTCCGTCTTCTCCAGGACCTCGCGCATCACGCGCATGGCATGCGCCTGCCATTGCGCCGCTGCCTGAGCCATCTGGCCGGCCGGTGACGCCTGGCTGGCAGTGGACTGCGCCTCGCTCGCCCCCGACAGATTCAGTCGGGGCGCGGACGGCACGCGGCTCACATTCGTGGCGCCGCACATCGGACATTCGACCAGCTTGCGCGAAAGCTGCGACTCGAAGTCGTCAGCGGAAGCGAACCAGCCTTCAAACCGATGGCCGTCTGGGCACTGTAAATCGAGGACCTTCATGAGAATCGTGGCTTGCGTTGAGTGTATCGCAAAACGGAAATTTGTGAACGACCGTTCGTAAATTTTTTGATGGGCTCTGTACCTGATTTTCGAGCACCACCGTGGCACCGGACAGCCGACTGGCCGGTGGTCGATTGTAGCGCTGCGCGCCGCTGGCCGCTCAACGCAAAAATGCCTGGGCCAAAGTCAATACGGCGGCCTCGCGGGCCGCCGTATTTCAATGCGCTGCATCGTTGATCTGGCACTTTTGTGACACGCCATCACGGCATAGCCACACTGCGGTGCTCAGCCCCGCTCGGGTTGTGCAATCGGCCAGGCGCCCGACAGCGCCTTTTCGAGCCAGAACGTGCCGATGATCGTCTTCACGTCGGTGATCTTGCCGGTACGCACCCATTCGAGCAGTTCGGGCAGTGTCGCCGTGAAGGTCTCGAGGAACTCGCCTTCGTCGAGCTCCGCCTCGCCCGAAGTCAAGCCGCGCGCCAGGTAGATGTCGATGAATTCGGTCGAGTACGAAATCACCGGATGGATCTGCGCGAGATAGATGTACTCGCGCGCCGTATAGCCCGTCTCTTCCTTCAGTTCGCGGATCGCGCAGGCCAGCGCGCCTTCCTGCGGATCGAGCTTGCCCGCCGGAAATTCGGTCATCACGCGCGAGAGCGGATAGCGATATTGGCGCTCCATCAGCACACGGCCGTCATCGAAGAGCGGGATCACCATCACGGCGCCCGGGTGCTGGACGTACTCGCGCGTCGCGTGCTTGCCATCCGGCAAGGCGACGGTGTCGCACTTGAGCGTAAGGAATTTGCCCGCGTGGAGCGTCGTGCTCTCCACACACGTCTCGGCGAGCGCCGGGTCGTGTTTTTGATGTTCAGCAGCCATGTTCAACCTCTGGGAAGCGCCTGTACGGGGAAGTCGCGGAAACCCGCGATGCGATCGAATGGCATACGCCTCGTCGAGGACGAGGCGTATGCATCACGCCGGACGGCGTTTGAAGAGATATTGCCAGGTGAAGCCAGGAAACGCGAACACGACAAAGAGACTGAACGTGATGGCGTAGAACTGCCAGCCCTGGTCAAAGCGATTGCCGGCGCGCGCCTCCAGCATGAAGCCGAACGCGCCGACCACAAAATACAGCACGATCATTTCGGCAATGCGAATCCACGCGCTCTTCTTCGGTGCACGCAGCGGCAACGGCACGATGCCGAACAACCGTTGATTGAGGAACGGCAAGTTGGCGCCCGCGAGCGCCAACAACACGATAAACCACCCTGCTGCCGACATTACAGCGGCAGCGTATGCGAGACGGCCTGCAGGCAGAGCGACATCAGCGGCCCCGGGATGATGCCGAGCACCAGCACGGCCACGCCATTGACCGTCAACAGCGCGCGATTGAATGCATGGCCCTCGATCGGTGCGGTGTCCTGCGGCGCGTCGAAGTACATCAGCTTGACGATGCGCAGGTAGTAGAACGCGCCGAACAGCGACGTAATCACGGCAAGCACGGCAAGCCACGTCAGGCCGGCGTTCATGGTCGCTTCGAGCACGGCGAGCTTCGCGTAGAAGCCGACCGTCGGCGGGATACCGGCGAGCGAGAACATCATGAGCATCATGACGAACGCGAACACCGGGCTGCGCTGGTTCAGGCCCTTGAAGTCGTCGAGCGTTTCCGCCTCGAAGTCGCGGCGGGCAAGCAGCATGACCACGCCGAACGCGCCAAGCGTCGTAATCAGGTAGATGATGCTGTAGAACATCGCCGAGCTGTACGCACTGGCCGCACCGGTCGCCTTGTTGTCGACGATGCCGGCCAGCAGGCCGAGCAGCACGAAGCCCATGTTCGAGATGGCCGAGTACGCGAGCATACGCTTGACGTTGCGCTGGACGATACCCGTGATGTTGCCGACGATCATCGAGAGCGCGGCCAGGATGATCAGCATTTCCTGCCAGTCCACCGCGAGCGGCAGCAGACCCATCACGAGGAAGCGCACGGCCCACGCGAACGCCGCGACCTTCGGGCCGCCGCCGGTGAGCAGCGTCATGGCCGTAGGCGCGCCCTGATAGACGTCGGGCACCCACATGTGGAACGGCACCGCGCCCATCTTGAACGCCACGCCCGCCACGATGAACACCACGCCGAACAGCAGCACGATGTCGTTGATGTGGCCCGAAGCCACAGCCTTGAACACCTCGCCGAGGTCGAGCGAGCCGGTCGCGCCGTACAGCATCGAAATGCCATAGAGCAGGAAGCCCGATGCAAGCGCGCCCAGCACGTAGTACTTCATGGCCGCTTCGTTCGACTGCGTCGCGTCACGGCGCAGCGCGATGACCGCGTAGAGCGAGAGCGACATCAGCTCGAGGCCGAGGTACAGCGTGAGGAAGTTGTTGCCCGAGATCATCACGATCTGGCCGAGCAGCGAGAACATGCCGAGCAGGAAGAACTCACCCCTGAACATGTCCCGGTCTTCGAGGTACTTGCGCGAGTACACGATCGAGACCGCGTAGCCGAGCGTGACTACCGCCTTCATGGCGCTCGCGAACGCGTCCACCACGTACATGCGCGTGAAGTAGTAGTACACGTGCGGATCGAACGCGATCACCGCGAACCAGATGCCGGCTACGAGCGCCGTGAGCAGCGCAATGAAATAGGTCGTGCGCCGGCCCGAAGGGCCGGTGAACGTGTCGTTGAGCCACGCAACGACGGTACCGGCCATGAGTATCGCGTCGGGTAGCAGAGCGTTCAAAGGGGCGTTTGGCATGATCTATTAGTCCTCCGCTCGGTATTACTGTGACAGCGGCAGTTTCGACACTGCGACGTGGGAGAGGAGGTTTTCCACGGAAACGTGCATCACATCGGTAAAGGGCTTCGGGTAGACGCCCATGAAAAGCGTGAGCAGCGCGAGCAACCCAAGGATCAGGTATTCGCGGCTGCTGATGTCCTTCAGCTCGCGAACATGATCGTTCGCGACGGCGCCGAAGTACACGCGCTTGTACATCCACAACGTATAGGCCGCGCCCAGGATCAGCGTGAACGCCGCCCCGAAAGCGATCCAGAAGTTGAACTTCACTGCCGCCAGAATCACCATGAATTCGCCGACGAATCCCGAGGTGCCCGGCAGGCCGCAGTTGGCCATCGCGAACAGCATGGCCAGCGCCGCGAATTTAGGCATCGTGTTGACGACGCCGCCGTAATCGGCGATGTCGCGCGTGTGCATGCGGTCATACAGCACGCCGATACAAAGGAACATGGCGCCCGAGACGAAGCCGTGCGAGATCATCTGGATGATCCCGCCTTCCATCGCAAGCTGGCTCGACGGGCCGAACATAAAGAAGCCGAGCGTGACGAAGCCCATGTGGGCAATCGACGAGTACGCGACCAGCTTCTTCATGTCCGCCTGCACCATCGCCACGAGGCCGATGTAGATCACCGCGATCAACGACAGCGCGATGATGACCGGCGCCAGGTAGTGACTCGCGTCCGGCGTGATCGGCAGCGAGAAACGCAGGAAACCGTATGCGCCGAGCTTCAGCATGATCGCGGCCAGCACGACCGAGCCGCCCGTGGGCGCTTCGACGTGCGCGTCCGGCAACCACGTGTGGACCGGCCACATCGGCACCTTGACGGCGAACGCGAAGAAGAACGCGATGAACAGCAGGATCTGCGGCGTCATCGCAAGCTTGGCGTTCTGCCAGGTGGCGAGGTCGAAGGTCCCGGTCTCGCGGTACAGGTACAGCAACGCGACCAGCATCAGCAGCGAGCCGGCCAGCGTGTAGAGAAAGAACTTGAACGCTGCGTACACGCGGTTCGGGCCGCCCCAGATGCCGATGATGATGTACATCGGAATGAGCGTGGCTTCGAAGAACACGTAGAACAGCAGACCGTCGGCGGCGCAGAACACGCCGATCATCAGGCCCGACAGGATGAGGAACGCCGAGTAGTACTGCGCGACGTTCTTCTGGATGACCTGCCAGCCCGCGATCACGACGATCACGGTGATGAACGCCGTGAGCACCACGAACCACATCGAGATGCCGTCGATGCCAAGGTGATACGAAATATTGAACCGATCGATCCAGACCGACTTCTCCTCGAACTGCAGCGCAGCCGTGGTGGTGTCGAAGCCCGAAACGAGCGGAAGGGTGACGAGGAAACTAAGCACCGAACCGATGAGCGCGATCCAGCGGTCCGCGCTCGAGCTCCGCAGGGAACCCACTACAAGAACGATGATGCCGAAAACAATTGGCATCCAAATCGCAATACTGAGAATCGGAGTTGCGTGCATGCGTTTTTTTCCTCGCCTTCTTATTTGCCGCCGAGCGTTACAAACAGGGTAAGGAGGCCAAGCATGCCGATGATCATGGCAAATGCGTAGTGGTAGATATAGCCGGATTGCAGGAAACGAATCACAGTTGCAAACCAGCCGATAAACTTGGCGCTCCCGTTGACGACGCCGTCGATCACGACGACATCACCCTCCTTCCACAGACCACGACCGATAGCAACCGCTCCGCGCGCGAAGACGACTTCGTTGATCTTGTCGAGGTAATACGCATTTGCCAGCAGCTTGTAGACCGGCGAGAACGTGCGCGACACGACGGCCGGCAGATCCGGGCGCTTCATGTAGAAGAACCACGCCACGATCACACCTGCAAGTGCGAGCCACACCGGCAGACCCGAGAACGCATGCGCGCCCATCGCGGCCCAGCCATGGAACTCTTCGCCAATCTCGGCAAGCGCCGGATGGTTCTGGCCGATGAAGATGACGTCCTGGAACGCCACGCCATGCGAGAAGAAACCGCCGTAAAGCAACGGCTGGATCGCGTAGGCGCCGGAGATCACCGAAGGAATCGCGAGCAGGACGAGCGGCACCCAGATCACCCACGGCGACTCGTGCGGCACGTGCACGTGGTGGTCGTCGTGGCCATGACCGTGACCGCTGTGAGCCGCTTGAGCGGCTTCGATGCCCATCGGCGACTCGGGATGCTTCGGATTACGGAAGCGCTCTTCACCGTGGAACACGAGGAAGTACATGCGGAACGAGTACAGCGCCGTCACGAAGACGCTCGCGACCACAGCGAAATAAGCGAAACCCGAACCGCCCAGGTGCGAGGCCTTCACCGCCTCGATGATCGAGTCCTTCGAGTAGAAGCCCGAGAAGAACGGCGTGCCGATCAGCGCGAGCGAGCCGACGAGCGAGGTGATCCACGTAATGGGCATGTACTTGCGCAGGCCGCCCATGTTGCGCATGTCCTGGTCGTGGTGCATGCCGATGATGACCGAGCCGGCGCCGAGGAACAGCAGCGCCTTGAAGAACGCGTGCGTCATCAGGTGGAAAATCGCGACCGGATAGGCCGAGACGCCGAGCGCCACGGTCATGTAGCCGAGCTGCGAGAGCGTGGAGTACGCGACCACGCGCTTGATGTCGTTCTGCACGACGCCAAGGAAGCCCATGAAGAGCGCGGTGATCGCGCCGATCACGACGATGAACGAGAGCGCGGCGTCCGAAAGCTCGAACAGCGGCGACATGCGCGCGACCATGAAGATACCGGCCGTCACCATGGTGGCGGCGTGGATCAGTGCCGAGATCGGCGTCGGGCCTTCCATCGAATCCGGCAGCCAGACGTGCAGCGGGAACTGCGCCGACTTGCCCATCGCACCGACGAACAAGCAGATGCACGCGGCCGTGAGCAGGTTCCACGAGGTGCCCGGGAACGTCAGCGCCGCGAGTTCATGGCCCTTCGCGAACACGTCGTTGTAGTTGAGCGAGCCGCCGTACGCGAGCAGCAGACCGATGCCCAGCAGGAAGCCGAAGTCGCCCACGCGGTTCACGAGGAACGCCTTCATGTTCGCGTAGATGGCGCTTTCACGCTTGAAGTAGAAGCCGATCAGCAGGTACGAGACGAGACCCACCGCTTCCCAGCCGAAGAACAGCTGCAGGAAGTTGTTGCTCATCACGAGCATCAGCATCGAGAACGTGAACAGCGCGATGTACGAGAAGAAGCGCTGGTAGCCCTCTTCGTCCGCCATGTAGCCAATCGTGTAGATGTGCACCATCAGGGACACGAAGGTCACGACGACCATCATGAGCGCCGTCAACGAGTCGATCAGGAAGCCGACTTCGAACTTCAGGCCGCCAACCGACATCCATTCGTAGACGGTCGCGTTGAAGCTTGCGCCGTTCATCACGTCGAACAGCGTGATGCACGAGAGCACGAACGCAATCGCGACGCCAAGAATGGTGACCGTATGCGCGCCCGCGCGCCCCACCGTCTTGCCAAACAAACCGGCAATCAGAGAACCGGCGAGAGGGGCCAGCGGTACCGCCAGCAATAAGGTTTCGTTGAGTGTCGTTGCCATATACAGCCTGCCTTAGCCTTTGAGCTGATCGAGGTCCTCGACATTGATCGTGTCGAGGCTGCGGAACAGAGTCACAAGAATAGCCAGACCAATCGCGGCTTCCGCTGCCGCAACAGTTAGCACGAAGAACACGAAAATCTGTCCGTGAACGTCACCGAGGTAATGCGAGAACGCGACGAAGTTCGTGTTCACCGCTAACAACATCAGCTCAATCGCCATCAGGATGATGATGACGTTGCGCCGATTGAGAAAAATGCCAACGATCGAGATCGCAAAGAGGATCGCGCCGAGGACGAGGTAATGGGCCAGTGTCAGCATGGTTCGCTCCTTCGCGCTTAGCTCTTCGTTGCCGGCGCGGCGCCCTGGGCGGCGGGAGCCGCTTCGGCCTCCACGGCCTCGGGGGCTTCCGGCACTTCCACGACGGCTTGCATCTTCACGAGGCGCACGCGGTCCTGGCGACGCACGGCGACCTGCTTCGCAACGTTCTGGCGCTTGGCGTCCTTGGGCTCGCGCACGGTCAGCGAAATGGCCGCGACGATCGCCACCAGCAGCACGAGGCCGGCAACTTCGAAGGCGAAGATGTAGTCGGTATAGATGATCTTGCCGATCAGGTGCGTGTTCGACACCGATGCGGCGGCCGCTGCCGAGGTGTCCGGCACCGGCGAGGTGGTCGCGCCGTAGCCGTGCCACAGGATCAGCGCGGTCTCGATCACGATGATCGCGCCCACGATGGTCGCCACCGGAACGAAGCGCTTGAAGTCGCGGCTCAGCACGTCGATGTTGATGTCCAGCATCATCACCACGAACAGGAACAGCACCATCACCGCGCCCACGTAGACGAGCACCAGCAGGATCGCGAGGAACTCGGCCTCGAGCAGCATCCACACCGCGGCCGCGTTGAAGAACGCGAGCACGAGGAAGAGCGCGGACGAGACAGGATTGCGCGAGGTGACCACCTTCAGCCCTGATAGCGTGAGCAGCAGCGCGAAGATGTAGAACAGGACGGTCGTGAATTCCATGATTACTGGTTCATCGTTGAGGCCATCGTAAGGCGGATTGCGCGGCGCAGACTGGCGGCCAGACCAGGGAGCGTCGCGCCGCGGTTCCCGGGCTGCGGCGGCGCGGTGTTTTCAGGCACACGCGTTCCCCACAGCCGGCCCGAACCGCGGGCCGATGCAGCGTCAAACTGAAGATCAACGGTACGGTGCATCTGCTGCCTTATTTGCCGCGATCTGCGCTTCGTAGCGGTCGCCCACGGCCAGCAGCATTTCCTTCGTGAAATACAGATCGCCGCGCTTCTCGCCGTGATACTCGAGAATGTGCGTCTCGACGATCGAGTCGACCGGGCAGCTCTCTTCGCAGAAACCGCAGAAGATGCACTTGGTCAGGTCGATGTCGTAACGCGTCGTGCGGCGCGTGTTGTCTTCGCGCACTTCCGACTCGATCGTGATGGCGAGCGCGGGGCACACCGCCTCGCACAGCTTGCACGCGATGCAGCGCTCTTCGCCGTTCTCATAGCGGCGCAGTGCGTGCAGGCCGCGAAAGCGCGGCGACATCGGGGTTTTTTCTTCCGGGAACTGCACCGTGAACTTGCGCTTGAAGGCGTAACGGCCCGTCAGCGCGAGGCCCTTGAGCAGCTCGGTCAGGAAGAACGTCTTGAAGAAGTTTTGGATAGCGGTCATGTTTCGTTCGCCCCTTATTTCCAGATGCTCAGCGGCGACATATACCAGAAGCCGATCACGATCAGCCACACGACGCACACCGGAATGAACACCTTCCAGCCAAGACGCATGATCTGGTCATAGCGGTAGCGCGGGAACGTCGCGCGCGCCCAGATGAACACCGACAGGAGACAGAAAACCTTCAGCACCAGCCAGAATACGCCCGGGATGAAATCGAGGAAGCCGAACGGTGCGCTCCAGCCGCCGAGGAACAGCACCGAAGCGAGCGCCGAGATCACGATCATGTTGATGTACTCGGCGAGGAAGAAGAGCGCGAAGCCCATACCCGAGTAATCGACCATGTGACCCGCGACGATCTCCGACTCCCCTTCCACCACGTCGAACGGGTGGCGGTTCGTTTCGGCGATGCCCGAGATGAAGTAGACGACGAACATCGGCAACAGCGGCAGCCAGTTCCACGAGAGGAACGTGATCCCGAAGTTCGCGAACATGCCGCGCATCTGGCCTTCGACGATGTCCGAGAGGTTCAGGCTGCCCGAGACCATCAGCACCACGACGAGCGCGAAGCCCATCGCGATTTCATACGAGACCATCTGCGCCGCGGCGCGCATTGCACCGAGGAACGCGTACTTCGAGTTCGAGGCCCAGCCCGCGAGAATCACGCCGTACACGCCGAACGACGAAATCGCCATCACGTAGAGCAGACCCGCGTTGATGTTGCCGAGCACCGCACCCGCCTGGAACGGAATCACCGCCCAGACCGCGAAGGCCGGCACCACCACCATGATCGGCGCGACCATGTAGACCCAGCGGCTCGCCTGGGTCGGCTGAATGACTTCCTTGAGCAGCAGCTTCAGCACGTCGGCGATCGGCTGCAACAGACCCGCGGGACCGACGCGGTTCGGGCCGAGACGCACGTGCATCCAGCCGATCAGCTTGCGCTCCCACAGGATCAGGTACGCCACGCACAGCAGGATCACCACCGCGACGACGAGAATGCGCACCAGCGCCCAGACGGTGGGCCACGCCACGCCGAGCAACTGGCTGCCGCCTGCATTGATCGTATCGAACAAGCTCATTTACGCCTTCTCCACCAGCAGTTCACCGAACAGGCTGCCGAGCTGCGCGGCGGCCGGCGTTGCCGCCGACACGCGCACCACCGTCGGCGCAAGATTCGCATCGCGCGTCGCGGGCGCAGTCACCGAGAGCTCGCCCTGGCGCACGCGCACGGCGTCGCCTTCCTTCAGGCCGAGCTGGTCGAAGAGCGCAGCCGGCAGGCCGATGGCGTTCGCCACGCGGGCCGCCGTCGTGAGCTGCAGCGCTTCGCCGCGGCGCACGAGTTGATCGGCGCGATAGATGGGCACGTCGGAGCTGCGCTCGAAGCGGCCATCGGCTGCCTTCGCGAGGCTGCCGCGTGCCACCGTGGCGCCGGTCTTGTTCGACAGACGCGCTGCGAAGCTGCCGTCGCCGAGCGCCTTGCGGCGCACGTCTTCCGACGTCTCGTACTCGAAGCCCTTCGCGCCGAGCAGCGTGCCGAGCACGCGCAGGACCTTCCAGGCCGGACGCGTTTCGCCGAGCGGACGCACGACGCCGTTGAACGTCTGGACCGTGCCTTCGGCGTTGACGAACGTGCCCGAGGTTTCCGTGAACGGTGCGATGGGCAGCAGCACGTCGGCGTAGTCGAGACCCGTCTTGAACGGCGAGAACACGGCGACCATCTCGGCCTGCGCGAGCGCGGCGCGCGCGGCGGCCGGGTTGGCCGTGTCGAACTCGGGTTCGAAGTTGAACAGCAGATAACCCTTGCGCGGCTGCTCGAACACTTCGCGAGCGTTCAGGCCATCGCGGCCCGGCAGTGCGCCCACGAGGTGCGCGCCGACCGTGTTGGCAGCTTCCGTGAGGAAGCCCAGCGTGGCGCCAGTCGTCTCTGCAATGAACTGCGCTGCGGCGTGCAGGCGCGAGAATTCCGGATGCTGGACGGCACCGTTGCCGAGCAGCACGAAGCGGCGCTCGCCATTCGCGAGCGAGGCGGCAACCTGCTTCGCGGCGTCATTCGCCTGTGCGCCCGCAAAGCCTTCGGGCAGCGCGACACCCTTCGTTTCAGCAACGGCGGCGGCGATCGAAGCCAGCTCGTCGAGCCAGGCCGAAGGCGCGGCGACGATGCGCTGGGCATTCGGAATCAGCGAGCCGTCGGCCGATGCCTGGAGGAACGAGACCTGCGCGCCACCCTTGGCTGCCTGGCGCAGACGCGCGGCGAACAGCGCGTGATCGCGGCGCAGGAACGAGCCGATCACGAACGCCGAGTCGGCATACGAAAGATCGGCGATCTTGCTGCCGAGCCACGGCGCGCCCTCGAGCGGCGCCGAGAAGTCGTTCTGGCGCAGACGGAAGTCGACGTTCGGCGTGCCGATCGCGTCCGCGAACTGCTTCGCGAGATAGAGCTCTTCGCTCGTGCTATGCGGGCTCGCGAGCAACGCGAGCTGGTTCTCGCCGTGCTCGTCACAGATGCCCTTGATGCCCTTGACCACGTAATCGAGCGCGGTCTGCCAGTCGGTCTCGACCCACTGGCCGCCCTGCTTGATCATCGGTCGCGTGAGGCGGTCTTCGGCGTTCAGGCCTTCGTACGAGAAGCGGTCCTTGTCCGAAATCCAGCACTCGTTGATGGCTTCGTTCTCGAACGGCAGCACGCGCATCACGCGGTTGTTCTTCACCTGCACGACGAGGTTCGCACCCGTCGAGTCGTGCGGGCTCACCGACTTGCGGCGCGAGAGTTCCCACGTGCGCGCGGAGAAGCGGAACGGCTTGCTCGTGAGCGCACCGACCGGGCACAGGTCGATCATGTTGCCCGAGAGCTCCGAGTCCACAGTCTTGCCGACGAACGAGGTGATTTCCGAATGCTGGCCGCGGCCGAGCATGCCGAGCTCCATCACGCCGGCGATCTCGTCGCCGAAGCGCACGCAGCGCGTGCAGTGGATGCAGCGCGTCATCTCTTCCATCGAGATGAGCGGACCGACGTTCTTGTGGAACACAACGCGCTTTTCTTCGCTGTAGCGCGAGGCCGACTTGCCGTAGCCAACCGCCAGATCCTGCAACTGGCATTCGCCGCCCTGATCGCAGATCGGGCAATCGAGCGGGTGGTTGATCAGCAGGAATTCCATCACGGCTTGCTGGCCCTGCACGGCCTTGTCCGACATCGTGCGCACGACCATGCCTTGCGACACCGGGGTCGCGCACGCGGGCACGGCCTTCGGCATCTTCTCGACATCGACGAGACACATCCGGCAGTTGGCCGCGATGGACAGCTTCTTGTGATAGCAGAAGTGCGGAATGTACGTGTCGACCCGCTGCGCAGCCTGGATCACCATGCTGCCCTCGGGCACCTGCACCTTCTTGCCGTCTATTTCAAGTTCAACCATGATGGTTAATCGTCCCTAACCTGTTACCGCTCAATTTCACAGCGGCTCACCCCGTTGCTTCGTGCCACGCGGCCCGTACACAACTCGCTCTCTCTACGCTCTCAGGCAGCCACTGTTTCCGAGGCCGCGTGCGAGCCGGCATGTCCGCCGACGAGGCAACGCTTGTTGTGCACGTGATATTCGAATTCGTCCCAGTAATGCTTGAGCATGCCGCGCACCGGCATGGCCGCCGCGTCGCCGAGCGCGCAGATCGTACGGCCCATGATGTTGCCGGCCACCGAGTTCAGCAGATCCAGGTCTTCCTGGCGGCCCTGGCCGTGTTCGATGCGGTTCACGACGCGATACAGCCAGCCCGTGCCTTCGCGGCACGGCGTGCACTGGCCGCACGACTCTTCATAGTAGAAGTACGACAGGCGCAGCAGCGAGCGCACCATGCAGCGCGTTTCGTCCATGACAATGACCGCGCCCGAGCCGAGCATCGAGCCCTGCTTGGCGATGGAGTCATAGTCCATGTCGGTCTGCATCATCAGGTCGCCCGGAATGACCGGCGCCGACGATCCACCCGGAATCACGGCCTTGAGCTTCTTGCCGCCGCGCACGCCACCAGCGAGCTCCATGAGCGTCGCGAACGGCGTGCCGAGCGGAATTTCGTAATTGCCCGGACGCTCGACGTCGCCCGAGATCGAGAAGATCTTGGTGCCGCCGTTGTTCGGCTTGCCGAGCTCCATGTACGTCTGCGGACCGACGCCCAACAGGAACGGCACCGCGGCAAAGGTCTCGGTGTTGTTGATCGTGGTGGGCTTGCCGTACACACCGAAGCTCGCCGGGAACGGCGGCTTGAAGCGCGGCTGGCCCTTCTTGCCCTCGAGCGACTCGAGCAGCGCCGTTTCTTCGCCGCAGATGTACGCGCCATAACCGTGGTGCGCGTGCAGCTGGAACGAGAAGTCCGTGCCGAGAATGTTGTCGCCGAGATAGCCCGCCTGGCGCGCTTCTTCAAGCGCGGCCTCGAAGCGGCGATAAACCTCGAAAATTTCGCCGTGGATGTAGTTGTAGCCCACGGTGATACCCATCGCATACGCGCCGATGGCCATGCCCTCGATCACCGAATGCGGATTCCAGCGCAGGATGTCGCGGTCCTTGAAAGTGCCCGGCTCGCCTTCGTCCGAGTTGCAGACAAGGTACTTCTGGCCCGGGAACTGACGCGGCATGAAGCTCCACTTCAGGCCCGTCGGGAAGCCCGCGCCGCCGCGGCCACGCAGGCCGCCGGCCTTCACGTCGGCAATGACCTGCTCGGGCGTGATCTTCTCTTCGAGGATGCGGCGCAGCTGCTTGTAGCCGCCACGCGCGACGTAATCTTCGAGATGCCAGTTCTCGCCGTTCAGGCCCGCGAGAATCAGGGGTTTGATGTGACGGTCGTGCAACGAAGTCATTTCGAAAGCTCCTCGAGCAACTGGTCGATCTTCTCGCGGCTCATGAAGCTGCACATGCGATGGTTGTTCACGAGCAGCACCGACGCGTCACCGCATGCCCCCATGCACTCGCCTTCTTTCAGCGTGAATTTGCCGTCGGGCGTGGTTTCGCCGAAGTCGATACCGAGCTTCTGCTTCAGATAGTCGGCGGTCGCTTCCGCGCCGCCATCCGGGCCGAGCTGGCACGGCAGATTCGTGCAGAGCGTGATCTTGTACTTGCCGACCGGGCGGGTCTCGAACATCGTATAGAAGGTGGCGACTTCCTGGACCGCGACAGGCGGCATGCCGAGGTAGTCGGCCACGAACTGCATGAGTTCGGGCGACAGCCAGCCATGCTCTTCCTGAGCAACGGCCAAAGCCGCCATCACGGCGGACTGTTTCTGATCGGCGGGGTACTTCGTCAACGCGCGATCGATTTCTTTCAGGCCTTCAGCTGAGATCATTTTCAGACACGACTCTTTCATTTCCTACCGTTGCAATTCCCGCCACACAAACACCCACCGCGCGTTAGCCTACCTGCTCGCTGCGACAGACGTGGCGTTCCCGGTATTTCGCCGTGCGCCCTTCTTGACCGGGCGCACAGGCAGCTTGCTGCTTAGCGGTCGATTTCGCCGAACACGATGTCCTGCGTGCCGATGATCGTGACCGCGTCGGCAATCATGTGACCGCGCGCCATTTCATCGAGCGCGGACAGATGGGCGTAACCTGGCGCACGGATCTTCAGACGATACGGCTTGTTCGCGCCATCCGACACCAGGTAGATGCCGAATTCACCCTTCGGATGCTCCACGGCTGCGTAGGCCTCGCCTTCGGGCACGTGGAAACCTTCGGTGAAGAGCTTGAAGTGGTGAATCAGCTCTTCCATGTTCGACTTCATGTTCACGCGCGACGGCGGTGCAACCTTGTGATTGTCGATCATCACGGGGCCGGGATTCTTGCGCAGCCACTCAATGCACTGTTTCGCGATACGAGTGGATTGGCGCATTTCCTCGACGCGCACGAGATAACGGTCGTAGCAGTCGCCGTTCACGCCCACCGGGATGTCGAAATCCATCTGGTCGTAGACCTCGTAGGGCTGCTTCTTGCGCAGGTCCCACTCGATGCCCGAGCCGCGCAGCATCGCGCCGGTCAGGCCCAGCTGCATCGCGCGCTCGGGGCTCACCACGCCGATGCCCACCAGACGCTGCTTCCAGATGCGGTTGTCGGTGAGCAGCGTTTCGTACTCGTCGACGCAACCGGGGAAGCGCGTGAAGAAGTCGTCGATGAAGTCCAGCAGCGAGCCCTGGCGCGCCTCGTTCATCTTGGCGAGCGCCTTCTCGTTGTGGATCTTCGAGGCCTTGTATTGCGGCATCGCGTCGGGCAGATCGCGGTACACGCCGCCCGGACGATAGTAGGCCGCATGCATGCGCGCGCCCGAGACCGCCTCATAGACGTCCATCAGGTCTTCGCGCTCGCGGAACGCGTAGAGGAACACCGCCATCGCGCCCACGTCGAGCGCGTGCGAGCCGATCCACATCAGGTGATTGAGCACACGCGTGATTTCGTCGAACAGCACGCGGATGTACTTCGCGCGCACGGGCACCTCGATGCCGAGCAGCTTCTCGATCGCGAGCACATAGCCGTGCTCGTTGACCATCATCGACACGTAATCGAGACGGTCCATGTACGGCACCGACTGGATGAACGTCTTGTTCTCGGCGAGCTTTTCCGTCGCGCGATGCAGCAGGCCGATGTGCGGATCGGCGCGCTGGATCACTTCGCCGTCGAGCTCGAGCACGAGGCGCAGCACGCCGTGCGCTGCCGGGTGCTGCGGGCCGAAGTTGAGCGTGTAGTTCTTGATCTCTGACATGCGACCCTCTTAGTGTTTCCTCAGACCACCGTAGCGATCCTCGCGGATCACGCGCGGCGTGATTTCGCGCGGCTCGATCGTGACCGGCTGATAGACCACGCGCTTCTGTTCCGGGTCGTAACGCATTTCGACGTAGCCCGAGATCGGGAAGTCCTTGCGGAACGGATGGCCGATGAAACCGTAGTCGGTCAGGATGCGGCGCAGGTCGGGGTGGCCTTCGAAGACGATGCCGAACAGGTCGAACGCCTCGCGCTCATACCAGTTGGCCGAATTCCAGATCTCGACGAGCGAGGAGACGATGGGCACGTCGTCGTCCGGCGCGAACACGCGCAGACGCAAACGCCAGTTGTTCGTGATCGAGAGCAGATGCGACACCGCCGCGAAGCGCGGGCCTTCCCATGCGCCGTCGCCGTACGTCTGATAGTCGACGCCGCACAAGTCAATCAACTGCTCGAAGCGGAGCGACGGATTGTCGCGGAGCTCCGTGGCGACGCTGAGGTAATCTACTGATTTTATGACCAAGGTCAACTCACCGAGCGATTCGGTGAGGCTGACGACGCGCGCACCAAGGGCCGCTTCGAGGTTCGCTTTCAGGGTCTCGAGTTTGCTTGCCATATTCTGGGGAGGCGCTCGGCCTTTATTGACGGGCGATGGTGCTAGTGCGGCGAATCTTCGCCTGCAACTGGATCACCCCGTACACCAGGGCTTCCGCTGTCGGCGGGCAACCCGGCACATAGACGTCGACCGGCACGATGCGATCACAACCGCGCACGACCGAATACGAATAGTGGTAGTAGCCGCCGCCGTTGGCGCACGACCCCATCGAGATCACCCAGCGCGGCTCGGCCATCTGGTCGTAGACCTTGCGCAGCGCGGGCGCCATCTTGTTGCACAGCGTGCCGGCCACGATCATCACGTCGGACTGGCGCGGGCTCGGGCGGAACACCACGCCAAAGCGGTCGAGGTCGTAGCGGGCCGCGCCCGCGTGCATCATCTCGACCGCGCAACACGCCAGGCCGAACGTCATTGGCCACAGCGAGCCAGTGCGCGTCCAGTTGATCAGCTTGTCAGCCGTGGTGGTGACAAACCCTTCCTTCAAGACCCCTTCGATACTCATGTGCTTTCCACTCCAGACGGACGGCCTGCAGTGTGTCCGCAGTGCCGCCCATGCTATCCGGCGATTAACCCCTTATTCCCAGTCGAGACCGCCCTTCTTCCAGATGTAGGCGAAGCCCAGCAGGAATTCGAGCAGAAACAGCATCATCGACAGGAAACCGGGCCAGCCGATGTCGCGCAGGGCAACGCCCCACGGAAACAGGAATGCCGTTTCGAGGTCGAAGATGATGAAGAGAATGGCCACGAGGTAGTACCGTACATCGAACTTCATGCGCGCGTCTTCGAACGCTTCAAAGCCGCACTCGTACGGTGAATCTTTTTCGCTGTTGGGCCGGTTGGGACCGAGGATCTTGCCAATTGAGACCAGCGCTACGCCCAGACCAAGACCTACCAGAAGGAACAACAGGACGGGGTAATAGGTAGCGAGATTCAAGGCTATCCTCTATCGGTTGGTTCTGAGGTTCCGCAGGAACTTCAAGTCGCTCTGCGGGAATCACTTTACGTACTTCGCGCTGCGATCGAAACGAACACGACGTATAAAGCAAAAATGCCAGCCGAAGCTGAAGCAAGCGGCTGGCATTTTTAGATAACATTGGTGCCGACGGCGAGACTCGAACTCGCACAGCTTTCGCCACTACCCCCTCAAGATAGCGTGTCTACCAATTTCACCACGTCGGCACTACATGCAATCCGGGACAACATTTACTGAAACCCGCGAATCGCTTCAAGACTTAAATTCTAACTTGTTCCTGCTGTTTGTTCAATGCACAAAACAAGTTTTTCAGAATTATTTCGGTACATCATTACCGGGGTTCGATGCCGCCGCAGCCGGCGCTGCCGCCGGAGCGCTAGCCGCGGAAACCGCAGGAACCGATGCAGCAACAGGAGCCGAAGCAACGACCGGAGCCGCGGCGCCAAGCAAGCCTGCCGAAGGCTTCGAATGATACGACCCCAAGTAAGTTAATGCAAGCGTCGAGACGAAAAAGACCGTTGCGAGCGCTGCAGTAGTACGCGACAGGAAGTTCGCGGAGCCGCTCGCGCCGAACAGGCTGCCGGACGCGCCGCTGCCGAACGCGGCGCCCATATCGGCGCCTTTGCCGTGCTGCAGCAGAACGAGGCCGATCACCCCGAGCGCCGACAGAATCTGGACGACGATAATCAACGTTTTCAAATACAGCATCACACTCACCTGAGTCCTTGTTGAACGCAGCCTCCCCGGAGGCATGCGCATATGCAGCCGGCACGGGCCTCACGCGAGGCGCCATGCCCAAGCCTTGTTTTTATCCCGCGACGCTCGCGCCCGCCGCAGCGGCCGCGCAAATCGCGAGGAAATCCCCTGCCTTCAGCGCCGCGCCACCGATCAGGCCACCATCGATATCGGCCTGACGGAAGAGCTCCGCCGCGTTCTCCGGCTTCACGCTGCCGCCGTACAGCAGCGGCACGTTCGCCACCTGCGCGCCCTTCGCGGCAAGCCGCGCACGCAGGAAAGCGTGAACCTGCTGGGCCTGCTCCGAAGTCGCGCTCTTGCCCGTGCCAATCGCCCAGACCGGCTCGTACGCGACGACGATACGCGCCGCCTCCTGAACCGACAACGCCGCCAGCACTGCACCGAGCTGCGCGCCGACCACCTGCTCGGTCGCGCCGCTTTCCCGCTGTTCCAGCGTCTCGCCCACGCAGACGATCGGCGTGAGGCCGGCCGCGAGCGCGCGCTGCGCCTTCAGTGCGACGAGTTCGGAGCTTTCGCCGTGGTAAGCGCGACGCTCCGAGTGACCGACGATCGCGAGACCTGCTTCGAAGTCGGCGACCATGCCCGCAGCGACTTCGCCCGTATAGGCACCCTGCTCGTGCGCCGACACGTCCTGCGCACCCCAGACCACCCGGCTGCCGCCGAGCAGCGCCTGAGCCTGCGCAAGATACGGAAACGGCACGCACACGCCAACACGCACATCCGACGGCAGCGCCTGCGCGCCCTGCGCGACGCCTTCGAGCAATGCAGCATTGGCCGCGAGGCGGCCATGCATCTTCCAGTTACCGACTACGAGCTTCGATCGTTGATTCGTCATTGTTCCGGTTGCTGTTAAAAGCGGACGCAAAACGCAGAATTTTACTGCGTGAAATCGAAGTGGGTCAAACCGGCCCGCTCAGAACACGCAAAAAAGGCGGCAAAAAAAGCCCGAAAAATCAAGCATGAACCCGCTGCGGAACCGTGCAACCGGCGTACAGCGGGCCTGCTGGCAGCGTCATCAGGCCGCCTGGCTCCAATCGAGCATGATCTTGCCGACGTGCTCGCTGCTTTCCATCAACGCATGCGCCTCGGCGGCCTGCGCGGCGGGAAAGACGCGGAACACGACCGGCTTGATCCGGCCCTCTTCGAGCAGCGGCCAGACTTTCGCCTTCAGCTCCTGCGCGATCTGTGCCTTGAACTCGACCGAGCGTGCGCGCAGGGTCGAACCGGTGATCGTCAGGCGCCGGCGCAGGATCTCGCCCATGTTGACCTCGGCCTTCGAGCCGCCTAGCGTCGCGATCAGCACGATGCGGCCGCCGGTGGCGAGCGCGGAGAGCTCGCGCGGCACATAGCCGCCCGCGACCATGTCGAGGATCACGTCCACGCCACGGTCATTCGTGAGCGCCTTCACGACATCCACGAAGTCCTCGGTGCGATAGTTGATCGCACGTTCCGCGCCCAGTTGCTCGCAGGCCCGGCACTTGTCGTCCGACCCCGCGGTCGCGAAAACGCGAAAGCCGAGCGCATGTGCGATCTGGATCGCCGTGACGCCAATTCCGCTCGATCCTCCCTGTACGAGCAGGGTCTCGTTCTCGCCGCCCTCGCCCTTGCCAAGCAGGGCGCGCTGGAACACGTTGCTCCAGACCGTGAAAAAGGTCTCGGGCAACGAAGCCGCTTCGATGTCCGTGAGGCCCTTCGGCACCGGCAGGCACTGTCCAAGCGGCGCAACCGCGTACTCGGCGTAGCCGCCGCCCGCGATCAGCGCGCACACACGATCGCCGACCTTCAGCCCGAACGGATTGTTCTTCTCGTCGATCGTCCCGCCGACGATCTCGCCCGCCACCTCGAGCCCCGGCAGATCGGAAATGCCCGGCGGCGGCGCATACGAGCCCTTGCGCTGGAAAACATCAGGGCGATTCACGCCGGACGCGCTCACCTTGATCAGCACCTCGCCGGCCTTCGGCTCGGGCATCGGTCGCTCGGTCAGCTTGAGTACGTCCGGTGCACCGAATTCGGTAATCTCGACAGCCTTCATCTCACGTCTCCGTAGGGCCTTCAGTTGCCTTCAATTACACCTGTCCCAATCCCACATTTTCATAAAAAAACGGCCGGCGCGCTCATCGCGTGCCGGCCGTTTCTGTGAACCGCCTTACTGCTGCGGCTCGCCCTGCGGTGCGCCGTTAGCGGCTGCTTCGTTGAGCAGCGCCTTGGCGGACAGGCGCACGCGGCCCTTCTCGTCCGTCTGGATGACCTTGACCTTCACGATCTGGCCTTCCTTCAGGTAGTCGTTGATGTCCTTGATGCGCTCGTTGGCGATTTCGGAGATGTGCAGCAGGCCGTCCTTGCCCGGCAGCAGGTTCACGATCGCGCCGAAGTCGAGCAGCTTGAGGACCGCGCCTTCGTACACCTGGCCCACTTCCACTTCGGCCGTGATGTTCTCGATGCGCTTCTTCGCTTCGGCCATGCCTTCGCTCGACGTCGAAGCGATGGTCACGACGCCGTCGTCCGAGATGTCGATGGTCGTGCCGGTTTCTTCGGTCAGCGCGCGGATCACCGAACCGCCCTTGCCGATCACGTCGCGGATCTTTTCCGGATTGATCTTGATGGTGATCATGCGCGGAGCGTAAGCCGACAGCTCCGTGTTCACGCCCGACACCGCCGAGGTCATCTTGCCGAGGATGTGCATACGGCCTTCCTTCGCTTGCGCGAGGGCGACCTGCATGATTTCCTTGGTGATGCCCTGGATCTTGATGTCCATCTGCAGCGCGGTCACGCCAGCTTCCGTGCCCGCCACCTTGAAGTCCATGTCGCCGAGGTGATCTTCGTCGCCGAGGATGTCGGTCAGCACGGCGAACTTGTTGCCTTCGAGGATCAGGCCCATCGCGATGCCAGCGACGTGCGCCTTCATCGGCACGCCGGCGTCCATCAGCGCGAGGCAGCCGCCGCACACCGATGCCATCGACGACGAACCGTTCGACTCGGTGATTTCCGAGACCACGCGGATCGAGTAGCCGAATTCTTCGGCGCTCGGCAGGCAGGCGACGAGCGCGCGCTTGGCGAGACGGCCGTGGCCGATTTCACGGCGCTTGGGCGAGCCCACGCGGCCCGTTTCGCCGGTCGCGAACGGGGGCATGTTGTAGTGGAGCATGAAGCGGTCGCGGTACTCGCCTTCGAGCGCGTCGATGATCTGCTCGTCGCCCTTGGTGCCGAGCGTCGCGACAACCAGCGCCTGCGTTTCGCCACGCGTGAACAGCGCCGAACCGTGGGTGCGCGGCAGCACGCCCGTGCGGATCTCGATCGGACGCACGGTGCGCGTGTCGCGGCCGTCGATACGCGGCTCGCCGTTGAGGATCTGCGAGCGGACGATCTTCGCTTCGAGGTCGAACAGGATGTTGCCGACCGTGGCCTTGTCGGCCGCCGTCGAGCCGGCCGCAGCCGCTTCTTCTTCGAGCTTCGCCGAGGTCGACGCGTAGACTTCCTTCAGCTTCGTCGAGCGCTGTTGCTTGTCGCGCAGCTGGTAAGCCGCGTGCAGGTTGCCGTGGGCGATGTCCGTGACGCGCGCGATGAGCGCTTCGTCCTTCGCAGCCGGCTGCCAGTCCCACTCGGCCTTGCCACCGTCACGCACGAGTTCGTGGATCGCGTCGATGGCCGTTTGCATCTGCTCGTGGCCGAACACGACCGCGCCGAGCATCACGTCTTCGGGCAGCTGGTCGGCTTCCGATTCCACCATCAGCACCGCGCGCTCCGTGCCGGCCACGACGAGGTCGAGGCGCGAATCCTTCATCTGCGCGCGCGTCGGGTTCAGCACGTACTCGTTGTTGATGTAGGCCACGCGTGCCGCGCCCACCGGGCCGTTGAACGGCAGACCCGAGATCGCCAGCGCAGCCGACGCGCCGATCAGCGCGGGGATGTCGGCCGGGACTTCCGGATTGATCGACAGGACGTGGATCACGACCTGGACTTCGTTGTAGAAGCCTTCCGGGAACAGCGGACGCAGCGGGCGGTCGATCAGGCGCGAGATCAGCGTCTCGCCTTCCGACGGACGGCCTTCGCGACGGAAGAAGCCACCCGGGATCTTGCCGGCCGAATAGGTCTTTTCGATGTAATCGACGGTGAGCGGGAAGAAGTCCTGACCCGGCTTCGCGGTCTTCGCGCCAACGACGGTCGCGAGCACGACGGTATCTTCGACGTCGACGATGACGGCGCCGCCCGCCTGACGGGCGATCTCACCGGTTTCGAGGCGCACATTGTGCTGGCCCCATTTGAATTCCTTCGCGACTTTATTGAACATGGTCATGGTCACTCACTCCTTACTCATTTGTTATGTGTTGCCCGCACACGCGGGCGACACGGCAAGACAGAATCCGGCACCGCGCAGGTAGAGGAGTGTTATGCCATTCCAGCGGATCGCGCGGCTGCGACGATGACGCTGCACGTGCGTGACCTGTTGTCGCGCACGATTCGATGGAATGACACAAAGCTCTGCCCCGAGGCCCGGTCCTGCTGCTTTTACTGCACGCTTTTACGGCTATTGACTGCGTTCTTTGCTGCTTGTACTGCCATGCGGCACGCATCGCATGAAGCGTACCGTTCAAAAACAAAATGCCTGCATCAGTGGAACTGACACAGGCATCTTTTTGCAAGACCTTGCGATTACTTGCGCAGACCCAGCTTCTCGATCAGTGCGCGGTAACGATCTGCGTCCTTACCCTTCAGGTAGTCGAGCAGCTTGCGGCGGCGGCTCACCATGCGCAGCAGACCGCGGCGGCTGTGGTGATCCTTTGCGTGCGACTTGAAGTGGCCGGTCAGTTCGTTGATACGCGACGTCAGGAGTGCAACCTGAACTTCGGGCGAACCCGTGTCACCGGTGCCGCGCGCGAATTGCGCGACGATGTCGGACTTCTTGATATCTGCTACGGACATTTGCTTTTCCTTTAAAACAAACAAGCGGTCACGGAAGAAAGGCCGTGCCGTGATTGGTTGTTGCTGACTTGCCGTGGATTACGACAAGGGGCGTATTGTAGCACAGGCCCGATTCGCCGCGAAACCAGCCTGTGCGGACCAGTTTGTGGGCCGACGCAGGAACCGTTCCGGCCCCACCCCAGCCCCGCTCAGGGCCGTTTCATCTTGCAGACGGTCGCCGGCGCCGTGCGCTCCGCCGGCAGCGCCAGCACCGTGCGAAAACCATAGCCCGAGCCCTCGTTGTCGTAGCGCACACCGGGCGTGCCCTGCTTGTCCATCTGCATCACGTAAAGGGGCTGGATCACCTGGTGGTCGTCGGCGCGCATCCACATCGGATGGAAGCCATTGTCGAAACGCATGCCCTCGAGCGCCCTAGCGACCGCCTCCGGTTGTGCCGACCCCGCCTTCGTCATCGCCTGGGCGAGCATCTCGACGAGCATCTCCATGCGCAGCACCGGATAGTCGTCCTGCGCCGCGGGGTAGCGGGCGCGGAACGCCGCGTACCAGGCGTCGGAGGCTGCGCCGCCCGCGTTCGGATGCCAGTCGGCCACGGCGATCACGCGCTTGACGCCCGCCTCGCCGAGCGCCGCCGGCGCGCCGAGGCTGTTGCCGTAGAACGTATAGAACTTGGTGTCGAGGCCCTGTTCGCGCGCGGCCTTCACGAGCAGCGTGAGGTCGTTGCCCCAGTTGCCGGTGATGACGGCGTCCGCGCCCGCCGCACGAATCTTGGCGATATATGGCGCGAAGTCCTTCACGCGGCCGATCGGATGGAACTCGTCGCCCACCACGGCAATGTCGGGACGATCTTTCGCCAGCGCCGCGCGCGCAAGCGTACTCACGTCGTGGCCGAAGCTGTAGTCCTGATTGAGCAGGTAGACCTTCTTGATGGACTGATCGGCAGCGATCACGTCGGCGAGCGCGTCCATGCGCATGCCCGCGTGCGCGTCGAAGCGGAAGTGCCAGAAGCTGCAGTTCGCGTTGGTGAGCGCGGGGTCGTCCGCCGAATAGTTGAGGAACACCTCGCGGTTCTCCGGCTCGCGCGCGTTCTGGCGATCGATGGCCGCCACGAGCGCCGCCGCCACCGCCGAGCTGTTGCCCTGCAAGATGAAGCCGATGTGGCGATCGGCCGCCGCGCGCAGTTGCATCAGCGCCGCCTCGGTGCTGCCCTTGCTGTCGAGCACGACCAGTTCGAGCAGATGGCGCCCATCCGCCAGCGTCACGCCGCCCCGTGCGTTCACGCGCTCCACGCCGAAACGCAGATTGCGCTCGACGGCCGCGCCCGCGTCCGCGAACGGTCCGGACATGCCCTCGATCAGCGCGAGCTGAATCGGCTTGCCCGCGCTCGCCTGCGTGCTCGCGGCGTGCGCGCCGCCGGCCGTCAGTGCCGCGCCCAACCCTAGCGCCGCCAGCACGACCACCGCCGCGCGCGTCCATCGTCCCTTCATGGGCCTGTTCCCCTTCTGTGTGAGCCGCATCGTATGAAGCGCGGATCATAGGACGGGCTTGCGCACGGCCGCAAGCCGCCGCAACCCCGACGTGTCAAAATAACGGTTCCAGAGAGGGTTCGAGGCACTTTGAACCCAGCTTCGAATCCGCACGGCGCCCATCGCACACGTGCACAGACGTGCAATCGGGGGGACTTCATGCTCAACCGTCTTTCATCCGCCATCGCGACGTGCCTGCCGCGCGCCACGCGCCGGGCGCTCGTGGCCGGCATGGGCGCGCTCGCCCTGGCCGGCTGCGTGCAACCGTGGCAGCAATTCCATGCGGGCGACGACGCCCAGGCCGTGATCGCCCGCTTCGGCCAGCCGCGCGAGGTCTACGACCTGCCCAACGGCGGCAAGCGCCTGATGTGGCCCACCCAGCCGATGGGCGAAACCACCGTGGCCGCCGACATCGACGGCAGCGGCAAGGTCGTCAGCGTGCGCCAGGTGCTGCAGCCCAACGAGTTCTATAAAGCCGAGATCGGCACATGGACGCGCACCGACGTGCTCGTGAACTTCGGCCGCCCGGAAGAGACCGCCTACTTCCCGCTGATGAAGCGCGAGGCCTGGACCTATCGCTACCTCGAGGACGGCGTCTGGTACATGCTCTACAGCTTCTATTTCGACGACCAGGGCATCCTGCGCCTCACGCAAAAGACGCCCGACCCGCTGCACGATCCCGACCGGCGCAGCATTTTCTGAGCGCCAAAGGCGTTCGGCACGCATCGCCAGCCAGACGCCAGACAAGACAAAGCCCCCGCGCTCTCGCGAGCACGGGGGCTTTTCATTTGACCGGCGCGAAGCTGGGCAAAGCGGGACGGAACGCCCCGCTGCCCTTGCGCTTACGAGCGCTGCGGGTTGAGCTTGTCGCCCGAGTAGAGCTTGTTGAGCGCCGAGATATACGCCTTCGCCGAAGCCGCGACGATATCCGGATCGGTGCCCACGCCGTTGACGATACGCCCGGCCTTCGACAGACGCACCGTCACTTCGCCCTGCGCCTGGGTGCCCGTCGTGATCGCGTTCACCGAGTACAGCAGCAGCTCCGAGCCGCTGCCCACTTCGGTTTCGATGGCGTTGAGCGTCGCGTCCACCGGGCCGTTGCCCGCCGCTTCGCCCGTCACTTCCTTGCCGTCCGCCGAGAACACGACGCGTGCGTGCGGACGCTCGCCCGTTTCCGAGTGCTGCGCGAGCGAGACGAACTTGAAGTGCTCCTTCTCCTGCGCCTCAGCCGACTCTTCGGTGACGATCGCGATGATGTCTTCGTCGAAAATTTCCGACTTGCGGTCGGCCAGCTCCTTGAAACGCGCGAACGCCTGGTTCAACTCGGCTTCGCTGTCGAGCTGAATGCCGAGTTCCTGCAGGCGCTGCTTGAATGCATTGCGGCCCGAGAGCTTGCCGAGCACGATCTTGTTCGCGGTCCAGCCCACGTCTTCCGCGCGCATGATCTCGTAGGTGTCGCGCGCCTTGAGCACGCCGTCCTGGTGGATGCCCGACGCGTGTGCGAACGCGTTCGCGCCCACCACCGCCTTGTTCGGCTGCACGACGAAACCGGTGATCTGCGAGACGAGCTTCGAGGCCGGCACGATCTGCGTGGTGTCGATGCCAAGATCCAGACCGAAGTAATCCTTGCGCGTCTTCACGGCCATGACGATCTCTTCGAGCGAGGTGTTGCCCGCGCGCTCGCCGAGACCGTTGATCGTGCACTCCACCTGGCGTGCGCCGCCAATCTGCACGCCGGCGAGCGAGTTCGCGACGGCCATGCCGAGGTCGTTATGGCAGTGCACCGAGAACACGGCCTTGTCCGAGTTCGGGATGCGCTCGCGCAGCGTCTTCACGAGGTTGCCGTAGAGCTCCGGAATGCCGTAGCCGACCGTATCGGCGATGTTGATCGTGGTCGCGCCTTCGTTGATCACGGCCTCGAGCACGCGGCACAGGAAGTCCATGTCCGAGCGGCTGCCGTCTTCGGGCGAGAATTCCACGTCGTTGGTGAACTTGCGCGCATAGCGCACGGCCAGCTTCGCCTGCTCGAGCACCTGCTCGGGCGACATGCGCAGCTTCTTCTCCATGTGCAGCGCCGAGGTGGCGATGAACGTGTGGATCCGGAAATGGTCAGCGGGCTTGAGCGCGTCAGCGGCGCGCTGGATGTCCTTGTCGTTCGCGCGGGCCAGCGAGCAGATCGTGCTGTCCTTGATCATGCCGGCGATCGTGTGGATCGCGTCGAAGTCGCCATTCGAGCTGGCCGCGAAGCCCGCTTCGATGACGTCGACCTTCATGCGCTCGAGTTGCTTCGCGATGCGGATCTTCTCTTCTTTCGTCATCGACGCACCGGGCGATTGTTCGCCGTCGCGCAACGTCGTATCGAAAATGATGAGCTTGTCTGCTGCCATTTCGGGTCTCCAGGGGGACTTGTTCAGTGTCTAAAAACGGATTTTGGGTGTTCGCGCCACCGGTGGCGACGCTGACAATGAACGAAGCTAACGGAGGGCGAGCGAGATCAGCGCGGCAGGCGCGCTAGCGCTAGCGTGATTAGGCGCGCGCCGGCTTGAAGAAGAGAGAGGGGGAACTGGATGGTGTCCATGCCGCCGACTATAGCCGGAATCCGGCGATAGCGCAATTGGCGCTGGCCTGCACTCGCGGCGACGAAATTAAAAAGGGCCGCGCTCGCGCGCAGCCCTTCAGCCGTTTGCCTGACTTCGGCGCCCTAGCGCTCGCGCGGCGAGGAGCGCGCCGGGTTCGTGCGCCCGCGCACGCCCTGCCAGGCCCAGAACACGTAGCCCGAGAGGCCATAGAGCACAAAGAGGCCAAACAGCATCAGCGGCGGATCGGACGACACCAGCACGAACGCCACCACCACGAGCAGCGTGGCCGCGAACGGCACGCGGTGGCGCACGTCGAGTGCCTTGCCGCTATAGAACGGCGCGTTCGAGACCATCGTCACACCGGCGTAGATCGTCAGCACGAAGGCCACCCATGGCAGCCAGGCGAGCTTCACGGGCACGCGGTTGTCGGTGGCGAGCCAGACGAAGCCGGCGATCAGCGCCGCCGCGGCCGGACTCGGCAGGCCCTGGAAGAAGCGCTTGTCCACCACGCCGATGTTGGTGTTAAAGCGCGCAAGGCGCAGCGCGGCGCCCGAGCAGTAGACGAAGGCCGCAAGCCAGCCCCAGCGCCCGAGGTCCTTGAGCACCCACTCGTACATCACGAGCGCCGGCGCGACGCCGAACGAGACCATGTCCGACAGGCTGTCGAACTGCTCGCCGAACGCGCTCTGCGAGTGCGTCATGCGCGCGACGCGCCCGTCCATGCCGTCGAGCACCATCGCCACGAAAATGGCGATGGCCGCCACTTCGAAGCGCACGTTCATGGCCTGCACCACCGCGAAAAAACCGCAGAACAGCGCCGCGGTGGTGAACGCATTGGGCAGCAGGTAGATGCCGCGCTTTTTCAGGAAGTCCTGGCGTGCGGCGCGGCGGCTCGCCGCCGCGCCTACCACGGGCTCCTGCACCGCCTTGTTGCGGCGAAACGGACGCGGTAGCGGCGCGCCGGCGGGATTACGGGGTCGACGCGGTTTGAATCCGGCCATCGCTACCCTCCTTATGCCGATTGCGTAGGCAGTTCCGCGAGGATCGTCGACGAGGCGGAGACCTTTTCGCCGATCGACACGCGCGGGCGGCTGCCGACGGGCAGATAGACGTCCACGCGCGAGCCGAAGCGGATGAAACCGTAGCGCTGGCCGCGCGAGAGCGGCTCGCCGGCGCGCACGTAGCAGAGAATGCGGCGCGCGATGAGGCCGGCGATCTGCACCGAGGTGACGGCCGTGCCGTCGGCCATCGTGAGCACGACGGCGTTGCGCTCGTTCTCGGTCGAGGCCTTGTCGATGGCGGCGTTCAGGTAGGCGCCCGGGAAGTATTCGACCTTCGCGACGGCGCCGTCCACGGGCGAGCGCTGCGAGTGCACGTTGAACACGTTCATGAACACGCTGATCTTGAGCGCTTCACGGTTGGCGTACGGGTCGTGTGCGGTTTCGACCGCAACGATGCGGCCGTCGGCCGGGCACAGCACGGCGTTGGCCTGGGTGGGAATCGGGCGCGGCGGATCGCGGAAGAACTGGACGACGAAGACCAGGAGCAGCCAGAACGGCCATGCAAGGCCGAAGCCTGCGACCGCATGGATCAGGAGCGCGACGACGGCCGCAATGGCGATGAACGGCCAGCCTTCGCGCGCGATGATCGGATGAGGGTAATTCATGGTGGCTTCGCTGTTATTTTAAAAACCGTAGGATAGCAAAAGCCGCCCAGGGTTCATCCCACCTGGGCGGCTTTCTTTGATACTGAGTGCCGTGCGGCGGGATAAACCCGCACGCACAGGCAGAACGGCACCGTCAGATTAGTTCTTCGACTGGTCGACGAGCTTGTTCGCGGCGATCCACGGCATCATCGCGCGCAGCTTCGCACCGACCGTTTCGATCTGGTGCTCGGCGCCCAGACGGCGGCGCGATTGCAGCGTCGGTGCGCCAGCCTTGTTTTCAAGGATGAAGCTCTTCGCGTATTCGCCGGTCTGGATGTCCTTCAGGACGTCCTTCATGACCTTCTTCGTCTCGGCCGTGACAACGCGCGGGCCCGTCACGTACTCGCCGTACTCGGCGTTGTTCGAGATCGAGTAGTTCATGTTGGCGATGCCGCCTTCGTAGATCAGGTCGACGATCAGCTTCAGTTCGTGCAGGCACTCGAAGTACGCCATTTCCGGCGCGTAACCTGCTTCGACCAGCGTTTCGAAGCCCGCCTTGATCAGCTCGACCGTACCGCCGCACAGGACGGCTTGTTCGCCGAACAGGTCGGTTTCGGTTTCTTCGCGGAAGTTCGTTTCGATGATGCCGGCACGGCCGCCGCCGTTCGCTGCAGCGTACGACAGAGCGATGTCACGCGCTGCGCCCGACTTGTCCTGGTGGACAGCGATCAGGTGGGGCACGCCGCCGCCTTGCGAGTAGGTGCCGCGCACCGTGTGGCCCGGGGCCTTCGGCGCGATCATGATGACGTCCAGATCCGCACGCGGGATCACCGCGCCGTAGTGCACGTTGAAGCCGTGCGCGAACGCGAGGGCTGCACCGTTCTTGATGTTCGCGTGGACTTCCTTCGCGTAGACGTCGGCGATCTGCTCGTCCGGCAGCAGCATCATGACGACGTCGGCGCTCTTCACCGCTTCGGCCACTTCCTTGACCTGCAGACCGGCGTTCTCAGCCTTGCTCCACGATGCGCCGTTCTTGCGCAGACCGACCGTCACGTTCACGCCGCTGTCCTTCAGGTTCAGCGCGTGGGCGTGGCCTTGCGAGCCGTAACCGATGATCGTGACCTGCTTGCCCTTGATGAGGGAGAGATCGGCGTCCTTGTCGTAGAAAACTTTCATGTTGGTTCCTTGGCGAGAGTCTGGGTGAATTCGTTACTGCTATTAGCTTTGCTGCACCGGATGCTGCGCCCGGGGGCGCTGCATCCGGTCAAGTTCCGGTGCAAGATCGACTGGGGTCGGGTCACACCTTCAGAATGCGCTCTCCGCGCCCGATGCCCGAGCCGCCCGTACGGACGGTTTCGAGAATGGCGGCGGCGTCGATCGCTTCGATGAACGCGTCGAGCTTGTCGCTCGCCCCCGTCAGTTCGATCGTATAAGTCTTTTCGGTGACGTCGATGATGCGGCCGCGGAAAATGTCCGCCATCCGCTTCATCTCCTCACGTTCCTTGCCGACCGCCCTTACCTTGATCAGCATCAGCTCGCGTTCGATGTGGGCGCCCTCGGTCAGGTCGACCACTTTCACCACCTCGATCAGGCGGTTCAGATGCTTCGTGATCTGTTCGATCACGTCGTCCGAGCCAATGGAAACGATGGTCATGCGCGACAGCGAATGGTCTTCGGTCGGCGCCACCGTCAAGGTTTCAATGTTGTAGCCGCGTGCGGAGAAGAGGCCGACCACGCGCGAGAGTGCGCCCGGCTCGTTTTCCAGCAAAACGGAAATAATGTGTCTCATGATGGGTTCCACGATTTATCCAGTTTGACGAGGCTGCCGCCCTTCCCCGCGAACCCGCGCGCCCGTTGTGTGGACGCGCGCCGCGCGAGGTTGGTGCGGCGCCGTGCAAATACCGTTAGAGGTCTTCCGAGCCGAGCAGCATCTCGGTGATGCCCTTGCCGGCCTGTACCATCGGCCAGACATTCTCGGAAGGGTCGGTCTGGAAATCGAGGAACACCGTGCGGTCCTTCAGGCGCAGCGCTTCCTTGAGCGCCGGCTCCACATCAGCCGTCTTTTCGATCCGCATGCCGACGTGGCCATACGCTTCGGCGAGCTTCACGAAGTCGGGCAGCGCATCCATGTACGAATGCGAATAGCGCTTGCTGTATTCGATCTGCTGCCACTGGCGAACCATGCCGAGGTAGCGGTTGTTCAGCGAAATGATCTTCACGGGCGTGTCGTACTGCTTGCAGGTCGACAGCTCCTGAATGCACATCTGGATCGAGCCTTCGCCCGTGATGCACAGCACGTCGTCGTCGGGGTGCGCCATCTTCACGCCCATCGCCGCCGGCAGGCCGAAGCCCATCGTGCCGAGGCCACCCGAGTTGATCCAGCGGCGCGGCTGGTTGAAGCGGTAGAACTGCGCGGCCCACATCTGGTGCTGGCCCACGTCCGAGCACACGAACGCGTTGCCGCCCGTGAGCTCCCATGCCTTTTCCACCACGTACTGCGGCTTGATGATTTCGCTCGAACGGTCGAACTTCAGGCAGTTCTTCTCGCGCCAGCCTTCGATGTCCTTCCACCAGTCGGCGAGCGCGGCCGTATCGGGGCCGTGCTCGGCGTGCTGGAGCTGCTCGATGAGCTCCTTGAGCACTTCCTTGACGTCGCCGACGATCGGGATATCGACCTTCACGCGCTTCGAGATCGACGAAGGGTCGATGTCGATGTGAATGATCTTGCGCGCACGCGAGGCGAAGTGCGCCGGGTCGCCGATCACACGGTCGTCGAAGCGCGCGCCGATTGCGATCAGCACGTCGCAGTGCTGCATCGCCATGTTGGCTTCGTAGGTGCCGTGCATGCCGAGCATGCCGAGGAACTTGCGGTCGCTCGCGCGGTAGCCGCCCAGACCCATCAGCGTGTTCGTGACCGGGTAGCCGAGCAGGTCGGCGAACTGGTTCAGCTCGCGCGACGCATCCGCGAGGATGATGCCGCCGCCGGTGTAGATGTACGGACGCCTGGCCGAGAGGAGCAGCGAGACCGCCTTGCGGATCTGCCCCGAGTGGCCTTTGGTGACCGGGTTGTACGAGCGCAGCGAGACGCTTTTGATCGGTTCATACGTGCACGGCGTCTTCGACACATCCTTCGGAATGTCGATCAGCACGGGGCCGGGACGGCCGGTGCGCGCAATGTAGAAAGCTTTCTTGACGGTGGCGGCGAGATCGCGCACGTCCTTCACGAGGAAGTTGTGCTTCACGCAGGGACGCGTGATGCCGACCGTGTCGCACTCCTGGAAGGCGTCCTGACCAATCGCGGCGGTAGGCACCTGGCCGCTGATGATCACCATCGGGATCGAGTCCATATAGGCCGTCGCGATGCCCGTCACCGCATTGGTGACGCCAGGCCCCGAGGTCACGAGACACACACCGACCTTGCCGGTCGAGCGCGAGTAGGCATCGGCCGCGTGCACGGCTGCCTGTTCGTGGCGCACGAGAACGTGCTGGATTTTGTCCTGCTTGTACAGCTCGTCGTAGATGTAGAGTACCGAGCCGCCGGGATAACCCCAAATGAATTCGACCTGCTCGTCGGCGAGCGCCTTCATCAGCACGGTTCCGCCGATGGACGTATGAGCTTGGGGGTCAGATTCTTGCGAAGGGGGGACCGACGTGGAGAATTCCGCGCTGGGCATATTCATCATTCACCTTTCGAATTTTCGGCAAAAAATTGATCGGGTGCTCTCTGCCGGGCTTGTGGCTCGGGTTCAAGCGGCGCGTCCAGTTGACAGATGAGCCTCATGGGCCACACCTGAATTGAGACAAGTCACTTATGTTGCGAACCATCGACGATATCGTTTCAGCATGGTTCGGTCAAGCGATAATTGCCGCTTTTTGGAGCAGCGGGCATAAACGTTGCGTATATGCCCAACTGGCGCCCAACACGCTCGTCGGCTTGCGCAGGCTATGCCCGCAACAGCCCGCCCAGCGGCTTTCGCGCGGCGAACGGCACGGTAGCTTGATGTAGCGCACATGCCGCCGGCTACCCCTCTCGCGCGAAAATTTGCTAGCATCCGCGAGTTTTACGACATTTTTCAAACGATTACGCGTCCCGCCTGGCGACGCCCTGCAACGGATGGCATCAGATAAGGAACTCGCCGATTTTCTGGCGGGCGTCGAAAGACGCGCGTTCAAGCAAACGGTCTACGCCGTGCGCGACGACGACGCATCGCTCGATATCGTGCAGGACGCGATGATCAAGCTCGCGGAAAAATACGGAGACCGCCCCCCCGCCGAACTCCCCCTGCTCTTTCAGCGTATTCTGCAAAATACGATGCACGACTATTTTCGTCGGCAGAAAGTACGCAATACCTGGGTGAGCCTCTTTTCCTCGCTCGGCAACTCGGAGGACGACGAATTCGACATTCTCGAGACCTTCGAGGCAGAATCGGGATCGGCGGGCGCGGAAAGCAGTGAGCAGCAGATCGAGCGCGCGCAGGTGCTCAGCCTGATCGACGAAGAGATCCAGAAATTACCGGCACGTCAACGGGAGGCGTTTCTCATGCGTTACTGGGAGGATATGGATGTCGCCGAAACCGCCGCCGCCATGGGTTGTTCCGAAGGGAGCGTGAAAACGCACTGTTCGCGGGCCACCCACACGCTGGCTCAAGCGCTCAAGGCCAAAGGAATCACGCTATGAGCTCCGCCCTCGAAAATAAAGATTTAGAGTTCGTGCAGGCGATGCGCCGCGCGCTCGACGAGAGCGCCGCGAGCCTGCCCGCCGCCACGACTGACCGTCTCGCCGCCGCCCGCAAGGCCGCGCTTGGCCACAAGAAAGCCGAGCAGCCGGTGTTCGTGCGCGTGCCGTCGTTTGCCGCCGCGGGCGTGGGCACGCTGCCCGGTGCCGCACAGGGCGGACTCAAGGCGCCGCGCCGCCGCTCGGCGCTTGCGCGCTTCGCGCTCGCCTGGCCGCTCGCGGCACTCGTGGCGGGCCTGTTCGCCATTGCGTATTTCGAAGACCAACAACGCACTGCGGAACTCGCCGATATCGACGCGGCCATGCTGAGCGACGACCTGCCGCTCACGGCCTACCTCGACCACGGGTTTAACGCGTACCTGTCACGCGCGCACTGAAGCGGGAGATTCACGGGGTGAGCTACAAGCGCGGCCTGGCCGTTGTCATTGGATCTGTGGTCGCGGCACTCGTGTCGTATGCGGCGACGTATCCGCGCTTTCATCCCGAGCCGGCGGCCGAGCCCTCTGCGGCAGCGGCGCCCGCGCAATCCCAGGCGCCCACCGCCGAAGCCACGGCTGCCATACCGTTGCCCGGCAGCGACAGCCCGCTCTCCTGGGCGCGCCTCTCGGACGCGCAGCGCGTCGCGCTCGCGCCCTTCGTCAGCGAATGGGACACTTTCAGCGACGCGCGCAAGCGCAAATGGCTGAAGATCGCTGCGCGTTACCCGAAGATGTCGCCTGAAGAGCAAAAGCGCCTGCAGGAACGCATGACCGAATGGGTGCGCATGACGCCCGAGCAGCGGCGCGTTGCGCGCGAGAACTATCAGGCCTCCAAGGAGATAACCGCCCAGGCGCGTCAACGCGCCTGGAAGGCCTACCAGCAACTCTCCGAAGAACAGAAAGAGCGCCTCGCCGCCAGCGAGCGCAAGCGCCGCACCGTGGTCAGCGCGCCGCCGAGCGGCAACAAGAGCGAAATCCGCGACATCGAGCGGCTCGTGAACGAACGCGAGCACCGCGTGCGTGCGCGCACGGCTTCAGGCGCCTCGGGCGCGACCGGCGTGCCCTCGTCCGCGCCCGCAATGCCGGGTCAGCCCGGCACTTCCGGACAGCTCGTCACGCCGCCCGCCTCGGCATTCGCGGCCAGCATCCCCGCGGCGGACAGCTTCGAGCCGGCCATTCCCGTGCCCGTGTCGCCCGCCGAGGCGCCCGCGGCATTCAAGGGGTCCTGAGCGCACAGCGCTTCTACTCACCGCTGCCCTTCGCGGTGGCCGCCACTTGCGGTTATCCTCACGGTGTCCCGTCCCTTATCGCCTTTTCGCCAGTGCGACGCCGCCCCGTGACCGAACACGTCAGTGCCACCGAGCCCGCCGCGAGCCTTGCGCAACGCTCGCCATCCGCAAATGGAGCGCCGCCTGACGCATCGCCCGGGGCGTGCGCAGAGTCCGGCTTCCAGGCGCCAGCCAAAACACCCGCCTCAGCCTTACCGCCCGTCACCGTGCGACGCAGGCTCGCTGCGCTCCTCTACGAGAGCGTGCTGCTCTTCGGCGTGATCTTTGTCGCGGGCCTCGCGTTCAGCCTCGTCCTGCAGCAACGCAACGGCTACACCCACCATCGCCTGATGGCCGCCTGGATCGCCCTCGTGGCCGGTGTCTATTTCGTCGGCTTGTGGCATCGCGGCGGGCAGACCCTGCCGATGAAGACGTGGCGCCTGCGCGTGGTCGGCCCCGACGGCGCCCCGCCCTCGGTCGCCCGCGCCACGCTGCGCTACCTCGCTGCGTGGCTGTGGTTCCTGCCGCCGCTCGCGCTGCACCCGCTCCTGAACCTCACGGTGCCGCACACGCTCGTGCTCGAAGCCGTCTGGTTCGTGGTGTGGACCGCCAGCGCGCGTTTCGCACCCGGGCGCCAGTTCCTGCACGATCGTATCGCCGGGACGCGCATCGTCGCCGTGCCGAGGTAAGCAAAGCGAGCCGCAGGGCCAGTCCGGATCGCCACGCGCAATCAAGCGCACTCACACGCAATAGCGCGCAGTCGAGCGTCTGCGCGCCGCAACGTCATCAAACCGTCACGGCACAGCGCGACAGCGCCGCCGTTGGCGCGAGGCAGCCACGCCGCCGCCAGCCCCCACGCGGCTTCGCGGGCCCCGCTCGCATCTCGCAAGGACTGCGTAACAAGACCTTCTTGTGACTGTCACGGCGACGTCATGCCCCCATGGCGCAATGCGCGTATTGCAACCTGCCGCGCGAGCCATGGCCCAGAAGACGTCCGCGACCTCACTACTCCGGCAAACCACCGGTCCGGGCGCCGATCCCGCCGCCTTCCATCCCGGTCCGGGCGCCGCGACGCCCACCCTGCCCCTGCCATCGCCGCTGAATGACGCGCCTTCTCCGAGCGCCCACGACGACGATCATCCCGCCCCGCATCGTTACCGCACGATCTGGCTCTCCGACATTCATCTCGGCACCAACGGCTGCCAGGCGAACTATCTGCTCGACTTCCTGCGCCACAACGAGTCGGAGTATCTGTATCTGGTGGGCGACATCATCGACGGCTGGCAGTTGCGCAAGGGCTGGTTCTGGCCGCAGGCGCACAACGACGTGGTGCAAAAGGTCCTGCGCAAGGCGCGCAAAGGCACCCAGGTCGTCTACATCCCCGGCAACCACGACGAAGGCGCGCGCCAGTTCTGCAACCTCGCGTTCGGCGACATCCACGTGCGCGAGGAAGCGTTCCATACGACGCTCGCCGGCAAGCGCCTGTGGGTCGTGCACGGCGATCTGTTCGACGGCGTGATCCAGCATGCCAAGTGGCTCGCCTATCTCGGCGATTCGGCCTACACCGTGATCCTCGTGCTGAACCGCTGGTTCAACCGCGTGCGCGCGAGACTGGGATTCCAGTACTGGTCGCTCTCGCAGTACCTCAAGCACCAGGTCAAGAACGCCGTGAACTTCATCTCGTCGTTCGAGCGCGTGATGACCGACGAAGCGCGCCGGCGCGGCTGCGACGGCGTGGTCTGCGGCCATATCCACAAGGCCGAGATCCGCGAGATCGACGGCATGCTCTACTGCAACGACGGCGACTGGGTGGAAAGCCTCTCGGCGCTCGTCGAAACCTTCGAGGGCGAGCTGCGCATCGTCTACTGGACGGTGATGCAGGCCCCCGAGGCGCAGGGCGTGACGCGCAAGACGCGCGTGAGCGCGGCCTGAGTCACGCGAGCCGCCTGAGTGAATCACGCGAGCCATCCCAACACACCAACCCCGAGGGCCAACGACCGATGAAAGTCATGATCGTGACCGATGCATGGGAGCCGCAAGTCAACGGCGTGGTACGAACGCTGAAGAACACCACGCGCGAGCTCATCGCGCTCGGGCATCAGGTCGAACTGCTCACGCCGCTCGAGTTCCGCACCATACCGTGCCCGACGTATCCGGAAATCAGGCTCTCGCTGTTGCCGAAGCGCCATCTGCACACGCGCATCAATGCCTTCCGCCCCGACGCGATCCACATCGCCACCGAAGGCCCGCTCGGGCTCGCCGCGCGCCGCTACGCGATCGACCACGACCTGCCGTTCACGACCGCCTATCACACGCGCTTTCCCGAATACGTGCAGGCGCGCTTCGGCATTCCGCTCCCGGCCACCTACCGCTTCCTGCGCTGGTTCCACAAGCCCTCGCTCGCGGTGATGGCGCCCACGCCCGTCGTGAAGACCGACCTCGAGAAGTTCGGCTTCACGAACGTCGTGCTGTGGACGCGCGGCGTCGATCTCGAGATCTTCGAGCCGATCGAGTCGAAGGTGCTCAACACCGCGCGCCCGATCTTCCTCTATGTCGGGCGCGTCGCCGTGGAGAAGAACGTCGAAGCCTTCCTCAAGCTCGATCTGCCGGGCTCGAAGTGGGTCTGCGGCGAAGGCCCCGCGCTCGCCGAGCTCAAGTCGCGCTACCCCCAGGCCAACTACCTGGGCGTGCTGAGCCAGCCCGAGCTCGCCAAGGTCTATGCCGCCGCGGACGTGTTCGTGTTCCCGAGCCGCACCGACACGTTCGGCCTCGTACTGCTCGAAGCGCTCGCCTGCGGCACGCCGGTGGCCGCCTACCCCGTCACGGGTCCGATCGACGTGCTCGGTGCGGGCGGCGCGGGCGCGATGAACGAGGACCTGCGCGAAGCCTGTCTCGAAGCGCTCAAGATCGACCGCGGCGCGGCGCGCGCATGGGCCGAGCGCTTCTCGTGGACGGCCGCTTCCGAGCAGTTCGCGTCGCATCTGAAGCCGCGCACGCATACGACGATGCAGGAATCGGGCGCAACCGCCTGAGCGCGGCTCGCGGCCAGCAACGAAGCCGATGACACGCCCCACCCCCGCTCCCGGCACCGACGACGAAGACGACGGCGATGGCGATGGCGGCCAGACGCTTGCAGCCACGCCCCGCGCAGCGGGGCAGGACGCATGCGATACTGCGGCATCGACTCCGATTGTTATGGCCCCACGTCCCCCGTCACCCTCCAAAGCGTCCGCAGCGCCGCACGATAGCGACACGCCGCAACCCGCTCGCCCCGATGCACGCCAAAGCACACACGGCGGTGCGGCACCCGTGCATGCGGGCGCCGCCGCGAACACAGCGCGCGCGAGCGCAGGCGCCGCCGCGCCCCAGCAGCAGCCCGGGCCGCCCGAGCCGCCGGAACCCGCGCATCTGCACGAGCCGCTCGGCCCGGACGATCCGCTCGCCCCGCTGCCGTTCAACCCCTACAAGGGCAACCGCGGCATCATGCGCGCCTGGAACGCGCTCAAATATTCGATCAAGGGTTTTCGCGTCGCCATCCGCGAAGAAAGTGCGTTTCGCCAAGAGCTCACGCTCGCGGCTATCCTCGTACCCATCGGCGTGTTCGTGCCGGTCGAACCGGTCGAGCGCGTGCTGCTGCTGGGCTCGGTCATGCTGGTGCTGATCGTCGAGCTGCTCAATTCGAGCATCGAAAACGCCGTCGACCGCATCGGTCTGGAGCGCAACGAGCTTTCGGGCCGCGCCAAGGATCTCGGCAGCGCCGCGGTGACGGTCGCGCTCCTCACCTGCGTGATGGCATGGGGCTTGATCCTCGTGCCGCGCTTCGGCCCCGCCCTGCTGCACTGGCTCGGCATGCGTTGAGCGCGTGGCCCCTGCACACGCCAGGGACAGCCCACTTGCTGCACTCATACCCCGCGTTCCGGACAGGCTGGCTTGGCGCCGGGATCGTCGGTTTATAATCGAACGACAGTCTTAAAAAACGACCACCCGCGTCCGGGCCGGCGGCGCTTCGCAGATGCGGCAGCGTTGCAGGCCCGACGCCGCACCTCCAAGGCCGGACGACATGGATGCCAAACCTCCCCGCCGTACACGCGAACGGATTCTTGAGCTGTCGTTGAAGCTGTTCAACGAGATCGGCGAGCCCAACGTCACGACGACGACCATCGCCGAGGAAATGGAGATCAGTCCAGGCAACCTGTACTACCACTTCCGCAACAAAGACGACATCATCAACAGCATCTTCAGCCAGTTCGAGCAGGAGATCGAAAAGCGTCTGCGCTTCCCGGACGACCATCGCGCCACCATCGACGAGATGTGGGCGTATCTGCAGTACATGGTCGATTTCACGTGGCGCTACCGCTTCCTCTATCGCGACCTGAACGACCTGCTCGCGCGCAACCGCACGCTGGAGATGCACTTCAAGCAGATCATCAGCCACAAGGTGCACTTCGCGAAGCAGTTCTGCGATCAGCTCGTGGAAGACGGCGAGATGGTCGCCACGCCCGCCGAGATCGACGTGATCTCGACCAATATCGGCGTGATTGCCACCTACTGGCTCTCGTACCAGTTCGTGATGAATCCGCGCAAGTACAACGACCAGGAAGCGATCCAGGAAGAGCTGCACCAGGTGAGCGTGCAGATCGTCTCGCTGATGGCGCCTTATCTGCGCGGCCGCGCGCGCCAGCTGTTCGACGACCTCGTCTCGGGCAAGCTCGAAAAGCGCGAGTTCTACGACTACCTGCCGCCGCGCGAGGGCACGACGGGGGGCGCGAGCACGAAGGACAACAAGGATTGATGCGAATGAAAGCAGTCTGCGTATATTGCGGCTCCTCGATGGGAGCCCGACCGGTCTACAACGAGGCGGCGCAGGCCTTCGGCCGCGCGCTCGTCGATGCGAACCTCGCGCTCGTCTACGGCGGCGGCAAGGTGGGCCTGATGGGCGTGATCGCCGACACCGTGATGGCGCATGGCGGCCGCGCGATCGGCGTGATTCCCGAGCTGCTGGTGGACAAGGAAGTGGGCCACAACGGCCTCACGGAGCTGCACGTCGTGCCCGACATGCATCAGCGCAAGAAAATGATGGCCGATCTCTCCGATGGCTTCGTCGCGATGCCTGGCGGCGTGGGCACGCTCGAAGAGCTGTTCGAGGTCTACACGTGGGCGCAGCTCGGCTATCACCACAAGCCGGTGGGCGTGCTCAATATCGACAGCTTCTACAACCCGCTGATCGCGCTGCTCGAGCACACCGTGAGCGAAGGCTTCATGCGCCAGGCCTATCTCGATCTGCTGCAGATCGACAGCGATCCCGCCGCGCTGATCGGCAAGCTCAAGCGCTACCACGCGCCCGCCAAGGACAAGTGGGCGGATCTGCGCGAGAACGTTTGAGCCCGGGCGACTCTGAGGCTGCGCGCCCTTCGCTTCGCGAGGTGCGCGTCCAGAAGCTTTGCGTGGGGCCAGGGGGTCTGCCCAGGCTCGGAGCCAGCTCTCCAGCCGGCACCTGAAGCACCCGGTCCCGTCGACAGGAGGTGACTGACAGATGGGCAAGGTCGTTCTAATCACCGGCGCGAGCCGCGGCATCGGCCGCGCGTGCGCGCGGCTGCTCGGCGCGCACGGCTGGACCGTGGGCGTGAATTATCTGCACAACGAACCGGCTGCCGAAGAAACCGCGGCCGAGGTCGGCCGCGCGGGCGGCCACGCACGCGTGCTGCGCGGCGACGTGGCCAGCGAAGCCGATGTGGTCGCGATGTTCGATACGCTCGAATCGGCGTACGGGCGCATCGATGCGCTCGTGAACAACGCCGGCATCGTCGCGCCCTCGTCGCGCGTCGCCGACATGGACGCCGAGCGCCTCAAACGCATGTTCGACGTGAACGTCTACGGCGCATTCCTGTGCGCGCGCGAAGCGGCGCGGCGCATGTCGAAGGACCGCGGCGGCGATGGCGGCGCGATCGTCAATGTGTCGTCGGCCGCGTCGCGGCTCGGCTCGCCCAACGAGTACGTCGACTACGCGGCCTCCAAGGGCGCCATCGACACGATGACGATCGGCCTCGCCAAGGAGCTCGGCCCGCAGGGCGTGCGCGTGAACGCGGTGCGGCCCGGACTCATCGACACGGAGATCCACGCGAGCGGCGGCCGGCCCGGGCGCGCGGCCGTGCTCGGCGCGCAAACGCCGCTCGGGCGGCCGGGCAGCGCCGACGAAGTGGCGCAAACGATCGTGTGGCTCTTGAGCGATGCGGCGTCGTACGTGACGGGCGCCCTGCTCGACGTGAGCGGCGGGCGCTGAACGAGCGCCGGGAAAAACGCCGGGCAGTTGCAAAAACGCCGCCCGGCGCCACAGGGCGTTTCCGCTAGAACGACGAGCCCGGCTCGCGCAGGAACGCGGCTTCGGCGTCGCTGCTCGGGCGGCCAAGCTGCGCATTGCGGTGCGGGAAGCGCCCGAAGCGCTCGATGACCGCGGCGTGGCGCAGCGCGTAATCGTAGTACCCCTTGGCTTCCGGATCCTGCGCAAGCTCGCCGAAGAGCCGCAACGACTCGCGCTGCGCATCGGCCGATTCCGCATGCTCGAACGGCAGATACGCGAACACGCGGTGCTGGAGGCTCGGCAGGCGCAGATCGGCGCCGCTTTCCACCATCGCGCGCGCGATGCCGAGCGCCTTGTCGTCCGCCGAAAACGCGTGCGGCGTGCCGCGATGGCAGTTGCGCGAGAACTGGTCGAGCAGGATCACGAGCGCCAACGCGCCTTCGGGCGTCGCGCTCCACGCATCGAGCTCGCCTGAGCGCGCGGCGTCGAGCAACGCGCCGAAGCGCTCGCGCAAGGACGCGTCGAACGCCTTGTCCTTGTGGAACCACATCTTGCGCTCACGGCCGAACGCTTCCGAACCTGGCACGCCGAACCAAAAGTCGAGCACCTCGCGGGCGCGCGGATCGAGCACCTCGTGAGCGTGAGCGGCGTTCGGCGCGACGCTCATTCGGCCAGTTCCAGCACGAGCCGGCGCGTGCGTGCACTCTTCTTCTCGAGCTTCGCCACGCGCAAGCGGCCGATTTCTTCGGTGTTGCGCACGTGGGTGCCGCCGCACGGCTGCAGATCGATACTCTCGATGCGCAAGAGCCGCACGCGCCCGAGCCCCATCGGCGGCTTCACGCTCATCGTGCGCACGAGCTCGGGGCGCTGCAGCATTTCGTCGTCGGTGATCCATTCGGTGGCGACGCGATGCGCCCCCGCCACCAGCTCGGCCAGACGCGCCTCGACCATTTCGCGCTCGATCGGCTCGACGGTCGCGAAGTCCAGACGCGCGTAGTCCATCGTGATGCTGCAGCCGTCCACCGCATAGGGCAGCACCGCGCACATCAGATGGCTCGCCGTGTGCAGGCGCATATGCCGATGACGGCGTGCCCAGTCGATCTCCGCGCGCACGCGCTCGCCGGCAACGAGGCGCGCGAGCAGCGCCTCCTGGCCCGGTGCGGGGACGTGCAGCGCGTCGTCGGGCGTCGCACCTTCGAACTTGGCCTTGCGCGTGTCGGCGATCTCGATGCGCGTGCCGTCGGCGAGCACGAGCGCGCCGGTGTCGCCGGCCTGTCCGCCGCCAAGCGGATAGAACACGGTCTGGTCGAGCCGTACGCCGTCCTCGCCGACGGCGATCACCGTGGCGTCGCACTGTGTGAGATAGGCGTCTTCGCGAAAGAGTGCGCGGGTGGGAGATGTCGTCATGGGGATCTGATCCTCGCTTGGGTCCCGAATCCTGAATTATGGCGACGCACGCACCGGCCCAAAATGCAGACTGTGCGCGCGGCACCACCGGACTGTACCGGCGCTTTTACCGGAACAATCGGTTCACTCGCTGCTCGGGCCCTGCATCAGCCCGGACGATTGCGCATCCAGTCCGCGGTATCGAAGAACGAATGCAGCAGGCGCTCGCGCAGCGCCTCGGGCAGCCCGACGTCGTCCATCGCCCAGGCCATGCAGCGCAGCCACTGGTCGCGCTCGGATGAAGCAATGGCGAACGGCAGGTGACGCGCGCGCAGGCGCGGATGGCCGAAGCGCTCGATGTAGTGGTCCGGGCCGCCGAGCCAGCCGCACAGGAACCAGAACAGCTTGTCGCGCGAGCCGTCGAGCGTCTGCGGGTGCATCGCGCGGATGCCGGCAAACTCGGGTTCGAGGTCCATCAGGTCATAGAAGCGGTCGACGAGCTCGCGCACGCGCGCCTCGCCGCCGACGAGTTCGAAGGCCGTGGGCTGCTGCGGCGCTTCGTCGGCTGGATCGGTCATACGGTTCAATCGCTACAAAAACTCAGGCGGCAAGACGCGTGGCGCCCTGCCGGGGAAAGCTGCATTTTCGCACGGCGGCGCAGGCGGCGCGCGCCGCGCCTGCCTGCGCCTGCCTGCGCCTGCCTACGCCTGCCTGAGCCTTCCCGCGCCTTCCCGCGCTGTGCTCGCGGCGCTCGCGTTGTGACGTCTAGCGCGCTCGCGCCCACACCCGCATGGCGTCGTCGATGGCGAGCGCCACCGCGTCACCTGCGCACAGCGCCGTTTCGCTGCGTGCGATCACCACCGGTCCCGCCAGCGTGCGCACGCTGGCGAGGTACACGTCGCCCGCGCCCTCCGCCCCCACGCGATGCCGCACCACCGTGCTCTCCTCCACGGCACCGCCGGCCGTGGGCTCGCTCGACCACTGCGCCGCGCCGCAGCGCGGGCAACGGTAGCGCGCCGGAAACACGGCCTCGCCGCAGGCATTGCAGCGCTGAATCGCCAGAACCGTCTCGCTCATGCTGGGCTCCTCTCAAGCACGACGGCGTTCGCACACATGCCGTAGCGATACTGCACCATGCCATAGCCGCTCGCGAGCGCGAGCCGCGCCTCGTGCACCTGACGCGCACCCGCCTCGCCCTGCAACTGCCGGATCGCTTCCACGAGCCCGTGCATGCTGGCCGCCGCGCCCGCCTGCCCTGCCGAAAGCTGTCCGCCCGAGGTATTCACCGGCAACTCGCGCGACGCGATGCGCGCAATCAGCGCGCGCAGGTCGCCGTCGGGCGCGAAGCCCAGGTCGGCGAGCTGGATCAGCGTCATCACCGGATAGTCGTCGTAGACCGAGATCATGTCGATGTCGGCTGGCGTGGCTCCGGCCTGCTTCCAGAGCGCATCGGCGAGCGCGGCGAGGCCGGTCTCAAGGCCGTCGCCCGCTTGATGATCGGGGTTGTAGCGGCATTGCAGCGCGCGCACGTGGAGTGGCGCGCGCGCCTGCGTTTTCACGAGATCCGCGCGTGCCACCACGACGGCGTTCGCGCCACACACCACGGGCACGCAATCGAAGCGCCCGAGCGGATCGGCCACGCGCGGCGCCGCCAGATAGTCGTCGAGCGTGAGCGGCGTGCGGTACACCGCGCCCGGATTGAGCCCGGCCCACTCGCGCTGCGCCACGCACAACGTGCCGTAGTCGCGCGCCTCTAGCCCGTAGCGCCGCGCGTGGCGCTGCGTGAGCATCGCGAAGAGGCTGTTCGGTCCGCCGTTCTCGAGCGGCCGCAGATACGTGCGCGTCGTGAGGTTGTAGTGCTCGACCAGTTGCCGGAAATCGGCGGCCTCGAAGCGGTCGCCGGACAGCAGGACGATGACCGAGGCATCGCCGTGCTGCACCGCGCGAATCGCGTGCTGCAGCATGTTGATCGCGCTCGCGCCGCCGTGGCAATCGTCCATGCACCAGCGCGGACTGATGCCCAGCCGCCAGGCCATGTCGATCGCGTGATCAGGCGCGAGCGTGAACGACGCCACGCCGAGCCCATCCACCTCGCGCGCATCGAACCCCGATTGCGCGAGCGCCAGTGCAAACGCCTGCGCGAGCAAATCGCCGGTCGTGTGCTCCGGCGCCTGGCGGCGGTAGGGCACCTCCACGCCGCAGACCACGGCCGCGCCGTCGAAATCAGATTGCATGTCCCCTCCTCGCGCGGCAGGCCGCCGTGCGCATCCTGTCCCTGTTCATCTTGCCTCGACTCCTCAGCGGTTGCCCGCCGTCTCCACGTTGTCCGACGCGTCGCGCTGCTTCGCCTCGGGAGCGCCCGCCTTGACAGCCGGTTTTTTTCATTATCCAATAAAACACATGAATTTTCATATTTTCGAATCTAAAGGGTTTACGCGCAGATCGCCTTCGCGACGCGCCAGTCCCGCCGATCGAAACACGTAGCGCCACCTCGCCACGCGAGCCGCACACGGCGGCCGCCACGGCTTCGTGGACCGCTCAGGAGACGCCGCATGACCGCTTTCATGACACCCCGGATTGCCCGCCGCTGCGCCATCGCACGAGGAGCCTCGAAATGAGTGCCGCGCCCGTCACCGATGCCTTCGACGTCATCGTCGAGTCCGTGGAGCCGCTCAGCTCGCACATCACCTCGTTCCGCCTGCGCGCGCCCGACGGCCGCGCGCTGCCCGGCTTTGCCGCGGGCGCGCATATCCGCGTGCAGGTGGGCGAAGGCAGCGATGCGTGGCGCGCTTATTCGCTCGTCAATCTCGCGTCCGACGCCTGCACCGCGTGCGAGCGCGCGCCCGACCACTACCTGATCGCCGTGCGCCGCGAAGACGCGGGCGCAGGCGGATCGCTGTGGATGCACACCCACGTGCGCGTGGGGCACACGCTGCGCATCGCGCCGCCCGTGAACGCGTTCGCGCTCGAGCACGACCACGCGGACGCCGACGCCGTGCTGATCGCAGGCGGCATCGGCATCACGCCGATTGCCTCGATGGCCGCCGTGCTCGCTGCGCGCGGGTGCCGCTACGGCTTGCACTACACCGGGCGCTCGATCTCGCAACTCGCTTTCGTCGACGCACTGCGCGCGCTCGCCGGCGAGCATCTCCATCTCTACGGCGACGACGAACCCGGCGAGGTGAACCGCTTCGACCTCGCGCGCCTCTTCGCCACGCTCACGCCAGGCCAGCCGCTCTATGTGTGCGGCCCGCAGGGCCTGATCGACGCGGTCATCGCGCTCGCCACGCAACGCGGCTGGCCGCGCGAGCGCATCCGCTCCGAGCTGTTCGCGGCCGCGGCGCCCCAGGCCGGCGACGCCGCGTTCGAAGTCGAGCTGCGCCAGACCGGCATGACGCTCAACGTGGCCCCCGCGCAGACGATCCTCGACGCAATGCTCGACGCCGGTCTCGATCCGCTCTACGACTGCAAGCGCGGCGAATGCGGCGTGTGCCAGGTGGGCGTGATCGAAGGGGAAGTCGAGCACCGCGACTATTGCCTGAGCGAGGCCGAGAAGCGCTCGGGGAAGGTCATGCATATCTGCGTGTCGCGCGCCCGCGCGGCGCGCCTCGTAATCGACGCATAGGCGCGACGCATAAACGCGACCCATAAGCGCGACCCATAAGCGCGACGCACTAGCACGCGCGCCCCGCAACACAACGCACCCAGCCCCAGCCAAGGAGCCCACCATGCCCCGCTATCGCGAAGACGCCACGGCGCTCGCCGCGCTCGTCGAACCCGATCAGGTTCACCGCGACGTCTATCTGGACCAGGAAGTGTTCGACCTCGAAATGGAGCGGCTCTTTCACCGCACCTGGGTCTATCTCGGCCACACGAGCCAGGTGCCCAACGCAGGCGACTACCTCACCGTCGATATCGCGAAAGAGCCGCTCGTGATGGTGCGCCAGGCCGACGGCAGCGTGCGCGTGCTGAAGAACCGCTGCGCGCACAAGGGCGCGAAGCTCGTGAGCGCGCCCCATGGCAACACCGGCAAGTTCTTCCGCTGTCCTTACCATGCGTGGACCTACAAGACCGACGGCAAGCCGCTCGCGATTCCGCTGAAGAACGGCTACGAAGGCACGCGCATGAGCGAATGCCCCTCGGGACAAGGCCTCACCGCCGTCGCGAACGTAGAGACGTATCGCGGCTTTGTGTTCGTGCGCCTGTCCGATGAAGGCCCGTCGTTCAGCGAGTATTTCGGCGACTCGCTCTCGTCCATCGACAACATGGCCGACCGCTCGCCCGAAGGCGAGCTGGAAATCGCGGGCGGCTGCCTGCGCTACGTGCACAACTGCAACTGGAAGATGTTCGTCGAAAACCTCAACGACACGATGCATCCGATGGTGGCGCACGAGTCGTCGGCGGGCACGGCGAAAAAGCTCTGGGACGGCAAAAGCGCCGAAGAGCCGAAGCCGATGGCGATCGAGCAGTTCGTGCCGTTCGTGTCCGACTACGGGTTCTTCGACGGCATGGGCGTGCGCGTTTTCGAGAACGGGCACAGCTACACGGGCGTGAACTTCTCGATCCATTCGAGCTACTCGGCGCTGCCCGAGTACGAGCAAACGCTCGCCGCCGCCTGGGGCGAAGAGAAGGCGAAACAGGTGCTCGGTACCGCGCGGCACAACACGGTCTACTACCCGAGTCTCACGATCAAGGGCGCCATCCAGGCGATCCGCGTGGTGCGCCCGATCGCGCCGGACAAGACGCTGATCGAATCGTGGACCTTCCGCCTGAAGGGCGCACCCGACGTGCTGCTGCAACGCACGCTCACGTATTCGCGCCTCATCAATTCGCCGATGTCGGTGGTGGGCCACGACGACCTGCACGCGTACCGCGCGATCCAGGAAGGGCTCGCCGCAAACGGCAATGCATGGGTGAGCCTGCACCGCGACTATCGCGCCGACGAAAGCGAGGCGCAGGACTTCACCGTCAATGGCACGAGCGAGATCTCGATGCGCAACCAGTTCCGTGCATGGGCGCGCTACATGGCGCCTCACGCCGCGAAATAATTCCAGGGGACCCAGCGATGACAACCGCAACACATGACCCGGCCCTGCGCGAGACGCTGATCGACTTCGTCTACCGCGAGGCGCGCCTCATCGACGAGAAGCAGCTCGACGCGTGGTACGAGCTGTTCGCCGAAGACGGCCTCTACTGGGTCCCGCTCGCGCCCGATCAGCGCGACGGCCTCAATCACGCCTCGCTGATGTACGAGGACCGCCTGCTGCTCAAGCTGCGCATCGAACGCCTGAAGCAGCCGCGCGCCTACTCGCAGCAGCCCGAAAGCCGCTGCCAGCACGTGCTGCAGCGCCCTGAGATCGAATCGGCCGGCGCCGATGGCTATCGCGTGCGCACGCCATTCTTCTATGCCGAAGCGCGCGGCGACGAGCAACTGGTCTTCACCGGGGTCGTGCGCCATCAGCTCGTCGAGGAAGGCGGCGCGCTGCGCATCCGCGAAAAGCGCATCGACCTGCTCAATTGCGACGCGGCGCTGCCGTCGGTCCAGCTCTTCATGTGAGGCACGCGGTGAACCACGAACCACGCCATCCCGATTCGTTGCCCTATCAGTCCGTGTATGCGGCTTTTGCAGCCAGCGCGGCGCGCTATCCCGATCACGACTTCCTCGTTGTCCTGCCGGAGACCGCGCAGATCTACGGCATCGATGCGCAAACGCTGCGCTACGGCGTTGCGCTCGCTCGCGTGGACGCCCTCGCCTCACGCTACCGCGCGGCAGGCTTCGGGCCCGGGCATCGCGCGGGCCTGATGCTCGAGAACCGCCCCGCGTTCTTCCTGCACTGGCTCGCGCTGAACGCGCTCGGTGTCTCGGTCGTGCCGCTCTCCACCGAGCTGCGCGCGGCCGAGCTCGAATACATCACGGGCCATAGCGAGCTCGATCTCGCCATCGTGCCCGCGGCACGTCATGCCGATTTGCGCGCGGCCGCGCTGGCCGCACAACGCAGCGTCGCGATCTGCGCAGGCGATGCCGATGGCGATGAAGCAGCCATCCCGCACGCCGCCACCGCACCACGCGCGCACACGCCAGACGCCGATACCGAATGCGCGCTGCTCTACACCTCGGGCACGACGGGCCGCCCGAAAGCCTGCGTGCTGCCCAACGAGTACTTCCTGCTCGCAGGCCTCTGGTACAACCGCATCGGCGGCCTGTGCACCTTGCGGCCCGGCGTCGAGCGCCTCATCACGCCGCTGCCGATGACGCACATGAACGCGATGGCCTATTCGACCATGGCGATGATCCTCGCGGGCGGCGCCATCGTCGCGCTCGACCGCTTTCATCCGCGCAGCTGGTGGGAGAGTGTGCGTGACGCGCGCGCGACCGTGATCCACTATCTCGGCGTGATGCCGGCCATGTTGCTGGGCGCGCCGCAAAGCACGCACGACCGCGAGCACGCGGTGCGCTTCGGCTTTGGCGCAGGCGTCGACAAGACCCTGCATGCGCCGTTCGAAACCCGCTTCGGCATCTCGCTGCTCGAAGCCTGGGCGATGACCGAAACCGGCTCGGGCGCCGTGGTGATCGCCAACCGCGAGCCGCGCAACGTCGGCATGTCGTGCTTCGGCAGGCCGGAGGCGGCGCTTCAGGCGCGCATCGTCGGCGACGATGGGCAGCCCGTGCGGGCAGGCGAGCCTGGCGAGCTGCTCGTGCGCGCAAACGGCGATAACCCGCACCGTGGCTTCTTCCGCGAATATCTCAAGGATGCCGAAGCAACGGCGGCTGCCTGGGAAGGCGGCTGGTTCCATACCGGCGACATCGTCCGGCAGGACGCCGACGGCCAGATGTACTTCGTCGACCGCAAGAAAAACGTGATCCGCCGCAGTGGCGAGAACATCTCGGCGGTCGAGGTCGAGAGCGTGCTGCGCAAGCATCCGTGCGTGGCCGATGTGGCCGTCGCGGCCACGCCCGATGCGGTGCGCGGCGACGAAGTGCTCGCCTGCATCGTTACACGCGAGCCGCTGCGCGAGGCCGAACGCGCCACGCGCGCCGACGAGCTCGTGCAGCTCTGCCTCGAACAACTCGCTTACTTCAAGGCGCCCGGCTATGTCGCGTTCGTCGATGCGCTGCCGCTGACCGGCACGCAGAAGGTCCAGCGCGCCGCGCTCAAGGACCTCGCGCGCACGCTGCCCGGCACGCCGTGCTGCATCGACACGCGCGCCATGAAGAAGCGCCAGGACTGACATGACGAACACCCTCGGCAAGGAAAACGCCATGAACCGCGCAGCCATCGTCACCGGCGGCAATACCGGCATCGGCCGGGCGATCGTCGAGCATCTGCTCGAAGCCGGCTATGAAGTGATCTCGCTCGACCTGCGCGCCGACGCGCCGGGCCACGCGCGCCTGTCGACCGTCGAGGTCGATCTCTGTGACGCGGCGGCCACGCGCGAGGCCGCGGCCGAGATCGCCGCGCGCCATGCGCCCACCACACTGATCCACAACGCCGGTGCGATCCGCCCGGCGCTGCTGCCCGACGTCGCGCACGAGGACCTGCTCGCGCTCACGAACCTGCATCTCGCCGCGCCCATTGCGCTCGCGCAGGCCATGCTGCCCGCGATGCGCGCACAGCGCTTCGGCCGTCTCGTGCTGGTTTCGTCGCGCGCGGCGCTCGGGCTCGCCACGCGCACGGCCTACTCGGCGACCAAAGCGGGCATGCTCGGCCTCGTACGCACCTGGGCGCTCGAGCTCGGGCCGCTCGGCGTAACCGCGAACGCCATCGCGCCCGGCCCGATCCAGACCGACATGTTCCACGAGATCGTGCCCGCCGACAGCCCGAAGGTCGCGCAAATCGCCGCCGGCATCCCGGTCGGGCGCCTCGGCCAGCCCGACGACATCGCGCGCGCCGCGATGTTCTTCGCCGCGCCGGAAAACGGCTTCGTCACGGGGCAGACGCTTTACGTGTGCGGCGGCACGAGCACGGGCAGCCTCGCGCTCTGATGCGCATGTGACGATCCCATGCGCGCGCTAAGGCGCGCGCCCTACTTCGAATGCTGCTCGATCAGCTGCCGCAGAACGTCGACAAAGATCTTCGCGGTCTCGGGCGCGAATGGCAGCAGCACCGAAGCCTCGTGCTCCAGTGCGAGCACCACGAGTTCCGCGGCGAGCGCGCTGCCGTGCGGCGTGAGCGCGACGAGCGTGCGGCGGCGGCTCGCCGGATCCTCCTGGCGCTCGACCAGCCCCGCTGCCTCCATGCGGTCGATCAGCTTGCTGACGGTGGGCTGCTTCGCGAGGATCACGCGGCCCAGGTCGCCCATCGGCAGGGAACCGTCGGAGAGGCACGCGAGCACGCGCCATTGCAGGACCGGAATCTTCTTGCGCGCGAGCGTCGCGTGGAATTCGTCGGAAATGAGGCTGCTCGCGCGCGCGAGCAGCGCGGCGAGATAAGTGTCGAGAAAGCGCAGCGGCGCGGCTTCGGGCGCAGACGGGCCCGTCTGGGCGGAAGCCGCGTCCGGCTTCGTCGTGCGCGTGGTGGTGCGCTTTGATGCGCGCCTGGGTGTCGGCTTTGGTGTCGATTGGGTATTCATGGCATCGGCGGAAAAAGCCCCGGCATCATATGCCGAAATCCGCGCCGATGGCACGCCCGACGCATCACGCGCGCCCGACGCACGCCGCTGCGCCCTGTGCCCTTCACGCGTCGCGCAACGACTGCAGCGCGGGCCGCGCGAGCACGTGCCGCAGGCTGATCCACCCGCCCACGCCCGCACAGGCCACGCCCGCCGCGATGCCCGCGGGCACGAGCCACGGATCGAACGCGAGATAGAAGTTGAACACGCGCGTGGCGAGCACCGATCCCACGATCTGCGCGCCCACCGCCGCCATGAGCCCCGCGAGCGCGCCCACGGCGATGAACTCCGCCACCTGCACCGAGCGCACCTGCGCGTGCGATGCCCCCAGCGCGCGCAACAGCGCCGACTCGCGCATGCGCTCGTCGCGCGTGCCCGCGAGCGCCGCATAGAGCACGAGCACGCCCGCCGCGAGCGTGAAGAGAAACAGGAACTGCACCGCGCCGATCACCTGTTCCAGCATGCGCTGGATCTGTGCGAGGATCGGTCCGACGTCGATGGCGGTCACGTTCGGATACTGCGCGACGAGCCCGTCCACCACGGCGCGCTGCGTTTCGGGCAAGTGGAAGCTCGTGATGTAGGTGGCCGGGAAGTCGCGCAGCAGCGCGGGCGGCATCAGCACGAAGAAGTTCACCTTGAACGAGCCCCAGTCGAGCTTGCGCACGCTCGTCACCGGTGCCGTCACTTCGAGACCGGTCACGTCGAAGGTCAGCACGTCGCCGGGCTTCACGCCGATCAGCTTCGCGAGCCCCTGCTCGATCGACAGCTGCGGCGCGCTCGAATCCCCATACCACGTGCCTGCCGCGATGCGGTTGTCGTCGGGCAGCTGCGTCGTGTACGAGAGGTTGAACTCGCGATCGACGAGGCGGCGCGCATCCTCGCTCTTGTAGTGCGCGGGGTCCACAGGCTTGCCGTTGATCGTGACGAGACGCCCACGCACCATCGGCTCGAGATCGGCGCTGGCAATGCCGTGTGCCTTGAGCCACGCGGCCACGGCGTCGTGCTGGGCGGGCTGGATATCGATGAGGAATTCGTTGGGCGCGTCGGGCGGCGTGGACTTGCGCCAGCCCTCGATCAGGTCGTTGCGCGTCATCGCGATAAGCAGGAGGCACATCAGGCCGATCGCGAGCGAGGTGATCTGCAGCGCGCTCGCGCCGGGCCGCCGTTCGAGCGACGCGAGCGCGTAGCGCCAGCCCACGCCCGCACGCGCCTCGAGGCCGTTGCGCTGGCTGCGTGCCACGCGCGCGGCGCCCCAGAGCGCGAGCCGCGCCACGGCCGCGAACACGACGAGGCCCAGCGCAAAACCACCCGCGACGATGCCGCCGAGCTTGAGCTCGCCCGCCGCGATCACGAGCAGCCCCGCAAACAGCGCGATGCCGATGGCGTAAGCGGCCCACGCGGTGCGGCTCTCGTCGCCCCACTCGCGGCGCAGCACCCGCACGGGCGGCACGCGCGTGAGCGGCAAGAGCGGCGGCAACGCGAAACCGAGCAGCAGCACGAGGCCCGCCGCGAGGCCTTCGAGCGCGGGCAGCGGCCCCGGGTACGGCAGCACGACTTCGATCATGCTGCCGAGCCACGCGAGCAGCGCGAGATGGCCCGCATAGCCGAGCGCCACGCCAATCGCGCCGCCCACGAGCCCGAGGCCCGTGAATTCGAGCACGAAGAGCGCGCGCAGCGTGCGCTGGCTCGCGCCGAGGCAGCGCATCGCGGCGCAGCCATCGAGATGACGGCGCATATAGCGGTGCGCGGCCATCGCGATCGCCACGGCCGCCAGCAGCGCCGTGAGCAGCGAGACGAGCGTGAGGAAGTGGCGCGCCCGGTCGAGCGTCTCGCGCACCTGCGGCTGGCCGTCCTGCAGCGATTCGAGGCCGACGCCGCGCATCTTGCCGCCGTCGACGCGCGCGTGGGCCCACGCGGCGAACTGCGCGACGGCCGGATCGGCGCCGGCCACCAGCAGCCGGTACGTCACGCGGCTGCCGTAGCCCGTGAGGCCTGTGGAGGGAAGATCCGCAGCGTTGAGCATCAGGCGCGGCGAGAAGTTCACGAACGAAAAGCCGCGGTCGAGCTCACGCGTGATCAGCGCGCCGACTGTGAAGGCGCGCGTCCCGACCCTCACCTGGCTGCCCACGTGCACCTTGAGCGCGTCGAGCAGTTGCTGATCGACCCAGACGGTGCCGGGCGGCGGAATGCCCTGCGCCACGTGATCGGGGGCACCGGGCGCGGCGGCGATGCGCAACGCGCCGCGCAGCGGATAGCCGGGCGAGACCGACTTGACCGCGGCGAGGCGCGTGGGCGTCTGGCCGTCCGGGACACCCGGCGCTGCTTCGGCGCTCACCATGCTCGGAAAGATCGCGGTGGTCGCGGCATGCAAGGCGAGCGACTGCGCCTCGCGCGCGAACGACGGATCGACGGGATGATCGGCGCGCACGATGAAGTCGGCGGCGATCATGCCGCGTGCGTCGCGCTCGAGCCCGCGCTGGAGCCGATCGGCAAGAAATCCCACGCTCGAGAGCGCCGCCACGGCCAGCACGAGCGCCAGCAACAGCATGGTCAGCTCACCCGCGCGCCAGTCGCGCGCACTCATGCGCGCGGCAAGGCGCACGAGATCGGACCAGCCGAGGGTGGAGCGTGCGACGGCAGGTGGAATCGCGCCTGCGCCGCCACGCGGCGCCTCACCGCCCGAGCGGGGCGGTGAGGCCGTTGAGCGGCCGGGATGGCCGCCTGCCGCAGCGTTCGATGGAGACGAGGAAGGCCCGGTGCCGCTCAATCGTGACGGCTCCGCAGCGAGAAACGCGACACCATATGGGTCGCCATGCCCCGAAAACCGCCCTGCACGCCGCGCCACAGGCGCGGCAGCGCCCACGCGGCCACCAGCAGGAAGGCCACGAGCAGCACCAGAAACAGCAGCGGCGCGAAGAGCGCGAGCAGCACGCCGACGAAGGTCATGCCGTCTTCCGCGCCGGAGGTGACGACGTTCGACACCGGCTCGGGCGAGAGATTGATGAGCGCGCGTGTGCCGGCCTTGGCCAGATGCGCGGTGCCGGCGAGCGTGCCGCCGGCGAGCGCCGCGACGGTGAGCAGCGCCGGATCGGCATGACCGAGCGCGCCGGCCGCCAGCACCGCGCCGGCGGGAATACGGATGAAGGTATGCACGGCGTCCCAGAGCGAATCGAACGCGGGGACTTTATCGGCGAGGAATTCGAGCACCGTGAGCGCGGCGGCGACGCTGATCACCCAGGGGGAAGCCAGGATTGCAAGCGTGTCAGGCAGATGGATGAGGCCCAGACGTTGCAGCACACCGGCCATCAGGACCGTGAGGTAGAGGCGCAGACCGCTGCCCCAGGACAGGCCTGCGGCAAGCGAAAGGGGTTCCAGCATGACTGCCTCCTCGCGCGAGGCGCGCGCGGCGCGCTTCCCCACGAATCAGGCATGGCGCGACGCAAAGACATGCGCGGCGCCAGGCGTTATCGGGCGCGGAGTGTTATCGGGGTTGGGGGTGATGACCGTTCCATTATAGCCACGCTCCCTGCGGCACCGCAGCCGTGTTGCGCGAGCGCGCCACACGTGGTGTGGGCGGCGCGGGAAAACGGGCACACGGGCAAAAAGGCTTCAGGCCCCCGACGAGAGCTTGAGCCCAATGAGTCCGAGCACGATCAGCGCGGCGCTGGCCACGCGCGCGACGCTAGCAGCCTCGCCCATCACGACGATGCCGAGGATGAACGCGCCCACCGCGCCGATGCCGGTCCACACCGCGTACGCCGTGCCGAGCGGCAACTGGCGCATGGCGAGCGCGAGCAGCCAGAAGCTGCCGAGCGCCGTCACGAGCGTGAAGACCGACCAGCCGGGCCGCGTGAAACCTTCGGAAGACTTGAGACCGGTCGCCCAGGCGACTTCGAGCACACCGGCGATCAGGAGATAAAACCAGGCCATGAGAACGCTCCCCTTGAAAAGTGGGGCCGTCCCCATTTGAAGATGAGACGCAAGGTCGTCCTTACGCTTCTGTAAGTCTATCACGAGCGGCCTGTAGCCGCCCGCCACGGCACCGCTATTGCACCCCCACCAGCCGATACCCCACGCCCGTTTCGGTCACGATGTGCTCGGGTTGCGCGGGATCGCGCTCCAATTTCTGCCGCAAATGCGCCATATAGATGCGCAGATAGTGGCTGCTCTCCACATGCGAAGGCCCCCAGACCTCGCGCAGCAGTTGCCGGTGTGTCAGCACACGGCCCGCGTCGCGTACCAGCGTCGCGAGCAAACGGTACTCGATCGGCGTGAGGTGCACGGGTGCGCCGCCGCGCGTCACCTGGCGCAGGCCCAGGTCGACGATCACCTCGCCGAAGCTCACCTGCGGCGCCTCGTTCGCGCCGCCCCGGTTGCGGCGGCGCAGATGCGCACGGATGCGCGCGAGCAGCTCGGACACGCCGAACGGCTTCGTGAGGTAGTCGTCGGCGCCGGCGTCGAGCGCGGCGACTTTTTCGCTCTCCTGAGTGCGCGCCGAGAGCACGATCACGGGCAGGTCGCTCCAGCCACGCAGCTCGCGGATCACGTCGAGGCCGTCCGTGTCGGGCAGGCCCAGATCGACGATCACGAGATCGGGCTTGCGCGTGGCCGCCTCGACCAGACCCTGCTTGCCGGTCTCGGCGTCGTAGACGGCAATGCCCTCCCCCTCCAGCGACGCGCGCACGAAGCGGCGGATCTGCTTTTCGTCTTCGATCAGGACAACGGCGAGGCTCGGATCACTCATGGGCGGGCTTGGCGGGTTGGGGTTCCACAGCGGGTTGGGGTTCCACAGCGGGTTGGGGTTCCACGGCGTGCGCTTCGTGCACCTCGTGCGCTTCGTGAGTTTCGTGCGCGCCATCCCCCGTCTGGGCGGCTTCGTCGAACTCGGCCGCATCGGCCGGCAGCGGCGGCGGTGCCTCCACCGGCAGCGCGAACCAGAACGACGCGCCTTCGATGTGGCCATCGGCGGCCACGCGGTTGGTCGCGCCGATTGTACCGCCGTGCGCCTCCACGATCGCGCGGCAGATCGCGAGCCCGAGGCCAATGCCAGGCTTCGCCGACTCCTTCTCGCCGCGCGTGAACTTCTCGAACACGCGCTCGCCCATGCCATGCGGCAGGCCCGGGCCATTGTCGTCGATGCTCACGCGCACGAACGGCTGGCCGTTCTCCTCGATGCGGCGCGCGCCGATCGTGAGCGGCGTATCGGGCGGCGTGTATTTCGCGGCGTTTTCCAGCAGGTTCGAGAAGAGCCGCTCCATGAGCACGGCGTCGAGTTGCAGCAAGGGCAAGCCCTCTTCGAGCTTCACTTGTACCGGATGGCGCGCCAGCACGCGGCGGCACGCGGCCAGCGCCGCGCCCACGGTTTCCTCGAGCAGCGTCCATTGCCGGTTGAGCTTGAGGCTGCCCGCTTGCAGGCGCGCCATGTCGAGCAGATTCGTGACGATGCCGGTCATGCGCAGCGCCTCGTCGTGGATCGCCTCGATGAGCTCGCCCGCGCGGGCATTCTGCACGTCGGCCGGTGTGCCGGGCTCGTGCGTCTGCGCGAGCATCGACGAAAAGCCGACGATGGCCGTGAGCGGCGTGCGCAGGTCGTGCGAAATGGCCGAGAGCAGCGAGTTGCGCAGCCGTTCGGACTCCATGTTGACGAGCGCGTCGCGGGCGATTTCCACGTAGTGCACGCGTTCGAGCGCGAGCGCGATCTGCGCGGCGAACGCGTCGAGCATGCGCTGCTGCTCGGGCACCAGCAGCTCGCGCGCGTCGCGCGTGACCACGGCCAGCACGCCGCGCGTGCGCATCGGCGCCTTGAGCGGCAGGTAGAGCGCCGCCGCCGCGGGCAGCGTGTCGGTGCCGCGGCCCGCCGGCTTTTGCTGGTCATAGACCCACTGACCCACGTCGATGTCGAGGCTGCCGGGCTCGAGCATGACCTTCGGGTCGGGGTCCTCGATCTTCTGCTGGACCTTGTCCGCGCTGTCGGGCAAGAGCATGGCCACGCGCGCGTTGAACACCTCGTTCACGTGGCGGCTGCCGATCGCCACGATCTGCTCGGTCGCGAGCGCGGCGGCCAGCTCGCGCGCCATCGCGTACATCGCGCCCGTGCGCTGCTCGCGGCGCTGCGCGACGCTCGCCTCGCGGCGCAGGCTCGAGGTGAGATGGCTGATCACGAGCGAGGTCAGCAGCATGACCCCGAAGGTCAGCAGGTATTGCGTGTCGCTCACCGAGAACGACATCCGCGGCGGCACGAAGAAAAAGTCGTAGGCAGCCACGCTCGCGAACGAGAGCAGCACGCCCGGGCCGCGCCCGAGCTTCGTTGCCGTAAAGATCACGCCGAGCAGATACAGCATCACGAGATTGGCGAGCGCAATGTGGTCGAGCAGCGTGCTCGCGAGCACTGTAATGCATGCGCAAATCACGAGCGCCGCCGCATAGGCGCGCGGCGGCGAGCGGTGCGCGGCGCTATCCGCGATGGCGGCGCGCCAGGCGTTGGCGGCGCGCGCGGCGGCCGATGCCTCGCGCGGGACGCCGCCGGCGAGCCGGTCGTTATCGGTGGCGCTCGCGCGCACCAAGGTCAAATCGACGTCCTCAGCCTTTTCCGCGAGGCGCTCGCCGAACGGCCGGCGCCACCAGCGCACCCAGCGCGACGCGCTGCTGCGCGTGGAGGCGCCCGCGACGAGCTTCGACACGTTGCGCAGCCGCGCATAGCCCGCGAGCGTGACGGCGGCGTCCTCGCCCGCGAGCGTGGCCGTTTCCGCGCCCAGCTCGGACGCCAGCTTGAGCGCGCCGAGCGTGCGCTGGCGAACTTCGTCCGGCAGGCGCTGGAGCTTGGGCGTCTCCACATAGACGGCGATCCAGTCGGCCTTGAGGCTCGCCGCGAGCCGCGCCGCCGCGCGCACGAGCGCAGTCGCTTCGGGGCCCGGCCCCACGCACGCGAGCAGCCGCTCGCGCGCCTGCCACACGTGCTGGATCGAGCGGTCGGCGCGGTACTCGTGCATCTGCGCGTCGACGCGGTCGGCCGTGCGGCGCAGCGCCAGCTCGCGCAGCGCGATCAGGTTGCCCTTGCGAAAGAAGTTGCGCACCGCGCGCTCGGCCTGCGCGGGCAGATAGACCTTGCCGTCGCGCATCCGGTCGAGCAGCTCCTCGGCGGGCAGGTCGACGAGCGTGACCTCGTCGGCGCTGTCGAACACGCGGTCGGGCACCGTCTCCCAGACGCGGATGCCGGTGATCTGCCCCACCACGTCGTTCAGGCTTTCGAGGTGCTGGACGTTGACGGTCGTGTAGACGTCGATGCCCGCGTCGAGCAGCTCGTAGACGTCCTGCCAGCGCTTCATATGGCGCGCGCCCTGCACGTTCGAGTGGGCCAGTTCGTCGACGAGCACGAGCTGCGGCTTGCGCTCGAGCGCGGCGTCGAGGTCGAACTCCTCGAGCGTGCGCCCGCGGTAGGCAATGCGCTGGCGCGGCAGCACTTCGAGACCGCTCGTGAGCGCGGCGGTCTCGCTGCGCCCATGCGTCTCGACGATGCCGACCACCACGTCCACGCTTTCTTCGGCGCGGCGGCGCGCGGCCTGCAGCATCGCATAGGTCTTGCCGACGCCCGCCGACGCGCCGAAGAAAATCTTCAGCTTGCCGCGGCGGCGCCGTTCTTCGTCGCGCTGTAGCCGGTCGAGGAGTTCGTCGGGATCGGGGCGGTTCATGCGGATTTCATAGGGAATGGCGCGTGCCGGACACACCGGGGTCAGGCACCAGGAACGCTACGGGGATCGTCTCACCGTGGCGCGGAATAAGCAAACAGCGAGCAAACACAAGCAGACACAAGCAAACACGGGCACCGCATGCGGCCCAAGCGGCATGCGGTGCCCGGTTACCTTCAGTCTTCAGTCAACGCTCAGGTCGCCTCCTTGCCGTCGAGCGCGAGGTTCAGCTCGAGCACGTTCACGCGCGGCTCGCCGAACACGCCGAACTGGCGGCCCTGGGTATAGCGGTCCACGAGCTTCTGCACGTCGCTGGGCGCCATGTTGCGCGCCTTGGCCACGCGCGCCACCTGGTAGGCGGCGGCGGCCGGCGAGATCTCGGGGTCGAGGCCGCTGGCCGACGAGGTCACGAGGTCGGCGGGAATCGGCTGCGAAACGTCGGTGCCCGCGGCCTTGAGCGCCGCGATGCGGCCGTTGATTTCGTCGGCGAGCGCCGGGTTGGTCGGGCCGAGGTTCGAGCCGCCCGAGTTCGTCGCGTTGTACGGATTGGGCGAGGTGGCCGAGAGACGGCCCCAGAAGTACTGGGGCGCGTCGAACTGCTGGCCGATCAGCGCGCTGCCCACCACCTTGCCGTTCACCTCGACGAGGCTGCCGTTCACCTGGCGATGGAACACCGCCTGGCCGAACGCGGTCATCACGGCCGGATACACGAGACCCGTGATCGCCGCGAGCACGGCGAAGATCACGATGAGAGGTCGAAACTGCGCTTTCATTTTGGTTTCCTATTGATCTGGCGACGCGTGTGGATCAAGCCCAGCCGAACGCGGTCAGCACCATGTCGATCAGCTTGATGCACGGGAACGGCAGGAGGATCCCCCCGAGGCCGTAGACCAGCAGATTGCGGCGCAGCAGCGTCGCCGCGCCGAGCGGCCGGTACTTCACGCCCTTGAGCGCGAGCGGAATCAGCATCACGATGATCAGCGCGTTGAAGATCACCGCCGAGAGGATCGCCGACGACGGCGAGCTCAGATGCATGACGTCGAGCACGCGCAACTGCGGATACGTCGTGGCGAACGCGGCCGGAATGATCGCGAAGTACTTGGCTACGTCGTTGGCGATCGAGAACGTCGTGAGCGAGCCGCGCGTCATGAGCATCTGCTTGCCGATCTCCACGATCTCGATGAGCTTGGTCGGGTTCGAGTCGAGGTCGACCATGTTGCCCGCTTCCTTCGCGGCCTGGGTGCCCGTGTTCATGGCCACGGCCACGTCGGCCTGCGCGAGCGCCGGGGCGTCGTTGGTGCCGTCGCCGGTCATCGCCACGAGCTTGCCCTGGGCCTGGTGCTCGCGGATCGTCGCGAGCTTGGTCTCCGGCGTCGCTTGCGCGAGGAAGTCGTCCACGCCCGCTTCGGCCGCGATCGCGGCGGCGGTCAGGCGGTTGTCGCCCGTCACCATCACGGTCTTGATGCCCATCTTGCGCAGCTCGGCGAAACGCTCCTTGATGCCGCCCTTCACCACGTCCTTCAGCTCGATCACGCCGAGCACGCGCGCGACCTTGTCGTGCATCTCGGCCACCACGAGCGGCGTGCTGCCACGGCGCGCGATGTCGTCCACGGCCGTGTCCACTTCGCTGGGGAAGCGGCCGCCGTGCGTTTCCACATACTGCTTGACCGCATCGGCGGCGCCCTTGCGGATCTCGCGGCCATGCGTGCCGGGGGCGGTCCCCTCGGGCGCGAGGTCCACCCCGCTCATGCGCGTCTGCGCGCTGAAGGCGAGGAACACCGCGTGCAGCGCGCCCATGTCGCGCTGGCGAATGTTGAAGCGCTGCTTCGCGAGCACGACGATGCTGCGGCCTTCCGGCGTTTCGTCGGCGAGCGAGGCGAGCTGCGCGGCGTCCGCGAGCGCTTCCTCGTTCACGCCCGGCGCCGGCACGAAAGCCGAGGCCTGGCGGTTACCGAGCGTGATCGTGCCGGTCTTGTCGAGCAGCAGCACGTCCACGTCGCCGGCCGCTTCCACGGCGCGGCCCGAGGTGGCGATCACGTTGGCCTGCATCATGCGGCTCATGCCCGCCACGCCGATCGCCGAAAGCAGCCCGCCGATGGTGGTCGGAATCAGGCACACGAGCAACGCGACGAGCGCCGTGATCGTGACCACGTGCCCCATCTTGGCGGCTTCGACCGAGAACATCGAGAACGGCAAGAGCGTCGCGGTCGCCATCAGCAGCACGATGGTCAGCGCGACCAGCAGGATCGTGAGCGCGATCTCGTTGGGCGTCTTCTGGCGCTTGGCACCTTCGACCATCGCGATCATGCGGTCGAGGAAGGCTTCGCCCGGATTGGCCGTCACACGCACGACGATCCAGTCGGACAGCACGCGCGTGCCGCCCGTCACCGACGAGAAGTCGCCGCCCGATTCGCGGATCACCGGCGCCGATTCGCCCGTAATGGCCGATTCGTCCACCGAGGCCACGCCGTCGATCACCTCGCCGTCGGCGGGAATCGTGTCGCCGGTTTCCACCAGCACCACGTCGCCGCGACGCAGATCGGTCGCGGTCATGATGCGAATGGGCGCCTTCGGATGCGGCTCGTTGAGCTTCTTCGCCATCACGTCGCGCTTGGCCTGGCGCAGCGATGCGGCCTGCGCCTTCGAGCGTCCTTCGGCGAGCGCCTCGGCGAAGTTCGCGAACAGCACCGTGAACCACAGCCACAGCGCGATCGCGAGAATGAAGCCCGCGGGCGCCTCGGCCTGGCCCATCAGCGCCGCGATCCAGAGGATCGTCGTGAGCACGGAGCCCACGTAGACGCAGAACATCACCGGGTTGCGCAACTGCGTGCGCGGCTTGAGTTTCCTGAACGAGTCCACGATGGCCGGGCGCAGCAGCGCCGGATCGAACATGGACCGTGTAGCACTATGTTGTGTCATTTGATGAAGTCCCCGTTCAATGCACGCCCATCATGATCAGATGCTCCACACCCGGGCCGAGCGCGAGCGCCGGCACATAGGTGAGCGCGCCCACCAGCAGCACGGTGCCGAGCAGCAGCACGACGAACAGCGGCCCGTGCGTGGGCAGCGTGCCGCCCGTCACGGCGATGCGCTTCTTGCTCGCGAGCGAGCCGGCGATGGCCAGCACCGGCACGATGGTGCCGAAGCGGCCGAACCACATCGCGATGGCGAGCATCCAGTTGTAGAACGGCGTGTTGACCGAAAGGCCCGCGAACGCACTGCCGTTGTTGTTCGCGGCAGAGCTGAACGCGTAGAGAATCTCCGAGAAGCCATGCGCGCCCGGGTTGGCGATGCCGGCCTTGCCCGCGTCGGCGAGCACGGCGATCGAGGTACCGAGCAGCACGAGCATCGGCGTGAGCAGGACGACGATCGACACCATCTTCATTTCGAACGATTCGATCTTCTTGCCCACATACTCGGGCGTGCGCCCGATCATGAGGCCCGCCACGAACACCGCGAGCAGCGCGAACACCAGCATGCCGTAGAGGCCCGAGCCCACCCCGCCGAAGATCACTTCGCCGAGCTGGATGAAGAGCATCGGCACGAGGCCGCCGATCGGCGTGAGCGAGTCGTGCATCGCGTTCACCGCGCCGCACGAGGCCGCCGTGGTGGCCACGACGAAGATGCCCGTCTGCGCGATGCCGAAGCGCGTTTCCTTGCCTTCCATGTTGCCGCCGGCCTGCAGCGCGCTCGCGTGCTGATCGACGTTCAGACTCGCGAGCATCGGATTGCCGGCCTGCTCCGCCGAGAGCTCGACGCCCACGGCGACGGCGAACGCGATCGTCATCACCGCGAGCACCGCCACGCCCTGCCTGCGGTCGCCCACGACATTGCCGAACACGAGACACAACGCCGCCGGAATGATCAGGATCGCCAACATTTCGACGAAGTTCGAGAACGGCGTGGGGTTCTCATACGGATGCGCCGAGTTCGCGTTGAAGAACCCGCCGCCGTTGGTGCCGAGCATCTTGATCGCTTCCTGCGAGGCGACCGGGCCCATGGCGAGCGTCTGCGTCGTCACTTTGGTGTCGACGGTGACGGGGTTGCCCTTCGCGTCCTTGACCGGATTGCCCTGCGCGTCGAGCTTGGGCGCCGCGTAGGTCGTGGTCTGCAGCGTCGGCACGTCCTGGTAGGACTTGAAGTTCTGGATCATGCCCTGGCTCATCAGCAGCGCCGCGATCACGGCCGCCATCGGCACGAGCACGTAGAGCGTCGTGCGCGTGAGATCGACCCAGAAGTTGCCGATGGTCTGCACCGAGTGACGCGCGAAGCCGCGAATCAGCGCGATCACCACGACGATGCCGGTGGCCGCCGAGAGGAAGTTCTGCACGGTGAAGCCGAGCATCTGCGTGAGGTAGCTCACGGTCTGCTCAGGCGTGTAGTCCTGCCAGTTCGTGTTGGTGACGAAGCTCACGGCCGTGTTGAACGCGCCGTCCACCGTCATCGCGCTGAACTGCTGCGGGTTGCCGGGCAACCATCCCTGCACGCGCAGCAGCACGTAAAGGAAGCCCGCGCCCAGCACGTTGAACGAGATGGTGGCGAGCGCATAGCGCTTCCAGTTCATCTCGGCGCTCGGGTCGACCCCGGCGATGCGGTACAGCAGATTTTCGAGCGGCGCGAACAGACGCACGACGCGCGAGCGCCCGTCCAGCACACGCGTGATATAGCCCGCGACGGGGACCGCGAGCGCCAGCAGGACGACGATGAAGATCCCCGTCTGGAGCAGATTGTTGGCGTTCATTCGATCTCCTCCGCGCGCAGCAGCGCATGGACGAGATAGACGAACAGCAACAGCGTCGCCGCCCCCGATAGCCAGAAAATCCAGGTCATGAGCGCGCTCCCGTCGCGTTCTGATCGGCGCGGCGGTACTGCATGAGCTTCTCGCAGCCGGCGATCAACGCGTAAGTGAGCGCGGCGAAGACCGCCAGCCCCCCGATATACAGCACATCCATTGTCGTGTTCTCCATTCGCGGATGACGGATGGCGGTAAGGTACTGGTTATCGCGTTAAATCCGGATCAAAGGTCTTGGCACGCGTATAAAAATCGCGTAAACGCGGCGGCATGCGAAGCGGGCCTGCAACCGGAAAGACTTGCCCATCGCGGCTTTGCGGGCTGGAAGGGCGTCGGCGGAAGATAAACGGCAAACAAACACAATAAAAAAGGCGCGCATGGCTGGCATGCGCGCCTCTTTCGAGCGAAGCGATTTCAGTGTCGACGCCGCGCAGTTAGGGCAGCAGAATGGTCGAGCCCGTCGTACGGCGCGCTTCGAGATCGGCGTGCGCCTGGCCCACGTCCTGCAGCGCATAGCGCTGGTTGATCGAGGTCTTGACCTTGCCCGAGGCGATCACCTCGAACAGCTCGGCGGCCATCGCTTCATAGTCCGCGCGCTTCGCCATATACGTAAAGAGCGTCGGGCGCGTGAAAAAGAGCGAGCCGCGCCCCGCGAACTCCGACGAGTCGATGGGCGGCAGCGGCCCCGACGCATTGCCGAAGCTCACGAACATGCCAAGCGGCGCGAGGCAGTCGAGCGACTTCGTATACGTGTCCTTGCCGATTGAGTCGTACACCACGGGCACGCCCGCGCCGTTCGTGATCTCGCGCACGCGCGCGGTGAAGTCCTCGCGCGTATAGACGATCGGGTAGTCGCAGCCGTGCGCCTTCGCGACTTCGGCCTTCTCGTCCGAGCCCACCGTGCCGATCACGGTCGCGCCGAGCGCCCTGGCCCATTGGCACACGATGAGGCCGACACCGCCCGCGGCCGCCTGGATCAGGATCGTGTCGCCGGCCTTCACGCGATACGTGCGGCGCAGCAGATATTGCGCGGTCAGCCCCTGGAGCATGACCGAGGCGGCCTGCTCGTCGCTGATCGCGTCGGGCAGGCGGATCACCTGGTCCGCGCGCAGCACGCGCTCCTGCGCATACGCGCCCGGCGGACGCGCGACGTAGGCCACGCGGTCGCCCGGCTTCACGAGCGTCACGCCCTTGCCCACCGCCACGACTTCGCCCGCGGCCTCCATGCCGAGCCCCGCGGGCAGCGGCTGCGGATAGAGCCCGGTGCGAAAGTACACGTCGATGTAATTGAGCCCGCATGCGCTCTGCTTCACGCGGATCTCGCCCTCGCCCGGCTCGCCCACCGTGACGTCCACCCACTTCATCACTTCGGGGCCGCCGGTCTTGTCGTAACGGATTGCCTTGGTCATCCTTGCCTCCTGTGTCCTGTGAGTCCTGTGAGTGGAGCCGTAATGCGCTCAGATCTCGTCTTTCATGCGCAGCGTGAGCACGTCGAGGATCATGCGTGCCGTCGAGATGTTGGTTGCGCACGGCACATCGTGCACGTCGCAGGCGCGCACGAGCGCATTGATGTCGGGTTCGTGCGGCTGCGGGGTCATGGGGTCGCGCAAGAAGATCACCACGTCGACATTGCCTTCGGCGAGCTGCGCGCCGATCTGCAGGTCGCCACCATGCGGGCCCGAGAGCATGCGCTCGACGTTCAGGCCGTGCGCCGCGGCAATGCGGCCGCCGGTCGTGCCGGTCGCTAGCAGCTCGCAACGGCGCAGCGTGTCGACGTATTCGCCGCTCAGCCTGACGATATCGTCCTTCTTGTGGTCGTGCGCGATGAGCGCGACGCGGGTGGGCATGGCCATCTTCCTTCTTTCGGTGAGGTTGAGTGTGTCGTTCATGCGCATGGCGGCGCGCTCATGCATTGCGCTGCCATGCGCGCGTGAGAACGTACCCGATCAGAACGTGCCCGGATAGGCGCCGCCGTCGATCAGCCAGTTTTGTCCCGTGATATAGCCCGCATGCGTGCTGCACAAAAACGCGCAGGCGCTGCCGAATTCCTCGGACGTGCCAAAGCGCCCCGCCGGAATCGACTTCATGCGGCGCGCGCGCACTTCGTCGAGCGAAAGGTGGCTCGCCTTGGACTGCGCGACGATGGTGGCCTGGATGCGGTCGGTGTCGAAGGCGCCCGGCAGCAGATTGTTGATCGTCACGCCCGTGTTCGCGACCTGGCGCGCGATGCCCGCGATGAAGCCCGTGAGGCCCGAGCGCGCGCCGTTGGACAAGCCGAGCACGTCGATGGGCGCCTTCACCGAGGAACTCGTGATGTTGACGATGCGCCCGAAGCCGCGCTGGCTCATGGCGTCGATGGTGGCCTGGATCAGCGCGATCGGCGTGAGCATGTTCGCCTCGAGCGCGGCGAGCCAGGCTTCGTGCGTGTAGGTGCGGAAGTCGCCCGGCGGCGGGCCGCCCGCGTTGTTCACGAGAATGTCCGGCGACGGGCAGGCGGCGAGCGCCGCGGCGCGGCCCGTCTCCGTGGTGATGTCGCAGGCCACGGCCTTGACCTCGACGCCGGTTTTGGCGCGAATCTGCGCGGCGGTCTCCTCGAGCGTTTGCGCCGTGCGCGCGACGATCGTCACGTTCACGCCCTCGGCCGCGAGCGCCTCGGCGCAGCCGCGCCCCAATCCCTTGCTAGCCGCGCACACCAGTGCGCTGCGTCCTGCGATGCCCATATCCATCGTTTTGAGGTCCTCGTGGTTGGCGTGACGATTCGGTGACGGCGGAGCAACGGCGGCGAGCGCTGTGCGGCTTTGCCCGATTTCGCCTGCTTGCCCGTCCGATTTTTGCGATTCTAGAAGAATCGGGCCGTGCGCGTGGGACGCCGCGGATCGTGGGTCGCAAAACGCGGCAGTGCGGCAGGAACGCGTGCGCCGCCGCAGTTCGCCCCCGTCCGGTCCGAGTCCCGCTCAATTCCCGCCCGGTTCTCGTATACTTGCGCCTGTAGCGCGGCCCAGCGCTCCCGCGAGCCACACCGGACCCAGCCGTCCGGCTGCGGCACGACCGACACCCCGATTTCCCCTTGCAGCCTCGTGCGCCCCGCCATGAAACAGGACAGCCGCTTTCCGAATCTTTTCATCCTCGATCACCCGCTGATCCAGCACAAGCTCAGCCATATGCGCGACCGGGACACGTCCACGCGCACGTTCCGCGAGCTGCTGCGCGAGATCACGCTCCTGATGGGCTACGAAATCACGCGCGAACTGCCCGTCACGACGCGCCGCGTGCAGACGCCGCTCGTCGAGATCGACGCGCCCGTGATCGCCGGCAAGAAGCTCGCGATCGTGCCCGTGCTGCGCGCGGGCGTGGGCATGTCCGACGGCCTGCTCGAGCTGATCCCGTCGGCGCGCGTGGGCCATATCGGCGTCTATCGCGCCGACGACCACCGCCCCGTCGAGTACCTCGTGCGCCTGCCCGACCTCGAGGACCGCACCTTCATCCTGTGCGACCCGATGGTCGCGACCGGCTACTCGGCGGCGCACGCGATCGACGTGCTCAAGCGCCGCGGCGTGCCCGGCGAGCGCATCCGCTTCCTCGCGCTGGTGGCCGCGCCCGAAGGCGTGGAGGTGTTCCAGCAGGCGCATCCGGACGTGCGCCTCTACGTGGCCTCGCTCGACTCGCACCTGAACGAGCACGCCTACATCGTCCCGGGTCTGGGCGACGCCGGCGACCGCCTGTTCGGCACCAAGAACTGATGCCGCCGGGGGGCGGCGCTACCAGCCGCCCCTCACGCCTTTCCTCGCCCTTCGCTTTCCTCCGAACTTTGCCCGTGCGCGCCCGTGCGGTAGCCGCGAAATCCCCGCTCAATCACACCGACGGGTGAGGCCGGGCGAGCCCGGCGTGATAAAATTCAGGTCCGCCTGATGGTCACGAAAGGGGCACTAAGGAGCTCCGGGGACGTCACGAAGCGTGCCGCATAGCGCCTGACGCGGCACCGGGCGGCTCGGGAGCGATCCTGGCCGGCCCCGCCGGCATTTGCCAGCCTGCGCAGCCTGCGCAGGCTGCGCCGTGCATCCGGCGCGCGCGCCAGGCGAAACTGCAGCGCCGTGCGCCACCCTGCAAGCCCGGCCACGAGCGCCAGTGGCGCCAGACACCGGCCCCGAGCGACCAGAATCGAGCGGACAAACCCAGTCGGGGAGACCCGGTCGGGGAGACCCGGTCGGGGAGACCCGGTCGGGGAGACCCGGTCGGGGAGACCCGGTCGGGGAGACCCGGTCGGGGAGACCCAGTCGGGGAGACCCAGTCGGGCGGAGCCAGTCAGGAAGACTCGGGCGGATAGCTACTCATGGGCACACCGGCATGAAGCCACTGGCCGCGCACGTACGAGCGCGACATGCCGCGCCCTGACAAACGTATTGAAAACTGCAGCAACGACAACTGCACCATGCACGCGAAAAGCGTGCGACGGAGAAAGGTATGGCGGGTCATTCGAAATGGGCCAACATCAAGCACAAGAAGGCGGCGGCTGACGCCAAGCGCGGCAAGGTCTGGACACGGCTCATCAAGGAAATCCAGGTTGCGGCGCGCATGGGCGGCGGCGAGGTCGACTCGAACCCGCGCCTGCGTCTGGCCGTGGACAAGGCCTATGACGCCAACATGCCCAAGGACAACATCAACCGCGCGATCCAGCGCGGCGTGGGCGGCGTGGACGGCGCGAACTACGAGGAAATCCGCTACGAAGGCTACGGCATCGGCGGCGCGGCCATCATCGTCGACACCATGACCGACAACCGCACCCGCACCGTCGCGGAAGTGCGCCACGCGTTCTCGAAGTTCGGCGGCAACATGGGCACCGACGGCTCGGTGTCGTTCATGTTCGATCACGTCGGCCAGTTCCTGTTCGCGCCGGGCACGGCCGAAGACAAGCTGATGGACGCCGCGCTCGAAGCGGGCGCCGACGACGTTGTCACGAACGACGACGGCAGCATCGAAGTGATCTGCCCGCCCAACGACTTCCAGAAGGTCAAGGACGCGCTCGAAGGCGCGGGCTTCAAGGCGGAAATGGCCGAAGTCACGATGAAGCCGCAAACGGAAGTCGAATTCACGGGCGACGACGCGGTGAAGATGCAGAAGCTGCTCGACGCGCTCGAAAACCTGGACGACGTCCAGGAGGTGTACACCAACGCGTCGATCGACGAGGAATAAGCGGCATCGGCGCGGGCGAACGCGGGCGAGACCCGGGTTAGCCACCTGGCGGATGGCCGCCCCCGGTTCGCCGCCCTTACGATTTCACGGCCGGCGCATGGGTGCGCCGGCCGCAACTGTTTCTGGTTCTGGTCTTTCGGGGATTTACATGAAGTTACTCGTCGTCGGGTCTGGCGGCCGCGAACATGCGCTGGCGTGGAAGCTTGCGCAGGCGCCGCGCGTCCAGGTCGTCTACGTCGCACCGGGCAACGGCGGCACCGCGCAGGACGAGCGGCTCGCCAACGTCGACATCACGGACATCCATGAGCTCGCCGATTTCGCCGAGCGCGAGCAGATCGCCCTCACCGTGGTCGGGCCGGAAGCCCCGCTCGCGGCCGGCATCGTCAACGTATTCCGCCAGCGCGGCCTGAAGGTGTTCGGCCCGACGAAGGAAGCCGCGCAGCTCGAGAGCTCGAAGGACTTCGCGAAGGCGTTCATGAAGCGCCATAACATCCCCACGGCCGCCTACGAGACCTTCTCGGACGCCGCGGCCGCGCACGCCTACGTCGACAAAAACGGCGCGCCCATCGTGATCAAGGCCGACGGCCTCGCCGCGGGCAAGGGCGTGGTCGTGGCGATGTCGCTGGAAGAAGCGCATCAGGCCATCGACATGATGCTCGCCGACAACAAGCTCGGCGACGCCGGCGCGCGCGTGGTGATCGAGGAATTCCTCGCGGGCGAGGAAGCGAGCTTCATCGTCATGGTGGACGGCAAGCACGTGCTCGCGCTCGCCTCGAGCCAGGACCACAAGCGCCTGCAGGACGGCGACCAGGGCCCGAACACGGGTGGCATGGGCGCCTACTCGCCCGCGCCCATCGTCACGCCGCAGCTGCATGCGCGCGTGATGCGCGAAATCATCCTGCCGACCGTGGCGGGCATGGAGAAGGAAGGCATCCGCTACACGGGCTTCCTCTACGCCGGCCTGATGATCGACGCGCAGGGCAACCCGAAGACGCTCGAGTTCAACTGCCGCATGGGCGACCCGGAAACGCAGCCGATCATGGCGCGCCTGAAGAGCGACTTTTCGAAGGTCGTGGAGCACGCCATTGCGGGCACGCTCGACCAGGTCGAGCTGGACTGGGACCGCCGCACGGCGCTGGGCGTGGTGATGGCCGCGTACAACTACCCGGAGACGCCGCGCAAGGGCGACCGCATCAGCGACATCCCCGCCGAGACCGACGCTTCGGTCACCTTCCACGCGGGCACGCAGATCGTCGACGGCAAGCTCGTGACCGCGGGCGGCCGTGTGCTGTGCGTGGTCGGCCTCGCCGATTCCGTGCGCAGCGCGCAGAACGTCGCGTACGAGACCGTGAACCGCATCTCGTTCGACGGCATGCAGTATCGCCACGACATCGGCTATCGCGCCGCCGGGCGCAAGCAATAAGCCCGTGCAGGACAGGCGCGCGCGGCTCGCGAGCCCGCGCGCTGCCGGTACGCGGCCTGGCGCAACGCGTGATGTGGCATGGCTGCTCGCCGCGTCGCGGCGCCTCGGCCTGGCGGACCACCGGCCCTCGGCCGATCGGCCAGCTAGCCGAACGGCCAGGCGCATGTCGCCGAGCCGCGTCGCACTGAAACCGCCGGTCGCACTATGCCAAACGGGCTACCCGCTGCGCGCGCATCGCATACGCAGCGGGCGTCGCGGCGGCTCCATGCGGTGCATAGCATGGGCGGCATAGCCGCGAAGCCGCGCCGAACGGCGTAAACTTGCCGTTAGCGGGCGCGCCGCGCGTTCCGTACCCCGAATCCGAACCCAATCCTGGCGCAGTGCCGGCCCCGCCGCCTCGCCCGCCCACCAATGACCGAACCGATTCAAAACGGCCCAACCCGCGTGACGCCCGAGGGCGCGAACCATGACAGCGCAGCCGTGCGCGCCTGGCTCTCGGGCCTGCAGACGCAGATCGCCGACACACTCGGCGCCTTCGACGGCACGCCCTTCGCCACCGACACGTGGCAGCGCGAGCCCGGCGAGAAGCTGCGCGGCGGCGGCTGCACGCGCATTCTCGAAGGCGGCCAGTTCTTCGAGCGCGCGGGCATCGGTTTTTCCGACGTCTCGGGCGACGCCCTGCCGCCTTCGGCCACGGCCGCGCGCCCCGAGCTCAACGGGCGCGGCTTCGAGGCGATGGGCGTCTCGCTCGTGCTGCACCCGCGCAATCCGTACTGCCCGACCGTCCACATGAACGTGCGCATGCTGCTCGCCACCAAAGCGGGCGAGGCGCCGGTGTTCTGGTTCGGCGGCGGCATGGACCTCACGCCCTACTACGGCTTCGAAGAGGACGCGCAGCATTTCCACCGCGTCTGCCGCGACGCGCTCGCGCCCTTCGGCAGCGATTTGTATCCGCGCTTCAAGCGCTGGTGCGACGAGTACTTCTTCCTCAAGCACCGCAACGAGGCGCGCGGCGTGGGCGGGATCTTCTTCGACGACTACGCCGAAGGCGGCTTCGAGCAGGCATTCGCGATGCTCAGGAGCGTGGGCGAAGGTTTCCTGAAGGCGTACCTGCCGATCATCGAAAAGCGCCGCGCAGCGCCATATGGCGAAGCCGAGCGCGAATTCCAGGCGTACCGGCGCGGCCGCTACGTCGAGTTCAACCTCGTCTGGGACCGCGGCACGCACTTCGGCCTGCAAAGCGGCGGGCGCACCGAGTCGATCCTCATGTCGATGCCGCCCTCCGCCAGCTGGCGCTACGACTGGCAGCCGCAGCCGGGCACGCCGGAAGCGCGCCTGTATACGGACTTTCTGCCGGTGCGCGACTGGGTCTGACACCGTGACGCAAGACTTGACCGTCCCCGCGAATGCGCCAACCAGTGCGCCAGGCAACGAACCCGGCGGTGCAACCTGCAACGCGCCCGCGCGCCGCGTCGGCCTGCTCGGCGGCACGTTCGATCCGATCCACGAGGGCCATCTCGCGCTCGCGCGCCAGTTCGTGCGCGTGCTCGGCCTCACCGAGCTGATCCTGCTGCCCGCCGGCCAGCCCTGGCAGAAGCCCGAGGTGAGCGCCGCGAAGCATCGCCTCGCGATGACGCGCGCGGCGGCCGCCTCGCTCGTGCTGCCGGGCGTGACGGTGAGCGTCGACACCGACGAGATCGAGCACGACGGCCCCACCTATACGGTCGAGACGCTGCGCCGCTGGCGCGCGAAGAGCGAGAGCAACGCGCAGGCGGCGCTCACGCTCCTGATGGGCGCCGATCAGCTGTTGCATCTCGATTCGTGGCACGAGTGGCGCGAGCTGTTCGCGCTCGCGCATCTGGGCGTGGCGAGCCGCCCAGGCTTCGATTTCGCGGCGCTGCCGCCCGCCGTGGCTGCCGAAGTGGCCGCGCGGCGCGCCGGCGCCGCAACGCTCGCAGCCACGCGCTGCGGGCACTTGCTGATCGACGAAACGCTCGCGCTCGACATCTCGGCCACCGAGATCCGGCGCGAACTCAAAACCTGCGTGGAAACGCGGGTAGCAACAGCACAACGCGGCGGCACCGCCGCCGAAAAGATTCCCGCGGCAGTGTGGGACTATATCCTTCAACATCATTTGTACAGGCACCACGGGTAAACATGGACATCCGCAAACTTCAACGCGCCATCGTCGACGGTCTGGAAGACGTCAAGGCACAGGACATCCGCGTCTTCAACACGAGCCATCTGACCGAACTGTTCGACCGCGTGGTCGTCGCGAGCGGCACCTCGAACCGCCAGACCAAGGCGCTCGCCAACAGCGTGCGCGAGAAGGTCAAGGAAGTCGGCGGCGACATCGTCAGCACCGAAGGCGAGGACATCGGCGAATGGGTGCTGGTCGATTGCGGCGACGCGGTCGTCCACATCCTGCAGCCCGCGCTGCGCCAGTACTACAACCTCGAGGAAATCTGGGGCGACAAGCCGGTGCGCGTGAAGCTCGCGAACAACACGGGCTTCGTGGGCGCGCGTCCGAGCGAGCCGATCGACGACGACGAGGACGAGCTCGACGCGCCCGCCGTGAAGAAGCCCGCGCGCAAAGCCGCATCGCGCCGCAGCGCGAAGTAAGTCCGCCAACAACGCGAAGTGGACGCGCATGGCGCACGAGCCAGGTACACCGCGAGCGCACAACGTGCTCGCAAGCGCGTCACACGCATTCGTTTAGCACAATGAAACTGCATATCGTCGCCGTTGGCCACAAGATGCCGGACTGGGTGGCAGAGGGCTTCGAGGAGTACACGAAGCGCATGCCGCCCGAGCTGCGCATCGAGTTGCGCGAAGTGAAGCCCGAGCAGCGCTCGTCGGGCCGTTCCGCGGAAAGCGTGATGGCCGCCGAGCGCACGCGCATCGAAGCGGCGTTGCCGAAGAACGCGCGCATCGTCGCGCTCGACGAGCGCGGCAAGGACTGGACCACGATGCAGCTCGCCCAGGCGCTGCCCGGATGGCAGCAGGACGGGCGCGACGTGGCGTTCCTGATCGGCGGCGCGGACGGGCTCGACCCGCAGCTCAAGGCACGCGCCGACACGCTGCTGCGCCTGTCCTCCCTCACCCTGCCCCATGCGATGGTACGCGTGCTGCTTGCCGAGCAGCTTTACCGCGCGTGGACCATCACGCAGAATCACCCCTATCATCGCGTTTGAAGCGGGCCCGAATGGCGCCCGCCGGATTGCGTCCGTCGTATGTGTGAACCCGCGCGAGCCCGATTTCCGCCTCAACAAGACGTAAAAACGCCCCGATGACCACTACTGCGCCCTATCCGTTCGTCTATCTCGCCTCGCAGAGCCCGCGCCGGCAGGAGCTGCTGCAGCAGCTCGGCGTGCGCTTCGAGCTGCTGCTGCCGCGTCCCGACGAAGACGCCGAATCGCTCGAAGCCGTGCTGCCCGGCGAATCCGCCGCGGTCTACGTCGAGCGCGTGTGCGCCGCGAAAGCCGATGCCGCGCGGGCCCGGCTCGTCGCCGGCGCGCACAAGTACGCGCCGATCCTCACCGCGGACACCACCGTGAGCATCGACGGCCACATTCTCGGCAAGCCGCACGACGCGGCCGACGCCTATGCGATGCTCGAACGGCTCGCGGGCCGCGAGCACGAAGTGCTCACCGCGGTGGCCGTGGTCAATGCCGAAGGCGTCTGCCTGCCGCTTGCGCTTTCGCGCTCGCACGTGCGCTTCGCCCCCGCGATGCCCGCGGCGCTCGCGCGCTATGTCGCGAGCAGCGAGCCGTTCGGCAAGGCCGGCGCATACGGCATCCAGGGGCGCGCCGCCGAGTTCATCGAGCGAATCGACGGGTCCTATTCGGGTATCATGGGTCTGCCACTTTTTGAAACGGCCGCCCTCTTGCGCGCCGCTGGCATCGACTTTTAAAACCAATCATGAACGAAGAAATCCTGATCAACGTCACGCCTCAGGAGACGCGTGTCGCGTTGGTCCAGCAAGGCGCAGTCCAGGAGCTTCATGTCGAGCGCACGCTCTCGCGCGGGCGAGTTGGCAACGTCTATCTCGGCAAGGTCGTGCGCGTGTTGCCGGGCATGCAGTCCGCATTCATCGACATCGGCCTCGAGCGCGCCGCGTTCCTCCATGTAGCTGACATCTGGCATCCGCGCATCGCCGGCGAAGCGCATGCCCCCGTGCATCATCAGCCCATCGAAAAGACCGTATTCGAAGGGCAGACGCTGATGGTCCAGGTCGTCAAGGATCCGATCGGCACCAAGGGCGCGCGGCTGTCGACCCAGGTGAGCATCGCGGGCCGTACGCTCGTCTATCTGCCGCAGGAGCCGCATATCGGCATCTCGCAGAAGATCGAGAGCGAGGCCGAGCGCGAAGCCGTGCGCGCGCGCCTGACCGCCGTGCTGCCCGCCGACGAGAAAGGCGGCTACATCGTGCGCACCATCGCCGAAGACGCGACGAGCGAGGAACTGGCCGCCGATGTCGCCTACCTGCGCAAGACCTGGACGACGATCCTCGCGCAGGCGCAACGCATGCCTGCCACGAGCCTGCTCTATCAAGACCTGAATCTCGCGCAGCGCGTGCTGCGCGACTTCGTGAACGACGAGACCTCGCGCATCCAGGTCGATTCGCGCGAAACGTTCCAGAAGCTCACCGAGTTCGCCACCGAATTCACGCCTGCGGTGCTGCCGACGCTGCATCACTACACGGGTGAGCGGCCGCTCTTCGACCTCTACAACATCGAGGCCGAGATCCAGCGCGCGCTCTCGCGGCGCGTCGATCTCAAGTCGGGCGGCTACCTCGTGATCGACCAGACCGAGGCGATGACGACCATCGACGTGAACACGGGCGGCTACGTGGGCGCGCGCAACTTCGACGACACGATCTTCAAGACCAATCTCGAAGCGGCGCACACCATCGCGCGCCAGTTGCGGCTGCGCAATCTGGGCGGCGTGATCATCATCGACTTCATCGACATGGAGAACATCGAGCATCGCGACCAGGTGCTCGGCGAGCTGAAGAAGGCGCTCTCGCGCGACCGCACGCGCGTGACCGTGAACGGCTTCTCGCAACTCGGGCTCGTGGAGATGACACGCAAGCGCACGCGCGAGTCGCTCGCGCATGTGCTGTGCGAGCCTTGCCCGACGTGCCTTGGCAAGGGGCAGGTGAAGACCGCGCGCACCGTGTGCTATGACGTGTTGCGCGAGATCCTGCGTGAGTCGCGCCAGTTCAATCCGCGCGAGTTTCGCGTGGTGGCGTCGCAGCAGGTGATCGACTTGTTCCTCGAGGAAGAGTCGCAGCATCTCGCGATGCTGATCGATTTCATCGGCAAGCCGGTGTCGCTGCAGGTGGAGTCGAATCTGAGTCAGGAGCAGTACGATATTGTGCTGATGTGAGGCCCCGAAGATCGGGAAAGTGCGCTTCGAATGCGTGGCGAAGCGCGCCGATCGCCGCTCACAGATAGCTCGTGACGACGGATACCAGTACCGGCCCTGTCGCGTGAGACAAGTCGCCGGCATGAAGCCGGATCACCGCGCCGGCACTCCCAATACCGTATCGTCCGTTGTCATCGACCGGGCGTCGATAAGCCGCCCGGTCAGTCGCGCTCACCGACACAGTTGCCGGTGCGGCATGCGTCACGCCCGCGTTGCCTCCAGACTCAACGATCGATACGTCAGCGTAGGCCGTGCTATTTGGCGCGGCGACATAGGCGATGGATATCGTGCCATCCGGTTCGACCGTCCCCGCAGGCGCGCTCGTGCTTGAAGCGCCGGAGAAACGGCCAGGAGCAGCGGTTATCTGGAATGTCGGTTCAACGATCGCACCGCTAAAGTAAATGGTCCCCCCCGTTCCAGCCTGCGCAACGCCGCTAGCCGTGAACAGCATCGAAGCGCCGAGCACCCATTGCCATGCTCTTCGTTCGTGCTTCAATGTCATCGTGCCTCCGTCTGGAAGATTGCGCGTGCCACCCGTCGACGGAGCGCTTCTGCGTATGGCTTAACGGCAAATCACGAGTGAATCCTAGGTAGTGCTAATACTAATTTCAAGATAATCGTTACCGACAGCGTGCACGTCGTTCAGGTCTTCAATCGTGCCTCGCATTGCAAGGAGACCGGAAGCCGCAGATCACGACGAACGCACCGCAGCCCGAACAGAGCGGCCGGCGCAAAAAGTACAAAGGTTTGTCAAAGCAGCACGTGGATCAGTTTTAACTCTCGCCGCAAGGGCAACTCGATCTGCATATCTGGCCAGAATGCAAACTTCAACGCCTCTTGCAGGCTGAAGCCGGCCGTCACCGCGCGAGGCAATCTCTCATCGTGCAACGCGGTTGACCTCCCCACCCTCAACTTGAAAATATACGGGATTCCCGTATAATCCGACAATGCGGACCGTAATCGAAACGCCAACGTTCCAGGAACAAGCGGAGCGTATCTGGTCCGACAACGAGCGCCTCGACTTCATCACCTGGATCGCTTTCAATCCGGACGCGGGGGGATGTGATTCCAGGCGCCGACGGCGCCCGCAAGGTTCGTTGGAAGCGTGCTGGCACCGGTAAGTCTGGCGGTACGCGCAGAATTTATTTCGATCTGACCGATGCGGAAATCGTGTTGCTCATAGCGGTCTATGCCAAGGCGGAGCGCGAGAACATGCTTCCCAAGGACATCCGAAAGGTACTGTGATGAAGGACATCGAGAGAATTGCCAAGGCCATTGAGACCGACGCCGGTGTGCCGCTGCCGGATCTGCGCAAGGCGCTCGAGGAAGCCAAGGGGCGCGTTGGTCGCGTAACCACTCCCGAGCAGATGCTCGTGCGCCAGGCACGCGAAGCATCGGGCATGACCCAGCCGGCGTTTGCCGAATGCATCGGAACGCCAGTTGCCACCCTGCGCGACTGGGAGCAAGGACGCTTTGCGCCTTCGGGAGCCGTGCTGTGCCTGCTGCGCCTGATCATCAAGCATCCCGAACTAATGGCCGAGCTGGCCGCCTGATCTCGTGTTCGTTCTAACGCCTGCCGCCGTATCGCGCCCACCTCGCGCGAAGCCGTCGCACGCACCACCGGAGCACCGCAGTTGAATCACCAGCGCGCCACCCTTTCCCAACTGGGCGAGTTCGACGAGATCGTCGACGTGCGAACGCCGCTCGAATACGCCGAGGACCACGTGCCCGGCGCGATCAATGCCCCCGTGCTCAGCAACGAGGAGCGCGTCATCGTCGGCACGCTGTACAAGGACTCGCCCTTCGAGGCCACGCGCGTGGGCGCGGCGATCGCCGCGCGCAATATCGCCCTGCATCTGGACACGACCTTCGCCGACCGTCCGCGCAACTGGCGACCGCTCATCTACTGCTGGCGCGGCGGCAAGCGCTCGGGCTCGATGACGGCCATGTTCAACATGATCGGCTGGCGCGCGCGGCAGCTCGAAGGCGGCTACAAGACCTACCGGAGCGCCGTGCTCGAGACGCTCGGCACGCTGCCCGCGCAGTTGCGCTATGTCGTGCTCGCCGGGCCCACGGGCAGCGGCAAGACCCGCCTTCTACACGCGCTCGGCAAGGCCGGCGCGCAAACGCTCGATCTCGAGGCGCTCGCCGCGCATCGCGGCTCGCTGCTCGGCGCCCTGCCCACGCGCGCGCAGCCCTCGCAGAAGTCGTTCGACACGGCGCTGGTGCAGCAACTCCATGCGTTCGACCCCGCGCAGCCCATCTTCGTGGAGGCGGAAAGCCGGCGTATCGGCGCGATCACGCTGCCGGTCGCGCTCGTCAATGGCATCCACGCCGCACCCTGTGTCGTGGTCGAAGTGGCGCGCGAGGAACGCGTGACGCTGCTGCTCGAAGATTACGGCCACCTGCTCGGCGACCAGACCTACTTCCGGGAACAATTGCTCAAGCTCACGCCGCTGCATGGGCGCGAGCGCATCGAGTCGTGGTGCCGTCTGCTGGAGGAAGGCCGCCACGCGGAACTGTCCGAGGCGCTCGTGACCGAGCACTACGATCCCGCGTATGCGCGCAGTACGCGCAAGAATTACCCGAAGCTGTCGGCCTCGCCGCGTTTCCTGTTCCATCCGATGACGGGCGACCCGATCGAAGAAGCACGCGCGCTGCTCACGCAACTGCACGGCGAAAATCTGCCTGGAGAAATGCTGGGGCAATCGCCTGGTTGAGCATTCGGGCGGCGCTCGCCCAATGACTGGCTGTCCCGAGGGCAGCCGACGGTTCGATTTCCAGTCCGAGAACGGCCGCCCCACTGTTGGCCACCCCACGGCTCACTGCCCACGGATGACCGCGCCACGGATTGCTGCCCACAGGAAAAAGCGCCCGGGCACCCATTCCGTGCCCGGGCCAAGCCATCGGAGTCCCGACGGTGGAGGTTTCTTGCTGGGCAGGCTGCGTTTCGCAGCGGCATTGCACCGCTCGATTGCCCGCCCGCTGCGTGCGCCTCGTCGCCCTCCCGCGGCGCGACGCTCAGTGTCTCATTTGAGTCGGACTAGCGGCTTAGGGATGCGCGTACATCGCATTCCAGTCTTGGGCCGACACCGTGGCACCACGCACACCCGATTCCGACGCGTTCGCGACACCGCCGTACGCGCTATTGCCGCTTTGCGCGGCCACCTTGGCTTCCGCGGCCTGGATTGCGTCCGGATAGTGCGCTTGATCGCCGTCGCCGACGTGGTAGCCGACCTTCTGCAGTTGCACGAGTTCTTCGCGCACCTGGGCGCGGGTGATGGTCGACTGCGACTGCGCGAACGAAGCGACGGGGACGACGAGTGCAGCGGCAACGGCAACGGCTTGAATCAGGGACTTCATGGTTACGACCTCCAGTTTGTTCAGGACGGTCGACGTGCGACTTGTATGTATGTGCATGCGACCGATGTACGCATCGTATGCCTGTCAACGCTCAGGGTTAACCCTTGAAATCCTATGAGACCTTTCCAGATTCCGGCAGAATGCCCGCGAGCGGCGTATGGCGGAGGTTTACGGCGAAATTGCCCGCTCTGACGCTGGCCGGAGCGAGCTGAATGCGGGCGCAAGGCGCAAACTAGCGGGTCGGGGAAATGTCCGTCACGAGTTCGAGGAGCGCGTCCACGTGGGCTTGCACGCTCGCGTCGTACAGGACGGCGGGATGAGAGCCTGAAGGATTGCCCGGTTCGGCGGCGGATTCGACGCGCTTGCCGCGCGCCGCCACCGCCGTTTCGATCGCGCGGCGCAGATCCGTGGCGTCACCGGGCCGGAACAGGTACTTGGCGCTATCGGCGATGGCGTCGCAGCAGCCGATATTCGAGGAAAAGATCACCGGCGTGCCGCACATGACCGACTCGATGCCGACAAGCCCGAACGGTTCGTAGGTCGACGCGAGAATCGAGTAGTCGGCCGCGCGATAGGCGTTTTCGAGGTCCTTCACATAGCCGATGTAGCGCACGCGCGCGCTCGCGCGTTCGGGCGCGCGGCCCGCCACGGCCACCACCACCGGAAGATCCAGCGCCTCGACCACCTGCTCGATGAGCGGCAAGCCCTTGCGCTCGTGGCTGCTCGACGCAAAGAGCAACACCGTCTCGTGGTCGGCAAATCCATATTGCCTGCGCAGCGCGGCGCGCGTGCCGGCGTCCACGGGTGAGAAGCGTTCGCCATCCACGGGGGGACAGAGCACGCGGATCTTCGCTTCGTCCACGCCATAGAGCTCACGAAGTTCGGCGCTCATGAGGTCGGAATGCGCGACGATCACGCGCGATCGCGCATATTGCTGGCTTTCGAGTGCGATCTGCCGGCTGTCGGAGCCTCGCTGCGTGCGCCCCATCGCGCGCAGAAAGCCGCGGTGCGTGCCGCCGCAGATGGCGATCTCCGAGGAGTCGACCCGGTTGCAGCCGATCAGCACGTCCACGCCCGCCCGGCGGCGCAAGGTGGTGAGCCGCCGCGAGAACCACATGTCGCGCAGCTTGCCCGGCAGCAACGAGACGTTGATGCGGTGCGGCTCCACGAGTGCATATTCAGGGACGGATGGATCGAACTTGCGCGCGAAGAACACGGGCCGCACGCCGCGCGCGGCGAGACCCCGGATGAGGTCCATCGCGTAGCGTTCCAGGCCGCCGCTGTGCTTGAGCGCGTTGCAGGAGATTCCAACCTTCATGACCCGTCCGACTTGTAAATTATTGTGCGCAGATCTCGCGTGGGCCGATTATAAAGCGCCAGTTCCATGCCGCGCCGAAGCCCTCCGCTGGCCCACGTCGACGCACGCCATGGCACACCTTTCATTTACGTGAAAACTCCCGCAACGCGCCACGCGCACTCCCTGTCAGAGCATTCCGCATACCCAAAATGCCCTCCGGTATAATCGACCGGCTTACGGGCCATAGAGCCAGTTTCCCTATGACAGGCTTGCGATGGCCGCGCGGCGCGCATTGGCGCAACTGCCCGGCTATCGACATAACAACTGACTGCCCGTCCGATTTGCGCCGGCCGACATGAATCACGATACGACGACCTATCCTCGCCGCCTGGCTCCAATCGTTACCCTGCTGCTCCTGCTTGGCCCCGCCACGAATCTGGTCTGGCGCGGCGGTACGGGTTACTGCTTCTTCCTGCTGCTGGCGTTCGCGCTCTATGGCGCCTGCGCGTACCGCAAGGACCGCACTTATTTCGCCCCGTGGCGCGAATACCGCTGGTACACCGCCGCCATGCTCGCCCCGCTCGCCGTGGTCGTGCTCCAGCAGTTGCTGCTCGGCTACTGGGCGCCGCACCAGTTCGACGCGCTCTCGCGCCTCACGCTCGCGCTGCCGATCTTCCTGCTGCTCGCCCGCCTGCCTTCGCGCCGCCTCACGGTGCTCGGCTGGGGCTGCGCGCTGGGTGCGCTCGCGGCAAGCGCCTGGGTGATCGTCGACCGCCCGCCCGGCGGCTGGAACGACACGGAGCGCCTCACGAACTACTACACGAATGCGATTCCGTTCGGCGACACCGCCCTGCTGTTCGCGTTCCTCGCGGTGTTCACGTTCGGCTGGGACCGCAAGCTGCGGCCGCTGGCGCTTGTCGTCAAGCTCACTGCGCTCGTCGCGGGCGGCTTCGTCTCGTATCTCTCGGGTACGCGCGGCGGCTGGATCGCGGTGCCCGTGTTCGCGCTGCTGCTCGGCGTGCAGTATGGCTGGTTTTCGCACTGGAAACGCGTGGTCGTGACGCTGGCGCTGCTCGCCGTGGCAGCCGGCGCGTTGTTTTCGACGAGCGGCATTCGCCACCGCGTGGCCGAGGCCGGCTCCGATTTCGCCCTCATGCAGCGCGGTGACAAGGACACCTCGGTGGGCCTGCGCCTGCAACTATGGAACGCCTCGGTGACGCTGTTCGAGCGCCATCCGGTCTACGGCGTGGGCAAGGGACATCTGGAACAGGCACTCGGCGAGCTCGCGCAGCACGGCGAGGCGAGCCAGCAGATCGTCAATGAGCGCGCACACAGCGACTTCTTCTCGGCCATCGCCGAAATGGGTGCCGTGGGCGCGGCGACCCTCTTGCTGCTCTACTTCGGAACGTCGATCTATTTCTGGCGCGCGTGCCGCGCCGCCGATGCGGTGATCCGTACCGCCGGCTGCAGCGGCCTGGCGGTGTCGTTCAGCACGATCCTCTTCGGGCTCACGATCGACGTGCTCGTGCCGATTCAGGTCGTTGTCCTGATCGCCCTGCTCACCGCCACCTTCCTCGCGGTCATCGTGTCGCGCAAGCGCGAACTTGCAAACGGCATCGCGGACTGAACCCGCAAGCTCTACCACGAACCTGCTCTTAAGCCTGAGGCACCCTCCTGGGTGCCTCAGGTGATGCCGCGAGCCCGTCCCAGCGGCCGCTACACACGGGCCGCCGGACTCGACGGCTCAGAGTCGCCTGCACAGAGCACAGCGCGGCGCACCCGGACATCGGGCGCCCCTCCACCACTCAGGCCGCGTTCTGCTGGAACTGGATCTTGTGCAGGTGCGCGTACAGCCCGCGCTGTTCGAGCAGCTGCTGATGCGAGCCGCGCTCGACGATGCGACCCGCTTCCATCACGAGAATGCGGTCCGCGCGCTCGATGGTCGAGAGCCGGTGCGCGATCACAAGCGTCGTACGGCCCTTCATCAGCGTTTCGAGCGCCGCCTGCACGTGGCGTTCCGACTCCGAATCGAGCGCGGACGTCGCCTCGTCGAGAATCAGGATCGGCGCGTCCTTGTAGATCGCGCGCGCGATCGCCAGACGCTGCCGCTGCCCGCCCGAGAGCTTCATGCCGTTGTCGCCGACCAGCGTGTCGATGCCGTCGGGCAGCGCCGCGATCGTGTCCCAGAGGTTGGCCGCGCGCAGCGCCTCTTCCACGCGTGTCGGGTCGGCCTGCTCGCCGTAGGCCACGTTGCTCGCGACCGTGTCGTTGAAGAGCGTCACGTCCTGGCTCACCATCGCCATCTGGCTGCGCAGCGCGTGGATGTCGTACTCCGGCAGCGGCACGCCGTCGACGAGAATCTCGCCGCCGCTCGGATCGAAAAAGCGCGGCAACAGGTTCACGAGCGTGGTCTTGCCGCTGCCCGACGGGCCCGCCAGCGCGATCATCTCGCCGGGCGCCGCGCTGAATGTCACGTTTTCGAGGATCGGCCTGCCGTTCCCATAATCGAACGAGACGCTGCGGAATTCGATCTCGCCACGTGCGCGCTCGAGCGGCTTGCCGCCGCCCGTGGGCTCGGCAGGCTCGTCGATCAGCCCGAAGATGAGCTCGGCGGCCGTCATGCCGCGCTGCAGCGGCTGGTTCACGTCAATCAGGTGCTTGAGCGGGGAAATCACGAGCAGCATCGAGGTGACGAAGGCGACAAAACCGCCCACGGTCGTCTGGTCGTGCGAGGCCTGCACCACCGCGATCGTCACGACGATCGCCAGCGCGATCGAGGCGAGGAACTGCGTGAGCGGCTGCGCGAGACCACCGGAGATCGTCATGCGCATCTGATAGCCGCGCAGGCGCTTGCTCATCTCGCCGAAGCGGTCCATTTCGTACTGCTCGCCGTTGTGAACCTTGACGACCTTGTAGCCGCCCACGGTTTCTTCGACGATGTAGGACAGCTCGTTCGTGAGCGCCTGGTGCTCGCGGTTCAGGCGGCGCAGGCGCCGGTTGATCTTGCTGACGAGCCAGCCGATGGCCGGCAGCAGCACCGCCACGATCAGCGTGAGGCGCCAGTTGAGGATGAACAGGTAGCCGAGCAGGAAGACGACCGTGAGCGAGTCGCGCACGGCAGTGACCAGCACGCTCAACAGCACGCCGAGGATCTGGTTGACCTCGAACACGATCGCGTTGATGACGGTACTCGCCGTCTCGCGCTGGAAGAAGCCGACGCTCGCATGGATCATGCGCTCGAACATTTTCAGGCGCAGCTCGAGCAGGATCCGGTTGGACACGTACTGGAGCAGGTAGCCGGACGCGTACTGCGCGAGGCCGCGCACCAGCGAAAGGCCGATCACGGCACTGGGCACGATCCACTTGGCGCTCGGGCTGCCCTTGGTGCCGAAGCCGTGGTCGAGCAGCGGCTTGAGCAGCGCCGGAATGCCAGCCTCCGTCGCGGCCACGATGGCCAGCGTGAGGATGGCCGCGATCGACACCCAGATGAGCGGCTTGATATACGGCCACAGGCGCCGTCCAACCGACGCGGGATTCGACTTCGCGCCGGTGCCGATCGGCTTGCTGAGGGTGGATTGTCGGGACGTCTCGCTCAAGGAATCCTCTGGAAAGGCGGGTGCTGAAAATGCGGGTATCAATGCGGGCGCAACTGGGCTGCCTGCCTTGGGGCGGCCGGCCCGGGCTGCCTGCCGTTCCGCAGCAGCCGACCGTCTGACGGACGGTCCGGCGGCGCGGTACGCATTGTATACGCTTGGCGCAGGCGCGCCCGACGCGAAGCGCATCGTCTAGAATACGCACCTTCGCGTCAGGCCGGTCCCCGGCGGGCGCGGCGCGGCTCACCGCTTCCGACATTCCTCCAGAACAGGCGTCCTTTCCATGTCCGACGGACTTTCTCCGACCCGCCCAGGCCGCGAAGCCAGCGGCACGCCGCGCGCCACGCTTTCGGTCATTGTGGTGGCGATGAACGAGGCGCACGACATCCGCGACTGCCTCGAATCGGTGCGCGGGCTCGCGATGGAAACCATCGTGTTCGATTCCGGCAGCACCGACGGCACGCCCGATATCTGCCGCGCGCTCGGCGCGCGCGTGTTCGAGACCGACTGGCCCGGCGACGGCCCGCAGAAGAACCGGGCGCTGGCCGAGGCGCGCGGCGACTGGGTCATCTGCCTCGACGCCGACGAGCGCCTGAGCCCCGAGCTGCGCGCCGAGCTCGAGCGCCTGCTCGCCGAAGGCACGACGCACGCCGCGTTCAGCACGCCGCGCCGCTCGAGCTTCTGCGGGCGCTTCATGAAGCACTCGGGCTGGTGGCCCGACCGCATCGAGCGCCTGTTCCGGCGTGGCAGCGCGCGCTTCACCGACGTGCGCACGCACACGCACCTCGAAATTAAGGGCACGATCGGACGCTTCGACGGCCCGATCATCCATATTTCGATGCCGGACTTGCATGAAGCGCTCGAAAAGACCAATGCCTATTCGACGGCCGGCGCGCTGACGATGGCCGAGAACGGCAAGCGCTCGTCGCTTGGCAAGGCGCTCGGCAAGGGTTTCTGGGCGTTCTTTCGGACCTGGGTGATTCGCGCGGGCTTTCTCGACGGCGCCGAGGGGCTGATGCTCGCGATCAACAACGCCGAGACGACGTACTACCGCTACGCCAAGCTCGCGCTGCTCACGCGCGACGGCAAGGTCGCGAAGAAACGCTGAATCCGGGGAAAGTGTGGGTGTTCGGTGCCGCATGAGGCGGAACGCGAAGAAGTGAAACAAGCGGCACGAGCGGCCAGTGCCGCTCGTGCAGCGTAGACACCGTCAATAGACGATCTCGATTGAGCTGCCTGCAAACTCGCCGCGCAGCGCGGCGATGAGTTCGTCGGTGGGCTTCACGCGCCACGCGTCACCCAAGCGGACCTCGCCTTGCGCGCGTTCGTTGCTGTAGACGATCTGCACCGCGAGGCCGTTCGGAATGGCCACCTGCTCGCGCTCGCGGCTCCGGCCGCCGTAACCACCGCCGCCATCGCGGCCGCCACGTCCGCGAGTTTCCACCACGGGCGCGGGCAGCGAGTCGTCGGGCTTCGCGCGATGCGCCTCGAGCACCGTGCGCAGCGCACTCGCGTTGGCGTTGCCGTTCATCTGCACCTTCACGGCCTGCGCGTAGCGGCTGCGGGCGCGCTCCAGATCCATCACGGTGTCCACCGTGAAGCGGATGCCGCCCGTGAACGCGTCGTTGCGCGCCCCGCCCTGCACGACCAGCAGCTCGTCTTCCTTGAAGAGCGCCTTGTGCGCCTCGTATTGCTCGTTGAACACCGTCACTTCGCACTGGCCGGTGCCGTCATCGAGCAGCGCGATCAGCATCTTGCCGCGCTGGGTCATCTGCGTGCGCAGCGAGGCGATCACACCGGCGACGAGCTTGTCGCGTCCTTCCTTGAGCTCGCCGATCTTCTGGCGCACGAAGCGCCGCACTTCGTCCTTGTAGGCGTCGAAGAGGTGACCGGACAGATAGAAGCCGAGCGCGCCCTTCTCTTCCTGCAGCCTGCGCTTGTCGCCCCAGGCGGGCTCGTCCACCAGCTCGTGCGCGGCCAACGGCGCGTCGCCCATGTCGAACAGACCCGCCTGCATGGCGTTGGCGCTCGCCTGGTCGGCGGCCTCCATCGCCATCGGCACGGAGGCGAGCAACTGCGCGCGATTCGCATGCATCGTGTCGAACGCGCCCGCGCGGATCATCGCTTCGATCGTGCGGCGGTTCACGAGACGGCGGTCGATGCGCTCGCAGAAGTCGAACAGGTCCTTGAAGAGGCCGCCCTCTTCGCGCGCGCGCAAGATTTCTTCGATGGCGTTCTGGCCGCTGCCCTTGATCGCGCCAAGGCCATAGCGGATCGTGCGCGATCGCTTGCCTTCCGCCACGTTGGCGTCGGACACCGGCTCGAAGCGATACGCCGACGCGTTGACGTCAGGCGGCAGCACCTTGATGCCGTTCGTGATGCAGTCTTCGAAGAGGATCTTGACCTTGTCGGTATCGTCCATGGCGAGCGACATGTTGGCCGCCATGAATTCCGCCGGATGGTGCGCCTTGAGCCACGCCGTGTGATAAGCGAGGAGCGCGTAGGCCGCCGCGTGCGACTTGTTGAAGCCGTAGCCCGCGAACTTCTCCATCAAGTCGAAGGTCTCGTCGGCCTTCTCGCGCGTGAGACCGTTCTTTGCCGCGCCTTCCGCGAAGATCTCGCGGTGTTTGGCCATTTCCTCGGGCTTCTTCTTGCCCATCGCGCGACGCAGCAAGTCGGCGCCGCCGAGCGAGTAGCCGCCGATGATCTGCGCCATCTGCATCACCTGCTCCTGATAGACCATGATGCCGTAGGTCTCTTTCAGGACAGGCTCGACGCGCGGATCGGGATACTCCACCACTTCGCGGCCGTGCTTACGCGCGCAGAAGCTCGGGATCAGGTCCATCGGGCCCGGACGGTACAAGGCCACGAGCGCGATGATGTCCTCGAAGCGGTCGGGCTGCGCGTCCTTCAACATGCCCTGCATGCCGCGGCTTTCCAGCTGGAACACGGCAACCGTGTTGGCCTTCTTGAGGATCTGGAACGACGGCGCATCGTCGAGCGGCACCTGCGCGAGCGACCAGTCTTTCTTCGACGGATCGAGCATGCGGATATAGCGCTCGGCCCAGTCGAGAATCGTGAGCGTGGTCAGGCCCAGAAAGTCGAACTTCACGAGGCCGACGGCTTCCACGTCGTCCTTGTCGTACTGGCTCACGACGCCGCTTTCGTCGCCCTGCGTGTAGAGCGGGCAGAAGTCGGTGAGCTTGCCGGGCGCGATCAGCACGCCGCCCGCGTGCATGCCCACGTTACGCGTGAGACCTTCCACGAGCTGCGCGAGGTCGAGCAGCTGGTGCACTTCGTCTTCGTTGTCGTAGCGCTCCTGCAGGAGCGGCTCTTCCTTCATCGCATCGGCAATCGTGACGTGCTTGCCCGGCTTGAACGGGATGAGCTTGGCCACGCCGTCGGTGAAGTTGTAGCCGAGATCGAGCACGCGGCCGATATCGCGCACGGCCGCCTTTGCGGCCATGGTGCCGAAGGTGGCGATCTGCGAGACCGCATCGGCGCCGTACTTCTCCTTCACGTACTGAATGACGCGGTCGCGCCCGTGCTGGCAGAAGTCAATGTCGAAGTCGGGCATCGAAACGCGTTCCGGATTCAGGAAGCGCTCGAAGAGCAGGTTATAGCGCAGCGGGTCGAGGTCGGTAATGCCGAGCGCGTACGCGACGAGCGAGCCCGCGCCCGAGCCCCGGCCCGGCCCCACCGGCACGCCGTTGTTCTTGGCCCAGTTGATGAAGTCCGCGACGATCAGGAAGTAGCCCGGGAAGCCCATCTTGATGATGGTCCCGCACTCGAAATCGAGACGCTCGTAGTAACGCGCGTGTTCTTTCTCGCGCTCGGCTGCGTCGGGATAAAGCTGCACGAGGCGCTTTTCGAGGCCCTCTTTCGAGAGCTGCACGAGGTAGTCGTCGAGCGACATGCCGTCGGGCGTCGGAAAGAGCGGCAGCTTCGGCTTGCCGAGCTCCAGCGTGAGATTGCAGCGCCGCGCGATTTCAATGGTGTTCGCGATGGCCGAGGGAATGTCCGCGAACAGCGCGGCCATTTCTTCCTGAGTCTGAAAACGCTGGTCGGTCGTGAAGCGCTTCTGGCGGCGCGGGTTCGCGAGGATGTCGCCTTCCGAGATGCACACGCGCGCTTCGTGCGCGGTGTATTCCTCGTGCGTCATGAACTGCATCGGGTGCGTGGCCACCACCGGCAGCTTCAGTTCCGCCGCGATGGCGACGGCCTGCTCGACGTACTGCTCGCTGCCGGGCTGGCCGCAGCGCTGCAGCTCGATGTAATAGCCGTTCGGGAACAGCGTTGCCCAGCGCTGCGCGTGGCGCTTCGCGCTTTCGACGTTGCCCGCGGCGAGCGCGAGGCCCACGTCGCCCTGCTGCGCGCCCGAGATCGCGAGCAGGCCTTCGGCGAGGCCGGCTTCGAGCCATGCGACATCGACTTCCGCGCGGCCGCGATACTGATTCGTGAGCCACGCCTTCGAGAGCAGTTCGCAAAGATTCAGGTAGCCGCGTTTGTCCTTCACGAGCAGCAGCAGACGCGAAGGCTTGTCGCGGTCGTCCGGATTCATGATCCAGACGTCGCAGCCGGCAATGGGTTTGACCCCTTTGCCACGGGCTTCCGTGTAGAAACGAACGAGGCCGAATGCGTTGCCGAGGTCGGTGAGCGCGAGCGCGCCCTGGCCGTCCTTGGCCGCCGCCTTGACGAGGTCGTCGAGGCGCACGATGCCGTCGGCAATCGAGAATTCGGAGTGGACGCGGAGATGGACGAAGCGGGGATCTGACATGGGCGTCATTGTAACTCTACGGTCCGGCGATTTTTGCCGCCGCCTGCTCGTATGACCGCGTGTCGCGCTATGCCGGCCACGCGGCCCGGTCCAAACAGCCTGGGCCATCCGGCCTGGGCCTTGCGCGCCATCAGCAACGCGCGACATGCAACATCACGAACACGGCGCGCACGCGGCGCGGTGGCGCCCGGTTGAGGGATAATAGCGGATTACGCCCGCCGCGCAGCTTGTCGTCATTTGGCACTTTGGTCCCATGTCACGCCTCATGCCGCGCCTCCCGCGCTGTTACCCCGATTTCGCCGCTGGCTGAATCGGCGCGCGGCATTCAGGCGGGTCCGTCCGATTCAGGTTTTCATGTTGGCCATGCGTATTCTCAATCTCTCCGCCTACCAGTTCGCGACACTCGACAAGACCGCCGAATGGCGTCCGCTCGTGCTCGAACGCTGCAAGTCGCTCGATCTACGGGGCACCATCCTGCTCGCACCGGAAGGCATCAATCTGTTTGTCGCAGGCGATGAAGGCAACGTGCGTGCGTTCATGGACTACATCAACCACGATCCGCTGTTCGAAGGCAAATTCGCGACGCTGCAGTTCAAGGAAAGCCTCTCGGAAACGCGCCCCTTCAACCGCATGCTCGTGCGCCTGAAGCGCGAGATCATCACGATGAAGAAGCCCGCGATCCGCCCCGAGGAAGGCCGCGCGCCTTCGGTCGCGCCGGTCGTGCTCAAGGCATGGCTCGACCGCGGCTTCGACGACGCGGGCCGCCCCGTCGTCATGCTCGACACGCGCAATGCGTTCGAAATCGATGTCGGGACGTTCGACAAGGCGCTCGACTACCGCATCGACAAGTTCAGCGAATTCCCGGGCGTGATCGAAGCGAACCGCGCCGACCTCGAAGGCAAGACCGTGGTGTCGTTCTGCACGGGCGGCATCCGCTGCGAAAAAGCGGCCATCCACATGAAGGAAGTGGGGATCGAGCACGTCTATCAGCTCGAAGGCGGCATTCTCAAGTACTTCGAGGAAGTGGGCGGCGCGCACTACACCGGCGACTGCTTCGTGTTCGATCAGCGCACCGCGCTCAATCCGCAGCTCGAGCCCACCGACACCGTGCAGTGCTTCGCGTGCCGCGCCGTGGTCTCGCCTGCCGAGCAGACTTCGCCGCTCTACGTCGTGGGCAAGAGCTGCCCGGCGTGCCATCCGGAGCGCGCGCAGAGCGCCGCGAGCACCCAGGCTCCGGCTCAAGCCGCCTGATTCGCGCGTGAGCGCACCGGCTCGCCCGCATCAGGGCTATCGCGGGCGTTTCGCGCCCTCGCCCACTGGACCGCTGCATTTCGGCTCACTCGTCTCGGCGCTCGCGAGCTGGCTCGACGCGCGCGCACACGGCGGCACATGGCTCGTGCGCGTGGAGGACATCGACGGCCCGCGCGCAGTGCCCGGCGCTGCCGAGGACATCCTCGCGACGCTGCAGCGCTTCGGCTTTCAGGCCGACGAGCCGCCCGAATGGCAAAGCCGCCGCATCGACTTGTATCGCGCGGCGCTCGACCAGTTGATCGCGGCGGGCCACGTCTATCCGTGCGGCTGCACGCGCAAGGAAATCGCCGATTCGCTGCTCCATGCGCACCGGCGCAACACCACGCTGATCTATCCCGGCACCTGCCGCAGCGGCCTGCACGGCAAACCCGCGCGTGCGTGGCGCCTGCGCGTGCCGGACGATGACCCACGAGCCGACGAAAACCCCGCGCTGATTCGCTTTGACGATCGCTGGCAAGGACCACAGGAACAGGATCTCGCGACCGAGGTGGGCGATTTCGTGCTGCTTCGCGCGGACGGTCAGTGGGCGTATCAACTCGCGGTGGTGGTGGACGACGCCGCGCAGAACATCACGCACGTCGTGCGCGGCGCCGACCTGCTCGACTCCACCGCGCGCCAGATCTGGCTGCAGCAATGCCTGGGCGTACCAACGCCCGCGTATCTTCACGTACCTGTCGTGACCAACGAGGAAGGCGAAAAGCTCTCGAAGCAGACCGGCGCGCTGGCGCTCGACGCCACGCGGCCGCTCGAGGCGCTGCTTCCCGCCGCACGACATCTGGGCCTCGATCTTCGTGATTCCACTCCTGCGACGCTCGAGGCCTTCCAGGCCGATGCGATCGATGCGTGGAAGCGGCGGCTCGCGCATTCGCGCACGGCGGCTTGAGCGCGACGCAAATCTGGCGCTGACGTTGCGCTGGGTACGAAACCTGGGAGAAAACGGGGAAGGCTGTCGCAGAAAAGACAAAGGGCGCCGAAGCGCCCTTTTTTCGCAGCGCGGCTGGCTTGTCATCACCGTGTTGCCGCACTGGCTTCTTCGACGCCGCAGCGGAAGAAGTCTCGGAGGAACCTCTCGCGAGGCACGAGGCGACTATAGCACGACTTCTGATGCCCCACGCTTGTGCTAAGTCAACGACTCTTCTCGTTGAGGGGCTGGCAAGTCCTCAAGACCGAGCGCATACCGAACTCCTCGCTGAATCGCGAGATAGTCGTCCGGAGAAATGGACAAGGTTGAATGGTAGACCGCACGCCCACCTCGTCGAGACCGGGTTCTGTAAAAGTTCACTCTGGCGAGGGATACCGTGTACACCATATCGCACTTCGCCCAGACTTCCAGCAATGGGCTTTCGTCCGGATGCGGATTGCGGTTCAACCTGTGATGGCAGGCCAGTAACTTCTCTGGCCGCGTGGTCGAGAGGGGCACGACGGTCAGCAGTCTGTCACTCGTCCTGCTCTTTGCGAGCACGACAACCGACCTGACTTTCACCATTTCGGGTTGGACAAAGCCGGTGTAGTCGCAGGTAACGACAGCACGGTGTCTGGGCAGGAATTTCAGACCAACGGCGTTCTCTTTCATAGTTTCCCGTGTGGTTGCTCAAGCCGGAGGACTCATGCCCCATACCGCGCACAGCGATATGGGACTCGCAATCATTTGGAAATACTAACGGAGAACAACCCCATCTCGAAAAATGGGGATGCAACACTCCAGCGTTAGCTCAGAGCCATGCCGTGTCGCGCAATGATCGATGTGGCGCGCCGGGAGGCGCGCCATCACCCAGCGCGTTGACTGACCTCAGGACGACGAAGACGACGTCGGCTTGTTGCGCCACGACGAGCCCAGGCCACCGAGCAGCGCGGCAAGCGGCTGCTTCTGCTTTTGCGGCGTGGCGGCCGCCGGCGCGGGCATGTCGTCGGCCTTGCTGCGCGCGCTCGGCGACGGCTCGTAGGGCTTCAGGAAAAAGTCGTCGACGGGCTGCGCCGAACGGTGATGATGCGGCCGCTCGTACGCACCGGCACGGCGGTGGCCGATGCGCTCGCCGCGACCTTCGTGGCTGTCACGCCCATCGCGCCCATCACGTTCCCGGCGGCGGCTGCCGCCTTCGTGGTGCGCGACCGGCACGTCGACCACGAGGTGCTCGACGGTCAGCGGACGCTTGATGAGCTTTTCGATATCGGCGAGCTGCTTCTTCTCGTTCGGGCTGCACAGCGAAAGCGCATCGCCCGAGGCCCCTGCGCGGCCCGTGCGACCGATGCGGTGCACGTAGTCTTCAGCGTTGAACGGCAGGTCGAAGTTGATCACGGCCGGCAGCTCGACGATGTCGAGGCCGCGCGCGGCCACGTCGGTGGCCACCAGGGCCTCGATCTCGCCGCGCTTGAACGCGTCGAGCGCCTGCATGCGCTCGCTCTGCGAGCGGTCGCCGTGAATCGCGGCGGCCACGATGCCCTGCTTCTCGATCTGGCGCGCGAGACGGCTCGCGCCGATCTTGCTGTTGCAGAACACGATCACCTGCTTCAAGCCGCGGTCACGGATCAGTTGCACGACCGCGCCCGTCTTGTCGCCCTCGTGGACTTCGTAGACGATCTGGGTGACGTTGGTGGCCGTGGAGTTGCTGCGCGCCACTTCAATGGTCTGCGGGTTGCGCAGGTAGGTTGCGGCGAGCTTCTTGATTTCGGGCGAGAACGTGGCCGAGAACAACAGCGTCTGGCGCTCCTTCGGCAGCAGGTTCAGGATGCGCTGGAGGTCCGGCAGGAAGCCCATGTCGAGCATGCGGTCGGCTTCGTCGAGCACCAGCATCTGCACCTGGCCGAGTTGCGTGGTCTTCTGCTGCACGTGGTCGAGCAGGCGGCCCGGCGTCGCGATCAGGATTTCCACGCCGCGGCGCAGTTCGTCCGATTGCGGGTTCATGTCGACGCCACCGAACACCACCGCGCTGCGCAGCGGCGTGTGCACCCCGTAGGAGCGCACGTTGTTGGCCACCTGATCCGCCAGCTCGCGCGTGGGCGTGAGGATCAGCGCGCGCACCGGATGACGGGCGGGCGAAGCGCTCGTGCTCGCCAGCGGCAAGAGGCGTTGCAGGATCGGCAGCGAAAAGCTCGCCGTCTTGCCTGTGCCGGTCTGCGCGGCGCCCATCACGTCGCGGCCCGTGAGGACCACGGGAATGGCCTGCGCCTGAATGGGCGTGGGCGTCGTGTAGCCCTGCTCCTTGATCGCCTTGAGGATCTCGGGCGCGAGGCCGAACTGATCGAAGGTCTCGGTGCTGGGCTTGACGGCTGTGTCGGACATGGTGGCTTTCGCTATAAAGGCGCTATGCGCGTGAGGCGCGGCGCGCCTCTGAGTAATCACTGCGGGTGCTGCCGGCTTGCAGCGTAACGTGCTCGCAAACCTGGCAAACGCTTTCGGGAGCCGCGCGGCCGCTGCGGCTTGGTGCCCGGACTGCCGGCCGCGGCAGCCGTCCGGCGGACGGCTCGCGGAAGATGCCCGGCATTTTCGCGGGAACGCCCTCCATCAGAGGTGCGCAGGGAGCGCTGGCTGGACGGCCGCGCTCGACCCGCTCGTTCCCTTATTTCCAGCCGGTGCGCCGCGGTGCACCTTGGTGCGCCTGGGCCCGGCCGCTTCAAGAACCCGCCACGAGGGCGGGCGCAATTCGGCGAAAGGCCGGTATTGTAGCACCTTGGCATAAATCCCTATGGCCGCGCGGACCGGCTTCTGCCACCGGGAGCGGCGCTCAAGGCGAATCACATCCGGCCCTTTGCGCCCAACCTTCATCCGCTTGCTACCCACGCGCCGCCCGGGCTCACCACGTCTCGCGCATCACCATGAGCCGCAGCTCGGTCATGTCCTCGATCGCGTAACGCACGCCTTCGCGCCCGAGGCCCGAGTCCTTCACACCGCCATACGGCATGTTATCGACGCGAAATGACGGAATATCGTTGATCACGACGCCGCCCACCTCGAGCCCGTCCCAGGCGCGGTGCGCGTTCGCGAGCGAATCGGTGAAGACGCCCGCCTGCAGGCCGAAATCGCTGTCGTTGACGACGGTGAGCGCCTCGCCGAAGTCGTCGAAGCGTTCGAGGATCGCCACCGGCCCGAACGCCTCGCGCCGGTAAAGGTCGGTGTCGCGGCCCACGTCTTCGAGCAGCGTGGCCTCGAACATCGCCCCATCGACCTGGCCGCCCGCGACGATCTTCGCGCCGGCCAGCACCGCCGCCTCCATCCAGCCCGCCAGCCGTTTCGCCTCGGACTCGGAGATCATCGGCCCGACGAAGGTCTTCTCGTCCTTCGGATCGCCCATCTTGAGCGACTTCACCTTGGCGATCAGCTTCTCGCGCAGCGCGTCGTAGAGCGACGCGTGCACGAGAATGCGCTGCACGCCGATGCAGCTCTGCCCCGACTGGTAATACGCACCGAACGCGAGCCGCTCGACGACATAGTCGAGCTTCGCGCCCTGGTCCGCGTCGACCACGGCTGCCGCGTTGCCGCCCAGCTCCAGCACGACCTTCTTCTTGCCCGCCTTCTTCTTGAGATCCCAGCCCACGGCGGGCGAACCCGTGAACGAGAGCAGCTTGAAGCGCTCGTCGGTGGTGAAGAGATCGGCGCCGTCACGGTGCGCTGGCAGGATCGAGAATGCGCCCTTGGGCAGGTCCGTTTCCGCCAGCACCTCGCCGATGATGAGCGCGCCCACCGGCGTGCGGCTCGCGGGCTTCAACACAAACGGCACGCCCACCGCGAGCGCGGGCGCGACCTTGTGCGCGGCCAGATTGAGCGGGAAGTTGAATGGCGAGATGAACGAGCACGGCCCGATCGGCACGCGCTTCACGTAGCCGTGATAGCCCTTCGCGCGCGCCGAGATTTCGAGGTTCACGATGTCGCCGTCGATGCGCACGCTCTCCTCTGCGGCCACGCGGAACGTGTCGATCAGGCGCGTGACTTCGCCGCGCGAATCGTTGATCGGCTTGCCCGCCTCGATGCACAACGCCATCGCGAGTTCGTCGAAGCGCTCGCGAAAGCGTGCGACGCAGTGGTCGAGCACGGCCTGGCGCTTGAAGGGCGGGAATGCGCGCATGGCCGGCATGGCTGCTTCGGCCGCCGCGATCGCCTGATCGATCGCCTTGGCGTCAGCCAGCGCGACGCGCGTGGCGACTTCGCCGCTGTATTTGTCGGTGACTTCGAGATCGGTGTTGGCAGCGACGGCCTCGTTGGCCAGGTAGTACGGATAAGTCGCTTTGAGCATGACGCGTTCTCCGGAAATGCGGGGCGTGCAACAACGCACGCGCCCGTTCATTGAACAGCACGGACGCCGCAACGCTTCAACGAAGCCCTTCAGAGCTGCGCGCTCAGCCGCTTGATCTCGCGATTGAGCACGCGCTCGTTGTCCGAATAGTCGACGGGCACGTCGATCACGTGCACGCCCGGCGTCGCGAAACACTGCTCGATGAGCGGCTTGAGCTGATCCGCCTCGCTCACGCGATGGCCGTGCGCGCCGTAACTCTGCGCGTAGTCGACGAAATCGGGGTTCTGCAGCGTCATCCCGTAATCGGGGAAATTCATGTTCTCCTGCTTCCAGCGGATCATGCCGAAGGCGTCGTCGCGCAGGATCAGCACGACGAGATCGAGCTTCAGGCGCACCGCCGTCTCCACTTCCTGCGAGTTCATCATGAAGCCGCCGTCGCCGCACACGGCCACCACCTTGCGCTCGGGATGCACGATCTTCGTCGCGATGGCCGAGGGCAGCCCCGCGCCCATCGAGGCGAGCGCGTTGTCGAGCAGGAGCGAATTGGGCTCGCGCGCGCGGTAGTAGCGCGCGAACCAGATCTTGTACATGCCGTTGTCGAGGCACAGGATGCCGTCTTCGGGCATCGCGCTGTAGACATCGTGCACGAGCCGCACCGGATACATCGGAAAGCGCGGGTCGTGCTGGCCCTTGGCGAGATGCGCGTCGAAGTGGCGCTTGATCTCCTCGAAGCGCGCGAAGTCCCATGCGTGCTCGCGCGCCTTGAGGCGCTCCTTCAATTGCCAGACGGCATTGGCGATGTCGCCCACCACTTCGATCTGCGGGAAATAGACGGGATCGACTTCGGCACCGAGAAAATTCACGTGGATCACGGTCTTTTCTTCGGCGCTGCGCATGAAGAACGGCGGTTTTTCGATCACGTCGTGGCCGACGTTGATGATGCAATCGGCGTGCTCGATCGCCCGATGCACGAAGTCGCCGTCGGAGAGCGTGGCGTTGCCGAGCCACAGCGGATGCGATTCGTCGATCACGCCCTTGCCCATCTGCGTGGTGAAGAACGGGATGCCGGTCTGGTCGACGAACTCGCGCAGCACGTTGCGCGTGGTCTTGCGGTTGCCGCCCGCGCCGATCATGAGCAGCGGATGGCGCGCCGTGCAGATCGCCGCCACCGCGTGCGCGACGGCCTTTTCCTCGGCGATGGGGCGGCGGCTGTAGCTCTTCGGGATGGGCTTGCCGTCGCCCTCTTCGTCGGCGACGTCCTCGGGCAGCTCCAGATGGACGGCGCCCGGCCGCTCCTGCTCCGCCTGGCGAAACGCCTCGCGCACGAGCGCCGGAATATTGCCGATGGAGACGATCTGCCGCGCGTACTTGGTGAGCGGCTCCATCATGCGCACCACGTCGACGATCTGGAAGTGGCCCTGCTTGCTGGTCTTGATCGGCTTCTGGCCCGTGACCATCAGCATGGGCATGCCGCCCAGCTGCGCGTAGGCGGCAGCGGTCACGAAATTGGTGGCGCCCGGCCCGAGCGTGGCGAGACACACGCCGGTGCGGCCCGTGAGCCGGCCATAGGTGGCGGCCATGAAGCCCGCGGCCTGCTCGTGGCGCGTGACGATCAGACGAATCTTCGAGCGCCGCAGCGATTCGAGCAGATCGAGATTCTCCTCGCCCGGAATGCCAAACACGTACTCGACACCCTCGGCTTCGAGCGCCTTCACGAACAGATCAGATGCTTTCATCGGCCACCTCGCGGTTCAGCGGACGCTGTGCAATGCCGTTGCGTATGTCGTGACGTACGAATACGCAATCCGCATGAAGCGTGCGCGACGACCGCCAGATTACGCCGGTGGCGCGGATCGCGTCGGCAAGCGTGCAATCCGGCCGGAGTCGCGCGTGCGGCGCGCGGCCTCTAGCGCATGATCGTGGCGCAACCGGAGACGATCGGCTTGGGGCTGTCTTCGTTCGTGGCGTCGTAGAGATCGGCGCTGGGGCCCTTGGTCCACCAGGTATAGCGGTCGGCGACATACTTCACGCCGGACGCCGCAATCACGCCGACAAAGAGCAGATTGCGGCCCTCGACGGGGACGAGCGCGAAGCTTTGCCCGTTGGTGCCGTTGATATAGGTGACCTTGAAGGTCTTGCCGGCCGCGCAGGTATAGCGGAATGTGTGGCGCGACTGGGTCTGGATCTCGCGCACGTCGAGCGAGGCGGCCTGCGCGGGCGATACCGTCAGGCTCACCCCGGCAACCGCGCCGAAAACGGCAAGCGCGAGCGCGCAGGCGCCGAAGCGGCGCGGCAGCGCACGAGCGGCGCCCGGTGCGCTGAAGTGGATGGCAAAGCGGCGCGCGGCGCTGCGTCGACGAGTCATGGCGTGTTCTCCGGCTGTCTTCGTGTTGAGATGGCGTGTTGCGCCGCCGTTGCGTCGATCGCCGCGCCGCACGCGGTCCGGGCGTTGCGCGGATTGCCGGACGCTACGCGCAGGCGTGCCGCGCGTGCCTCACGTGTGGATCGTGCCTCAGGGGTCGATCACATCGGCGCAGGCGTCGGTGGGCGCGGCGGCCACGTGCCCGACCAGCGGCACGATCTTCAGGCCCGCGGATGCCACGCGGCACGGCGCGGCTGCGAGGCCACAGCCCGAAAGCGCGCAGGCGCACAACACCACAAGCAGCGCTCGCGGCCGAAACAACGCAATCGACTTCATCATTCCCACCTTCCTGCAGTTGCGTGACACGATAACCCGGCAGGCACCGCGGTGCCTTGCGAATGCGCCGCTGCTAGCGTTCGCCGCGCGCCGGAAAATCGAAAGACCGGGATTATCCGGCGCGAGGCGTGCGGCGCGCATGCGGCAGATGCGCACCGCAGCTCCCGATCGCAGCCCGCGCGCTGGCTCGTGAGTTCGTTATTGCGCGGCTGCGCGGACATCCGCCCTACGCACCCGCTGTGTGCGAGCGATTATTGCGACGCGTCGCCTGGCACAGGACGCACCGCCGCCGCCGCCGTGCGTGCACGCGAGCGCGCCTCCTCGACGTCCACGCCCGTCGCGAGCGCCACCCCCATGCGGCGCTTCACGAAACTCTCGGGCTTGCCAAAGAGGCGCAGGTCCGCGCCCGGCACGGCCAGCGCCTCGGCCACCCCTTCGAAGGCGATGCCGCGTGCGTCCATGCCGCCGTAGATCACCGCCGACGCACCCGGACCACGCGCCGTCGTATCGACGGGCAGGCCGAGAATCGCGCGCGCATGCAATTCGAATTCGGAGAAACGTTGCGACGCGAGCGTGACGAGGCCCGTGTCGTGCGGACGCGGGCTCACTTCCGAGAACCAGACGTCGTCGCCGCGCACGAACAGCTCGACGCCGAACAGGCCGCGGCCGCCCAGCGCCGCGGTCACCTTGTGCGCGACCTCGCGCGAGCGCTCCAGCGCCTTCGGGCTCATCGGCTGCGGCTGCCACGACTCCACATAGTCGCCGCCCACCTGGCGGTGGCCGATCGGATCGCAGAAGTACGTCTCGATGGTGCCGCTCGCCGGATCGGTCGCGCGCACGGTGAGCTGCGTGATTTCGTATTCGAAGTCGATGAAGCCCTCCACGATCACGCGGCCATGATTCACGCGCCCGCCCGCGAGCGCGTATTGCCAGGCGCGCTCGACGTCGGCGTCGCTCTTGAGCACCGACTGCCCCTTGCCCGAAGACGACATCACCGGCTTCACCACGCACGGGTAGCCGACCTTCGCGATGCCGGCCTTCAGCTCGTCGAGCGAGTCGGCGAACGCATAGGGCGAAGTCGGCAGGCCCAGCTCCTCGGCGGCGAGGCGCCGGATCCCTTCGCGGTTCATGGTGAGCTGCGCGGCGCGCGCGGTGGGGATCACGACGGCGGCGCCTTCGGCTTCGACGGCAGCCAGCGCATCGGTGGCGATGGCCTCGATCTCGGGCACGACGAGGTGCGGACGCTCGGCGTCGATGAGCGCGCGCAGCGCCTTGGGATCGGCCATGTCGATGACGTGGGCGCGATGCGCGACCTGATGGCCGGGCGCGTTTTCGTAGCGATCGACGGCGATCACTTCGACGCCGAGGCGCTGCAGCGCGATGATCACTTCCTTGCCGAGCTCGCCCGCGCCGAGCAGCATGACACGGATGGCGGAAGCGGAAAGCGGCGTGCCGATGCGAGTGCCGGTCTGCATGATGTCTCCAGGTATGACGGTGAGGCAGCGCGCGATCCTGATTGACGCGCGCTTCGGGCCAGGCGAATGCGAGGGAGCGCCGATGTTAACACCGCGGGCGTCGGCCCGTGCCGCCTGAATGTGAATTGCCTGTGAAATCCGCATGAAATGCGCGTCGCCCACGCCGGCAACGCTGCGCGATCGTGTGCGCGAAGCCCGCGTTTGTGACTTTTTGACGAACGTTTGCGCTCGCATGCCGCCCCTTGGTGCGTTACGCTTACGCCTTCGCCAGTTATGAGGAACGATGCGATGCCCCACCGCTCGAGCACACGCCCCGCCGCACGCCATATTGCGCGCCTGCTCGCCTCACGTGTCTCATGCGCCGCGCCGTTCGCGGCTGCCGCAGCGGCTGCACTGATGCTTGCCGCCTGCAAGCTGCCGGTTCACCAGGACACGTCCGCGCCGCCACCCGACCCGTTCAATCCGGCGGCAACGCAATTGCTCGACAACACCCAGTGGCAGCTCGTCGAATGGAAGCGCGCCGACGGTACGCTGCGCGCGGTACCGGGCGCGAATACCGACAGCGGCGCCGCCAACGGCGCGACTGCGGGCGCCCCCGAGGCGCGGCCCGTCACGCTCTATCTGTCCACCGCCAGCGGCCAGCGCCGCGCAAGCGGCTTCTCGGGCTGCAATCGCTACATGGGCAGCTACACGCTCAAGGACGGGCTGCTCTCGTTCGGCCGGCTCGCCGGCACGCTGATGGCCTGCGCCGGCTCGGGCGGCGAAATCGAAGGCCCGTATCTCGACGCGCTCGCGCATATCCAGCGCACCGGCGTGCAGATGCGCGAGCCGCAGTCGCTGCAGCTCATTCTCGAAAACGGCGACCGCCTGACTTTCACGCATCCGGGCCCGTCCGCTGCCGCAGCTGCGCCGGCCGGCGCGTCTGCCACCGCCGCACCGGCGAAGCAGGGCGAGTGAGGCGCCGTGCCGTCCGCAGCCGCGCCCTCGCACGGCGCGGCTCTTTTTTTGGCGTGCGCCGCTGCGCAATGGGCTCACGGCCTGGCGCACCGGGTTGCGGCCCGGGCCACCACGGCTTTGTTCCCGCACGCTATTCCCGCTCGAGGCCCGCGCGAATGGCTGCCGGGCCTGCTTCACGCCTGACTGGCGCTGCAGCCACCGTCAAGCCGGCTGCAGCGCCGCGGCAACGCGCTTTGCAGTGCGGTGGGGCCTGGCGGTTACACTCGACACGTTGCACCTCTTTTAATCGTTGATCTCTGGCATGCACACGGTAGTCCCTGGCTGGTTCGGCTTATCGGCCGTCTGGTTCATCCCTCTGATCTGGCGTCTCGTGAAGTCGGTGCTGCCCGGCGGCGCGGGCTTGCGCGGCCCGGGCACGATCCGGCTCTGGCTCGGCTTTGTCTGCGTGTTGCTGGCGAGCTGCACGCTCGAGGCGACGCTCCTGCACATCGAAGGCTTCGATGCGCTCGGGCACGCGCTCGCGGACGGGCTCGGCAAGCTGCTCGGGCATACTGCCGCGCCGCTCGTCATGACGGCGCTGCTCTTCGTGAGCCTGCCCTGGCTCATCGATTTCCGCTGGCGCAACTTCTTCGCGTGGGCCGACGACTCGCTCGGACTCGGGCTGAATATCCGCCCTGCTCCTCCCTCGAGCAACCACGACGACGGCGAGCGCCCTGGCCGCCGCGCTTCCAGACAGGACGCCGCGCAGCCGCAAGGCGCGATGCGCTCGGGTCTGGACGGACTGGGCAGCCTCGGCAAGCTGGCGAGTGGATTGGGTAGCGGCCTGGGACTCGGGAGCGGTGGACTAGCCTCGGGCACGGGGCCGAATGTCGGCTCGGGTGGCGGCACGCCTGAATCGCTCGACGGCACGCGCCGCAAGCGGCCGACCGTGTGGCGTCCGCAGATGCCGGGCAAGCGCGCGGCGAGCGCCGCTGGAACGGGTGCCTCGGGTATCGCAGGTGCGACAGCAAGCGCCGCGGCGCAGGGCGCGGAGAGTGCATACGCTGCGCATGGCACGACGCGTGGCGGTGCCTCGCCGTGGCGCACCGAACCGGATTTCGCGTCGCCGGAGCCCAGCCCCGCTGCCGCATGGGCGCGCACCGAACCGACCGCGCCGGCCGGCTGGCTGCGCGACGGCCAACCGGCCGCGCGTACTCCGATGGCCGCCGCACCTGCACCCAACGCGCAGCCAGCCGATGCATGGCGCAATCCAGCTGTGGGCCTGAACGGCGCGCCGCTGCCGGCATCGGCTGGCGCTTCGCGCGCTGGCATGCCGGCCGATGCGCGCCGTGCGACGGCCATGGGCGCGAACGGCGCGCCAACGCCAACGCCATCGACGCCGCCGTCCAGCTTCCCCGCCGACACTCGCCGCCAGCCCATGGCCGGCATCAGCGGCACGGCGGCCGGCATGGCCGCCTCTGCGGTGGCGGGAGCGCACGGAGGGACGGCATTGGGTGGCGCTGCATCAGGCGGCGCGGCGCTTGCTGGCGCGGCCGTCAGCCCGGCGCCGTGGCGCGCGGCGCCGGCACGCCCGGCGACGACGCCCGCGCCAGCCCCGCTCTCGTCTCCGTTCTCTTCCCCG